>NZ_JBIVON010000034.1:0-39814 GCF_044754145.1 Streptomyces sp. NPDC093149
TACTTCTCACGCCCGCCGTGACGCCCCACCTCACGGCTGACCGTGGACGGCGCCCGTCCCAGCCGGCCCGCGATCGCCCGGAAGGAGTCAGCAGCGGCCAAGCCCCGGGAGATCTCCTCCCGCTCTGCCAGCGAAAGCACCCCGGCCGATCGGGTCCTGACCGCCGGGACAAAACCGCCGTTCGCCGCGACCACCCCGTGGATTGACCCGGGCACCTTGCCCAGCGAACGCCCGATCTCGCTCAGCGACTGCCCGTCCCGCCATCGCCGCCACACTTCACGCTTCTGCTCGTCCGACAACCCCGGACGCCCGATCCTCGCCACCCAGCAACACCTCCAGTAACCGTTCTACCTGGGATGTTGCACCGACCCATTGACCTCACCGTCGCTTTTTTCAGGATCTTGATCGTCTGCTGCTGTTCGCGGTTCTCCTTGCGCAGCCGCTTGAGCTCCTCGCGCTCGGCACTGGTCAACTCGCCGGACACGCCCTCGCCCCGGTCCGTCTTGGCCTTGCGGTACCAGCCGCGCAGAGACTCGGAGCTGATGCCGAGTTCCCGGGCCACGGCGGTGACCGTCTTACCCGAGGAGTCGACGAGCGCGATCGCGTCCCGCTTGAACTCCTCGGCGTACCGCTTCGTGTACTTGTTTCCCACCTGGTGCTACTTCCTCTGGAACCTCAGGTCCCAGTCTCCAGGTGTCCACGATCAAGGGGAAGCTTCATCTGCCTCTGTGGCCAGCAGTCTGACAAGCCACCTCGTGAAGGCACGAGGTCAGAACTCGCGCGAATAGGCGATGCTGGGGCGATCGATCGGATCCTGCTCTGGCCCGCTGACTGCCACCCACTGCGACCATAGTGGGTGATCGGGTCGGTCACCGTTTGTAGCAGGAGGCGCGGCGCTGTCCTGCCCATGGCGTTGAGTGGGCTATGGAGAAGTACGGACTGCCTTTCCCGTTGCCTGTCTGGGAGTTGGGTAGGGCTGAGAGCAGCTACTGTGCTGTTCATGTCTGGTGATCTTCAAGATAGTGGGGCGTGCCGCGAACCGTCCGCGGGTGCGAGCAGGCGGTTGACCGATCCGGGGTGGCTGGTGAATGCCGACCCGGCCCAGGTGTGGGCAGGTTTGGACTGTGCCGCCGGCGCTGAAGAGGTGCTGGTGGCGGCGGTGTACCGGGCGTCGATGCGCGTGCACAAGTACGCGGCTCCTGGGGTGCGACGGCAGTTGCTGGCGCTGGACGCCGCCCGGTATGGGGCACCGGAGCTGGCGGCGGAACTCGCTGCGGCCGAGGCGGGCGACGAACCCGACGCCGAGTGGCGTGTGGAGTGGGCCAGCGGTTCCCTCCTTGGCTCTGCGCACACGAATGCCAGTACGCTCAGTGCCGACAAGCGGGCTGCGTGGGCAACCAGTTCGCTCTTCCGTCCCGAGGACATTTCCGTTCTGGGCGGCTACTACCCCGACGAAGTGGCGGTGGTGGCGACAGCCGCAGTGGGCGGCCGCACCCTTGCTCTCGTCACTCTCACCGGCAGCAACAGCCTCCGCGGCAAGCTGGTACAGGTGTGGGATGTGGCCACCGGCCGGCCCGTCGGTGAACCCCTGACCGGCCACACCGACACGGTGCGCGCGGTGGCGACGGCGATGGTGGACGGCCGTCCGGTCGCCGTCACCGGCAGCGACGACGAGACGGTGCGGATGTGGGACCTGACCACCGGCCGGCCGGTCGGTGAACCTCTGACCGGGCACACCGGCGGGGTGTTGGCGGTGGCGACGGCGATGGTGGACGGTCGCCCCGTTGCCATCACCGGCGGCCACGACAAGACGGTGCGGATGTGGGACCTGACCACCGGCCGGCCGGTCGGTGGACCCCTGACCGGGCACACCGGCGGGGTGTTGGCGGTGGCGACGGCGATGGTGGACGGTCGCCCCGTTGCCATCACCGGCAGCGACGACAAGACGGTGCGGATGTGGGACCTGACCACCGGCCGGCCCGTCGGTGAACCCCTGACCGGCCACACCGGCTGGGCGTCGGCGGTGGCGACGGCGACGGTGGACGGTCGCCCCGTTGCCATCACCGGCAGCTGGGACGACACAGTGCGGATGTGGGACCTGACCACCGGCCGGTCCGTCGGTGAACCTCTGACCGGGCACACCGGCGGGGTGTTGGCGGTGGCGACGGCGATGGTGGACGGCCGCCCGGTCGCCGTCACCGGCGGCCACGACAAGACGGTGCGGGTCTGGGACCTGACCACCGGCCGGCCCGTCGGTGAAGCCCTGACCGGCCACACCAGCCAGGTACGGGGGGTGGCGACGGCGATGGTCGATGACCGCGCCGTTGCTGTCACCGGAAGCTGGGACCGCACGGTGCGGGTCTGGGACCTGGCCACGGGCCGGCAGATCGGCGTCCCCCCGGCTCGCTACGACGAGAAGCTGGGGATGGTGGTGGACGGCCGCCCGGAGGCACTGGGGGCCATGGTGGTGAACGGCCGCCCCGTCACCCTTCCCGGCAGCGGCGGAGAGGCGCTCATCGGCGAGCATGTCGGCAAGCCTGTCGCGGGCCACACCGAGCCGGTGCGGGCGATAGCAACGGCAGAGCTGGACGGACGCCTCATAGCCGTCATCAGTGACGGGCCCGAGTCCGTCGGTGAAAACGTGCGGGCATGGGACCTCAACACCGGCCGGCAGCTCTGGGGGCCCGTGACCGACCGCCGAGGAGCATCGGTAGCGACCGCGGTGCTGGACGGTCGTCCCGTCGCCGTGATCCTCAGCGGCTCGGACGAAGTGGTCAGGGTGCGAGACCTGGCCACTGGTGAACAGCTCCGCGAATTCCCGACCAACGGAAGAGGGGGGCAGGCGTTGGCGACGGCGGTGCTGGACGGCCGGCCCGTCGTTGTCACCGGCTGGCCCGAGGTGTGGGACCTGACCACCGGCGAACAGATCCACGAACTCAAAGGCCCCGGCGACGCAGTGCTCTCGCTGGCGGTTGAGGCCCTCGACGACCGACACCTGGGAGCCGCAGCAGAGGCAATTGACGGCGGTGAAGCGGTTACAGAAGCCAAGGAACGCACGGTGGTGGTGGCAGGCGTCTTCGGAGACGCCTGCGGCTCGGTATGGGCGTGGGACCTGGCCACCGGCGAACAGGTGGGTGAGCCGTTCGAGGAAGCACCCGGGTGGCCTGAGGGGGTGAGCACTGTCGCCGTCGTGGTGGTGGATGGTCACGCGGCGGCTGCCTACGGGGGCGCGTTGGAGGGAATGTGCAGCCTCACCACAGGCGAGGAACTGGAAGAAGAGGACTACTTCGGCCGCAGTGAGAACATCAAAGCCCTCACGACAACCGTCATCAATGGCCGCTCCGTACTGATCTCCGGCAGCAGGAACGGGACGGTGCGCATGTGGGACGTGGCCACACGCGAGCAGATCGGGCGGCCTCTGGCCTTCCCTATGCCCATAGGCGCAGTGGAAGTGGCGCCGGATGGCCGCCTCGTGGTCGGCTTCGGCCCCGAAATCGCCGTACTCGCCCGACACTGAGCTCGACTCTGCTGCAGATCTCGGCATTTCCCGGCGCTGCTTGCCTTGCAGTCGAGTGAGACCGCCACGCCCGGACAGTGTTCATTTGTAGCGGCTTGTGACGGCGGTCCAAGCCGTCCGGGGTCGGCCGGGCGGCTTCGATGGGGAATTCGCCTTCTTCTCCGCCCCGTTGACCGCGCCCGAGCAGACACCGTAGTGCCGGATCGGGTGGACAGCACGCGCCACCGGCAACAGCAGGAACGTGCCGCCCGCCGGAGAGTCGACCGCACCCGTGGTGCGGTCGCCGTGGCTTGGCTTGGGTTGGCTGGGTGCAGGGTTGGGCCAGGCCCGGGACCACGGGCGTGCGTAGAAGTACCCAACTCCGGTCCCGGCGCTCGCCTGAGGGGTGCAGGCGGTTACCGTGTCGATCACGAATGACGGTCTCCACGGCGGTGGCGCGGGGAGTGAGGGTGTAGTGGTGGGTGGGCGGTTGGCCGATCCGGGGTGGCTGGTGAACGCCGACCCGGGGTAGGTCCTGGCGGCGCTGGATGGTGCGGCGGGGCGGGAGGAGGTGCTGGCGGCGGTGGTGTACCGGGCCTCGACGCATCTGCACCGAGATGCGGGGGCTGGGGTGCGGCGACAGTTGCTGGCATTGGATGCCGCCCGGTACGGGGATCGCGGGTTGGCGGCGCGGATCACGCGGTGCCGGTGGAGAGTGAGCCGGAGCTGCGGCGGGGGATGGACTGGGCCACCGGTGACGGCCTCCCCCCAGCTCCGGCACACCATCACCACCCACGCCTGGGCGGTGCGTGCAGTGGCGACGGTAACTACGTCGGTGGTGGACGGCCGCCCGGTCGCTGTCACCGGCAGCGACGATAGGGCGGTGCGAATGTGGGACTTGGCCACCGGCGAGCAGTTCGCTCCTTTCCTGTCGTTCCCCGCGCCTGTCCAGGCGTTGGCGGTGGCGCCGGGCGGAGAGCTGTTGGTCGGCTTTGACAAGGAACTCGCCCGCTTCTCCCCCCGCTGACCGCACGTGCCGCGCCGGGCCGGCCTGGAGCAGATGCCGTCGCGTCATTCGGCCGCTCCACCGTCGCCCTGATCACCGTCAGTCGGCCTGACGGGATGGCACTGGGAACCTTCCGCGCAGATGCCGAGGACGCCAGCACAACCGGCCACCGCTCCAGGGCGATGACGGGCTGAGGTCTCAGCTGGCGCCGTGGACAACGGTGCTGTCCTGACGTTCGTCACCTTGTGCGGCCGGCTGGGTGCACGATGTCCCCGACAAGCGCGATGAACACCTTGTGCCGGCGGGGCCAGGCGACGCCAAGCCTTCGGGCGAGGTTCGTGGTGGCCCGGCAGCCCCTTTGCCGGGCCACCTTCGATCAGTGTATGTCGGTGCGCTTTTCGAGGCGGGTGCCTTGGCGGAGGGTGATCGACATCAGGTCGCTGGGGGCGTCCAGTTCCAGGCGGTGCCAGCGGCCGCGGGGGACGATCACGGCGGCGCCTGTCTGCAGTTGCACCATGTCCTCGGTCCCGCCGGGCACGTCGGGACGGAAGTAGAGACGGATGCCGCCGGTCAGGCAGCACACCGCTTCCTCGGCCTCCGGATGCATCTCCCAGTGGTCGGCGTGAACGTCGGCGTTGGTCTCCACGTGGAACGTGGCGATCTGCCAGGCGCCGGAGCTGCTGTTCGTCATCTGCCGTTCGACGGCTCGGACGTCGCCGTCGGGGTGGAAATGCAGCGCCGAGGCGAACAGGTCGATGGTAGTGGTCGTCATGACGGGGTTCCTTCCAACTCGTTCTCTGTGGGATCGGTGGATCGCGGGACAGGGGTGATGGCTCGGCGGCGCGGCAGTACTCCGATGGCCACGACTGCCGCGAGCACGAAGATGGCGGCGGCGGTGGCCAGGCCCAGGGCGTAGCCGTCGTTGAGTGCGGCGGGGTCGGCGGTCGTGCCAGAGTGGTGCGCGGCGATGGTGGCCAGGGCGGCCAGGCCGATGCAGCCGCCGAGTTGGCGGGAGCTGTTCATGAAGCCGCTGGCCATGCCGGCCTCGCGGGGAGCGACGCCGGTGGTCGCGGCGGCGGCAACCGGAGCCAGGACCAGCCCGGCACCGACGCTGGTGACGAGGGACGGGCCGAGCACGTCGGCGAGGAAGCTGCCGTCTGGGCTGATGAGGGCGAACCTGCGGCGGCGAGGGTCGCCCATATGGCCGGGGAACCCCAGCCCTGGGTGCCGGTGCGGACGACACCGAACACCAACAGCCCGACTCCGCCTGTCGCCAGGACGGCGCCCAGTGCGTCCAGCCTCTCACGTCGGGCAGGTGATGCTCCAGCGGGCACCCCTGCGGGGATGAGTGCGAGAGCCGCCGCGACGATAGGCAGGTTGACCAGCATGACCCAGCGCCAGCCCGCGTACTCGGTCAGCAGTCCACCTGCCAGCACGCCCAGCGCGCCGCCCGCGGCGTTCACCGCGCTCCACACGCCCAGCGCCCGGACGCGCTGGGGGTTTTCGGCGAAGGTGGTGGTGAGCATCGCCAGCGCGGCCGGCGCGGCTGCGGCGGCGCCGAGGCCCTGACCGGCGCGTGCGGCGATCAGTTGCCAGGGATCCTGGGCCAGCCCGCCCACAAGCGAGCACAGCCCGAAGACGGTCAGCCCCAGCACGAACATCCGACGCCGGCCGTACAGGTCGCAAGCGCGTCCCCCCAACAGCAGGAACCCGCCGAACGTGAGCGCATATACGTGCACGACCCACGACAGGTCGAGCGGCGCGAATCCCAGCGCCGTGCGGATCGCGGGTAATGCGACGTTGACCACGGACATGTCCAGGGCGACGACGAGCTGGGCGACGGCGGCAGCCGCCAGCACCACTCCAGGCCTCCCGCGAGAGTTTCTGTACACGTAAGAAAACTTACAGGTCGGGGTTCGCTGTTGTCGACACCTGGGGAATGATGGGGGCATGCCGCAACCGTCCGCACCGCGCAAAACCCTGGGCCGCCTTCCCCGCATCTCTCGCGAGGAGATCATTGAGACGGCCCGCCGGATCGTGGATGAGGAGGGCGTGGACCGACTGACCATGCGCCGGCTGGCCACGGAAGTCGGCAGTACGCCGATGGCGCTCTACCACTACGTCCGCGACAAGGAGGAACTGCTCGTCCTCCTGCTGGACGACTACGCCGCCCGCACCCTGCGCCGACCGGAGCTGCCCGCCCACCCTCGCGAGCGGATCATCGTGGCCGCCACCGCAGTCCACGAGGCGCTCGTCGCCTGCCCCTGGATCGTGGAGGTACTGACCGCCGACGACTTGCTGGCCACGAGCGCGCTGTGGTTCGTCGAGCAGATCGTCGACGGCCTGGTCGAATGCGGCCTCTCCCTCGACCGGGCCGTGCACGGCTACCGTGCGATCTGGTACTACACCGCCGGAGAGATCGTGGTCAGGACAACAGCGGCCCGACGGCGCGCAGACGATGGCCGTGCGACCTACCGGGAGCAAGTCTTCGCCGATCTCGACCCAAGCGAGCTACCCCGCTTGGCGCAGGCCGCAGACCGTTGGGCTCCGCTGACCGCTGAGGACACCTACCGGGACGGGCTCCAGGCCCTGGTGGACGGCCTTCTCGTCAGCTGCAGACAGAATCGCCGCCGACGATGTGCCTGGCCGCTGACACCACGGTTCTCAAGTGTCGGCAAACGATGGCATCCTCAAGTGATCAATGCGCCACCCACGGTGATCATGTGATCGTGGAGGCACAGGTGCGTGACTACGGGTTTTCGCCGGCACAACAGGATGAGATCTGGAGACGCTGGCGTGCGGGGCAGTCGTTCAGCTTGATGGGGCGGGCGCTCGGGGCACCGATGCAGCACGCGCGTCGGTTCCTGTACCAGCTGCGGCGAACCCTCACCTGGGACCGAGGCCGCGAGATGGCCGAACACCAGGCCATCACAGCCGAGACGGGTATGCCGATCTACCTCTGCAAGCCGCGAAGCCCGTGGCAGCGCGGCACCAACGAGAACACCGACCGCCTGCTACGGCAGTACCTCCCCAAGGGCTCCGACCTCCGCACGTTCAGCCAGGCCGACCTCGACGCCATCGCTCACGAACTCAACCACCGCCCCCGCAAGACCCACGGCTACCGCACGTCAGCCGAGGTCTACGCTGACCTTCTGAACAGCGGTGATGCGCTGACCGCTTGAGCCCGCCATCGTTTGACGACAGGCAGGCGACGCGTCCAATGAAGCCGGGAAATCCGGGGGTTCACGGCGGCCCGAATCCAATCGGATCCGATGGTGATTGTTGACAGGGTTTGACGACAGATAGGGTCCGGTCCTTCGTCCGGAAAGGGGCTCTTCGGTGGCGAACCTGGTCGACAAGCGGGTCTCGACCGACCAGCAGTCCACCGCCCGGCAGAACCTCGTCCTGACCGAGGCTGGCATCGAGGACCCGGTCGTCTTCGAGGAGGACGCGGGCACCTCCAGCCGCCTTCACCCGCTCCGGCGGCCGAAGTTCCGCGCGCTCCTTGACTACGCGCGGCCCGGGGACACCGTGCACATCTCCGAGATGTTCCGCCTCGTACGCGGCACCGGACACATCCTCGACGTGCTCGACGTCCTCCACTGCGACCGCCTCGCGCTGCGCATCCACGACGGTGCGTTCTCCGCGATGGACCTCACCGCCCGCCACTCGCGCACCGGGGAGTTCCTGTCCACCGTGAAGTCCATGGTTTAGACCCTCACCGCCGCCGGCCTCCGGCGCGAACTGACCTACGACGGGCTGCGCGCCGCTGAGGCCAAGGGCAGCAAGGGCGGACGCCGCCCCGCCGTGGCGGCCGTCCAGACCGCCGACGTGCGCACCGCATACCTGGAAAGGCGCTCCATCGCCGCCCTCGCCCGCAACCACGGCGTCAGCCGCGGCGCGATCCGCACGGCCGTCGCCGACCTCATGCCCGACCACACCGCCATCGAGGAAGACGCCCCCGCCCGCGAGCTGCCGGTCACCCTCGACATGCCGGGTAAGGTCGCCGACTTCCTCCGCACGACCGAACTGGACGACGCCGAGCGGGCCGCGCTCGACCAGGGCGTGACCGTACGGCGTGGCCAGGGCTACACGCTCCGAGTCCCCGCGACGGCCTCGGTCCACCGCCAGCCGCTCGACAGCGCCTCTGCCATCCCGGCACAACGCAAGGCCCGCCGCGAGTACGCGAACCGCGTCAACACCCTCGCGGGCGACACCCCGTAACGAGCCGTCCGGACTCCAAGATCATCCCGTGGCGGGTTTCTGGCGTATCCGGGTCATGCCCCTTGTTGGATCGCCTCACCCACCGCTCGACCTCCCTGTGCTGGGCTGCGGTGAGGTGCTTGCCTGCTTTGGCGGTCTCCTCGGCGAGGAGCCGCGCGTCGCTGTGCAGCGTCTTCTTCGACACATGGGACGGCCGGGGACAACGGCACGAAGAAGGCCGAACAGCAGGATGGTGCCGCACTCCGGCAGGCCTGGGTCGCTTGCATGCACAAGCAGGGGCAGACGGACGTCGAACAGGACAACGGACCTCCTCGCCCGTCTGCTCGTCCGTGAACGGCCGCTCCGGTGCGCTTCTGCGCAGGTCGATGCCCTTCTGCAGGGCCTCGGCGGCATCCTCGTGTAGGGGGACGACGTGCCCTTTGCAGGTCTTGCGGCCGGACAAGAGGAGTCGCAGGGCGCCGTCGGGCTAGTGGTTCAGGCAGTCCTGTGGCACTTGCTGGATCCCGGCGCGGCGGGCTCCGGACCAGCGGGCAACCAGCAGGAGGCCCGCTGGAACAGGCAGGTGATCGCGTCGATGGCGGGCATCAGCCGGTCAAGGTCCTGCTCGGGGATGAACCGCGGTACCTTCTGCGGGTACTTCGGCCGCGTCACCGGTGCCGATGAGGGAGTGATTGGGTACGGCGGCGTACCGCAATTGCGCGGTGTCCCGGAAGAACTGCGACAACCCGGAGATCCGCTGGATCCGCGATATGACGCCTAGCGGTTCGCCCGTCGTCTGCGTCGGCGCCTTGGCCATGTGGCTGATCCAGTCCAGGCAGTGCTCGCGTGCGATGTAGGTGAAGATTGCTCGGCGAGCCACTGCCCGAAGACCCGCATTATCTCAACGTATTGTGCGCCATTTACTGTGCGTTCTGGCTATCGATGAAACTTCACAGCTTACGAGCGGAGGGCGGAGCAGGTGCGGTGACGTCTCGCCCTCCGGCGGGGCCAGGGCGCAGGGAACGCGTCAGCCCGTCCAGACATCCTCCACGTAGCGGTCCTCGGCCATCAGGGTGGACAGCCAGGTCTCGGCGTTCTGCTCGTCGTCTTCCACGCGGTCGCAGTAGATCCGTCGGAACGCGTCGCGCACGGCGGGTGCCATCGCGCGGCCGTCGCCGCAGACGCGGACGTGAGCGCCGGCTTCCAGCAGGGCCCATATCTCATCGGCTTCGCGCTGGATGCGGTGCTGGACGAACCGGTCGTCGTTCTCGGGGGCCTGGGAGAAGACCGGCCGCAGGCTGACCGCGCCTGCGGCCTCCGCTGCCTCCAGTTCGGTGCGGTGCAGGTAGTCCACGTCCGGGTGGTCACAGCCGAAGTAGCACACGAGGGGAGCCCGGCCGGGCTGCGGCGATGCAGTGCGGTCCGCGATCGCGGCGCGGAACGGGGCGAGCCCGGTTCCCGCGCTCACGGTGATGACCGGGACGGACGGGTCCGAGGGGAGTCGGAAGACATCCCGGCAGGGGGCGTTCCTGGCGTGGACGACGTCTCCCGGTTGCACCGTACTCAGGTAGGCGGGGCCCACACCCAGGAATGTGCCTTTGCCGCTTCGGTGGGGCGTTGGTGCTGCGGCGACCATGAGGTCGACGGCGTCGGGGGAGACCGTGGGGGAGGAGGAGACCGAGTAGTAGCGCGGGCGCAAGGGGGAGAGCGCTTCGAGCAGCAGGGGTAGCGACGGTCGGCAGGACGTGTGCCGCTCCAGCAGAGCAGGCACGGTGGGGAGGGTTTCGCCGGTTCCGTTGTGCGGGGCTGCGGCCAGGCCCTCCAGTGCCGTCCGGTCCGGCGGGCACTGGGCGACGGATGCCAGGAGCGTGGCCTGGCATGCGGTGACGGGTTGCTGGAGTTCCACGAAGTGTGTCAACAGGGTGCCCATGCTCAGTGGCCGGTTCACGGGGAGCGGGTCGCGGCCCGTCGTCGTCCGCAGGCGAACCACCCGGTCGAGGTCGAGACCGAGTAGATCCGCGAGGCGTTCCACGAGTGCGGCAGGGTTTGCCGGCCTGATGAGCAGATGGTCACCGGCCCGGTAGGGCGTGCCAGCGGGTAGACGCAGCCGGATGAAGCGCTTGGAGCGGGCCAAGGGGCTGTCGGTGTCGCACAGTTCCTGGTTGGTCACCACCTCCAGTGGCAGGAGGGAATCGCCGTCGGGCGACGTGGTGAGTACCGTGTGGTCCTCCTCCGAGTCGGCGTCCTCCACCGAGTAGCGGGGCGTGATCCCGTGGGACACCGGGCCCCCGGCGGGCTTCCCGTAGCGGCTGAGCAGGGCCGACCACAGCCCGGTGCCCCAGCGTGTGGTCTCGTCGGCGCCGTCGGCGCTCACGTCAACGGCCGCTCGCTCCACCACGGCTTCGGCCCCGGCAGCGGCCAGCTTCTCGTCGATCAGAGTGGGTATGCGCTGATAGGTGGTGGCCCAGTTACGGTCGCCCAGTCCCAGTACGGAATACGGGACGCCGGCCAGGCGGCCGACGTTCTTGCTGTCGGACACCCATTCGATGAATCGGGAGGCGTCGTCGGTCGGGCGTCCGTTGTAGGAGGCGGTGACGATTACCACCGGCTGGTCGGGCACGAGCGTGTCCACGGCGTCGTCCAGTCGGCTGACCTCAGGGGTGAATCCGTGCCGTGCTCCCTGGTCGGCGAGGTCGTGGGCCAGGGCACGGCAGGCGCCGAGGTTGGAGCCGTACAGCACGGTGAGCTCCGTGCCGGGGGCGCGCAGAGCGGGCGTGGTCTCTTCGGGCGGGGCGGACACCGCGGCCGGGGCGGGCGGCCTGACCCGGTGGCGGTCGGCCGCGGTCCTGCGTACCGGTGTCAGACGGAATCCGTCCGGTTTGAGCGTCAGGGTTTCCTTGACTCGCAGCTTGTAGTTGCTGTGGTCCACCAGTCGGTAGCGGTGGACGAGCAGGCCGAGCAGTAGCGTTGCCTCATGCAGGGCGAACTGCCGGCCGATGCAGGAACGTTCACCGTTGCCAAATGGCTTGAAGAGGTGGGCGGGGCGGTCGGCCACGCGTTCCGGCGTGAAGCGCGTGGGATCGAAGAGCCCGGGGTTGTCGCCCCAGGCCGGGTCGCGGTGCAGCATCGGGGTGAGGACCATGACGGCCCGGCCCTGGCGCAACGGGTAGCGGCCGCCCAGCATTGTGTCCTCCAGAGCCTCCAGCGAGAAGGCGGGGGCGGTGGGCCACAGCCGCAGGCCCTCGTTGAGGACCTGGCGGACGTAACGCAGTCGGCCGACATCCTCGTAACTCGGGTCGGGTTCAGGCTCGTCCCCCCACACGGTGGTGGTCTCCTCCTGGGCCCTGGCCAGCACCTCGGGGTGCTTGAGCAGGTAGTACAGCGCGAAGGAGAGGGCGCCGCTGGTGGTTTCGTGCCCGGCGATCAGGAAGGTGATCACCTGGTGGCGGATGTTGAGGTCGTCCAGCGGCTCGCCGGTCTCCTTGTCGGTGGCGTGCAGCATCAGCCCCAGCAAGTCGTCGGCGCCGTCGGCGCGGCCCGGGCCCGCGGTACGGCGTCGCCGGATGACGTCGTCGACAAGGGTGTTCATGGCCGCGATGTCGGCGGCGTTGCGGGTGTTGCGGGAGCGATAGAGCAGATCAAGCCCGGGGATGAACTGCGGCTTGGCCTGGGCATGGGCCAGCGCCCGGACCATCGAGCCGATGAAGGGGTGCGGCCTGTCACGGCCGAAGGAGTCGAAGTCGTAGCCGAAGCCGCACAGCCCGATGGTGTCCAGAGTGAGCCGGGTCATATGGCTTGCCACGTCCACCGGTGTGCCCTCGTGGGCGTCCCAGTGGGTGATGAGCTTGCGTGCCACATCCAACATCGTGGGGTGGTAGTCGCGTAGGGCGTTCGCGGCGAAGGCGGGCAGCAGGATGTTGTGCGCCTTGCGCCAGTTCGGCTCGTCGCCGTACGCGGTGAACAGGCCGTCGCCCGCGAAGTCGCGCACGGCCTTCAGGGCGTCGGTCGCCGACTTGCGGAAGCGCGACTCGTCGCACAGTTCGGCCACCAGGTCCAGCCCCGAGACGATCAGCAGCTCCTGGCCGAAGAACCGCAGGGTGTAGGCCGGGCCCAGGGTGCGTGCCTCGCGCATCGCGTACCGGATGAATCCGCCCGGGGGCACGCTCAGCGCGTGCCCAACCAGGGGCAGCGCGCGCCCCTCAGGCGGCTTGCGGCCCGCTCGTAAGGTCGTGATGGTCATCTTTTCCACCCTCCGCTGGTGCTCCGCCATGCCATTAGCGGATCACTGTACAAGTGACTTTGTCGAGTGACAAAGTCACTTGACTTGAACGTTTGACTGTGTTGCTACAATCGGCCACATGTCTCATGTCAGCGCCGCCGACCGCCGTCCCCAGCTCATCGCGGCGGCCATTGATCTCATGGGGCGCGAGGGCGTTGCCGCAGGGAGTACGCGGGCCATCGCCTCGGAGCTCGGGGTCGCGCAGGCAACCGTGCACTACACCTTCGGCGCGAAGGCAGACCTGTACCGGGCAGTGCTGGAGAGCCTCGCCGAGGGCATGGTCGCCAGGGTGCGCGCCGAGGCGAGCCGCAGCTCGGCGACGCTCGAAGAGGCGTTCCGCGCCGTGGGGGACGCGTTGTGGCGTCAGCTCTGTGAGCAGCCGGAGCGCCATCTCCTGATGTATGAGCTCGTCATCTTCGCGCTCCGGAGCCCGGAGCTCCGTGATGTAGCCGACCGATTCCACCGGGACATTCAGGACGCGGCGGCGGTGATCGTCGCGGAGGCCGCGGAGCGGGCTGGTCAAGTTCCCGCAGTGCCCGCGGCAGAGCTCGCCCGCTTCATTCTTGCCGGGTTCGACGGGCTCTCGCTGGAGCTCCTGGTCCGGGGCGGTCGCCCCGGGGCGGACATGGAGCGCTCCATGGAGCACCTGATGGCCGCGACGGCGTCTCTTGCGGGAGCCGGGAAACCGCCGCTGTCAGCGGGTGGTTGACCCCGCTCGCCGAGCGGTGCAGGGAGCGATTTTGGCCAGCGTGCGGGGGAGTGGCGATCTTCTTCTGGTTTGTCACATATGAACGACAGGCCCAGCGCCGGGGTCTCTTTCCGCCTTGCCTCGGCGGTAGAGCAGGGCGCAGGTAACCAGTCCACCGATGAAGAATGCGGCGGACCACCAGTATGAGGTGGAGTAGCTCTTCAGGCTGGCCTGCGCCAGAACGGTCGGATGGTGGGGATCCCTGTTGGACAGTAATCGGGGGCGGCAGCCACCTACAAACGCGGCTTCGGCTACCACCTGCTGCTGTGCTTCCTGGACAACACCGGTGAAGCCCTGGCCGCAGTGCTGCGGCCGGGCAACGCCGGTGCCAACACCGCCACCGACCACATCACAGTCCTGGACGCGGCCCTGGCCCAGATCCCCGACGCCCACCGCCACGGCACCGACATCCTCATCCGCGCCGACAGTACCGGAGGAGCAAAGGCATTCCTCACCCACGTCCGAGCGCCGCGCGAGCGGGATATCCACACCTCCTTCTCCGTCGGATACGCCGTCACTGAACCGGTTCGCCGCGCGATCCGCACCCTGCCTGACCACCTCTGGCCACCCGCGCTCGAGCAGGACGGCACCTTGCGGACCGGCGCCGAAGTGGCAGAGCCGACCGGCATGGTCGACCTTGCCGACCACCCAGACGGCACCCGGATCATCGTCCGGCGCGAACGCCCGCACCCCGGCGCCCAGCTGTCCTTGTTCGACCTGGACGAGGGCATGCGCCATCAGGTCTTCCTCACCGACACCCCGGCCGGCGAGGGCTCCCTGCGACATCTGGAGGTTCGCCACCGCGCACACGCCCGTGTCGAGGACCGCATTCGCTGCGGCAGGACCACCGGCTTCGGCCGCTTCCCCTCCCGCCACTTCGCGCTCAACACCGCCTGGCTGGAGCTGTCCCTGACCGCTGCCGATTTGATCGCCTGGACCCAGACCCTGCTCCTGCATGGAGAGTTGGCCACCGCCGAGCCGAAGAAGCTCCGTTACCGGCTGCTACACGCAGCCGCCCGCATCACCCGTGGAGGCCGCCTCCACCTACGGATCGCTGCCACCTGGCCCTGGCGGCACGAGTTGGCGAACGCATTCGCCTGTCTCGCTGCCCTGCCGAGACCAGCCACCTGAACACCGGCGCGGTCCTTGACCACCCACGACCCGAGGAACCCTGGAGCACCCGGCCCAAGCATCGGGCCCCAGCCATGCCCACCCACCGACGAGCCACCGAGAGCCACGGCCCACCACAGTCAGCCCAGCTCAGTCGCCCCGACCGAAACGGGGAGGCCAGTGGGGTCGGCCGCCTTCGTCATCTTCGCAGCCTAGAACAAGAACGCAGTCGGCCCACCAGCGCCAAGGGAATTGCTTGAGGGTGTCACCACTGCCGCCCCCTGCGGATACCTGGTACGCCTGACGCCGCCCCCAGGCCACGAGCGAACGCAAACCCTGCAGCCGATGCCTCGTGATCTGCTCACCTGGTCGGTGTGTGAGGCTGCGATGTACCGAGGCCGCGCTGGTCGAGTCGATCGGTGCGCAGCCAGATGGTGGGGTCAGCGGTGGTGGTGGTGAGGGTGGGGTCAGCAGCGGTGAGCACGGCGGAGCGCGGGTCACGTCGGCTCGGCGACGTCGGAGCTGTCCACAGTCTGCATCCGGGCATGCTGCCGGAGGGTGCCATCGCCCGCGCCGTGTGAGCGGCGAGAACTCGGCATACAAAGATCACCTGGTTCGTGATTGTGGGGCCCGTCAACGCTGCGTACACAGATCAACTCCAGTAAGCTGAACGCGCGTTAGGAAGTGGCAAGGCCGCGAGTCGACTGCGTGGGATGGCGGGAAGGCCCAGATGGAACCTGCGTTCGCCGTCCTCATCGGAGCTCTGATGAACCTGTTCGTTCACGTTCACCGGGCTCCGCCCTGCGACTGTTTCCGAGGCCGGGAGTTGCACGCGAGGCGGGCGGGACGACCGATGCACCTCGTGGGGGATCACGCCGATAGAGCCTTGGCCGGCTCGGGCGATTCACCGGGCTCGTCTCAGTCACGCAGTCGTTTGTCTGCGGTGCCACCGCTTCGCCCTGCACGAACGGTCCACGGGCTGTTCACGAATTGCCACACATTACTCCTGCCCGCCAGTTCTCCGGAGACCGTGCTCACCCCCCTTTGAGGGGAGCGAATCGCTGCGCCGTTCTTCGAAGGCTCGACCCCGAAATCTAGGACCACTCTCCGTGACCTTGTCCTCAAAAATCGCCCTTGCCCTCGGCGTCTTGTCCCTTCTCCTAGCAGTCTGGGCGCTGCTCCTGGCACGCTCGCGCCGCAAACTCATACGACGGGGCAAGGAGTTGTCCGCGGAGGCACAGGCCGCCAGTTCCCGTGCGCAGGCTGCCGAGGGCCGCGCCCGAACCGAGGCGCAGAACAGGCAGACCGCAGAGTCCCGCACGCACGAAGCCAGTACCCGCGAGGCGGAGCTTCTCGACGAAGTACGTCACATGGTCTCCCAGCGGCTCCCCGCTCTCGCACTGCACCTGATCAGCTCTCATCACCCAGTCCCCGGACTGCTGCACAAGAACCTCGTGGGGTCCGAGGCCGGACAGCTCCTCGACGCTCTGCCCGAAGCTGTCTCTGGCATCGTCCTCAAGGAACGGCGCCGCATCGACGCCGCTGCTCGGGCTGCCCTGCGCGGTGCGACTCAGGAGTCTCAGGCTCTTTCCTACCGGCTGCAGACGAATATCGTGGGCCTTCAGCACGAGTTCAGCGCGCCGCCCCGTCTGACGCAGAGCCTGCTTGAATCCGACCACCTCAATGAGCAGAACCTGCGCCTCACGCAAAGGTCCGCCATCGTGTGCGGAGGCTGGCCGGGTCACGTCCGCAAGGACACCTACGTGGGTGAGGTCGTCAGCGGCGCCTCCTCGCGACTGCGCGGCTTCGAACGCGTCAACATCGTTTCTCGGCACAGCCTTTCCCGCATCGGAGTGGTCGGGCGTGCAGCCGAGCCTGTTGCTGTGGTCTGCGCCGAGCTGATGGCCAACGCGCTGGAGCACTCCCGTGACGACTTCATGGTGGACGTCACCTTGGTCCAGACCGGCAACGGCAGTGTGTGCATCACGATCGACGACGCCGGCAAGGGTATGACGTCAGAGGCGCTCGCTCGCGGCCGAGGTCTGATATCGGGTGAACAGCAAGAGGTGATGCTCCTTGAGCTCGGTGACCCGCCCTCTATGGGCTTCGCCGCCATCGGCCGACTCGTCGCCGACTACGGCCTCCGCGTCTCCATCGACAATTCCTCTCCCTATGGCGGGGTGCGCGCTGTGGTGTCAGTTCCCGAGAACTTGCTGACGTCGATGGACGAAGACGCCACACCTCCGTCGGTCCTGGCGCCCCAACCTGCCGCGGCACCTCAGGCCCACAGGCGGCCCGCAGCTCCCGATTCGCCAGCATCCCCGTCCGCGCCGAACGGGGCAGCGGAGCTGCCGCAGCGCCGCCGCCGTTTCTCAGCGACTGCCACCAATGACAAAGCCGCCGTGGCGCCCCGCCCCTTGGACCCGGAAGACACTGGCGCCCTCTGGAGCGATTTCCAAAGTGGTCTCACCAACGGCCGGCCCGTCACCGATTCGGAGTAAGCACTGTGATCACGCCTGAAAACCACGATGTGACCGGTTCGTCCGCCTGGGTTCTGAAGCCCATCACTGAGATCCCTGGTGTCCGGCACGCCCTGACCATGACGCTCGACGGGATGGTCCAGGCCACCTCCGAGAACCTCACCAAGGACGAGGCGGACGGCATCGGTGCGATGACTGCCGCGTTGCACTCCGCTTCCCGCGCCGCCACCAACGCCGTTCTGGGAGTACCCCCAAGCACTCCACTCAAGACCGTCACCTCACACAATGATCAGGGTATCTACATGGTCATGCCGGTCGGCGAAGGAACCAACACCCTGATCGCGGCGGCGGGCGATCAGGACATGCCCATGGGGGTGGTCGCGGCCACCATGGCCCGCCAGGCCATGAAACTCGGGGAACAGATAATGTCCGTTCCCGCCCGCGCCAGTGACGCAGCGTCATGAGTCGCGGTCAGGAACAGCGACGTCTGCTTCCGGCCTACCTGGCCACCGGAACCAGTCCCGGCACCGGCCTCTCGGGCACCCTCGATTCGCTGGCTGCCCTGCGCGCCAGCGGCTTGCCCCTCGCCAGGTTCCACACGGCGGTGCACCAGCGCGTGGTCGAGCTCGTCACCGACGGATCTCTCAGCGTCGTCGAACTAGCCGGCTATCTCGGCCTCCCGGTCAGCGTGACCCTGGTACTTGCCGAACAACTCGTAACTGACGGGCAGTTAAAGGCCACCGTTCCCATACCGGACGCTCTGCGCGCGTCGAACGATGGCCGGCCGTCGAAAGAAGTCTTGGAAGAGGTTCTGAGTGGACTCCACGCTCTCCTTGCCGCCTAGCTCGCCCCCCGTCTACCTGCCTGAGGGAGAACACCGAAGGATCAAGATCCTCGTTGCCGGCCCGCTCGGCATCGGCAAGACGACCGTAGTCAAGTCGCTGTCGCAGATTCCGACCCTGCACACCGACGAGGTCATGACGAACGCCGCCGTCGCTACCGACGACCTCAGCCACGATGTCCTGCGTGACAAAACCACCACCACGGTCGCCATCGACTTCGGCCGCCTGACCCTGCCGGGCGACAAGATCGTTCTGTACCTGTACGGAACCCCCGGGCAGCGCCGCTTCCTTCCTCTGTGGGAAGGCATCGCCTTCGGAGCGCTCGGTGCCCTCGTCCTGGTCGACACCCGGCGGCTCAAAGACTCCTGGGAAGTGATGGAACTCATTGAGGAGCGCGGTTTGCCGTACGCCGTCGCTGTCAATGTTTTCCCCGACTCACCCAAATACGACCTGTCGCTCATCCGTTCGAAGCTCGACCTCGCCCCAGAGACACCACTGGTCACCTGTGACGCACGAGAGAAGAACAGCGGCCTCAACGCCCTGGTCAAACTGACCGAACATTCCATAACCCGTGCCGGAGTCAAAGCCTCGTGACGCTCACACCAGCCGAAACACCCGTGTCCCTGCACGGGGCCGAACATGCCGCCAACCCGCAGCGCAGCTATGAACTGCTGCGCATGCAGGGGCCGGTCGGCGTAGCCGAGGTGGCCCCCGGTCTCGTGGTCAACCTGATCACCGACTACAGGGCCGCCCTTGACCTCCTCCAGGACACCGATACATGGACCAAGGACACCCGGAGCTGGCTGCCTCAGGTGCCGGAGGACAGCCCGATCCGGCCCCTGGTGGAGTGGCGGCCAAGTCTGTTCTTCGCCGACGGCGAGACACACGCGCACCTGCGACGTGTGATCACGGACAGCTTCGGTCTCCTGGACCCGAACGATGTGCGTGTCCTGACATTCCGGTACGCCGACACGCTGCTTCAGGAATTCGCTGATACCGGGAGCGTCGACCTCGTCCGCCAGTACGCGCAGCAGCTGCCGCTGATGGTCTTCAATGCTCTGTTCGGCATGCCGGACGAGGAGGGCCCACGGCTCGTGTGGGCGCTCGAGGCGATGATGGACAGCGATCCGGAAACACAGGCAGCGGGCGGGCAGTCGTTCGGCGCCTACCTCGACACTCTGTACAGGACGAAGGCGGAGCAGCGCGGCCACGACTTGACCTCCTGGTTCATCGATCACCCCAATGGACTGAGCCAGGAAGAGGCCGTCAACCAGATCCTCATCACCCTCGGGGCTGGGAACGAGCCACTGTGCAACCTCATCGCCAACACGCTCGTCCGCATGCTCAGCGACGACCGATATTTCGGCACCCTGACCACCGGGAGCCTGCCCATCCAGCACGCCATCGACGACGCGCTGTGGCACGACGCGCCGCTGGCCAACTACAGCGTCCACTTCCCCAAGAAGGACGTGACCTTCCACGGTGCTCGCATCAGCGCAGGCTCGCCCGTCATGGTGTCGTACGCCGCCGCCAACACCTGTCCTCACTCGGGCATGCCGGCGGACGGCTACCGCTCCGGGAGCAAGGCCCATCTGGCCTTCGCTGCAGGGCCCCATACATGTCCGGCCCGTGACGTCGCCACGCTGATCGCCACCGCCGCCATCGAGAGGCTCCTGACCTACCTGCCGGACATCGAACTGGACATTCCCGCCGACAAGCTGACCTACCGCCCTGGGGCTGTCCACCGGACGCTCACTGCGCTCCCGGCGCGATTCACCCCGCTGACCCCCGACGCCAACGGGGCCACTCCCTGGAGCCGGAGCCCTTCCCGCCCCGAGCGGGACACGCCATTCTCCCCGACGTCAGGCAGCACTGAGGCGTAGAAGCCTTATCACCTGCCGTCGACCGTCACGTCGCGGTGGTGTCGCCCGGGAACCGGTCGGCACCACCGCCAAAGCCCTGAGGAGGGGACGCGGGTCCGTTGGCCCGTCCTCTGCAAGAACGGAACCGCGACGACGGTTCTCGAACGAAAGAGGATCAACCGCCGGTGACACAAACCCTTCCCACTGTCCTGCCCGACCTCTCTTCCCTACGACAGAAGGTGGGCGCGGCTCTGACCGGATTCCTGGACACCAAGGAACGTGCCGCGCCAGGAATCGAACTGCTCTACCTGACCACTGCCCTACGCGGACTCCTGACCGGCGGAAAACGACTTCGGTCCCTGCTGTGCCTGTACGGATGGCAAGCTGCCGGAGCAACAGGTGACATGACTGCTGCCGTTCGCGCTGCCGCCAGCCTCGAACTCTTCCAGGTGTTCGCCCTGGTACACGACGACGTGATGGACGACAGTGATATCCGCCGCGGCCGGCCGTCCGCCCACCGTGCACTGGCCACCGCGTATACCGACAGCGGCGGCCCGGGCAGCCGGGCCGAGGCGCACGGTGTGGGCGCGGCCGTCCTTCTCGGCGATCTGGCCCTGGTGTGGTCCGATGAACTTCTCCGAACAGCAGACCTCAGCCCGGAGCGGCTGGCCCAGGTGCTGCCCCTGGTGGCCGAAATGCGGAGCGAGGTCATGTACGGCCAGCTCCTGGACTTGCAGACCACCGGCCGCCTTGCCGGCGACGTGGATACCGCGCTGCACGTCATTCGATACAAAACGGCTAAATACACCATAGAGCGGCCCCTGCACATAGGGGCGGCAGTAGCCGGAGCGGCCCCGCCCGTACTCGATGCTTGCACCGGCTTCGGCATACCACTGGGGGAAGCGTTTCAGCTGCGGGACGACCTGCTCGGGGTCTTCGGTGATCCTGTCAAAACAGGCAAACCAGTACTGGACGACCTGCGCGAGGGCAAGGGTACCGTCTTGATGGCGCTCGCGGTCCAGCGAGCTTCCACAGCCGAACTGAAAACACTGCGCGAGCTCGTCGGCCGAAGCGACCTCGACGAGGAACACGCAGCTGCGATCCGCACGATCCTGAACTCCACCGGCGCCCGGCAGACCGTGGAGGAAATGATCACCACACGACGGGTCGCCGCCCTCGCCGCCCTGGACAACGCTCCCTTCCCCGGAAGTGCCACAGCCGCCCTGCGCAGACTCGCCCTGGACGCAACGGCCAGGCAGACATAAGGCATCGCCGCACTCCGCCGACCGGAACCCCGAGGAGGAAGTCGCCCCATGAGCATCAGCACGCCCGTCGGCACATCCTACGCCGAACGAGCCACCGACCTGGTGGCCAGGGTCAACCAAGACAGATGGGGAAGCGTCCGTCCCTCCCTGTACGAGACAGCCCGCGTCCTCTCGGCGGCGCCGTGGCTGCCCGAGGAGCCACGGCGGATCAGGTACCTGCTGGAACAGCAGGCGCCCGACGGAAGTTGGGGGGAGGGGCCGCTGCCCTACCGGCTTCTGCCGACACTCAGCGGGGTGGAGGCCGCACTGGCTGTCCTGCGAAGGGGAACCCCGTCCGCAGAGGTCACCGGCCGGCTCACGGCCGCGGTTGACAGAGGCCTCGACGTACTGCGATCACTGCCATCTGCGGGCCCGTGGCCGGACACGGCTGCAGCGGAAATACTCGTACCCAGCCTGGTCGCCAAGATCAACGGGAAGCTGGACTCCCTGGTGACCGGCGGGGACATGCCCGGTTTCGGTGGCCCCCGGCTGCCGGTTCCAGGCGGCTTCCACGCGGCGACACCCGCTTCCGTGGCCAGGCGGTACGAGTCGGCGGGCAGCCTGCCCGTCAAGTTTCACCACACGTTCGAAGGCATGGACAGCCACATACCGTCGTCTCTCGTCCCTGACGTCGAAGGTCTGTTGGGCAGCTCGCCGGCCGCCACCGCAGCACGGGCAACGCAGTCACCTGCCGCTACTGCTCAGGCCGTCGACGAACTCACTGCAGTGGCGCAGCGCTACGGCGGCCTGTTCCCCGAGGCCGCGCCCCTCTGCGTGGTCGAACGGCTATGGGTCGCCGCCGCGCTGGCTCGCGCCCATCTGCCCGCTGACGCTCTTCCCACTGTCCGCGGGTGGGCCGAGGAGATCTACGATCCTCAAGGCGTGCGCGGTGCGCCCGGCCTCATGACCGATGCCGACGACACCGCCATGGCGGTGCTGGTCGCCTCACTCGTCGGCCTGCCGTACGACCCGGCACCGCTGGACCTGTTCCACAACGGCAGCCACTACGACTGCTACATCGGCGAGGACACCGGATCGATCACCGCGAACGCCCACGCCCTCCAGGCCCTCGTGAGCCACCTGCGGCGCTGCCCGACGGCAGAGCACACGTACGGACCGCGAGCGGCGAAGCTGTGCGAATGGCTGACCGACCAGCAGCAACCCGAAGGGAACTGGATCGACAAGTGGCATGCCTCCCCCTACTACGCGACCGCGCGCACCGTCACCGCGCTCGCACGGCACGGCGGTCATCACGCGACCAGGGCCGTCCGGAAGGCCGCCGCGTGGGCCACCGACACTCAGCGCGCCGACGGCTCCTGGGGCGTGTGGGGCAGCACCGTCGAAGAGACCGCATACGCCGTCAAAGTGCTGCTGAGTGCCGACAACCTCACACCGCAGCCGCAGCTCACCCGGGCACTTGACCTTGCCGAAACGTATCTGCGCGCCGCCTCGGACTCCGGGCTCCAGCACCCCGCACTTTGGCACGACAAAACCCTGTATGCGCCCACCGCAGTGATCGAAGCGGAGGTGCTCGCCGCGCGGGAGTTGCTGCGGACACGTCGCCCAGCCGCATGTACAACGGCAGATGTGGAAAGGACGGACGCGTGACTCCCGACATAGATGTGACTGCCGACGTGGACGTTCCGCCGACCGCTCCGGGGCGGCTGCCGATCATCGGACACGTTGCACCGCTGCTCAGAGACCGCCTGGAGTTCGTCGAACGCCTGCGCACCTACGGGCCGATCGTCCGTATGTCGGTCGGTCCCAAGAAGGTGACCGTGGTCAACTCGCACGAGCTGATCCACGAGATGCTCACCAGCAAGTCGAGCTCCTTCTCCAAGGGGTTGCTGGGCGAGAAGCTGAAGCTCTTCGGCCAGTCGGCCCTGCCGGTCGCGGAAAGCGGGCCCCACCTGCGTCGGCGCCGTCTGCTCCAGCCCGCCTTCCACCGTGAGCAGATCAGCGGGTACGTCACCACCATGCGGGAAACGGTGGAGCCGTCCATCGGAGGCTGGCGTGAGGGGGAACTGCTCGACCTGAAGACCGAAATGGGGCTCATGGCCCAGGACGTGGCCATGTCGGTGCTGTGCTCCTTCCGCGCGGAGCAGGAGCGGGCGCGCGCGATCCTCGACGCCGTCGACACGGTCTTCACGGCCGCCATCTGGCGCACCATGGTTCCCGTGTCCTCGCTGGAACGGCTGCCCACCCGCAGCAACCGGCGGCTCAAGTCCGCCCGCATCCTGCTGCGCAGCGAGGTGGCGGACATCATCGCGGAGCGCCGGGCGAACCCCGGCGCCCACGACGACCTCGTGACGCTGCTCCTGGAGGCCCGGGACGAAACCGGTGCGCCACTGCCCGACAACGAGATCCTGTCGGAGATCATCGGGTTGCTGGCCGCGGGGTCCGAGACGACCGGAGTCATGCTGGCCTGGCTGTTCCACGAGCTGGGCCGCGACCCCGAGCTGGAGCGCAGGCTGCATGAGGAGGTCGATTCCGTGGTCGGAGAGGGCCCGATCACCGCCGAGCACGTCCCTCAACTCGCCTTCACCCGGCGACTGGTCAGTGAGACCCTGCGCCTGCACCACGCCGGCTGGCTGGTGACCCGACAGGCCACCAGGCCCGTGCGCCTTGGGCAGGTCGGTCTGCCTGCGGGGGAGCAGGTGCTGTGGAGCCCCTACGCACTGCACCGGGACCCGGCCCTGTACCCCGATCCGCTGCGCTTCGACCCCGACCGCTGGCTGCCGGAGCGCCCCCAGCCGCCGAGAGGAGCCTTCATCCCCTTCGGGGCGGGAAAGCGCATGTGCATCGGCGACGCGTTCGCCTGGACGGAGTCGATCGTCATCACGGCGTTCATCGCCTCCCGATGGCGGCTGCGGCCCGTTCCCGGCGCCATCGTGGAACCGGTCGGGTTGCTCACCGTGCACCCGTCGGACCCTCGTATGGTCGCCGAAACCAGGCAGCGGGCCGTCGCGGGGACAGCCGTATGAGCCACACCCGCAGCTCGGACGCGCGTACCCTGCCCATGCCGGACCTCGGAGGTTCCTTCCCCGGCCCGTTCGTAACCAGCCCTCATGCCAATGCCATCGAGCAGCAGACCGCCGACTGGCTCCGCACCTTCCCTCTGCTCCGCTCACCGAGCGAGCAAAAGACCCTCTGCAACATCACGGCCCAGGGGGTAGCTCGCCTCCTTCCAACCGCCGACCGGGACGGCATCTTCCTCTGCGCTGATCTCTTCCTGTGGCTCACCGCCTTCGACGACACACACGGCGAGGCCGAAGGAGCCCGCGACACCACCCGCCTGGTCCACCACATCAGTCAATGCGTCCACCTCCTCAACGGATACGACGAGCCGAAGGACGAGGACAGTGCCTACACCGCCGCCCTACGAGACATCCTCGGCCGGCTCCAAGAACGGGCCACGCCCACGCAGTACCTACGGCTCACCACACACCTGAGAGACAACCTCTTCGGCATCCTCTGGGAAGCTCATCACCTCGGCAGGCCCGACCAGGTCACCCTGAGCAATTATTGCGCGATGCGCCCACACACAGTCTTCGTCCGGACCGTTATGGCGACCGCAGAAATCGCGCTCAGGTACGAACTTACCGACGACCAGCGAGCCTCGGCAGCAGTGCGGGAACTTGAGGAAGCCGTTGCCAACCTTGCCGGGTGGATCAACGACCTTGCCTCGTACGCGAAGGAGACAAGTCGCGGTGGCCCGACTCCTCTGAGCCTGCCAACACTGCTGATCCGACACCGTGAGTGCGACCTCGAAGGGGCGTTCCGCCTGGCCTCCCGCATGTGTGAAGACCAAGCCTCCACCGCACGCCTTCGGATCACCGAGCTCGCCATCAACAGCAAGGGCTCGCTCGCGGATCACGCTCGCACCATGGATGGCATCGCAGCCTCCTACGTGTGGCACATAGGGCACGCCCGCTACAAGCGTTAGCCACGTCTCTATACGTCGAGAAGCCGTGCGATATCGATAGCGAGGACAATTCCGTGAGTGCGCCCAGTCCACGGCGTCACAGACGTCCGGACCCGTGATCCGGTGCTCGCCCTGCCAACGTCGGACCCCGAAGAGAAACCTGGTGCGGGGGCAGGACTTCGGCGTAGTCGCATGACGTCCGGTTCGTGATCACCGAGGCCGAGGAGTGCGAGGGCGCGGCAAGGGTAGCGGGCGTTGCGGCGGAGGCCCGCCGCAACATTCTCCACTCCGACCGTCCGGGGGGCTTCGATGGCGAGGTTGCGCCAGGTGGCCATCGCGCGGGGCGCGTTGCCTGTCCGCAGCTGTGAGGCGTCCTCGTCGAAGGTGGTGTCGCGGATATGGTGCAGGGCCTCGGTCTTCCAGTGGTCGCGGACGAGTTCGGCGAGCTGGGCCGTGGTGGCCTGCTCGGCGGTCAGGCTGGTGACGGCGTAGACCGTCTTGACGGTGGTCTTGCCGGTCTTGCGGTCGGCGCGCCGGCGTTTGATCTGGACAGCCTGGCGGGCCCCGGGGAAGGGGAGGCTGTTCACGGTAGCGACCTTGATCCGGCGGGTCTCCGAGCAGCCGTGGCCGATGCCCAGGTGCGTCCCTGAAGCGGGATGTCCTACTAGGGAAAGGACTTCAGCTGCTGGCGCAGCTTCTTCCGATTGCCCTTGACGATCACGATGTAGTGGGCGCCCCGGCGGAGGAGGTAGTCGGCGTGCTCGCGCTGGGTGTGCATCGCGTCGCTGGTGACAACGGTTTCTGCCAGGTTGGCGACGGTGTCCAGCAGCGGCACCGAAATGATCAACGCTTCGCGATCTGGGGCCGGATCACCACACCGCCACCCTGCTCACCGCGGCCTGAACCAAGCCGGGCCCCCGGGCCCACTGCACCCTGACGCGCCAACAGGCACTCACGCCCCGCCAACGTGACAACGCCTTTCTGGCGCCTGCTGGCGGGTTTGGTGGGTGGGGTGGGGACTGTCCGGCCGGTCAGGAGGGCCGTGGGCTATGGAAGGGTATAGATGCGAGGTGCGGCAATTGTCATGATCACGGCGACGTCGGTGTGGGGTCGGCGCGTAGGCGAGGGATCACGAGCCGCTATCTCGCTGTACCAGCTGTTCTGCTGGTGTTGTTCTTCGCTGCCTCGGGCGTAGCGGCGGATACCCGTGGCTGGGTGCTTCCCATGCACCGGCGTCGGGTTCGCCGCGTCTGAGGCGTGAGTTGAGCGTTCGGTTCGGTGTGGGGACGTCGCTGTGGATCGTGCCGGATGAGCTGTGGGACCGCTTGGAGCCGCTGCTGCCGCAGCGTGAGCGGCACTTTCGCTGCTCGAGCACGATGACATACGCCCCGACCCGACCCAAGGTCCAGGTACAGATCTATCCCGCGATTGGCCCAGTTTGTCACTCTTCAAATGGGTCACATTTCCGGGTCACTGGCTGCATAGGTTCGACACCAATGTGGCTGAGACCGCGAGCGACCTCTGTGGGGGATCTCGAGGTTGACACTGGTGCCTGCTTTGGGTTTCCGGCCTGTACGTCCTGGTCGGCCCGACTGAGTGAGAGGACAAAGATCTGCTGTGAAGGCGTGCGGAGTGTCCGGGACCAAGAAGGAAGTCGCCCTGCTGGAGTTGCCCGAACCGTCATCTCCCGGGCCCGGTCAGATCCTGGTGGCGGTTGAGGCGGCCGGGGTCGGCCCGTGGGACGAACTGCTAAACGGCGCCGGCTGGGACGTGGGGCTGCGCCCCCCAGCGGCGCTGGGAGTGGAGGGCGCGGGCAAGGTGCTGGCCGTGGGAGCGGGTGTCAGCGAGTTCGCCGCAGGCGACCGGGTGCTCGCACACGAGGCCCCGCTGCCCGGGGGAAGCGGCTTCTGGGCCGAACGAGTTCTGATCAACGCGGATCACGCGGCAGCGTGTCCACCCGGGCTAGACGCCGTGCACGCGGCGGCGCTGCCGGTCAACGGACTCACCGCGTTGCAGGCCCTGGAGAAGCTGGACCTCAGCCGAGGACAGCGGCTCCTGATCACCAACGGAGGCGGGGCCACCGGAGCCCTGGCCATCCAGCTCGCCGCGGCCAAGGGCATCGAGGTGACCGCCACCGCGTCTGCTGCCGCCGCAGAGCGACTGCTGGGTCTGGGGGCGATGGAGGTCGTCGACTACCACGACCCGAACTGGTCGGCCAAGGTACGCGGCGGGTTCGACGCCGCCCTCATCATC
The DNA here is from genome assembly GCF_044754145.1 of Streptomyces sp. NPDC093149. Taxonomy (NCBI): domain Bacteria; kingdom Bacillati; phylum Actinomycetota; class Actinomycetes; order Kitasatosporales; family Streptomycetaceae; genus Streptomyces; species Streptomyces sp. NPDC093149. The sequence goes on from NZ_JBIVON010000034.1 coordinate 27,509, forward strand.
GCCACCAGCACGGCGGACGCCGCCCTGCCTTTGGTGCGGGACGGCGGCCGACTGTGCTCCCTGACCTCGGACGCGCCTCCGGAGGAACGAGGTATCACGAGTTGGGACCTCTACGTCGAGCCCAACGCTGCGCAGCTTGTCCAGCTGGCGGAGCAGGTCGCCGCGGGAACCTTGAAACTCGCACCGGAACTCCTGCCGCTGAGTGAGGGACCGGCTGCGTTCGCCCGGGTGGTTACCGGACGGGCCGGCGGTAAGAAGATCGTGCTCACCCGGGCATGACGCGACCGGGCAGCGCCCGATCCCGATGCTGGGCCACGGCGCCCGCCAGGCGCGATTGAGAAGTCGTCAGGCCGAGGGTGGGTGACCGAGGAGGTACTGGGCTGCGTCCAGCCTTACCGTCAGCGCTGGTCAAACTTCCTTGAGACGGGACATCCGTTCCCGCCCTGGACGGCCCGGTCGGGGCCGGATCGTCCGTACCGGGGTCCAGCGGCCCGGCCCGGCGATGCCGTGGTGACGCGCGCCAGATGACAGCCAGGAGCCTCCGGATGAGCGAGCTGAGCAGGGGATACCCGGGTGTCTCACGTCCGGTGCCGACGAAAGCTCCGACTCAAGGCCGCCCCCTCTCGGGCGTTCGCGAGGCGGGCAGACCAGCAAGGTTCACCTCGCCGCCGACCGTAAGTGTCGCCCGGTGGCGTTCGTCCTGACCGTCGGCCAGGCTGCCGACAGCCCGCAGCTCATCCCCGTCCTGAAGAAGATCCGGGTTCACGGGCCCGTTGGCCGCCCCCGTACCCGGCGTACCCGGCCCGACGCCGTCGCGGGCGACAAGGCCTATTCGTCCCGCGGCAACCGAGCCCACCTGCGCAGACGCGGCATCAAGGCCGTCATCCCGGAGAAGGTCGACCAGGCTGCTAACCGGAAGAAGACCTCCCGCTCGGCGGGCAGGACCCCAGCTCGCGCATTTCCCGCAGGTCGCAGCCCCGCGACGCCGCCCCCCCAGCGATCCCCGATCGCTTACGAGAACACCTTCCACTCCACATCAACTACCCTGACCCGAGCCGCATAGACGTGTTCAAGTTCCGGGGTCAAGGCCCATCAGCAGCATTCCCGGCTCGAGCCGGCCCAGCAGGCCGGGAATCAACTGCTGTTCATGAACCGACAGCGGGCCGGTCGCCGCGGCGAATGAGGGCGGGGCACTGGGCCGACGCGGGGCTCATCGGGAGATGTGCCGAGGCAGACGCGTACACCCGCGGTGTGCCCGAGCCGACGGTGCGGAGGTCGCCGACGAGTACGCCGAGGCGCGTGGCGCCAAGGGAGGTCGCCGGATCGTCCCGCACTCCCCGCCTCGATGTCTGTCGAGGACCCTCGCTATCGTGGCGCCCTTGACGCTCTCCCCGTCTCGGGGGAGGGGATTCTCACGGCTCGCGCCGTGAGCCTTCCTGACAGCCACGGAGGTAATCCGATGACGGACAACGACTTCTGGGAGTGCCCGCCGGAGCAGGGCGTCACGCAGCACGGAGAGTTCAGGCTGACCCTTGTCGAGCGGCCCTTCCTCACCGATGGAGGGGTGCTGCCCGCTCATGACCCGGCACGGGCAAGGGAGTTCGCCGCTGCTCTCGGCACCATCGACACGGTGGTGGAGGAAGTTGACCGGGTCGAGGCGACCGAGCGGCTTCCCTTCGCCACTCGCGCGGACCTCGACCTGGTCGGCGTCGGATGCTGGGGAACGGTGAGCGAGATCAATGATCCCGCCCTGGTGTCCACCGGGGGGACCCTCCCTCTCGCGGAACAGGCGGACGAGCTGGCCGAGCGCTTCCCCGGAGCAGTCATCATCGGCTCGGCGAGGATCGACCACAACGTGGCCTACGGCACCCACGTGATCTACCACCCGGACGGGACACGCCTGTTCGCCGCAGGATGGAGCGGAGAAGAGGACTGGGACCGCGAAGGCACCCCGCAAGACGTCATCGGCGCGTTCGGTATCGCCTCGGGTGCCCTTGAACGACGGGGCATCGACCTCGACGCCGACCCCGGGTCCTTCTCCTGGGAAGGTCTTACGCGGCTCGCCCTCCAGCGCGTCACCCCACTCCTTCGCAACGGCCGCACATTGTCCGTGTTCCGCGTCCGGCACACCCGAGAGACCACCGGAGACCTGGAAGACACCTGGATCGGCGAGTTCGACGAGTTCTGACCGTAACGATCCGCAAAAGAACCGCGAGTTGGCGCGGACATGCCCTCCTAACTCCGAAGTCCTCGACCGGCTTCCCCCCTAGTGTGGACAACAGGCGGCGCAACCAGAGCAGTTGACCTCGCAACCCACGGCGCCGTGTTCTCAGGGGGAGAAGCCAGTGAGCAACCAGAAACATCGACCTGCGCGCCGCCGGCGCGCGTGGGCGCGCCTTGCGCTCGCCTTCACCGCCGCGGCAGCCGTGACCCTTACCGGCCTGCCCGATCTCGACCGGGCGGAGGCCGCGAAGGCGCCCAACGTCAAGCCGGTGCGGTGCGACGAGAAGTTCCTCAAGAACAAGTTCCCTTCCACCCCGGCCAACTCCGGGCCGCCGGACAGCCTTCCGTACGACGCGTGGCCGAACGACGAGAACTACACCTACGACAACCCCGCCAAGGCGTATGACGGGGTGCTGCCGCCGACCGAGGCCCAGCGCGCGGCTGCGGGGAAGAACTACCGCAAGTGGCAACGCAAGTACAACAGGACGAAGAACCCGGCGGACAAGGTCATGGAGATCTACGCCCGCTACAACAACCAGTACAACAACCCCAAGGGCTACCAGGACTTCAAGCGCTACCTCGATGTGCGCTACATCGGAAACCACGGCAACCCGCCCCGGGGTGAAGCGTTCGAGGCCCGCATGGTCAAGAAGTACAACATGATCGGTCCCGACTGGTGGTGCCAGGACCCGATCGAGTACACCGACCCTGAGACCGGCGAGAAGCGCACCCGCGTCGTGGACGCACACAACCGGCGCACCGAGCGCAAGGTTGAGATGAAGTCCAACGGCAAGATCGAGAACGACCAGCTCATAGCCGACCGGCAGATCGCCAAGGAAAGGCCGAAGTCGACGTTCCGGTACCTGACCGGCGCCAAGACCGAGGATTCGACAAAGAACAAGATCAAGCAGTTCGACGACGACCTCAAGCAGGACCGGGGTACCAACCGCACCCAGGCCGGGGTCAACGAGCGCCGGTCGAACGCCATCGAGCGCACCCAGAAGCCGAACGTCTTCACCAATTACGACAAGCGGTTCAACCCCGATCCGCTCAAGGGCGGCCGGGGACCTCTCATCGACCAGGCCCTGCGGTCGGGGAAGACGGTCGAGGAAGCGCGCCGGATTCAGGCGATGTACAACCAGAACAACCGCGGCGGCTACTTCGGCCGCGGGCCGGGCGGCATCGACTTCTCCACCTTGGAGATCAACTACGTCGGTACCCCCGTCAAGGGCAAGGGTCTCGATTATTCGATGAGGGCCGACTACGTCAAGGATCCGGACGAGAACCCCGGATACGGCGGTGACGCCAAGCTCCAGCTCGCCTCTGACGCCTTCTTCACCTGGCTCGCCCTGACCCCGGACAAGTTCTGGGTCAACCTCAACCCGATCCGCCCCGACGTGATCATGGACAAGGAGTTCGCCAAGACCGACGCCGGGCGCGTCCTGCTGGAGGCCGACCTGACCCTCAAGCACGACTACGCGGACGCGATGAACCCCGACAAGTACGAGCGCGGGGAACGCTTCTGGCAGGCGGCCCCCCGCACCCCGGAAGGCATGCCGTGCCTGCCCATCATCCGCCAGTGGATCACACCTAAGCCTGCGAAGATCCGGGAGCAGGACGGCGGCATCTACATCCTGGACGCCCCGCTCAAGGTCAACATGGAGGTCCCGACCGGTCCCGATGTGCCGCCCAACGCCTGCAAGCTCACCGACGCACAGACCAAACAGGCAGAGACCCTGATCCTCACGACGATCCAGCCGGAGCTCGAGCGCCGCGTCAACGACGACAAGTCCTACGCCGATCTGCGCCGCGTCTACTCTTCGAGGGTGGCTGCCGAGTACATCCGGCGCCAGGACGCGGTCAGCCCCACCGACTTCCGTAAGATCATCAACAGCAACGACGTCAAGCGGTGGCCACTCAGGGCCGAGAACAAGGACTGGGACAAGAAAACCGTCTACGACAAGTACGTCGACTCGTTCAAGAACGGCGACTACAAGTTCGAGCGCGTCTACGACGGCAAGGTATGGATCCTTTCCATGGGCGGGGTCGACTTCTCCAAGGCGCCGAAGAAGAACATCACCCGCACCCAGTTCAACACGCAGCATCGCGGCTTGGACAAGACCACCAAGACATCCGTACGGGCCGAGGTGACCTACCAGGACAGTCAGACCGCCTACCTCGGCGGGTCCACCGCCGACCAGCCCACCAGCCCGGAGGACCCGAGGCCGACGCCGACCCCGACGGGTTCGGACGGCCCGAAGCCGACCGACACCCCGTCGACCCCGGCACCCGACCCGTCAACGCACGGCGGCGACAAGACGACTCCGCCGGCGAAGGACCCCGACGGCAACCTCGCCGACACCGGCAACAGCACCCCCATCGGCGTGATCGCCGCTGTGGCTGCGGCGCTCGCAGTCACGGGCGGCGCGCTGACGTGGTGGATGCGACGGCGCAGGGCCGCAGGCAGCTAGTCCCGGCAACGTTTGCCCCATCGCGCCACCAACGGCTGTCCCGTAGTCCGTGGTGGAGCAGCGCGCGGCGTCGGATGCGGTGCATCGCAAGGCGGAGAGACGTCCGCATACTGGATGTATGCGGATGTTCCGACAACGCAGCGAGGTGCCGTAGCTGTCGTCGCGCGCCCGCCGGGGGTTACGGGACAGCCCTTAGCCAGTCTGACGGCGTCCTCGCACACACGCGCCCCCGCACCCGTGCCCAGGGTGCGGGGGCAGTCTTTCTCCGTGCTCCAGGGCCTTGGACCGGCATGGACAGTCTCGAGGAGGAGACCGAGGACTTCGTCTTCGCGCCGGACCTGACGTTGCCCGTGATGCGGGGGATCACCCGGCTGATCACTGAGGGAGCGCGTCGAGCAGGAGGCCGGCCCGGCGGCCGCGGGAGTCTCTTCCAGGAGAACGCCGCCCAGGCCCTGGCCGGCGGCCTTCGCACGCAGATCGAGGAACTGCAGGGCCGACTGCGGGAGGCGGAGACCCAACACCTCGCGATCACCGCAAAACCGCCACAGCGCTCGCTGGCCGCCTCCCGGCAGGGACCTTCCCGCCGGAGACGCCCGAGCACCCGGACCACCCCCGCATCCTTGCCGTCTTCAATGAGGCCGCTGTCCCACTCCGGGCCCGTGATGTCTGCGGAGCCCTCGACCACGAACTCCTGGCGAAGAACATCGAGAAGACCCCCGCCAAGCTGAAACGCCTCGTCAAGCTCGACGTCATCACGGAGGTCGGCCCCGGCAGCTTCACCAGAAAGCAGTAGCCGAACGAACCCACACGACCTCCAGGCCCAGAGCGCCACCGGCAGCTACCAGCCGCACTCCACCGGCCCGATTGGCTGCAGCCCTACCTGCTGGGCCAGCCATTCGGCACGCGCCACGTCACCTTCCCGGAAGTGAATGAAGACCGTGTGATCCGTGGCGGGCGCGTCGCGGTACACGTCCCGGCTGTTGATGGCGATCTGGACATGCGCGTCCTTGTTCCGGATCTCCAAGCCGAGTTCCGGAACGGCTGGCCAGCTGAAGAAGTCCCAGTCGATCGAGGCTGTCCCGGAACCGATCACGCCGAAGAACGCCTCCTCGGTCGACCCGACTGGCTGGCTCTCAAGGTAGAGCGTGACAGGGAGCAGAACCGACACCCGCGGGCCCCCTGCCGCGATCACGCGCTGGATCTCATCGTCGGACTCGGGCCAGTACGGGTCGTCAGGGCTGACCCATGCCTTCGGGAAGGCGGCAACCATGCGCTGTGCCTCTTCCAGCGTCAGCGCCTGCGCCTCCGCGCCGACCTGGGACTTTTGAACGTAAGCCGTACCCGAGCGACTTATCGGACGAGTAGTGGTCGTTGATCGATCCGGTGATCACGGCGTGGAAGGACCGGCACCGTTCGGTCAGCGGCCACCAGGGCGCCTACGCAATGCGGGAAATCGTGAACGCGATCCTCTACCAGGGCTGGACCGGCTGCCAGTGGGCCTACCTCCCGCACGTCTGCCGCCGAAGAGCGCGACGTACTACTACTTCGCCGTGTGGCGCGACGACGGGACCGACCAGGTCTTCCATGAACTCCTGCGCTGCCAGGTCTGTGAGAAGGCCCGTCGATTATTAGAGGACCCGACCCTGGTGGTCCTTGACACCCAGAGTGTCCACGCTGACGCCGGGGTCCCCGCCTCCACAATCGGCCGAGACCCGGCGAAACGGGTGCCGGGCCGCGAGCGGGCACTGGCCGTGGACGTTCTGGGCCTGGGCATCGCCGTCATCGTCCTCGCCGCCGGCACGCACGACAACGCCGCGGGCATCGCCCTGCTGGACCAAGTCGCGGAACACACCGGCGACACCGTCCGCAAGGCGCTGGTCGACCAGGGCTTCAAGAACCAGGTCGTCGTTCACGGCACCCGCATGGGCATCGACGTTGAGATTGTTGAACGTAACCCGCAGGACAAGGGGTTCGTCCCGCAGCCGAAGCGATGGAGGGTCGAGCAGACCTACGGGATCCTGATATTGCACCGGCGTCTGGTCCGCGACTACGGACACCACGCGGACTCCTCCGGCTCCCGCATCCGCAGCCACACCTCCTTGCCGCCGGGCATGAGCGCCACCTCGAGGTGCGCCTCGTCCCACGTGCCCACCGGGTACATCCACTCGATGCCGTCGGGCCAGGTCCGCATCGCCACCGTGCACATACTCAGCGCCGCGACGAAGGCGTCCAGCGCCGTCTTGGGTATCCGCACCTCCGCCGGCTCCCGCTCGATCCCCGCCACCCGGCACTAGCATTGTGGGCGGGACCCGTGCCCCCCTTCGCGGATCGGCGTGACAGACCCGTGCACCCCACGGTGTCACGCTGTGAGGTCTATAAGGCTCACAGGCCGATTCCCCAGGTGGGCGGGGTGATCTGTGAGGCTGTGAGCCTGTGAGGGGAGCTCGCGCACCGCGCTTCCGGATGCCCTGGTGGGGTCCGCCGGCCAGGAGGACGATGGAGTCGTGGGCCAGCACACCGAGGACCAGGAGCACGGTGCCGAACCGGCGCGGCCGCCGCTCACCGCGGCCCAGGCCCGGAGATGACGGCCGGGCTGCACGAGGCTATGGACGACGTCCGGCGCTCCGTGGCGGTGCTCGCCGCCCGGATCCGCGACACGCACGCCGCCCGCGTCTGGCTCCCCCCTCAGGCACAGCAGCTGGGAGTCGTACTGCCAGGCGGAGTTCGGCATCAGCCACGCCCAGGCGTACCGGCTCCCGGACGTCGCCCGCTCCCTCGCCGCGATCCACGGCGCCGTCGCCGCCCACACCGATGCGTCTCGCACGCGAGACAGCGACCCGGCCGCCGCGGCCGCGCTCGACTACGGCCTGTCCCAGCGCGCCCTGATCGACGTCTCCAGCCGCAGCGGCGACGTCGCGGAGCTGACTCGCCGCGCTCGCCCGCAGCGGCCTCCAGGCCCTCGATGAGGCCACGGCGCGCGCCGTGGTCCGCCAGGCCGTTTGTGACATCCGCACCGCCCTGCCCCCGCCGCCCGCCGATCCCCGGCCGGACCCGGCCGTCGCCGCCCTGCGCCGCGTCGTCGACGACCTCGCCGCCAGCACCCACGCGATCGGGGAGCTGATGCTCGAAGTCGCGCCGGCCTACCTCTCCGACACCGGGGCCGCCGACGTCCTGGCGCTGCTGTGCGACCAGATCGGCGAGCCCCTCGAACACGGCCTCGCCGCCCGCCGTTATGCGATGTCCGGGGACCGCCGCGCCCTGCACGGCACCGTCCTGTAGAGCGCCGTTCCTGGTTGCTCCTGTATGGCACACAGCCCGTTTCCCCAGGTGGGCGAGGTGCGGGTGAGAGTGTGAGGTGTGAGGCGAGGGCCTGCGGCGGCGGGGTGCCGCTGCTCCTGGTCGTGCTGCTCACCGTGGTGTGCAGCGGATTGCAGCACGGGTGGGCGACGGCCGTCGTCACGGTGGTGCTGCTCGTCGTCCTGGTGGTGGTCGTCGGGTGCAGCAGGGCGGTGTCTCGGGTTCGGCAGGTGCTGCGGCCGGGTCGCGGAGCGCAGTCGCTGTGGTCAGTGGTCACCTGTCGATGTGTCGCTGGTCTATCTAGGTGGCAGGGTCCATAGCCGGATGGTGTGGTCGAGGCTCCCAGTGACGAGGGTCTGGTCGTCGGGGCTGAAGGCGATCGCGTTGACGCCGGTGAGCGGGTCACCGAACCGTCGTTGGCTGGCGGTGTCCCACACCACCGCCGTGCCGTCGCCACCGGCTGCGGCCAGGGCATGGCCGTCGGGGCTGAACACGAGGGCGATCGCCGACTTGGTGAGGCCGGTGAGCGTGGAGCCGGTCTGCTCGCCGGAGGCGATGTCCCACAACTGCACGGTGTTATCGCCGAGGGCGACGGCGAGGGTCCGGTTGTCAGGGCTCAGCGCAATGCGTTCGATGTAGACGCCCATTCCAAGTTTGCGGTCAATGGATGCGATCGTGTGTCCGCTGGACGTGTCCGCCACCGTAACGTGGCTGTCGCTCCCGAACGCGGTAGTGCGGCCGTCGGGGCTGAAAGTGACCGCAGAACCTCCACCAGGGTCCGCCTCCAGAACGGTTTTCCGGCCACTATCGAGACCCCAGACGATGCCGGGGACGTTGCCCAAGAACCGGGCGATCACCAGGGTGCGACCGTCGGGGCCCAGCGCCACGTTGCTACCGTCGGTCGTCAGCTCGTAATCGGCGTCCTTTTTAGTGATGCCGGTGGACGTTCGGGTCTGCCGACCGCTGGTGGTGTCCCATAGTTTGGCGGTGACAGACTCCTCGTGATCGCGTCTGACGGTTCTCAGGGCGCGGTCATCGGCGGTGAATGCGATGCCCAGGCGAGAGTTGGCGGCGATGGGGCCTATAGGCTGGCCGACCCGCTGGTGGCTGGCGGGGTTCCACAGCAGCACCGTGCCGTCGACACCCGCTGTGGCCAGGGTGTGGCCGTCGTGGCTGAACACCGCCGTGTCCACGCCGGTGGGCGCGGTCATCTGCCCGGCGGGAGTGAGGCCAGGCAGGGCGACGCCTAGGATGCCCTGCACCTGGGGCCACATCACCCAGCCCGCGGCCGCGATCAGCACGACGGCTGCTGTCAGCACAGCGGTCAGGATCCGTCGACGGACACGTGGGCCGGTTGGCGTTCGGGTACCGGCCGAGCGGCGCCCTGTCAGTGGGGCGACCCCGCGCTCGCCAACCCGCTCGCTGCTGAGAGCCGAGACGCCAGCGTCCTGGCGCGACACTGCCCCACCTACCGTGCTAGCGCTCGTCGCCGGGTCCGCCTCCCTAGAAGGCCGGCCGGGTGGTGGTGTCGCATGGTTGTAGGCGAAGACGAACGCGGCCGCGGTGTCGTCACTGCGCTGGTTGGGACGAGGCAGCCCTTTGGCCGCCAGCCGGTGCCGTAGGTGCGGGAAGATCGCCCCGAGTGCCAAGCCATCCGGGCCGCCGGGGACGCCGTCACGGGTCAGCAGGTCCAGCAACTCGCCGGTGAAAGCGGTACGCAGGTGACCCTCGCCGTCCGGCGGTACGTGGGCGCGCTCGTCGGCAGCGGTGAGGGTGTAGACGCCCGCGCAGTCACTGAGGTCCGCTAGTTGCGTACCGTCGTCGTCGGCGCCGAGCCCGATGACCCGCCCGGAGTAGCAGCAGTCCAGGATCGCGATCCTGGTGACGGCCGGTGTGCCGCTGTGCAGCGTCCTCTTGATCTTGGCGTACTCCAGGCCGGTGGCGTCGGGGTTGGCGTGGTCGGTGTCGGCGATGGCCAGGCACAGCTCGCCGGTGTGCTCGCTGGGCTGGCCGTGGCCGACGAAGTACAGCAGCAGCACCCCGGTGGTCTCAGCCGCCAGCTGGCGCAGCCGACCCATGAGCTGACCGGCGTTGGCGGGATTGACGATTTTCTCAACCTGTTTCTCGCGCCAACCGCACAGACCCGATTCGACCAGCAACTGGTACATGCCCTCGACGCTGTTGCCGACGGCGGTGTACGACTGGTACCTGGCGTCATTCTCGTAGCGGGGAACGCCGATCAAGACCGCCCGTGAGCCGGGCGGGATGACGGGCTCACCGCTCATCGGCGTCGCGCAGCATCTTGCCGAGCAGTTCCACCGCCTCGGCGTTGGCGTCACGGGCACGTAGTTTCACGGTGCGGCGTTTCGAGGTGACGGTCACCTTGGCGACGAGGCCGGCGCGCCGGGTCTCCAGCCATTTGTTCAACGAGTTGGTCAGGGCGACACCGAGCCCGCCGGAGCCGACGGCGACCGTGAGCATATCGACCCATTCCCCGCCCAGCGTCCCGTCCATGGGCGGGCCAAGCTCCTGGCGGACCCGGCCGCGGAAATCACGATTGCCGTTCAGCCAGTCGGCCAGCGCGACGTACTCGTCGGCCGGCCCACCCTCGATGCGGATCTGCAGATCCATCGCCCTCCCCCTCATGCCCGCGTTGGCCGCTGACCGGCTGTGGACCGGCGCCTCGACTGGGACCTGCCCTCGGCGAGGAGCGTTTCAGGAAATCACCCTTCTGTGAAGGGAACCACGCATGAAGGCCACCGGCTCCTCGGAAAGAAGTGCCCAAGATTGCAGCGAATTTGCTTCACGAAAAGCGCCGGCAGGCACAGGCGATCGGTGCTCCTCGCACGACGGTTTCCCGCTGCTCCTGGTCGTGCTGCTCGCCGTGGTGTGCGGCGGGCTGCAGCACGGGTGTGCGGCGGCCGTCGTCACGGTGATGCTGCTCGTGGTCCTGGTGATGGTCGTCGGGTGCAGCAGGGTGGCTCTGTCCATGAGAACGGGTTCTGGCTCAACTTTTGTGGTGCTGTCACGCTGAGTGATTGGTCGTCGGCTTCGGCAATTCAAGAGCGGCGGAGTGCAGGCGGCTCGTATGATCAAGAGCGGGATGGGGCTTGTAGCGCAGTGGTTGTCGCGCCTTCACCGCATGTGGGAGGACGCCGGTTCGAATCCGGTCGGCCCCATCTCGCCCCGTGAGTTACGGCTGACGGCGGCTCTGGTCGTGGTGATCAGGACGTGAACTGCTCGTCTCAGTCGCTTCTATCGGTGCCGCCAGGCGCCCGGGGCCCGAGGTTCGAACCAGTGAGAGTAAGAAGTCGCACGGATTGGCGTGGGTGGGTGCCGCCTATGAGCCTGGCAAGGGTGCGTTCGTGCAGGCTGCTCATGTTTCGGCGCTGAGCACTGCGTAGTCGGCTACGTAATCGCGTGGTTGGGGGTTTTACGGGCTTGGTGTGTGGGTGAGGCATGCTTGCATGTGGGTTATGTCTGATGATCTGCGTATTGATGGTGTGGGCTCTGGGTCTGCTGATGTGGATGGGCAGTTGACGGATCCCCAGTTCCTCGTGAAGGCGAATCCGGACCAGGTGCTGGAGTTGGCGACCGCGGCTTCGGGACCTGCGGCGCGGTTGGCGACGGCGGTGTACCGGGAGTCGGCGCCCCTGCACCGCGATGCCGGTGCGACGGTGCGAAGGCAGTTGCTGGCGCTGGACGCCGCCCGGTACGGGGACCGGGTACTGTCGGCGCGGATCACTGACGTGCCGGTGGAGGGCGAGCCCGCCGCTCGGTGGGGGGTGGAGTGGGCCACTGGGCCCCAGACAGAGTCCCGTTTCCAGAACGTTCTGACTGGTCACGATGGCAAGGTGAACGTGGTGGCGACGGCTGTGGTCAAGAGCCGCCCGGTCGCTGTCACCGGCAGCGACGACGAGACGGTGCGCGTGTGGGACCTGGACACGGGTCAGTTGGTCGGCGAGCCCCTGACCGGCCGTGACGGTCCGGTGCATGAGTTGGCGACGGCAGTCGTTGATGGCTGGCCACTCGCAATCACAAACAATGGGCGGGTATGGGACCTGGGCACGGGCGAGCAGGTGCTCGGATCCCACACCCATCGCGTCGGCAAGGTGGCGGCGATCGTAATCGACAGTTGGCCCCTTGCAATCGTGGGCGGGTGCGAGACTGTGTCGGTGTGGGACATGGTCACGGGCGAGCAGGCCGGTGCGCCACTGATGCACCACATTGACGACGTGGTGGCGGTGGCGACGGCGACGGTGGATGGGTGTCCCCGCGCGGTCATCAGCGAGTGGGTTGCTGGGAGTAGTGGGCA
>NZ_JBIVON010000035.1:0-39799 GCF_044754145.1 Streptomyces sp. NPDC093149
CTGGCTGATCCTCGCCGTCTTCACCCAGCTGCGTCTGGCCCGCCCGCAGGCGGCCGACCTCCGGCGGCCGTGGGAGAAACCAAGCCCGCCCGACAAACTGACTCCCGCCCGAGTCCGCCGCGCTTTTCGGCACCTCCGCCCGCAGGCGACCTGTCCCGCCGCAGCACCGAAACCTTCCCACCCCGGACCCGGACGGCCGCCGGGCCGCAAGAACACCCGACCCACCCCACGCCACGACGTGCATACCATCGGCAAGTCAGGCATGAGACAGAAGAAGTCAACGACCCCACGACCACGCCGCACAGGTTAAAGATCAAGTTAGGGCGTGTACTGAAAGTGGACCTTGAGCGATGAATGATCACGGTCACGGGGCGGGGAGATCTCACGGACGAGCAGTGGGCGGTGTTGGAACCGTTGTTGCCGAAGGGGATGAAGGCAGGGCGCCCGCCCGTCTGGCCCCGGCGCCAGCTGATCGACGGTATACGGTTCCGGACCGGTGTGCCGTGGCGGGACGTGCCCGTCGAGTATGGACCGTGGGGACGGATCTACGACATGTTCCGCCGATGGCAGCGCAATGGCACCTGGCACCGGATCCTCACCCACCTCCAGTCCCTGGCCGATGCGGGGGGTGCGATCGTGTGGGACCTGAGCGTCGATTCCACAGTGTGCCGGGCTCATCAGCACGCGGCCGGGCCCGGAAGCAGGGCGACCTGCGGAAGGAACCGCCTGGGGGGTGTCCACCGAACCTGGTGATCACGAACTGGGACGCTCGCGCGGCGGGTTCACCACCAAGCTGCACCTGGCCGTCGAGCAGGGCCGGAAGCCCACAGCCGGATCCATGCTCACGCCCCAGCACCTCGGTCTGTTTGCGGGGTTGAAGGTACTTCGCCACCCGGCATGGGCGGCCTGTCCGCTCCGGGGTGCCCCGCGCGCTGAGCTGCTCGGTGAGCGGCCGGGAAGTGCCGGTCACCGCGAGCGCGTCCAACCGGGCTCGCCGGCCCCGGGCACCCCGGGCCGTGCTTGCGCCCGGGGTGCCGGGGCTCTGCTGCTGGGTTTTCAGCCTGGCGGTCAGCGTTCGAGGAGGGCGATGCGGATGGCTCGTTCGACGTGGGCGGCCGTGTTTGCGTGTCCTGCGGCGTTGGGGTGGACCAGGGTGACGCGCTTGCCGATGAGACCGCAGTTCAGCAGGGTGCCGGGGAGCTTGGTGGGCCAGTAGTCCGCGGCGTCCCCGCAGATGCCCTCGACCCACTTGGTGCCCGCAGGCTGGCAGGCGTCGTGGCCCACGCTGGAGGAGTAGACATCGACGTAGCGGTCGCCGAAGAAGTCCGTGACCCGCTTGATCGTGGCGTTCAGCTGCTTGAGGACGTCGTCACGGAGCCAGTCGACGTCGGCGTGGGTGATCGTGCCGAGTTCGGTAAGGGACGCGCGGTTGCAGGTACTGGCGTCCTCGGGCAGGACGGCCGGGTAGCCGACCGTGATCACCTTGGCGTTGGGCGCGGCCTGGTGTACCTGGGCCAGCATCTCGATGTACTCGTCCTGGACCCGGGCGAGCTTGTCCTGGATGTTCTCCTCGCCCTCGGGGGGATTGGTGTAGTACTCGCGGCAGGACTTGCCGACCGTGCCCTGTTCGAGGCACTTCAGAAGCATGCCGCCGAAGGGCAGGCTGTTGCCGCCGACGCCGATGGTGACGATGTCGGTCTGGTCGTCCAGGCCGGCCCGCTCGATCTGCGGGTCCACCGCGGGCCAGCCGCCGGCAGGAGGCTGGACCGGGCTGATCGGTGTCTGCTTGTCCTTGGCGATGTCGGCGATGGTGGCGTTGCCGCAGCTGACGTTGGTCAGGTGGACGGGCTTGCCCGGCGGGAACTCGGCGAGCTCCCGCTCGACGACGCCGGGGTAGGCGTCGGAAGTGCGGTCGCAGCCGTCCCGTGACGCGTCACCCAGCGGGGGCTGCGGGTCGCCGACGAAGCCGCCGGCGGTGTACGAGTCGCCCAGAGCGTCCCACTCGTACTGATCGGCCGCGCTGGCGGAGCCATAGGGCACGAGCGCGGACGCCGCCAGCGCGAGCCCGACGGCCAAAGCCCGCATGCGCAGGCGGGAGACAGGGTGACGCATGGATCCTCCAGGATCTGCAAAGACGCCCGGCACTGAAACGTGACTCCGGGCGGAAGGCACCTCTGCCGAGATCATCCACGCCGTCGGCCTGCCCCTTCGGTCAATCGCGCCTATCAGCCCCGATCGAGCTAAATGATCAGATCTTTCGCGCCGTCACATGCCGCCTGCCAGCACCCCGTCCAGGGCAGTCAAACCCAGAAACCTGCTCCGGAAGCCGTTCTCGGAGCACTTCCGAGACACGCCCCAGGACAGGACACTCACCGCCCCGGCGGTACCCACCACCATCCAGCCAGCCGGGACCGGTCAGGACGAGCACCAGGAGGAGCGCACATAGTCGCGGACATAGCTACAGCTCCTCGCTGACGTGAGGTGTTGTCAGAGGTTCGTGACACAGTCCCGTGCATGATCAAGGAACAGGGTGAAGACTGCCTGGCTGGCGTCGACGAGGTGAATTGGGCGGGCCTGTTCCATGCTTACGGGAGCGCCCAGGACGTCCCGGGCCAGCTGCGCAGCGTGTGTGGCGACGACGAAGTTGCCCGCAAGGCGGCGTTGAGCAAGCTCTTTTCGAACATCTTCCATCAGGGCACCCGCTACTCGGCCTCTCCGCACGCGGTACCGTTCCTGGCCCGGATCGCCGTGGCCGGCCCCCGGACCGCCCGCGTCGGCACACTGTGGCTGCTCACGCGCCTGGCCGTCGACTGGCACGACGAATACACCCTCCCCCACGGCATCGACACCGTCGCCTGGCGGGCAGTCGCTGCCGAGAACTCGCAGGAGCAGTTCCTGGCCTGGTACGACGAGGAACTCGCCACCGAACAGGACCCCGACAGACGCAGCCGTCTGGAGGAGGGACGCACGTACTGCGCGGAGGGAGGATTCATCGACTCCCGCGCAGGCGGCTTGGCTTCCTACGACGCCGTCCGAGCCGAACTCCCCAGCCTGACTTGTCTCCTCGACGACCCGGACCCCGAGGTCCGTACACGCACCGCCTACCTGCTCGCCTGGTTCCCTGAGGAAGGCCGCTGGATTGCCCCTCTCCTGCTCGCGCGCCTGGAGCACGAGCCCGACTCCCGCACCGCGGCGACGGCTCTCGTGGCCGTGGGGCTCGTCTGCGACCACGCTCTCGCACGCGACCTTCGCCCGTGGCTCGACAACCCGCACCCGCTGCTGCGCTGGGCAGCCGCCACCGCGCTCGCCCGCCTCACGACCGACGTTCACGCCGCAGACGCCGGCCTCAACGACGACGGCAAGCTGGTCGAGCAGATCATCGCTGTGCTCACGGAGGCCGCCGCCGGCCAGGTACCGGCGCCGGGGACGGAATTCAACGAGGGGAACCTCCACGGGTACACCGCCCGCACCCTCATCACGCTGATCCCCCACGCCCCCGACACCGTGCTCGCCGGAATCACCGACGCCTTCGGGGGCACGCCCAACCGTCAGATCGCCGGCCTCGCACGCCCCGTGGTCCTCGCCGCCTTTCCCGACGCCGTCGACCACACACTCACCTCGTTCACCGAGCTTGGCGCTGGCCAGCAGCGCATCCTGCGAGTCCTCGCGGAGAATGGGCCCTGGAAGCACTACGGCGAGAAGTTCGAACTCGCCCTGCGTGAGCGCGGCCTCCCTGACACCCAACCGGCCCTGTGTACTTACACCGACACCACCGCGGCCGGACGCATCACCGACCCGAACGACCCCTGGGACGGGTGGGACGAGTAAATATCTTCACCAGCCCTCGGTCAACGCGGCAACGCCCCGCCGCCTGCATGATCGCCCCGCCTTGGCTCGTGCAGGCGGAACCGGAGGCCCAAATCACTCCAGTCTCGCTGAGCGGCCGCCCAGGCTGCAGGGCACGGGGGTCTGCGGTCAGCAGCCACGCCCGTTCATGGACGCGGAAGCGCGGTACCTGACCTCGGTGCGCGGCCCTCCTCGATCTGCAGGTCGCCTTCAAGTCACTCTGGTCATCTACCAGGTGCTGTCCGAGCGGGACGAACTCGCGGCCGCATTGAGCGCCACCTCACCCGGACCGTGAAGCGCCACCCCGAGCACGCCCTGCTCCTCTCCCCTTACGCCCGCTGGTCGCTCCTGCCCCGCGCCCGCCGCGCGCACCCGCGACCCGCGGGTCAGAGGCACTGGCTGCATAGGTTGCGAGCAACCGCCAAGCGGTAGGTGTGGAGGCGACCGGTCCGAATGCCTCCCCCTGGTCCCGCAGCACGGCCAGATCCGCTATCGCCTCACCACCGTCGGCGAGCATCACCGCGAGATCGGTGGCGGTCCGCCCCGGATCGTGCTCGGTGTCACGCGGTCGCAGCGGCCTGAGCGCAGTGGAGTAGGCGTTCTTGCCCGGGTATCTGCGTCGGGCGGCCGGCTTCGAGAATGTCGCGTCACAGCATCGGCGCGATCGGCAGATCCGGTTCCTGGCCCGCAAGTACGGACAGCTGACCTGGCGGCCGCGCGTGGGCCGGAGTGCCGGTCGCCGTCGAGCCGCGTTCAACGTGGTTCGACGCCACCGGCGCGCAGCATGTCCAGGGTACGGTCCAGATTGCTGCGGGTCGCCTCGACGGCGGCGTCCGGGTCCCCGGCGACGATCGCCTCGACCAGTACATGGTGCGCGTGGTCGATCGCGTGCTGCTCCTCGCTACCGTGCAGGTCGGTGTCGGCCAGCAGATGTGCGGCCGCCTCGCGCAGGGCGTCGATGAACGAGTCGAAGAGCCGGACGAGCACAGGGTTGCGCGCTGCCAGCACCACCCGGCGGTGCAGGCCCAGATCTGCCTCGACGAGTGCGGCCAGGTCGGCGGCCGCGTCGCGGGTGGCCAGCGCTTCCCGCAACGCAGTCACGTCCTCCGGTGTGCGTCGCCGCGCGGCCAGTCGGCCCGCTTCCACCTCCAGCGCCGCGCGGACCTCATACACGTCGAAGACCGCCGAGCGGCGCAGTTCCCGGTCGAACTCCGAGACGGGGGCGGTCGCGGCGACATAGGTGCCCGAGCCGTGCCGGGCGCGCAGCTGGCCGTCGGCGATCAGCACCCGGACCGCCTCGCGCGAGGTGGTCCGGCCGACGCCGAGCAGCCGGCTCAGCTCCACCTCACCGGGGAGCTTGGAGCCGACCGGCCACTCGCCGGTGCCGATCAGTCGGCGGAGCTCGGCGACGGCCTCCTCGACCAGCGAGCGATGGCGTACCGGTCGAACAGTCATGGGACGACCCTACAGGCCCCGGGACCGTGCCCCCGGGGTCCGCCCAGGACCGTGGATCTGTTTGGTCGTGGGCCTGCCGGACCGCGGAGCTGTCCGGCTCGCGTACAGCCGGGGACGGGGCCCTCCTTCAGCTCGACGGCTTTCGGGCCGGCTCGGGCAGCGGTATCGACTCCGGTGTCGCCGTCGGCACCGGCACCGGCAGCACCCGGTCGCGCAGGCGGAGCGCGCAGGTGAGCGCGACCAGCAGCACGCCGACCAACAGCGCGAGCACCGTGCGCAGTCCGTACGCGTCGGCCAGTCGTCCGAGCGCCGGCGCGGCCAGTCCGCCCACCGACATGGCGAGCCCCAGGGTCAGCCCGCTGGCGGTGCCGGGCCGGGTGGGCAGGTAGTCCTGAGCCAGCGTCACCTGGGGGGCGAACGGCAGGAACATGGTCAGTCCGAACAGCACCGCGCCCGCCACGGCCATGCCCGCGGACGGGGCGAACGCCACCGCCGCCAGTGCGGGGACGGCCAGCAGGTAGCCGGCGCGGATCGGTGCGAGTCGTCCGTGCCGGTCGCCCAGCCAGCCCCCGAGCAGGGTGCCGACCGCCCCGGCAAGGGTAAGGAGGGTGAGCGCCGTGGCGCCCACGCCCGCCGAGGCGTGCAGATCGCGCTGGATGTGCAGGGCGAGCATCGAGGTGACCGTCACATACGGCACCGACCAGCCGACGGTGGCCGCGGCCAGGCGTCCGAATGCCCGCCAGTCGTCCCGGTGCCCGCTCACCACCGCGCCCCGCACGGCCGGCGGGACCGCCGGTGTGTGTCCCCGGCGCCGCAGCCAGGGGCCCTGCGCGGCCCAGAGAGTTGCCGCCACCAGGGCGGGTACGGCCAGCAGCCAACTGCCTGTGAGGCCGAACGAGCCGACCACGAGGGTGACCAGTGCGGGCGCCAGCGAGGCTCCCAGCGTTCCGCCGACCGAGAACAGGCTCATCGCCCGCTGGGACTGTCCGCCCGCGGCCCGGGCCTGATTGGTGGCGGGCGGGTGGTAGGCGGCGATACCGATCCCGGCCAGGGCGACGCAGAGCCAGGTGATCAGGTAGCTGTCGGCCAGTCCCGCGCAGGTGAGCCCGCCCGCAGCGGTGAGGAAGCCGACCGGGATGAGCCAGCCGCGGTGGCGGCGGTCCACCAGCAGGCCGAACAGTGGTTGGACCACGCTGGACAGTCCGCTGGCCGCCAGTGCTATGCCGGAGACGGCGGTGTAGCTGTAGTGCCGTTCGGCCATCAGGAAGGGCAGCAGTGCCGGGACCGCGCCCTGGTACAGGTCGTTGACGACGTGGGTGCCGGTCAGGAAGACCAGCTGGCCGCGCTTCATCGCGCCCTCCGCTCAGGCCGCTTCGTCACCGGACGGGCGGCGTGGTGCGGCCAGGGCCGGGCCCGTTCCAGTTGGGCGCCGAGGGAGAGCAGGACGTCCTCCCGGTGGAGCCTGCCGGTCAGCATCACACCGACCGGCAGACCGTCCGGCGTCCGGTGCAGCGGCAGGCTGATCGACGGCTGCCCGGTGATGTTCGCCAGCGGTGTGCGCGGGGTGTGGGCGAGCATCCGGAGATAGGTGCGCTCCGGATCGTCGGGGTCGACCAATGAACCGACCGGCAGCGGCGGTTGGTCTGTGGTCGGGCTCAGCACGGCGTCAAACCCGGCGTAGCGGTGGCAGAGGGCGCGGGCATGGGTGAACAGCGACGCCATCGCCGCGTACAGCCGTACCGCGCCGTGCTCGCCACCCCGGGCCCGCAGCCAACGGGTGAGCGGCAGCAGACGTTCCTCCCGCTCGGGGGGCACCGGCACCGCGGCGGCCAGCACGCTCCACAGCACGGTGAAGTCCGCCAGGTACTCGACGGGGTCGTACGGCAGGGCCTCCTCCACATGGTGGCCGAGTCCGGCAAGCAGTTCGGCGGTGCGGCGGCAGGCAAGTGCGGCCTCGGGGTGCTGACCGGCGGTCGGCGGCAGCACCCCGATTCTCAGGGGGCCGGGTTCCCGTTCTGCGCAGGCCCGGAAGTAGCCGTGGGGTGGGGCGGGCAGGGCGGCGGCATCGCCCGGGGTACTGACGGCCATGACGTCCAGCAGCAGAGCGGCGTCCGCCACCGTCCTGGCCAGCGGTCCGGCGGTGGCCAGCCCCAACGCGTCCGTCCCGGGGGCGGGTGTCACCCGTCCCCGGGACGGTTTGAGGCCGACCACCCCGCAGGCCGCTGCCGGGATCCGGACCGAACCGCCGCCGTCGCTGCCCAGGGCGCCGGCGGCCAGGCCCGCGGCCACCGAGGCGGCGGCCCCGCCGCTGGAGCCGCCGGCGCCGCGGGTGAGGTCGTACGGGCAGCGAGCGGCGGCGAACACCGTCTCGGTATAGGCGGAGCAGCCGAACTCGGCGGCGGTGGTGGTACCCAGCAGCACGGCGCCGGCCGCCCGCAGGGTGCCCACGACAGCGGCGTCGGCCGGGGCCGTCCGGTCGTCGAAGGCCGCCGAGCCTGCCGTGAACGGCAGTCCGGCGACCGGCCAGGTGTCCTTCACCGACAGCGGCACCCCGAGCAGTGGCGGCGGGCCCTCGTCGTCGTCATCGACTGCGGCGGCCAGCCGGGCCTCGACGGCAGCGGCGGCCCGCCGGGCGCCGGGCGCGTCGACGGTGCGGTAGGCGCCCAGGTCGCTGTTCGTCTCCTCGATCCGGCGCAGGTGGTGGTCGACCAGCTCGGTCGGCGAGACGGTGCGGCCGCGGATCGCCGCGGCTTGTTCGGTCAGCGTCAGGTCATGAAGGTCTGTCATGATCACCCCTAAACTCCTCAGGTCCTCTGAGGACTTTCACCGTAGAGGGTGACCGGACCGGAAAGCAAGGCAAGCCTTACCCCGGCCCTCCTGGCCCCGGTTCCGGCCGCCGCCCTGCTCCGTCTGCCCCCGCGGGTACCCCCTACGGCAGGAAACGGGAGAAACGCCCCGGTGGCGCCCCGCGGGGCGCCACCGGCACCGGGCGACCCGCCCAGGACGGCCGACTCCGTCCGGGCGGGCCGGAGTCCGGCGCCGCGGAGCGGTGGCCGCCGGGTTCACCGTCGGCTCCCGGACCGCGGGCGCGCATGTGGTCCGGCACCCTCCCGAAGACGACGGCTGACCCCCGAACGCGCGAAACCGCCCCCCCCAGACACATCGAGGACCCGCGCGAAAGAGTCCGGCGACGGCTTGCCGCACCCCCACTCGGCGCCCGCCAACTGGGCGCCGACGACACCGACGACCCCTACCGGCGCGGCATGCTCACCATCGCCCGCGCCACCAGCCGGGCCGAAAGGGCCTGGCTTCGGGAGGCGTTGGCCTGACACCGCACCCGCAGGCACGTCGCCCGTTCTGCACCCGATCGCCTCCTCTTCCCGAAAGACTGTGCCGGTGGCAGAGCCAGTACGGATCCGCGAGATCGACAGCGATGAGGGACAGCGCCTGCTGCGGATCTCTGCTCAACGAGTTCGTCGAAGTGGTACAGCGCCGTCTCCCGCTCCCGGGCCCCGACGACGCTGTTGCTCAGGATGCCCAGGGCCGCGCTCGGACACGCGTCAGTGCGGCGGCGCGGTCAGGCCGGGGGATGCCGGCGGGCGAGAGAGACCGGGGCGGGCGCAGTGCCGGCGCGCCGGGTGGGGCCACCGGTCGCCGGCGCCGCGGGCGACGTCGTGTTTGCCGGGAGCCCGGGACGTCGGGTCGTTCCTGAGTCCGTCGAGATGGCAGCAGCCGGCCATGCGACCCAGGCATCGGTGGCCGCACGTACGGTCTGCGCACGACTGATCAGTGGTGGGTGGGTGTACTTCAGCGGTCGAGACGGCGGGCTCGACGGCGTGGAGGCGGGGTTGACGGACATGGCACCGCGGTCGTCGCTGCCCGAGACACGCGAGGAGCCGCAAAGTTCCTGACCCTGCACAGCCACCGTCTCACTTGATGTGCTGGGCGGGCCGGGTGGTGATGTGGAGCAGGTACTCCAGGGGGCCACGCCGGAACAGACGGGTCCAGACGGTCGCCAGGAGCGCGGCGGCAGCGATGAAGCCGAGGAGTACGGGCAGGGCGGACAGGGTCTCGTCCTCGATCGCGGCCACGTGCCAGACATTGGTGAAGAACCAGAGGGCGACGATGTGCAGGACGTAGGCAGTCAGCGCCGTGGTGCCGACTGCCGCAATGGGTGCGGCCAGGCGTGTGAGGCGTGGCAGCCGGTCGGCGACAGTCAGGCACGCGGCCACCACTACGAGGGCGATGCCCGTGTTGCCGAGGATGGAGAAGGTCGTCTGGCTATGCGGCGCGGCCACCAGGAGCCAGGCGAGCGGCGTGCGGTCCCCGGGTTCACCCACGGTGTCGGACCACCACGCAGACGACGCCGAATCGCCATCCGTGGCAGCCACGACGGCGGAAAGAGCGTGTGGGACCAGGCGCAGGGCCAGCCAGGAGCCTCCGTAGCCGAGCACGGCGAGCGCCCCGCCGGTCAGAGCCAGCTGGGATCGGATGCCGGTGCGCGTGAGGTCGAGCCGGGCCACCGCCATACCGGCGATCAGGAACGGCATCCACGTGAGAACCGGATACTCCCCTGTGAACAGCAACTCGACGAAGCCGTCCGTGCCGCTGATCCAGGCCAGCGGATCCCGTGCAGCGATGGCGTCGGCCCAGTTCCCCTCTTCGATCGACTTCCTTATCACGTACAGGACTTGAGGCGAGATCAGCGCACTTGCGGCAGCGATGAGCACGAGCGTCCTTGCTCGCAACCGGCACAGCGGGAGGGCGATCAGGAAGAGCAACCCGTAGAAGCTGAGGATCACGTCGACCCGGGTGTCCAGGGCGGTCAGGGCGTAGCCGAGCGCTGCCAGGACGACGGCACGGATCACGATTCTGACCACCGCCTGACGGCCAGAGCGCCCCGTCCGCGGATGCGGACGGCCGGTGATAAGGATCAGCGAGAAGCCCGCGAGCAACGCGAAGAGGGCGGAGGAACGGCCCCGCGCCACCTCTAGCAGGAACCCCACCGGCCCGCCCACTGTCACGTCGGGGCCGACATGGGCGGAGTACATCCCGAAGACCGCGAGCCCGCGGACCAGATCGATGCCGATCACTCTGCCCGTCGACGGCGCGATGCTCGCGCTGGACGAGTGATCTGCCTCAAGCTCACGTGGCACTTGTGCCGGTTCGATCAACAATGCGTTCTGTGTCATGCCTTGAGGTTTCACCGACCACCCGCCCCAGCCAGCCCGGCGGCTTTCCGAAGGCACCCTGCCGACCGGCCGAAGTTGACCGGCCGACCGGCTGAACCGCATCCCCGGCTGACGCGAAACGTATCTACCCGGCGGACGGACGGCTCCCGGCGTGGTACGGATCAAATGGCGGCATGCGACGAGCGGAGCGCACGTGATCCGGGTACTGGTAGTGGACGACGAAGCCCTCATCCGCATGGGCTTCACACACATTCTCAACACGGTGGACGACATCGAGGTCGTGGCGGCGGTTTCCGGCGGCCAGGCTGTGTCGACGGTGCGGGAACTCCGCCCTGACATCGTCCTGCTGGACATCCGTATGCCCGACGTGGACGGGCTCACCATTCTGGCCAACCTCCGCCGCATTCCGGACCCCCCGGTAGTGGCCATGCTCACCACGTTCGACACCGACGAGTACGTGGCGACCGCCCTGCGCTCAGGTGCCGCCGGATTTCTGCTCAAGGACACCGATCCTGAGCACCTTCCCCACCTCGTGCGAACCCTGGCAGACGGCGGGACCGTGCTGTCGTCCAAGATCACCCGCACCGTGGTGGATGCCTACCTCGACAAAGGCACGCACGAACTCCCCGCCGCCCGCCTCGCCGCCCGGCTGACCGAGCGCGAGCGTGCCGTCCTCATACTCATGGCGGAAGGACTCGCCAACACCGACATCGGTGAACGGATGCACCTGAGCACCGGCACTGTCAAAGGCCACGTCAGTACCGTATTCAGCAAACTGCGGGTCAGCACCCGCGTCCAGGCGGTCCTGATCGCCGAACGCGCAGGTCTCCTCGCTCCACCGCGAGACGGGGACACGCGATGAACCTCCGACGCCCGCCGGCTCCGCTGCTGGACACCGCTCTCGTCGGGGCCTCGCTGGCAGACGCATGGGTCAACGTCCACGTCGAGGAGCACGCGGCCATGGCCTGCGCTCTGCTCGCCCCGCTGGCCCTCACGGTGCGCCGCCGTCTGCCACTGACGACCTTCGTGCTCACGCTTCCTACCGCCCTGGTCACCGACGCGGTGCTCGCCACGATGGCCGCGCTGTACACGCTCTCCTCACTCAACCGCCACCGTGTCCTGCTGGCCGGCTGCGCCCTGGCCTACGCGATCACCAACTTCCTGCCGTGGCCGTGGTCGTCTCTGAGGGCCGCCGACCTCGCCCAGACCCACAACCTGGTCCACCTCACGTACACCCTGGCCACTGCAGTGGCCCCCGTCTTCCTGGGCCAGCTCGTACAGGCCCGACGCGAACTGTCCCAGCGGCTCGTCGAGATCTCCGATGCCCGCGAACACGAACGGCTGCTCACCGCCCAGAGCGTCCTGGCGAAGGAACGCGCACAGCTCGCCCGGGAGATGCACGATGTGGTCTCCCACCAGGTCAGCCTCATCGCCGTGCAGGCCGGAGTACTCCAAGTGGGCAGCCAAGACGCCGAGACCAAAAAGGCCGCAGCCACGATCCGACGGCTCAGCGTGCAGACCCTGGACGAACTGCGGCACATGGTCAGCGTGCTGCGCGCCTCGGGCAGCCGCCCCACGGAGCTCACTCCTCAGCCTTCTCTTGCCGATCTGCAGCAACTGGTCGGAAGCAGCGGCATCGACGCGGAGCTGGAGACGGACCTGCCCGAAGGCCTGCCGCCCCCCGTCCAACGCGCCGTCTACCGGACCGTCCAGGAAGCCCTGACCAACGTCCGTAAACACGCCCCCGGCGCCACGGCGAGGGTATGCATCCATCACAGGGACAGCGCCATCCACACCGCCATCACCAATACCGCCCCCACCCGGCCAGCGCTCCCCCTGCCCAGCGCCCATCACGGCCTCGCCGGGCTACGCCAACGCGCTGAGCTTCTCGGCGGCACGATCGCTGCCGGGGCCACAGCCGACGGTGGGTACAGGCTCCACCTGAAACTGCCGACCGGGGAAAGGCTGGCTCCCACTAGCGCTTCCGCACCGGTCGAGTCGTAACGCATTTAGGCTCGTCTGGCTTTATCGAGCAATAGCGATTCTGGCTCACTTTCCGTGAAGCGGGCACCGTGGGTGACGGCGCTCTTACTGTTTGGGCCTCACGGTAGTCATTCGTGCCTGCGCTGGCCGTCCGGCAGGGTCGCAGGACCAGTTGTCCAGGAAGCAGCGCGGAGTACTTGCGCGGCGATCTCCAGCACGGTCAGACCATCTGTCGGGATACGGACGGTTCGCGCTGGAGCCTTAGCATCCAGATGCCGCGCCATTCGCAGGCTGCGCTCGATGTGCGCGGCAAGTTGTGTTCCGATTTCCCTCTGCGCCAGCCTTTGTCTCACGGTGGTCTCGCTGGCCGTGAGCAAGACATGGGCGACTCTGACCCCGTTGCCGCCCATGGCACGCCTGATCATTGGCTCTTCGAGGATACTCACCGTGTTGGTATAAATCAGTCGACTCTGGCCAAGAGCAGCGTAGTTCGACCAGACCGCGGCGATGTTCCGTTCGGTGATCGATGTGCGGTGAGGGTCGTCGGCAGGGGCGGGATGGATCTGGTCCATGTAGTCCCCCTCAATCAGACAGTGCGCCGTCCCCACCTTCTGCAGGGATGCGGATACTTCCCAGGCAACGGTCGTCTTCCCGACGCCCGCGCCACCACCGATGAGCAACAGTTCGTAAGAAGGCATGGCCGATCAGCTTGGCAGAGCCCGGGTCGGGAGGCACATTGTTTTTCGACGGTGACTCTGACGCAATTGACCTCGTGCGCGGAGCCCCCCCCGCGTGGCTTCGACCTCAATGTGAGCGGCGCTCGCAAACAGCGCAGCCAGGTCGGTCCTTCTGCCTGTCGGTGAGCAGGTCAGCGCCGGTGTGGAGGGTTCGCCGTGCGGTATAGAGCGGGTCGCTCCTGCGTCCGCGGTGCCCGTGGATGGCCAGTTGGACACGTCGGCGGTATCGGTCGAGTGCGTCGCTGGCCAGACGCACGACGTGGAATGGGTCCATGACCGCGACCGCGTCGGGCAGTTCCTCGCTGGCGACGGTCTTGAACCCGGTGAAACCGTCCATCGCGACGACCTCGACGCGGTTGCACCAGGACTCTTCCCGTTCGGCGAGCCAGGCCTTGAAGGCCTGCTTGGAACGGCCTTCGACCATGCCGAGCAGCCGGGCAGGGCCGGTGCCGTCGCGGTTGCCGGTCAGGCCAATGATCACGGTGACGTACTTGTCGCCACGCCTGGTGTGGCCGCCACACGTGCCCACAGCCGATGCAGCGGTAGCGTCGGATCGTGACGTGAAGGATCGTGTGCCGCCAGCCGAGTGGCTCGTGCGCTGGTCTTCGTACTAACCCCCGTCCTCGGGAGACCTCGACGCCTACCCGGCCACCGACGCGGGATGAGCTTCCACCGTCGGTGTGACACGAGTTTTTGACGGTTGATGATCTGAAGTCATCCAGGTGAGGGCGAATCATCCTGCTTCGACCCCGATCGTGCGAGGGTGCTCGGGGCCGGAACTTGAACGGTGGCTTCAGTCGTGGCTTGTGAGCCGTTCAGCTCTGGGGCATTCAGCGGCCGATGTCGTCCAGCTCGGCCAAGTCCCCATGAGACAGGGCGAGTCCCGCGCCGGCGATGTTCTCGCGCAGGTGTGCCGTCGATGACGTGCCGGGGATGAGCAGGATGTTCGGTGATCGCTGCAGCAGCCAGGCCAGTGCGACGGACATCGGTGTCGCCTCCGATCGAGCGGCGACCGCCGAGAGCGCCGAGGACTGAAGCGGGGTAAAGCCCCCGAGGGGGAAGAAGGGCACGTACGCGACGCCGTCGGGGGCGAGCCGGTCGATGAGCTTGTCGTCGTGGCGGTGGGCGAGGTTGTACATGTTCTGCACGCACACGATCGGCGCGATGCTCTGTGCCTCGGTGACCTGCTCCTCGGTGGCGTTGCTGACCCCGAGGTGGCGGATCAGGCCCTGCTGCTGGAGTTCGACGAGCGTCTCGAACGCCTCGGCGAGCGAGCCGGGCTGGGGGCCTTCGGCGTTGCCGAGTCGGAGGTTGACCAGGTCGAGTCCGTCGAGCCCGAGGGACTTGAGGTTGTCGTGGACCTGGCGGCGCAGATCTTCGGGCCGCCGGGCCGTAGGCCAGCCACCCTGTTCGTCGCGGGTCGCGCCCACCTTGGTCACGATGTGCAGCGACTCGGGATAGGGACGCAGCGCCTCGCGGATCAACTCGTTGGTGACGCGCGGCCCGTAAGCGTCACTGGTGTCGATGTGGGTGATACCGACGTCTACCGCTTCACGCAGAACGGCCAGGGCACCCTCGCGATCGGCGGGCGGCCCCATAACCCACGGGCCGGCCAGTTGCATGGCGCCGTAACCGAACCGGGTGACGGTCAGGTCACCCAGAGCCCAGGTGTCGCCGGGAAGAGAGAGGGAGGGCGTGCTCATCTTGTTGCCTTTCGTCGTGCACTTGGGGGGTGGTGCTTGTTGTCTTCCTGCATCAGCATTGGAGAGAAACTTCCTGTCGGGAAGTGGGCACTTTGGAGTGCGTAACCCACCCATTGGTGAGAGGTGCGATCAGTGACGACGATGAAGGCGGCCCGGAAGAGGGCTCAGGCCAAGGTGGAGTACAACGCGTTCCTGGCAGAGTGCCCCAGCCGGCAGCTGCTCGACCGAATCTCGGACAAGTGGGTCGTCCTGATCTTGTGTGCGCTGGGCGGCGACAACAGCCCCCGCCAGCCCGGTGCAACACACGCAGACGCTCCGAAGGCGATGCGCTACTCCGAGATCTCTCGTCTTCTGGCCGGGGTCAGCCAGAAGATGCTGACCCAGACGCTACGCTCGCTGGAGCACGATGGTCTGCTCACCCGTACCGTGACGCCAACCGTCCCTGTCACCGTCTCCTACGAGCTGACCGACCTCGGCCTCTCGCTCCACCACATGACGCGTGGGCTCAGAAACTGGGCGCAGACGCACATGGCCGAGGTCCTCGCAAACCGCGAGAACTACGACTCTCGCACGTCCTGACGCCTCACATCCAACCGTCCAACAGCACTACATTCATCGGCGCTACACCCTCAACTGCGAAGAGCCCCTTTGCTCAGCACGTGACAGAGATTGACACGTTGCTCCGGACAGGACTGAACGGTGGTCGTTCTACCGATTCAGAGTGGTGGGCGACGTCCCGAGCCTTCCCGCCCGGTTACCACGTAGCGTCCACAGCGGCATACCAACTTCAGCTCTCACGAGGCAAGTTGGGTGAGCGCTATGGGCAGTGATGCAAGGGGAACACGAATAGGCTGCCTGAACGCGCGTCGATCGAAAGAGGAGCCTCAGGGCTCGGCGACGGGGTCTTCGGCTTCGGCTCCCAGTGGTACGCCGACGTCGCCCACGACCGGGTCACCGCCGATTCGCGTTGGAGTCGACCTCCGTGATGTCCGGCTCGTCACCGTCCGCCAGCCTCCGGGCCTGGAGTTGCTCGGAGCGCAGCCCGCCGTAGCGGGCCCCGCACCTCAGCGGTCACCGGCTGGACCGCGATGTGCAGGTGCTTGCGCGCGTCGAGGCCGTGTGACCACATGCAGACGTAGGTCTGCTCGGGACGGCACAACGTCTCCACGACACGAGCGGTATCGCGCAGCAAGGGGCCGAGTTCCGCCGTCGCTGTGTCGTCGAGCTCGGCGATGGCCACGACGTGCTCTCGCGGACCGACGATCAAGGTGCCGAGATTCATCGGACCGACGACGTGGTTCACCACCCACGCAGCGGTCTCGTGCAGGACGCCCCCGGGCAACTCCCGGCGCCCGGTCAGCAGGTCACACCCACGACACCCCGTCACATCCACGCGCACCAGCCTATACAGAGCCCGCAGTAATGATGTCGACGGCCAACTTGGTTGATGGAAACGCCGGTTGGCGTACGTACGCGATGAAGCTCCTGGTACACGGGTTCACGACCAAGATCGCCCTTGTCGGGCAGAGCGGCGACCACTTGCGGGACCTGGCGGCCACCGGCGTCGACTTCACGGTGCTCGGGCGGCAGATCCTGATCCTCCCCGTGGACCATTACGCCCGCGTCGGGTCGCTGATGGAGGCCGATTTCGCGTCCGAGCTCGTCGTCGCGGAGGACGGCCTGGCGCTTGCCACACGGTGGTGATCCACGGCAAGGACGGAGTGCGGGGCGAGGCCGGCGGTTTCCACCCGTACTACGGGCTGATCGAGCGCGTCGCGGAGGAGTCGTCGATCCTCGACGACGCGTCGGCAGAAGCCGCGGCCCGCTCCCGTCTTGCCGCGTCGTCCCCGGCCCCCGGTGTTCCTCGACTCCCAGGAGGCCGTCCTGGTACCGGCCAGCAGCGTGGACGTGCCCGCCCTCGTCCCGGGGTGGTGTGTGGATGTCACGACGACCCAGACGTGCCGGGACATCGCGCAGAGCCTGAAGATCGCCATGGTCAAGGTGTACGAAGACGCCGGCGGGGAGGAAGTGTCTCTCCAGCTCACCCCGGCAGGGGTGTGAGTCGTGGCATTGCGTGGCTCTGCCGCCAGGCGCTCGCCCGACAACCCGCTCGCCGGTGTCCTGCGGGACCTGGACCGGCGCACGAGGTCGATGGAGCACCAGCCCGGAGCGGCCCCGGTGCCCGGCCCGCCGGGCCCGCCCGGTGAGCGAGGGCCGGAAGGGCCGCCAGATCCGGCCCCGGCCGCCGGGGTCGTCGTCACCGACCACGACGGCCGCGCCACCTGGACACTCGAACCACCTCTGGCCGAACCGCCCGTCATCAGTGCCATCGCCGTCACCTTGGTGTTGGCAGCAGCAGTGGAGGGTGCGGTAGCCGCCTGGGCCGGCGCTGCTACGCCACCCAGTGTGATTGCGGTTCCAAGGGCGAGCCCAGCGACACCTCCGCCGTGGAGCAAGGCGTCTACGACTCGGGCGGCAGCATGCTCCGCGACTTCCTGGACGGACTCACCGCGCACCTCGAACCGGGAGGCGAAGGATGGCTCATCCTGTCGGACCTGGCCGAGCACCTCGGACTCAGGACGTGCAGCGAACTCCTGGCCGACATCGAGGTGGCGGGCCTGCACATGGTGGACAGGACCGACATTCGGCCGCGGCATCCACGAGCGGGGGACACCGCGGATCCCCTCCACGCCGCCCGTGCCGCTGAGGTCACTTCGCTCTGGCATCTCGTCGGCACTTGACGATCAGCGCCGGTTGTCGCCGGGGGCGAACAGGCTGGTGACCTCGGCGATCGCCTCCGGGTAGGGGAGGAAGCGCACTTCCGGACTCGCGCTGGTGGTCGGTGTCGACATCGGGCCGGGGGCTCACGGCATCCGGTGGATGCGATCGCAAGGCGGAGGAGGCACCGGCCACGCAACCGTTCGAGTTCGATAGGAGTCTAGTGAGCGGAAACTTTTCTCCTGGAAGGCACCGCCCGTTTTCCCGCGTCCCAGCAGAGGATCCCTCCAATGCCGATTCCCGCGCACAACCGTCGCGCCTCCCGTGCCGTCGCTGTCACCCTCAGCGCTGCCGGCCTGATCGCGCTGGCTGCGGCTCCTGCCGCCTTCGGCGATGAAACCGCACCCGAGTTGGTCATTGGAGGCATCGAGCCGGTCAACGGGGTGAAACCTGGAAGCAGCTTCGATCTGTCGGCAACCGTGGCGAACAAGGGCACCAAGGCCGCCGAGAAGGTGTGGGTCTCCTACGGCGTCACCCGAGGACTCGACTTCGCGGAGGTTCCCTCCAACTGCCGGACGCAGCAGGTCCGGTCCTACGACGAGATGCCCGAGAGATGGATCGCGGTGTGTGCGTTCGACCAAGTGATGGAGCCGGGCACCGTCTACACGCCCGAGAGGCCTCTCCGCGTCAAGGCACTGGACCGCGCGCTCAACGACGAGCTGCGAGTGAATGTCTGGGACGTCGACCCCGGAGCGGACGAGAACGGCACCCAGCCGGTGGCGGGAACCGCGCCGGCGGTGAAACTGGTCGAGGGACAGGCCGGGAGCGAGGGGACCGCACGAGTTGTCAACGTGCCCGTCAGCTCCGTCAACACGGCCGACTACCAGGTGACGGGTGCCGCGCTGAAGGGAAGCGTCGGTGACACGGTGAAGATGAAGGTGAAGTTCATCAACGCCGGGCCCGCCTGGATCCTGACCAAACAGGGGGAACGGTCCGTCAGCGTCATGATCACACCTCCCGCCGGAACGTCGGTCGTCAAGCGCGGCCAGTTCTGCCAGGCCAAGGGTAAGGCGTACGTCTGCGGCATGCGGTCGCTGAACGAGGGCAGCCAAGAGACCTACACCTTCGAGCTGAAGATCGACAAGCGGGTGGCGAACTCCAAGGGCCAGGTGGCCCTGAGCACCGAGGCACGGCCATTCGACCCCAACAAGGCCAACGACAAGGCCGACATCACGCTGGACGTCACGGGTGGGGAGCCGACCGGCTCGACGGGCGGCTCGGCCAATGTCTCGGGCGGCTCAGCCGGCGGGTCGTCGACGGCCGGCGACGACGGGACCACGACGAACGGCGGCACCCTTGCAGAAACCGGCTCCTCGACGCTGCTGATCACGGGCGCGGCTGCCGCAGCGGTGGCCACGGGCGCGGGCATGCTCTTCATCGTGCGCCGTCGCCGGACCCAGAGCCCGAGCTGACGACCCAGCGGTGGTCGCTTTCACAGGCGTCGAGGCGTACGGCGGACAGGTAGTGCGTGCTCTGAGGGTTGACGTCTGCGGACAGGAGAAGTTTGCGGTCCGACGGGTCGAGGACCTCGGTCAGTTCATGGATGGGGTAGCCGAAGAGGTCGAAGTCGCCGAAGGCGACCGGAACTTCGGCGGCCCGGTCCGGGACGCGCTCGGTCCGCTCGACGATCAAGTGCCCCATGGTCTGACCGGCACAAGCCGTGCAGGCATAGGCCGTGACCAGGATGTCGCAGTGAACGAAGAAGAAGGTCCAGTGCGCTCCGCACATCCACCCGCCGGCGCGGATGTCCGCCAGAGTTGACGCCGTCCACTGCGCCGCATGCTCGGTCATGCCGAATCGCAGGACGCCTGCGTTCGCTGGGAGAACGAGCCCGGTGCCGGGCATCAATCGAAAGGTCACTCGAACAACTCCTGCTGGACCTCGAAGAGTCGACAGAGGTACGGGCCGGACGGCTGTTCTAGCCGCGCTCCGGTCAGAGGACACGCCTATCAGGCCCTGAGTACTGGCCCCCCTTCTGTGCGCGACCCCGCCGCGCCGCGCGGCCACCGAAGCTCGGCACCGGTGCCACGGCATGCGTCGCGAACCCGGGCGGGTGAAACCGTGTCCCCCGAAGAACCTCGGGGGACATTTGCTGTGGCCAGCGGCACCGCCCCGTCCTGGCGCATCCCGCCGACCTCGCAGTGGTGGGCGGC
This sequence comes from Streptomyces sp. NPDC093149, assembly GCF_044754145.1. NCBI lineage: Bacteria > Bacillati > Actinomycetota > Actinomycetes > Kitasatosporales > Streptomycetaceae > Streptomyces > Streptomyces sp. NPDC093149. Next base: position 19,848 of record NZ_JBIVON010000035.1, read on the forward strand.
GATGACGGACTCGCCCGACCCACATGGACCAGCGCCTACCCGGTGCTGCGACACCGAGTGGGGTGTGCCCGTCTGCGGCGAGCACGGCCTGTACGGGAATGGATCAGCCTGAAGGCCTTCCAGACCGGGCTGCTCGTGGTCATCCCGCCGCTGGTTCTCAGGGATGGAGCAGGTCCGGCCAGTTCTGCGGGACACGGTCGGCCGGTCCCGGGGTCGGCTGGGCGGCCGGGTGGCTGGTCGGCGGGGCCAGTTCGGGTCCGGACTCGTACAGGACGTCGGTGGCGTAGTTCCAGTACCACTCCTCACCCGGCTCGAAGCTCTGTACCACGGGATGCCCAGAGGACTTCCAGTGGGCGGTGGCGTGCTGGGCCGGTGACGAGTCGCAGCAGCCGATGTGGCCGCACTGCGCGCAGCGCCGGAGGTGGAACCACCAGCCCCCCACTGCGTCGCAGTCCGCGCAGCCGGTAGTGCTGGGCGGGACGCTCGCGGCGATGCCGTCGATGTCGGTCATACGGACTCCTCGATGGTTGTGGTTTCGGTCTCGGGGGCGGTCAGCGGCAGCAGCACCTGGAATCGTGTGTCGCCCGGTACGGACTCGACCTGGAGGCTGCCGTGGTGTTTGTTGACGACGATCCGCCAGCAGATGTCGAGGCCGAGGCCGGTGCCCTCCCCGACGGACTTGGTGGTGAAGAAGGGGTCGAAGATGCGGCTGCGGATGTCCTCGGGGACGCCGGGGCCGGTGTCGCGGAACTCCACGAGCAGTCGGTCGTCCTCCCTGGCCGTGCGGACCGTCAGGGTGCCGTTGTGGCCCGTGCTGCCGATGGCGGCCACCGCGTTGTCGATGAGGTTGGTCCACACTTGGTTGAGTTCCGCCGGGTAGGCGGGTATTTGGGGGAGGGAGCGGTCGTAGTCCTTGACCACCCTCACCCGAGGGCCGATCTTGCCGGACAGCATCAGCAGCGTGCTGTCGAGGAGTGTGTGGACGTCGACGTCCTGGTGAGGGGCGCGGTCGAGCTGCGCGTACTGCTTGGCCGCGTCCACCAGGCGGGAGATGCGGGTGGTGGAGTCGTCGATCTCGTCCATCAGCAGCTCGGTCTCGACCGTGTAGTTGAGCCAGCCGATCGCCCCTGGCAGGATTCCTTCGCCCACGGTCGCCGCGACCTGGTCCAGCCAGTCAGTGTCCAGCCCGGCTTGGACGAAGGCCGGCGCGATCCGCCAGCCCTCCGGGATGCCGTGATCCTCCAGCCAGCCGGCGAGCTCGTCCTCCCGGTCGGACGCCTCCAGAGGGGTCAGCATTGGTGCCTTGGCGACGCGTTCGGCGGTGCGTTCCTGGATCTCGATGAGCTCGGCGAGGGCCACTCGGGAGTAGCGGCCCTGGGCGATGACCGCCAGTTTGTTCCGCATCCTGCCGACCCGCTCACGCAGCGCCGCGGTGGCGCGGACGGCGGCCGCGGCCGGATTGTTGAGCTCGTGGGTGAGTCCCGCGGACAACGTTCCGAGCGCCAGCAGGTGTTCCCGCTGGCCAATGGCCCGCTGGGTGTTCTTGGAGCCGAAGAAGAGCCCCTCCAGCAGGTGCGTCGGCATCGGGAACCACTCCCGCATGACGTCCGCGAACGACTGTGCGGGCAGTACGAAGAACCGGGTGGGTTCGGTCACCCGCATGGAGTTGATGTACGTCTGCGGGACCTGGTCGCCCAGATATGCCTGCATGGCCCCCGCGTACACGCCGCGCTGCGAGGTCCGGCTGACCTCCACATCGTCGCCGCCGACCCGACGGGACAGTACGACGGTTCCCTCGACCATCACGTAGAAGCAGGTCGCCGGGTCGCCCTCGGTGTACACCGGGCCGGATTCGAACCGTTCCATCCGTCCCTCGGAACACAGCCGTCCGAGCTGCTCCGGGGAAAGCTTCTCGAAGAGGAAGAGCGAGCCGATCTCGTGCGGGTCGCAGGCCATGACCTGTGCGCTCATGACTGCTCCAGGAAGCGGTGGACGAGCATCACGGCCATGGCTCCCTCGCCCACGGCGGACGCGACGCGCTTCGCGGACCGGGCGCGCGCGTCGCCTGCCACGAACACACCCGGGACGCTGGTCTCCAGGTAGTAGGGCGGCCGGTCCAGTGCCCATTCGGCAGGGGGGCGCCCGTCCGGCGTCAAATCCGGTCCGGCGAGGATGAAGCCGTTCTCGTCGCGCAGCACGGTCCCGCCGAGCCAGTCGGTCAGCGGGGCGGCACCGATGAAGACGAACATCCACTGGGCATCGACGACTTCGGTGGCACCGGTCACGGTATCCCGCAGAATCAGCCGTTCCAGGTGCTCCTCGCCGTGCGCCTCCTCGACGACGGTCCGGAGCCGCACGGTGATGTTCGGGGCCTCGTCGACCTGCTGGATCAGGTAGTACGACATCGACGCTGTCAGGGACTCCCCGCGCACCAGCATGGTCACCGACTTCGCGCCCCGAGCGAGGAACACCGCCGCCTGCCCGGCGGAATTCGCGCCGCCGACGACATACACGTCCTGGCCCTCACAGGACGACGCCTCGGTGAGGGACGAGCCGTAGTACACCCCGCAGCCGGTCAGCTCGTCGCATCCCGGCGCCCCCAGCTGCCGGTACGACACGCCGGTCGCCAGGATGACGCTGTGCGCGGCGACCGCTGAGCCGTCGGAGAAGCGCACGACGCGCGCCGGACCGTTCACCTCCAGCCCCGTGACCTCGCGAGCAGTGAGGATCTCGGCACCGAAGCGGCTCGCCTGGCGGCGGGCACGATCGGTCAGCTGCGCACCGGACACGCCGTCCGGGAAGCCGAGGTAGTTCTCGATGCGGGAACTCTGGCCGGCCTGTCCGCCGGTCGCCGACCGCTCGACCAGTACGGTCCGCAGCCCCTCGGAGGCCCCGTACACCGCGGAGCCGAGTCCGGCCGGGCCGCCGCCGATGATGACGAGGTCGTAGAACGCGGCGGTCGGCGTGGTCGCGAGCCCCACGTGGGCGGCCAGTTCGGTCGGCTCCGGCTCGATCAGCGCGGTACCGTCCGGCGTGATCACCAGGGGGAGCCGTCGGCCGTCGGCCCCGGCCGCCGCCAGAAGCCTCTGTCCCTCCGGTTCGTCGGAGGAGTACCAGCGGTACGGCACCTGGTTGCGGGCGAGAAATTCGCGCGCCCGCGAGGAGGGGGCGGACCAGCGGTGCCCGACCACCTTGGTGGTGGGTACCGGCCGGTAGTCGCTGGACCGCCAGACCGTGAGGAGATCGTCCAGGACCGGGTAGAGCTTCTCCTCGGGCGGGTCCCAAGGCTTGAGGAGATAGTGGTCGAGGTCGACGACGTTGATCGCGTCGATGGCAGCGTCGGTGTCGGCGTAGGCGGTCAGCAGCACGCGCCGCGCCCCCGGGTACACGCCGAGGGCCTGTTCGAGGAACTCGATGCCGTTCATCTGCGGCATCCGGTAGTCGGCGAGGATCACGGCCACCAGGTCGCCGCGCAGCTTCAGCTCGCGCAGCGCCTCCAGCGCGGATTCGCCGGACTCGGCGCGTACGATCCGGTAGCCGTCGCCGTAGTGGCGCCGCAGGTCGCGGGCGATGGCGCGGGAGACTCCCGGGTCGTCGTCCACTGTCAGGATGACGGTCCGCGTTGCGTCGGTGGCCTGTGCCATACTCCTCCGCCCTACGCGCTTCCGACGTCCGGCACGACGAGCTGCCCGAGCGCGCTCACGACCATCGTATGTTCGATCGAGCCCGACCGCTTCGGCTGCTACGGCCCGTGCGGCCCGGGTGACCTGACGATGGCAGAGCGCCGCGGCCGGTGGTGCGGGCGACCATGCTGTGCGCGCCCCACGCCCACGCGGCCAGACGGATATCGCCGGTACGTTGACCCCAGGCTGCCGCCGCGGACGGGTGTGTACGGGCTCCGGTCAGATCGTCCAGGTGGAGAGCCAGGTTCGCCAGGAATGCCGAGAGTCAGCCGACCTGCCGCTGCAGATCGACCCCGTACGAGGCTCCAGGGCCGGTCTGGAGGACCGGGGTGAGGAGCTGGCGGACCTCGCGTACTTCGTTGAACAGGACGTGTGGCGGGTGCTTGGAGTAGTTCAGCGCATAGTGCTCGACGGCCGCTTCGACCAGTTCAGCGGTCCCGGCGCTGCCCTGCGGGTCGGCGAGCAGGGTGAGGTGGAGTGATTCTCGGGCAGCTGGCAGACCGGCTGTGGTAGTCATCGGCTCCATCCCTTCCCACGAGCCCCTCGGGTACGCGGTCGTCTCGGGCCGACCGTATCGGATCACCGCATGGCCCCAGGGGACAATCACGTGCGGCGCCGGGGCACGGGTGAGGCCGAGTTGCTCAGGGAGGGCGCCGTAAGCCCGGCACAGCATCACCGTGTACTCCGGGCCGGGCCATTCGTCCGCATCGTGTTCCCCCACAAAGTCCTCAACGTCCCCTACGGCATCTCGGCACTCCTCGTACGCGACCCGGCCTCTCTGCGCATGGGCGTGGATCTGGGTGTCCGGCCGCACTCCTGCGGTGGTGAGCCGGAACGACGTCCGGTCCTGTGCTGTCAGGCTGGTCCTGAGGTCAATGCGTCCGCTTGCGGGTCTGCTTCACTTCCTGGTCGACGGCCCAGGCGTCGGCGACCGGCCCGAGGTGGCCGAGCTTGTCGGGGTTGATGACCGAGCGGATGGTCTGGATCTGCCCGTCGAGCACGTCGAGGGCGAGGATGTGGAGGACCTTGCCCTCCCGGTCGCGGAAGACGGCGCCGGGCTGGCCGTTGACCTCGTGCGGCTCGAACGTGACGTCGACCCGGGTCATCAGCGGGTAGACGGTGGCGAGCAGCCTGGCTACGTTCTCGGAGCCGATGACGGCCCTGGCCAGCTGCGGGGCCTTGCCTCCGCCGTCCCCGACGAGCTGGACATCGGCGGACAGCAGTCTCTGCAGACCGTCCACGTCCCCCTGCGACAGTGCCTCGAAGAACCGCTTCGCCAGTTCCTGTCGCTCCCGGTGGTCTGCCTCGAAACGGGGCCGTCCCTCGTTCATGTGGCGACGCGCTCGTACCAGTAACTGACGGCATGCCGCCTCCGAGCGCCCCACCGTCGAAGCGATCTCGTCGAAGCCGAAGGCGAACACCTCCCGTAGCACGAATACCGACCGCTCCAGTGGGCTGAGCCGCTCCAGGAGCAGCAGCGCTGCCATCGACACCGAGTCGGCCAGCTCCGCCGCGCGTGCCGGGTCCTCGTACGGATCTCTCAGCAGAGGCTCGGGCAGCCACGGTCCGACGTACTCCTCCCGCCGTACCCGGGCCGAACGCAATACGTCGATAGCGATACGAGTTACTGTCGCTGACAGGAACGCCTTGACCGACACGGGCCTTGTCGGCGAGGAGTCGAAGCGCAGCCATGTCTCCTGCACCGCGTCCTCCGCCTCACCCACGCTGCCCAGAATCCGGTACGCGATCGAGAACAGCAGAGGCCGCAGCTCCTCGAACTCCTCGACCTTGTCCACGCCGTCTCCCTCTTGCAGTCCGTGTGTCTGGCCGGATCAGCGCCAGCGAGACATCCTTCGAAGAACATCTGATTCGTGGGCGGGGTGGGCAACGCTCGCGCACCGTGACCGCGCGCCGCGGCCCACGACCGCCGACCCCGGTCGGGGCCGGCGGCGGTTCAGTGGAACTGCCCGACCTTGTAGTCCCCGGCCGGCTGCCGGGTGATGACGTTCAGCCGGTTCACCGTGTTCATGAACGAGATCAGGATTACCAACGTGGTGAGCTGCTCTTCGTCGTAGTGCTCGGCGGCCCGTGCCCACACCTCGTCGCTGACGCCGTCGGCCGCGTCCGCAACCCGGGTCCCCTGCTCCGCCAGCTCCAGCGCGGCACGCTCGGCCTCGGTGAAGACCGTGGCCTCCCGCCACGCCGAGACCAGGTTCAGCCGCACCGAGGTCTCGCCCGCGGCGGCAGCCTCCTTGGTGTGCATGTCGAGGCAGACGGCGCAGCCGTTGATCTGGCTCACCCGCAATGCGACGAGTTCCTGCGTGGTGGCCGACAGCGGTGATTCCTTGAGCTCCCGGCCTGCCGACATGAAGTACTTGAGGGCCTTGCCGGCGGTCGGGCTGGCGAAGTAGTTGAGTCGCGCGTCCATCGTGTGCTCCTCCGTGCTCGTCGGTGTCTTCACCCCCGAGACGAGACGGCCCGCGTCCCTGTGACACGGGGAGGTGTGACTCACGTCTCCTCGCTGGCCGGGTTCGGACATGTCACAGGCCGGGTCGCTGTCCCGCCTCCTGGACTGCAGCGTCAACGCCTGGCGCATGCCCGCCCCCGAGGTCCACCCGGCACCGAAGTCCACCAAGCACCACGGCCGCGCCCAGGTCGTCAGCGGCGGTACCGCGCGGGAGACGCAGGTCCTGCTCTTCACCGAGATCGAAGCCCGCCAGTGGGACACCACCGGAGCATGTTCAGGTCGAGCGGCAGTGGTGGTGGCCCCGTCCGCCGGAAGCAGGCAGATTTCGAATACCTATCCTGCGGAGGTGGATACCTCTCACGCGGCTCGCGTCGCACACCAGCAGGGAAAGCGCCCACGGGTCGGGCACATCCAGTTCCTCAACTGCCTGCCGATCTATTGGGGGCTGGCCCGCACGGGTGCCCTGCTCGACCTGGAGCTGACCAAGGACACCCCGGACCGACTGAGCAGTCTGCTGGTCGACGGAAAGCTGGACATCGGCCCGATCGCCTGCATGGAGTACCTCAAGCACGCCGACGACCTCGTACTGCTTTCGGACATCGCGGTGGGCAGCGACGGCGCGGTCACCTCCTGCCTGATCGTCAGCCAGGTCCCGCTGGACGCACTGGACGGACGCCGGGTCGCCCTGGGCTCCACCTCGCGCTCATCGGTACGACTGGCCCGGCTCCTGCTGGAACGGGAAGGGATCCACCCCGAGTACTTCACCTGCCCACCGGACCTGCCGACGATGATGCAGGACGCGGACGCCGCAGTCATCATCGGCGACTCCGCGCTCCGCGCCCACCTCTATCAGGCGGAGGAACTGGGGCTGCAAGTCCACGATCTGGGCGAGATGTGGAAGGAGTGGACGGGCCTGCCCTTCGTCTTCGCGGCCTGGGCCGTCCGCAAGGACTATCTGGAACAGAACCCTCACATCGTGCGCGAAGTCCACCGGGCATTCCTGGAATCCCGGGACCTCTCGATGACCGAAGTCGACAAAGTATGCGAACAGGCCGCCCAGTGGGAAGTGTTCGACAAGGAGACGCTGCGCAGCTACTACACCGAGGCTCTCGACTTCTCTTTCGGCGAGCGTCAGCTGGAAGGGGTACGCGAGTTCGCCCGCAGGATCGCTCAGGATTCCGGCCTCGACCCCGAACTGGAAATCACGGTCATCCAGCCGTAACGGCTGACTCGAAAGGTCGACAACCGGCCTTCTCACCGCCCAGTGATCTGCACCTTCACGACGCAGCGCGGTCACCAGCTTGCCGAAGTTGCGCGGGCTCAGCCCAGTGGACGGGGGTTGTCCAGGACGACTCCGACACCGTGAACACACCAGCCACACCAAGATCATCTCATGTAACCGGGCGCCCGAGCCGGCATCGCGCGCCAACTGATCTGCTCAGTTGCCCTTCTGCACGCACGCGTGCCGCCATCCGGCGCTGCGGCTGTACGGCGCACGCCTTGCCGGGGCCAGATCGCGGTCGATGCCGCTCGGTTCTCAAGGCTCCACGCCGCAGCGTCGCGCAATTGCTTTGAGGCGTTCGAGTCCCGTCGCGCTGCCGTCGGGTGGGCGAGGTCAAGGGCCATCCCGGCGCGGGCCGAGATGTAGAGGATGTCCTGGTGGGGTGGCGGCGTCGAGGCCGGGAGCGGTCTGGAGGCGGCGGTCTGTGACGCTCAGGTAGATCGCGATGCTATCGAGATCCTCGCGCAGGTGCACAGGAAGCACCTGCCGCAGTCGACGCGGACCAGCCCGGCAGCCTTCCGGCCGGCCCGAACGGCCCGGTGCGGCTGATCGCGATCCGAACCGAAGCCAACACCGCGACCCGGCTGGGAGCATGTGCGGTCCCGCGGCGCCCGTGACCACCTTGGTCGCGCAGTCGATGAACCACGTGACCCACGGAGCGACCAGCTCGCCCTCCGCATCGACTTCGACCGGAAGATGCTTGTGGTGGCCCTCCCAGACCGCACCCGGTGCGTGGGCGGGCGCTTGCCGAACACATCATGGGCACGCCGCGCCGCCCGCACCTCAACGACCGGTCGACCCCTATCGTCCACTGCGCCGAAGGATGTACAGGGGGGTCGTCCGCGCGCACGACGCCCCTGACTGGTGGTCGGGCGAGCCTGGAAAGCACAGGGGGTTGTCGATAGGAGGCGGCCCTACCGTCACCAGGAGTGCTATGACCGAGCTACACATACGACACCCCGCACCCGCACCCGCGCCCACGGCCGCCGGGGCCATGGGCCGCGCGTTGGCTGGCGGCCTGATCATGGCGGTGGCGCTCGGTGCCGGCAACGGACTCGGACCCGTACTGGCGAACGCCGCCGGAGCCAAAGGCTTGGCCGCCCGGCTGATCGCTGCGGCCCTCGTCACCGTCGTGGCCGTGCCGTTCGTCCTGCGCCTGTCACACCCCCGGACGGTCGGCTTCGGCAGTCCGGGCGCGAGCCTACGGGCGTTCCTCACCGGCGTCGGGGTGACGGCCGCGGCAGCGGCGCTGGTCCTGGGCGCGGGCACGGCCGCGGGGTTACTCGTCTGGCAGCAGCTGGATCTCGTCACCCTGGTCGGCTTTCTCGTCACCAACGCCGTCGTCGCATTCCTGCTTGAAGCCTTGCCCGAGGAGACAACGCTGCGCGGCTACACGTGGACATCGCTGCGCAGACGGTTCGGGCCCGCACTGGCGGCGCTCGGCACCACGGCGGTCTTCCTCCTCGTACCGGGCACCTCGACGCTGGTGACGGTCGGCATCGCCCGGCTGGCCGGTGACGAGCGGGGCCACATCGGCATCACCCCGGAGGGACAGCACCCGGTCGACTACCTCATCCTCCTGACGGTTTTCAGCCTGACCCTGATCGCCGCCCGTGCGGCCGTGGGGCACGCCCCGCTGTGGGCGGCGATCGGCACGCACCTGACCGTCCTGACCGTGAACCGCATCATGCTGCAGGGCGAGGACCGCGACGCGGGCGTGAGGGTGGAGCAGGCGTCCGGTGACGCGGTGCTGCTCGTACCGCTGTACCTGGTGGTCGTCGTGATCGCGTTCCTGGTGTGCCGCCGGGTCACGCGTCGGCACACGCCCGGCGAAAAGTAGGCGGTCACTGTCACCGGCCTGCTCGTTGCCGGGCTCCTGGTCCGCGCGACCGCAAGGACGACCCGCAGCTGCCGACGATGCACCCGCGGTGACACGGCACAGATGACTGTGTGGTCTGAGGCTTCCGGCTAGAACCTTCGCGACCGACGCCCCCGCCAAGCGGTGAGTTCGCGCAGGCGGCTGATGGTGGAGCAGAACCCCCGTGACAAGGCCGCGGCCAAGCGGTTCTTCAGGAAGCTGATGAAGGCCGCCCAGTCGGTGTCACGAGTGATCGTCACCGGCAAAGCTCCGCTCCTACGGCGCCGCTCACCGTGAGGCGATGCCGTCGGTGGAGCACCGCTCCCACAAGGGCCTGAACAAACGGGCCGAGAACTCCCACCAACCCACCCGGCAGCGCGGACGCGCCATGAAGGGCTTCCGATCGGTCGGCGGAGCACAAAGATTCCTGTCCGCGTTCAGCGGCATCTCACCCCACTTCCGACCCGGCCGCCACCTGATGACCGCCACCGAGTACCGCACCGAGATCAGTGCCAATACCGGTGATCTAGCGGTAGCAGTCCGGAACGGGATCGGTCTCGCTGTAGATGGCGGTGTCCTTCATGAAGCCGAGCTGGCCGTTGTCGGCGACGGTCATCAGCCAACGGGTCGGGTGCGGCCCGCCGACCCAGTCCTGGTTGTCCTCCTTGCAGGAGAACCAGCTGGGGTTGGAGTTCATGTAGCCGACCACGGTGGAGGGGTCCGGGTAGCTGTGGTTGTTGCCGACCGTGCCGTAGACCGGGGAGCCGGGCACGTTGTGGCAGTACCACCGGTTGCTCTCTCCGGGCCAGCAGTTGTCGGCCGCCGAGGCAGACGGCGCGGCCACGACTCCCAGGCTCACGGTGAGGGTGGCGGCAGCGGCGGCGGTGATCCTGGCGGTGCGGATTTTGCTGAACATATCTCACTCCTGTTGCTGTGCGGACGAGTTTGCCCGGCGGCAGTGTGCCCGGCGACCTTGGAGTGTCGCGCATGCGACGCGGTTGGTGACTCAAAGTCGCCGGACTCCGAAGAGGCATGGCCAAACGCAATCGGTCACACCTGCGAGCACAGGGACGGGTGTTCGCATGGAGCGGGTGCGATCTCTCGGTTTCGTGTTGGTGGTGGTGAGAGTCGGTGGTGATGTTCTGGGGCGTCAGGTGCCCGCGGGGCCGCCCGGTGGCTTCGTCGACATCGAATGGTTCCAGCTCAACTTCCGTGAAACGCACACGTTGAGTGACGGCTGACGCAACGGTCTCGAGGAAGTTGCCTGAAAATGATCAGCGACGGTACTCGTGTGGCCGACAGTTCGGTGCCGTGGAAGAAACAATGCTCCGGCTGCAGGATCTGTTGTTCCCGTCGGTCGCGGATGTGATGGTGGTGTCGGTGGACGCGAGCGACGAGACGATACGTATCGAGGCTTGCAGTGCGACGGCCGGGGCCGCGTGCCCGGGGTGCGGACGACAGTCAAGCCGCGTACATCGCTCCTACCTGCGGTTTCCCGCCGATGTGCCCAGCGCAGGTCGACGGGTTGCTCTGTGTCTGCGAGTCCGCAGCACGGTGCTGCGGCTGACGGACACGCCGAAGACGCTCGCCATCTGGGCGACGGGCAGCCGGACCGTGACGAGGAGGCCGCCGGTGGGGCTGGGGACGAGGTCGAGGGTCCCGTCGTGGGCGCGGACGATGCTGTGCACGATGGCCAGGCCGAGGCCGACGCCGGCGTGCGCGTCGGTGCGTACGCGTTCTGTTCCGCGTTGGAAGGGTTCGATGAGGGTCGGTACCAGTTCCGGTGGGAGTCGGCGACCCGTGTTCTCGACCCGCAGCACGCTCGTGTTGCCGTGCGCCTCGGTGTGGACCGCCACGGTGCCGTCGGCGGGGAGGTTGTGGACGATGGCGTTCTGGACGAGGTTCGTCACCATCCGCAACAGGAGCTCGGCGGAGCCGCTGGTCGGGGCCGGCCCGCCGGTGACGTCCAGCGCGATCCGGCGCTGTTCGGCGAGGGGAAGCAGCGTTTCGGCGGCTTCTTCGGCGATGAGGGAGAGGTCGACGCTCTCGCGGGTGAAGTTTCCGCGGTCGCCGCGGCTGAGCAGTAGGAGGGCCTCGGTGAGGTCGGTCGCCCGCTGGTTGACTGCGTACAGGCGTTCGATGAGTTCGTCCTGTTCCCGCGTGGGGTTCTTGCGGGCGACATCGAGGAGCGTCCGCGAGACCGCCAGCGGGGTGCGCAGTTCGTGGGAGGCGTTCGCGGCGAATCGCTGCTGCTCGACGACGTGGGACTCGAGTTGTTCGAGCATCGAGTCGAACGCGTCGGAGAGTTCACGGAATTCGTCCTGGCGGCCCTCCAAGCGGATCCGGTGGGACAGCGACCCGTTCTCGGTTATCCGGGCCGCATCCGTGATCTGTGTGAGTGGTGCGAGCATCCGGCCGGCGAGGATCCATCCCCCGGCGAGCCCGAACACGAGCAGGAAGACCATCGCCGCGGCCGCGGCGGGGACGAAGACTTGCAGGAGGACGTAGCGGTTGGGTGCGATCTCGAGGAGTTGGCCGCCTCGATCAGGGCCAGCGCCACCTCCTCGGGCGTGCGGTGCCGGTTCGGCGGCCGTCCGGCACCGAGTTCTTCGGTGATGCGGTGCAGCAAGGCCGTCTCGGCCGGCCCTGGCTCGCGAATGTTGAGCGAACACGCCGGAAGATCCGTGTCGACGACCAGGGATGCGCAGGCGCGGTTGAGCAGGTCATCACTGACCTGGGCGAGCATCTCCTTCCACGGAGCGTGTGCACGCAGCGCAGCGGCGTCGAAACGGAACCGTTTGCTGCTCAAGCCGTGCAGCGCAGGCCCGGGATCGGTGCTCGCGTGGACCGGGCGCAGTACCCGGGTCAGCTCGGGATCCTCCGGCTCCATGTCGCGCACCACGAGGCGATGCGAGGCACCCGGATCCGAGGTGAAGTCGTGGTCCATAGAGGAGAAGAGCAGATCCAGGCGTAGGCCTCGCTTGTCCTTCGTGAAACTCTCCAGCGACAACGCGCGGTCATGATCCGTGTGCTTGATCTGCAGCCGCTCGCGGCTGCCGGTGCCCCACTCGCACGTGATGTCATCAAATCGGTCCCCGGTGAACATCTTCGTGTCGACCAGCAGGGAATTCGCACGTCCCACCGCCAGGTCCACCAGCCGCAGCGCGGTGAGCAGGTCCTGGTAAGCGTAGCCAAGGTGTGTCGGGCGCAGCCCCATGCTCACCTCCAGCGTGCCTTGCTCACTTGGCACCCCCCATGGTGCGCGTCGCGGTCACCCTAACCTCCCTGACGTACCGGGGCGGAACGGAAACCCAAGGGGAGATCGTGTGCGCAAGATCCAGCTGGCCCGGAAACACCTGGAAGGTTGGGCACCAGCAGCGGCTCTCGCACGCGAGATCGACGGCGGCGGCCGCACTTACCTGGTCGTCGACGGCTTCGCGTACCAGACAGGGGGCGTCAGGCTTCGACGTCGATGCCGTAGTCGGTGGCCAGGCCCGCCAGCCCGGTGTCGTAGCCCTGCCCGACGGCACGGGCCTTCCATCCGGTCGTGTGGCGATAGAGCTCCACCGCGATGTTTTCGAACCCACCGCCAAGGCCATCAAAGGACTCGAGCAGGCTCTGGCCGCTCTCGGCATCCTCGATGAGGCCCTCACCCTCGACATGCGGCGCCCTCAGGACTACTTCCACCGCACCTGGAGCACCGCATTCCGCGCCCGAGACCTCGCAGCACTGCAAGCCCCCGACCTGGATGCCACAGGGAAGCCATGAACACGTCCCGCACCGACCCAGCCATCCGAGCACGCCGACAAGCCACCCAAGACATGCTTCAACGCCTCCAGACCGCCTTGGTGACCACAGCCCGCGACCATACGCCTGTCACCGTCGCAGCCCTTGCGCGTACAGCCTGCGTCTCACGCACATTCCTCTACCAAAACCAGCAGGCCAGATCCCTGATCGAGCAGGCCCGCGCAAGCAGGCCCCACCCCGGAGTCTCCAACAGCGACAGCCGCGCCCAGCCCGCCTGGAGAGAACGTGCACTCAACGCCGAAGACGCACTCGCCCAAGCCCAGCGCGAAATCCGCACCCAGCGCACCCGCATCGCAGAACTCCTCGGCAAGATCCGCGACCTCGAACACGACCTCCCCGCAGGCTCACTCCAACGGATCGTCACCGAGAACACCAACCTGAGGCAACACGTACGACAGCTCACCCGGGACAACCAGCAGGTTCAAGAGCGCTTGACCAGCGCACGCCAGAACAACCGCTTCATGGACAAACGCATCGCCGACCTTGAAGCCCAACTCGCCCCGTATCTGACCGTTCCGCCTCCGCCACGGTGACCCTGCCGCGGCTCACCATCCGTCGAGGGAGAGAAGCGGTGCAGGGTGTGTGAGGTCCGGTCCGGATCTCACACACAAGGACCGTAAGACGTACCTACAGCCTGCCGGGACCCCACCAGCGCCCGATGCCCTCCCGTACGTGGCCACGGAGAGCAGCATGCCCAGGAGCGCGGTGGGTCATGGAGCTGAATTACACGAAGCTGCTGCGCCCGTGGAGACCGGCAAGCCCTCCTCACGGGCGACGTTGTAGCCAATCAGGGCAGCGATGACGGAGACGGCCGCGGCGGCTACCTCTGTCAAGAGGTAGCCGCCGCCGCGTCGCTGAAGATCTCACCCACTCCCTCTCAAGGAGAGAGTTCAGGGGTCACTAATGAGGTTCGCTCAAATACGCCTTCCACCGTCCGCTACTTGGTCTGGGTTGGAAAGGAACTGCTCGATCTCCCCGAATAGATCGTTCAGCTCATCTTCCGCGATCCGCTCACGACTGCAGAAACGCCTCATGAGTCGTACCTGAGGGACAGTGAACTGCTCACGAAACAACCTTCTGGATACAGCCGCATCGTCTGGAGCATCACTCACCCCCAACTCCTCTTCAAGGATCTCTACATAGTCTTTCGCGTCCTCGTCGCCGCTGGCGGCAGCCCTTCGCCACCAACCGTAAGCAGCTTTTAGATCACCGAAAGCCTCAGCGATCTCGGCGACTCGTCTTTCCTCGGCGGGCTTCAGTTGGCCTTTCGTGTCCTTGTTGAGGAGTTTGAAAAGCTCATACAGTCGATTTCGTTGACGCCGGTCGCGCAGCAGGTCGCGCACCCGAAACGGGTCTTCAACCGTCACGAGGCAGGCCCCGGCCGGGGGCCGGCACGAAGGCCGGCCCCCCAGGTTAAGGGTGAGGTCAGAGACCTCACCCAACCGGTTTTCCTCATGCAATGCCTGGTCAAAGAGCTCCAGCAGGACCAGGCGGCCGAACGCTTCGCGCTCCTCATCGAACATCCAACTGCTCATGCTGACACCTCCTCGGATGACGCAACCATTGCCTTCTCCAACCGCCGACGGGCCGCCCCGAGATACCTCCGGACAGTGTCCACTTCGACGTCCATCTCCTCCGCTGCTTCCTCTAGCGGAAGTTCCCTCAAGATAACGAGGTCAACGACCTTCCGTTGAGCTTTGGGCAACTCGGTGATGAACTTGTAAATCTCGACCCGGAGTTCAGCAACGAGAACTGACTCCGGGACTCCAATTGATGAAATCCCCTCGGGAAGAGTCTCCGGAGGGACCGGAGTGATGGGGAGCTTTCTGTTACTCCTGAATTCGTCAACAATTACGTTTGACAGAACCTTCCGACTGTACTGGACTAGTCGACTATCACTGATAAGGCCCAGGTTCGGAAAACGTTTGAATACTCTCTCCATGGTGATCTGGACCGCATCTTCAGCGAAGTTCCGGTCAGATGATTTCGCCATGGCTGCCGACATGAGAGGACGTCTCAGAGTCGCGAACCTGTTGTTCGGATCACTGTCAAAGGCGGGCGAGTGTGCTTCGTCGGTCACGGTGACCTCCGACCACACATCGCCCACGGCGGCGTACCGTGGCGGGCGGTGTACGCACCGGCCTTCCACGGCATCTCAGGCCAAGCCATCAGGCTCAGTTCCCTTCGTGAGGTGTCTTCAGCGGTGAAGGCGCGCCTTCACCCACCTACACGCCGGAAGGGCCTGAATCCGGATGCCCGCGGACGTACTTTTTTCCAGCTTCCCCGAAACTGCAGGTCAGCCCGCCCTGCGAGCAGGCGCATCTGCGGAGATCCCCGCAGGAGCGGTCCCAGCGCGGCCGCGTCCGGCGTCAGGTCACAAGGAACTGCACACCGCACGCCGCCGCGCTAGAGGCCCAGTACTTGGCGTGGCACTACAACTTCAGGAACGCCAGGATGGCCACGAACGCGGCCACGGCGAGCGTGATAGCCGGGATGAGGGCCGGACTGGAAATCGCGAGATAACCGGCGAAGGCCGCACCCATTACTGCGATCGCGATGGGTGTGCGCTCGTTGCTGGGCACTGGACTGCCTCCAAGACATCGTGGGCGAACATGTGTCGGAGGGTCCGGATGCTTGCCCTCCACCCACATACACGCCAAAGGGCCCCGAAACCGGATGCCTGAACACCAGTCAGGTCGCCGCCGTATCCGTCACAGTGACGGTATGCAGGTGGCGCGGCGACCGGTGCATCTGCTCGCTGGCCGCGAGCTCTACTCGCCCTCGTGGTCGAGGCGTTGGCCGAGAAGCGTCCGAACGACGAGCGCGCGCCGGTCGACGGCGGGTACATCGGCATCGTTCTAGCGGAGGCCCGGATCACCGTCCCGCGTCGGCGGTAGCTGCCAATACCCCCCCGCGACCTGGCAGCAGATGCACCACCGCGTTGTAGGAATTCCACGCGCGAGGCCCCGAGACATCGGTCCCGGGGCCTCGCGCGGTCCGCTCATCGGCTGGACGGTCGCGCCTTCATGCCCAGCCGATGCCCAGCTTCCGTAGCGAATCCAGCTGTTCCTGGGTGAGCTTGTCCCGCCTCGCGCGGGTGTTGGAGACCCACACGCCCAGCTTCACTACCACCGGCTCTGCCTCGCCGTCGACCGCGATCTCCTCCGCATGGGACCGCGGGACCGGCCGGTGGGCGCCTTCCCGCGCGACCCATTGCGTCAGGGCTGCCAGGCCGCGTTGGAATGCCTGCTGTGCCTTGCTCTGGCCCTTCGCCGCAGCCTTGGAGGCTGGGGCGGGAGCCGGGGCCTGTCCGGGCTGTACGCCCAGCGCGGTCAGTCGTTCCCTTTGCTCGGTGGACAGCTGCGCCCAGGCGCTCGCTTCTTTTTGCCGCGTGAGCCATCGCCCGATGTCGTCGCCCTCGAAGAGCACGCCGGGCTGAATGTCGGGCAGGACGCCGCCGGCCTCGGTATCGGCAAGGTCGACGAGCACCTTGTAGTGCCGTTGCCAGTCCAGCGGCCAGGGGCAGTTCCAGTCCGGGTCGATCGCCGCCAGTTGCTCCGCGCGCTCCGCGGCCCGCTCCGCATCCTTCCCGAGTCCGCCCTTGCGGCGGAGGTTGGCCAGGTGCTGCCCGATGGGCACCATCGCCTGGCCTTCGCCCCAGACCGCGTCCTGCCGCGGGGCGAGGTGCCCGGTGGCGCGCCGGTACGACCGGAAGGCGGCGAGCTTGTTCTCCCAGGCCTCGTCCCCGGGTTCCCACACCATCCCGGCTTCGTCGAGCAGTTCTTTGCGGTGGGGGTCGAGTTCACCTGCGCGCTGCGTGCGGCGCTGCTGGTGGACCCACCTGCCCAGGGGGTAGTCCTTCGTCACGCCGACTGCGGTTTCGGTGTCGTACGGCACGGCGTACAGGCCGGTGATCTCGTTCTCGGTACGCCAGCGGATCAGGGCCTGGTAGCCCTCCAGCCAGACGAGAGATTCGGGCCGGATGACGCGGCAGCGGGTCAGGGCGGCGATGTCGGCGGCGTCGCGGGGGGAGGCGAAGTTGACCACGATGGAGGTGACCCGGTCGACCTCCTGCTGTTCCTCGTTGGCCTCTGCGGGCATGTCCCCGTTCTCCGGGCCGGCCGCGGTCGCGGGGGAGGGGCGGGCGTGGATGCGCCGGCGTTCGGTGCCGCGGGTCAGGGCGCGGGAGGCGAGTTGGTCGACCATGCGTTCGGAGTGCGAGCGCAGGGCTTGGAGGATGTCGACGAGGGGTTGGTAGCTGGCCGAGGCGATCATGTCATTGGGGTCTTCTCCGGGCTGGAGGAATACGGGGATGATGATTCGTGCGGTCTTGGTCGTGCCGTCGGGGTTGGGGCGCAGGGCGCGTCCGATGTTCTGGACGATGTCGACCTGGGAGCTGCGTGAGCCGACGATGCATACGGCCTCGACTCCGCGCAGTCCGGTGATGTCGACCCCGACTCCGAGGGCGCGTACGGAGGAGAGGAACGCCCGGTGTACGCGCCGGTTGTGGGCGTTGATGCCGTTGGCGAACCGGTGGATCACCGCCCGCCGGTGGGCGATGGGGTGGTCTCCGCACAGCCAGTCCGCCCATACCCGGTCCGGTGGTACGTGGCGGCCCTCTTCCAGCTCGTACAGCTCGGCGTCGATCGACGACGCGGGCAGCTCCTCCGCCCCGGCCAGCGCCGCCGCGGAGGCCTCGGCGGCGTACAGCTCGGCGGCGGTGCGCGGCATCTGCTCGGCGAACGCCGCGGCTTCTTCCACCCGCTGGTGGAACACCATGGTGGTGTGCAGATTCTGCTGCGCCGCATGCTCCAGCAGTGCCGCCTGCAGCAGGGCCATGCGCCGACCGCGCAGCGCGTCCTCCGACAGGCCCAGGATCGGGTCAGGGTCGCGGATCTCCAGCACGTCGATCTCGAACCCCGCGAGGATCGAACGCTCCACCGCCTCCGCCAGCCCAAGATCAAAAATCCGGGTGCCGTAGGTGCTGGAGTCGTCCTCCATCGACGTGATCACCACCTCCCGCCCGCCCCGGCCCCGCTGCGGCCTAGGCGCGGCGAGGATCCGCGGGGTCGCGGTCAGGTAGAGCCGGAAGTCGACGGGGATCCGGCTGTTGTCGTGGACCGCCGCCCACGGCCGGCCCATGTCCCCCGCGGTCATGTGCCCCTCGTCCAAAATGGCCAGGTCGAACGGAGCCAGCCGCTGCCCGTACAGCCGCTCTCCGCCCGCCAGAGCCGATTCCAACGGCCCAGGAACAGTCCGGCGACCAACGATGTCGGTAGGGTCCTCGCGGTCCACGAGAGAGGCGTAGGTGGCGAACACGACCACCGGCCCGGTCCCGGCCCACAGGGCCAGCTGGATCGGGTTGGTGGTGGTGCGCACTCCGAGCTGCTCCAGGACCTCGTCCTTGTCCACCGAGCAAACCGCGACCATCGGCGCGCGGTGCCCGACCCGCCGCCAGGACTGGGCACTCTGCACGATCAGATCCAGCGTCGGCACCATCACGAGAATCCGCCCGCCCGGGAAGTACTCCAGAGCGCACGCAGCGGTGGTGATCGTCTTACCGGACCCCGTCGCAGACACCCCCATGGCACGCGCCCCCTCCGGAGGAACAGGCGACCTTGCAGGAAATCCAACCCAGTTACGAAACCTCAACTTCTGGTCGACCTGGTGTTCCTTGAGCGGAACCAAAAACATTTCCAACCCCTTCCTAATCCCTGCCCCAGTCGTCTTTTCAGAGGGCCGCGTGCGGAATGCAGGCCGCGCTCAGGTCATTCCAGATCGACGCATCCGCCTTGTGCCAGCCGCCCGGCTTTCCGTCCTTGAAGGGCGGTTTGTCGTCCGGGTCGTAGTGCCCGGCATCGAGCGTGCAGACGATGACGTCTCCGTCTGCGTTCCGCGTCCGCGCCGTGCACAGGCCGCCGGCCTCGCCCAGCGCCTCCAGCACCCGGCGCCGCGCCGCGGTGTGCGGGTGCGTGCGCGGCAGCACGCTCTGCCGGACGAATCTCTCCAGCCGCACCAGGTCTGTCCGCTCACGCTGCCTCACGTCCGCAAGATGTACGGCCAGTTCAGCGGCCCCGGCCGACCGGCCGCCACGCCGGGACCAGTCCCGGTCTGCGATGCCCACCAGGGCCTCGCTCACGGCCGTCACACCGTCATCCCACCCGTTCGAGAACAGCGAGCCCCGAGAGGCCGGCGCCATGCCGTCCAGCTCCACCACCTCACACTGCGCCCCCGCGACCGCCCCAGCCTCCAGCGCCGCCACCAGGTCGTCCGCCTCGCTCGCGGGCACGCCATGCGCCTCCAGGAGCGCGAACACCTTCAACCGGGCTTTCACGCCCGCAGTCTGGTGCTGCGTCACCTGGCGCAGAGAATCGCTGCTCAGCGCGGGATCGGGTCCGGTAGATTCATGGTGACCGGTCATCTTCGGTCGTTCCTCTCGGAATTCCGGGGAGGTTCCCGGGTGGTTGGGAGGTGTCCCGTATTTCCGCCAACGATACATGCTGCATCAACCTGATGCAGCCACTACACTGGAACCCGACACGAACGAGCGACCCCCACCCTCGCAGCCAGCCTGAGCCCGCATCAGCGGGCTCCCCGCCCTGGAGGCGCAGCCGGAAGGGCCTTTGACCGCACGCAGTGCGGTCAACTCGCCTCGCAACGCGAGGCGTTGTCACTGCAGGGCTGGAGCGCAGCGGAAGCCCTGCCGGTTCGAGGCGTAGCCTCGAACCAGGGCCGCAACGCGGCCCGTTGAGCGCGCGCAGCGCGCGATCCGAACCCGCGGAGCGGGTTCGGCAACTGCCCCGCGCAGCGGGGCAGTTCGCTTGCACATCGCGCAGCGATGTGGTACCCGCTCCG
>NZ_JBIVON010000036.1:0-37654 GCF_044754145.1 Streptomyces sp. NPDC093149
CCATGGTCCGCGCCCACATCGCCACCTTGCGCGGGGCTCCGTCCGCCGCACCGCCCCGGCCACCGACGGTGCGGCAGGTGACCGGCTGGCTCACCAGGCACCCCGCGACCCTGACCGAGGAAGACCGGGCCGGCCTGAAGGAGATCCTGGCTGCAGCTCGACGACCTCGCCAACGTCTACGTCACCGCGCCTGACCGCCGTGTTCGCCTCGGCTACCTGCCTGAGGGGGAGGACGACGGACTGTGGCGCATCACCGCCTACAGAGACCCGTTCGCCCAACCGCACTGGGGGGTGTGCTTCAACGACCAAGCCCCCACCGAGTTCGTTACCAGCTTCACCACAGCACTGGCCCAGCTGTACACCGACGGCCCCGACGCCTATCTCTACCGCCCTGCCAAGCGCGACCCGAGCCAGTCCTGGTTCAGTGCGGTGGTGCCCCTGATGCAGCGCGGGTGGCAGCTCCAGCCACGGCGATGGGGAGTTACGGAAGTCCAGGCACCCGATGGCCTGGCGGGCCTGGAATTCAGCGTCGGCCCCCTCGACCCAGAGACGGAGCTCAACACTCTGGAAGCCCGCTGGCTTCTGCAGGGCGGACCCGAGGGTGGTCGCGCTGGTACGCCACCGCCTCGACGCATACCCCCACCGAACTGGTCACGGCAATCACCTCTGCCGTCTCCGACCCTGCCCCACTCCTGCGCTGGCAGCAGCAAATGTCCGGCACCCTGCGGCGCCACGCCCAGCTCACCCCCGTCACACCGCCAAGGCCCCCGGCGCCGACTCCCTTGGACGTTGTCCGCCGCAATGCTGAACGGCGCCCGCCCAGCCTTGGCACGGTCAGCGTGCCGCGCTGGAGCACCAGCACTCAACCGGCCACCCCGGCGCCCACCACACCCGTCTCCAGATCCACACCGCGGCGCTGACCCCAGTCACACACCACCCGCACCATGGAGACCAAATGCCCATCTACGCCGAACAGTTCTTTACCGATCATCTCGCACTGCCGTTCAACAGCGCGTCCGTCATCGGGGATTCCTACTACGCCACCCCTTCCCCCAGTTCCCCGCTGCGGCTGTGTGTCGACTTCGCACCCACCATCCGGCGCGGTGAGTACGACGGACTGCGCCTGCGCCTCATCCATCCCGACCAGGGCGTCATCGACACAGTGGTCCTGAGCTTCGCGACCCACGGCACGTTCACTGTGCGAGACGCTCGCCGGCAGATTGCGCCCGGCGCGGACGGGTTCGCCCGGATCCGCGACTGGCACGACAACGGCGTGCCGCCCTGGACAGGAGCGGGCGTGGCGGGCCTGCGCCGCGCGGTCCAGCAGTACGCCCAGTGCTGGTTCCCGGACACGGCGACCCCGAGCGGTTCACCGGACTCCCTCGGCACGGCTCCACCCGTGCCCGACCAGGTACTACGCAGCACCAGCACATCCCGCACCCGCTGACCCGCCCCTCACTCATTGCTGCAGGAGAACCATGGCCCGACGCTGGCCGCTCTCACGCCGAGCCCCCTCGAACCAAACCGAAACCCCACACAGCGACCCGACGGTCCTCGCACCTCCAGCCGCCGCTGCCCCGCCGCCGGGCGCCTACTGGTTCACCGACACTGACCTTCCTCGCCCGCCTGCGCGAGGCCACCCTCACCGTGCTGGACCTGGTCGACAACGTCATGTACGACGAAATGACGCTCGTCGAGGCCGAGGCATCAGCCCAGATCGTCCAGAGCGCCGGACTTCCCGTCGGCAGCCCCTTCGGCCCGGTCATGGCCGCCGGACTGACCCACATCGAAGGCCTCGACATCAAGGACCAGCAACGACTCGTGCAAACCGCGGCCCGATGCTACGCCCCCCGTGTTCGCCGCCGTGCGGCACCCGGGGACTTCCGCCCCCGTCGGAGGTTCAGAGCCCCATAGACTTGGCGACGATCGTGCGCATGATCTCGCTGGTGCCGCCGAAGATCCGGCTCGCCCGGTTGTCGGCGTACAGCCGAGCGATCGGACTGTCCATGGTGAAGCCGAGGCCGCCGTGCAGTTGCAGACACATGTCGAGCACCCGGGGCGCCGTCTCCGTGCAGTACAGCTTGGTGGCGGCCGCCTCTTCGGCGGTCAACTCCCCGGCGTCGAAGGCGTCCAGGGCCTGGTCGACGACTGCCTGGAGCGCGTTCACCGTGACCTGGCAGTCGGCGAGCACGAACTTGGTGTTCTGGAAGGCGGCGACCGGCTTACCGAAGGCGGTGCGCTTGCGGACGTACTCGGTGGTGAGGTGGACCGCGGCGGCCGCGTGCGCGTACGCCCCGACGGCGATGCCCACGCGTTCCTGTGGGAAGATGTCCGCGAGGCAGGCGAAGGCGTCGCCCAGACCGCCCACCACGTCTCCGGCCGGGACCCGCACATCGCTGAACGTCATTGCGACGATGTCGGAGGATCGCAGGCCGAGCGTGGCCGCCTCGGACTCGACCGTCACGCCCGGGGCCTGGGTGTCCACGGCGAGCAGGGACATGCCGCCGCGCCGGTCGGACCCGTCCGTGGCTGTGCGGCAGGCGACGAGCACCAGGTCGGCCTGCGCGCCACCGGAGACGTAGGTCTTGGCCCCGTTGAGCACGTAGTGGGTGCCGTCCTCGGTCAGCTCGGCGGTCGTGCGCAGGCCGGCGACGTCGGAGCCGGCCTCCGGCTCCGTGATCGCGATGGCCGTCATCAGTTCACCGGTGACAAACCCCGGCAGCCAGCGTTCCTTCTGCTCCCGGGTCGTGTAGTTCACCAGGGTTGCCGGAAGGGCCAGATGCGCGCTGGCGCCACCGAAGGTGACACCGGCCCGAGCGCACTCCTCGGCGATGACGGCGTTGAACTTGAAGCTCTTTTCGCCGCTGCCGCCGAACTCCTCCGGGATGCCGAACCCGAAGATGCCCAATTTTCCCAGTCTGAGATAGAAGTCACGCGGCACCCGCCCGGCCGCCTCCCACTCGGGATATACGGGTACGACCTCTGCCTCGATTAGGTCCCGCACCGCCACGCGGAACGTCTCGTGCTCGTCCTGGAAAACAGTGCGCCGCACCGCATCTCCCCTTGTAGCTCTGATCGGTGTCCGGGCCAACAGCTCGACGCTAATACGGAGTTGAGGACCCTGTCCAGGCCAAAATGCCTTGTCATATGCGGTCGCACTGTGCCTAGTATTCGACCATCGGGTCCGAGGCCGCCGACGTGGCCTGTGGCCCCGCCTGCCGATTTTCATGGGGGAGACAGGCATGGAACCATCGGGCTGCCAGCCTCTATTCAATGCTCGTGACCCGCAATTGCGAACCAACCCCTACCCGCTCTACAAACAACTCCGGGACGTGGAGCCGGTCCACCGGACACCCTACGGCCATTGGGTGGTGTCGGGATACGACGCAGTCGCTTCACTCTTACGAAATCCCGGATTGAGCAGTGAATACCCGCAGGACCCCAAATGGGCCGGACAACGGGGCGGGCAGGACAGTCCGATCGTGCAGGCCACCCGCGGCTGGATGCTCATGCGGGACGGCGAGGCGCACCGTCGGCTGCGCGGGCTGGCCAACCCGCTGTTCACCGCCAAGGCGATCCACGAGATGACGCCCCGGATCGCCGGAATCGTCCACCGGATCATGGACGACATGGGCGATGGCCGGGACATCGACCTGATCGGATCACTCGCGGCGCTGGTACCCGTGACCGTGTTCTGTGGTTTGGGTGGCTTGCCGGTGGAGGACCGTGACCTGTGCCGGAAGTGGACCGACGCCCTCGGCCACGTCATCGACCCGGCCGTCGACGAGACCACCCGCCGGGCCATGAACGGCGCGGCCGAAGAGTTCGGCGCCTATATCGCCGAACACCTGGAGATGCGGCGCGCGGACCCGCAGAACGACATTCTTTCCCGGCTATTGCTGGCGGAGTTCGACGGCGAGAGGCTCTCCGACGAGGAGATCATCGCCAATGTCATGATGTTCTTCCTGGGCGGCCACGAGACGACCGTCAACCTCATCGGCAACGGCATGCTGGCCCTCCTGCGCCATCCCGACCAGCTTCGTGCCCTGCGCCAGGACCCACGTCTCATCGAGGACGGCATCGACGAACTGCTGCGCTACGATGCGCCCATCCAGTTGGTGGCACGGATCACGACCAGCGAGGTCGAGGTCGGGGGCAGCACGATCCCGGCCAGCTCCAAGGTGATGATTCTGCTCGGCGCGGCCAACCGCGACCCGCTGCGCTACCCGGACCCGGACCGTCTCGACCTGCGCCGGCCGGACGTGCGCCCGCTGTCCTTCGGCGGCGGCCCCCACTACTGCATCGGCGCCCTGCTGGCAAAGGCCGAGGCCAAGCTGGTTTTCACCGAACTGCTGAGCCGCCACCGCGACATCAGACTGAGCGGTGAGGACGTCGTCTGGCATCCCCAGGTCAACATCCGCGGGCTTAGCGAACTCCGCGTCGATCTCCTCTCCTGACGCCGGCCCGGCCTTCCGTTCCGCCGCATCGCACCGCCGAGGGTTTTCCGCAGTGCCCGGCGCGTGTCCGAACCTGTCCGTCCGTACGCGCCCGTACGACCTGTCCGCGTATCCGTACTGCGTTTCCTCCGTGCGGCGCATCCGGCACCCTCGCATGCCATGCCCGTGCGGGCGCTGCCGTGGGCGCGCGGCCGGTTCCATTGGTCCAACAAGTGGGGGATGAAACACAGAAATATGAGCATTCAAATGATAGCTCCTGGAATACTCGACCAGAGTTTCACCAAGGAGTCCGTCGACAGTATTCTGATGGATTTCCTGGAGAATCGGAGAGAATCTTCCGGTGATCCCCGCATGGCCCGGATCGTGAAACTGCTCGAAGAATTCATGGTCGGCGGCAAGCGGATTCGCCCGGTATTGACCGTCATGGGCTGGCAGGCGGCGGGCGGTGAAACCGTTCCGGCGGCAGTCCTGCGCGTGGCCGCCTCACTGGAGATGTTTCACGCCTTCGCCCTCATCCATGACGACATCATGGACGACAGCGACACCCGGCGCGGCCGTCCCACCATCCACCGGGTGCTCGCCGGAAAGCTCGGCGACGACCGCGCAGAGCGATTCGGGCTCGGCGCCGCGGTGCTGCTGGGCGACCTCGCCTTCACTTGGTCGGACCAGTTGCTGCACACGGCGGGCCTGACCCCCGCGCAGTCGGCCGCGGTGCTGCCGCTTGTCACCGAGATGCGCACCGAGGTGATGCTCGGCCAGTATCTGGACCTCCAGGCCACCGGCGATCTGACCAACGACGTCGACGCCACCCTCACCGTCAACCGCTACAAGACCGCCAAGTACACCGTCGAACGCCCCCTGCACATTGGCGCCGCCCTCGCGGGCGCCGACGCCGCGACCCTCGCCGCCTGCACGGCGTTCGCCCTGCCCCTGGGCGAGGCCTTCCAGCTCCGCGACGACCTGCTGGGGGTGTACGGCGACGTCCGTGAAACCGGCAAGTCGCGCCTGGACGACCTGCGGGCCGGTAAGAACACGACCCTGGTCGCGCTCGCGCTGCGCGCGGCCGACGCGGCCCAGTGCGTCCGGCTGCGCACGCTGATCGGCGATCCCGCTCTGGACGAGTCGGGCGCCGGGGAGGTCCGCGCGTTGTTCGCGTCCACCGGGGCCCGGGACACCGTGGAACACATGATCGTCGACCGTTACCGACGAGCCCTCGAGGCCCTGGAGACCGCTCCCTTCACCGCCGACGCGGTGACCGCCCTCAAGCACCTCGCTCTCATGGCCACCAGGAGGAACTCATGACCGCGCCCACCGCCTCCGCGGGCACCGCCCGGTACTGGCAGGAGAGCACCGACCGCTTCGCCGCCCTCTTCGACCGCCACGTCGGGTACGAGGCCCAGAGGGTGCCGATGACGGACGCCGAGGTGCGCGAGGTCATCGATGCCTGCAACCGTGCGGTCTCCCCGCTGGGCAAGACCGTCTCGGACAAGCGCTGGATCTCCTACATGGATGTCGTGCGCTGGTCCCAGAGCGCCCGCCACATCAAGGACATGGAGGCCTTCAAGGCCGTCTGTGTGCTCAACTGCGTGACCTTCGTCTGGGACGACATGGACGCCGCCCTGCACGACTTCGGCCTCTTCCTGCCGCAGCTGCGCGCGGTGTGCGAGCGGTACTACTCCCCCGAGGACGCCGGGTTCGCCTACGAGGGTGCCCGCGCCTTCGTCACCAGCGACCACATGTTCCGCGACTCCCTGCTCAAGAAGGTGCTCTGCGACACCTCTCCCGAGCAGTACTTCCGCTTCCGCGTCACCGACGTCGGGGTGGACTTCTGGATGCGGATGTCGTACCCGATCTACCGCCACCGCGAGTTGACCGAGCACTCCAAGACGGGCCTCGCCGCCCGGATGACCACCCGCGGGCTGGCCATCGTCAACGACTTCTACTCCTACGACCGCGAGCACGCCCTCGGCCAGATCACCAACTGTTTCCGGCTGTGCGACATGGCCGACGAGACCGACTTCCGGCGCTTCTTCCAAGCGCGCCTCGACGACATGGCCGAGGACATGGACTGCATCCGGGCGTTCGACGACGTCACCCGGGACGTCCTGCTCGACCTCGTCCAGGGCAACTTCATGTGGACCACCGGAGATCGGCGCTACCAGGCCCCGGTGAACGACGTCAACTCGCGCATCCAGTGAGGACCGCAGCATGCCCCCCTCGAAGACATCCGTGACGGACCGGTCCTGGCGGACCGGTACCGCGCCCGGCGCCCTACCGCTGCTGGGACACGCGCCCGCGCTGTGGCGCCGCCCCCTGGAGTTCCTCGCCTCGCTCCCCGCGCACGGCGACCTGGTCGCGGTCCGGCTCGGACCCGCCCGTGCCTACCTCGCCGCGCACCCGGAGCTGGTCCGGCACGTGCTGCTCAACCCCCGTCTGTTCGACAAGGGCGGTGTCTTCGACAAGGCACGCCAGCTCCTCGGCAACAGCCTGTCGGTGTCCCGCGGCGAGGAACACCGCTTCCAGCGGCGACTGATCCAGCCCGCCTTCCACACGCCGAGGATCGCCGCCTACACGACGGCGGTAGCCGCGGACACCCGTACCGTCACCGAAGCTTGGCAGGACGGGGAGACCCGGGACATCGGCGACGCCATGCACGCCCTGCTCATGCGGGTCGCCGCGCGCACCCTCTTCTCCACCGGCCTCGACGAGGCCACCGTCGAGGAGGCCCGGCAGTGCCTGCGGACCGTCTCGGACGGCATTTACAAGCGCACGGTCGCCCCGCTGGGCGTCATGGAGAAGCTGCCCACCCCGGGTAACCGCGCCTACGACCACGCCAACGCGCGGCTGCGGCAGATCGTGGCGGACATGATCGCCGTACGGCGACGGTCCGACGAGGACCACGGCGACCTGCTGTCCGCCCTGCTGCGGGCGGAGCATCCCGAGACCGGCGAGAAGCTCGACGACGGCCAGGTCCTCGACCAGGTCGTCACCTTCCTGGTCGCCGGCAGCGAGACCACCGCTTCCACCCTGGCCTTCGTCTTCCACCTGATGGGCACGCTGCCCGAGGTGGAGAAGCGGGTGCACGCCGAGGTGGACGCGGCGCTCGGCGGGCGCACCCCCGTCCATGAGGACCTGCCCGCGCTGCCGTACATCCGCAACGTGATCACCGAGACGCTGCGGCTGTATCCGCCGTCCTGGATGGCGATGCGGGTCGCCGCCGAGGACGTCGAACTCGGCGGGCGGACCGTTCCCGCCGGGACGATGATCCTCTACAGCGCCTATGCCCTGCACCACAACCCCGAGTTGTTCCCCGACCCGGAGACCTTCGACCCTGACCGCTGGGAGGGCGAACGCGCCGCGCAGGTGCCGCGCGGGGCGCTGCTGCCCTTCGGCGCGGGCAGCCACAAGTGCATCGGCGATGTCCTCGCACTCACCGAGACCGCGCTGATCGTCGCGACCGTGGCCGCGCGCTGGCGGCTGCGCCCGGTGCCCGGGTCCACGCTGCGGCCGGTGCCGAAGGCCACCCTCGAGTCGGGTCCGCTGCCCATGGTTCTGGAACGCCGCTGACTGGCGTTCGCCGCCTCTTCCCCGCTTGCCTCCCTGCCGTCCTCTCGCCCCCTGTCCCCTTGTCCGACCGCTCCCGTCACTCGTACCGCCTCCGGAGGGCATACCCGGCATGAAGACCGATTCCGACCTGGCCAGGCAAAGCTGGCGAATCGCTATGGCCCCAGGCGGGCTTCCGCTGGTGGGCCACGCCCTCCAGCTCGCGCGCCGCCCGCTGGAGTTCCTGGGCTCACTGCCCGGTGCGGGCGACCTGGTCGAGCTGCGGCTCGGCACCAAGGTGACCTACCTGCCATGCCATCCGGAGCTGGTGCAGCAGGTGCTGCGCAGCGCGCGGGTCTACGACACCGGGGGGCCGATGAAGGAGAAGGCCCGCCCCATCCTGGGCAACGGGCTGATCACCTCCGGCTGGGCCGACCACCGCCGCCAGCGTCGCATGGTCCAGCCGGCCTTCCACACCGCGCGCATCGCGACGTACGCCGTGGTGATGCAGGAGGAGTGCGGGGCGCAGGCGGAGACCTGGCGGGCGGGCCGGCCCTTGAACGTGGCGGACGCGATGCAGGCGCTGACCGCGCGGGTGACGGCCCGTGCGCTGTTCTCGACAGAGATGGCGCCGCACTTGGTCGCCGAGATCCAGCGCAGCCTGCCCGTCATGGTGCGCGGTGCCTTCCGCCGCGCGATGGACCCCACCGGTCTGATGGCCAGGCTGCCGCTCGCCGCCAACCGGGAGTTCGACGCGGCGCTCGCCCGCCTGCACGGCCTCATCGACGGCATCGTCGGGGACTACCGGCGCTCCGGCGAGGACCGCGGCGACTTGCTGTCGGCCCTGCTGGCCACGCGGGACGAGGAGGACGGCGGCGCGATGACCGACCAGGAGGTTCACGACCAGGTCATGACGCTGCTGCTGGCCGGCGTCGAGACCACGGCGAGCGCCCTGACCTGGGCCTGGCACCTGCTAGCGGCGCACCCTGAGGTGGAGGCGCGGCTGCACGCCGAGGTCGACGAGGTGCTGGGCGGCCGGGTCCCGGGGTATGCCGACATCCCGCGGCTCGTCCACACCCAGCGGATCTTCACCGAGACCCTGCGGCTCTACCCACCGGCCTGGATGTATACCAGGATGTCCACCGAGCCCACCGAGCTGGCCGGCCGCCGGCTGCCCGCAGGGACGGATCTGCTGATCAGCCCGTACGTCATCCACCGCATCCCGGAGTTCTTCCCGCGGCCGGACGTCTTCGACCCTGACCGCTGGCTTCCCGAGCGGGCCCAGGAGGTCACCCGCGGGTCGTACCTGCCGTTCGGCGCGGGCAGCCGGAAGTGCATCGGCGACGTCTTCGGGATGACGGAGGCGACGCTGGCGCTGGCCACGCTCGCCTCCCGCTGGCGGCTGCGGCCGGTGCCGGGCACCACGGTCTCGCCCCGCGCCGAGATGAGCCTGGCCGCCGGGCGGCTGCCCATGGTGCCGGAGCCCCGGTGACCGGCTCCGGCCACGACGGCCCGCGCCCGGCCGCGGCGGACGAGGCAGGCATGGCGGACGAGGCAGGCCGGGCCGGCCGGCATGGTGCCGGAACACCGCCGGACGGCCGGGCCCCGTAGCCTCAGTTCCGTCAGCCGAAGGTGACGGAGAGCTGGTGAAGGCCGCGCAGCATCAGACCGGGACGCCAGGATAGAGCCTCGGGCTCGACGTCCAGAGCCAGTCCCGGACACCGTTCCAGCAGTGTGCGAAAGGCGATGGCGCCCTGCATCCGGGCCAGCGGCGCGCCCAGGCAGTGGTGGATGCCGTAGCCGAAGGCCATGTGACCCCGGGCGTCCCGGCGGATGTCGAAGCCATCGGCTCTGTCGAACCGCCGGGGGTCGCGCGAGGCGGCGGCCAGCACGACGGCCACGGACTCCCCGGCCCCGATTGCCGTACCGCCGACCTCCAGGGCCTCCTTGGCATAGCGGAACGCCGTGGTCTCCACCGGTCCCTCGTAGCGGAGCATCTCCTCGACGGCGTTCTCCAGCAGTGACCAGTCGGCGCGTAGGGCGGCAAGCTGGTCCGGGTGGCGCAGCAGGGCGAGCGTGCCGCTGGACAGCAGGTTGGCCGCCGTCTCGTAGCCGGCGACCAGCAGCAGGAACGCCATACCGAGCATCTCCTCGAAGGAGAGCCGGTCCTCCTCCTCGCCCATGCTCCCGGCCAGCGCGCTCAGCAGGTCGTCGCCAGGCTCGCGCTGCTTGGCGGCGACGAGTTCGGCGAGGTAGCCCGTCATGGCCTGGGCCGCGGCCGCCGCTGCCTTGGGCCGGGTGAAGTCGGTGCTCTCCAGATACCAGTCGTGGAAGGTCTTGCGGTCGTTCTCGGGCACACCGAGCAGCTCGCAGATGACGGCGAGCGGCAGGGGCAGCGCGAACGCCTCGACCAGGTCCACACGCCCCAGCGGCAGCATGACGTCCACGAGTTCATCCGCTATCCGCTGGACCTTGGGGCGCAGTGCCTCGATGCATCCAGGCGTGAAGTCCTTGGCCACCAGTCCCCGCAGCCGGGTGTGCTGCGGAGGGTCCGTCTGCACCATGTTCAGCCCTATGGAGTTGCCGCCGTCGTCCTCCCAGGCGGCCGAGTGCCGGATGTCGTTGGACAGGCGCGGGTCGGCCAGCGCGGCCCGGCCCTCCGCATGGCCGAGGACGAGCCAGAACTCCCCGGAGGCGTCGGTCTTCACCCGATGCACCGGGCTCTGGCCGCGCATCCGCTCGTAGACCGGGTACGGGTCGTCGATGAATTCCTGGCCGAGCGCTGACAGGTCTTCAAAACCGGTCACAGACAAGTGTGTTCCTCGCTTCGAACGGGCCGCACCAAGGAAACCGGGGATCACTCCCCGGTTGACTGCGTGACCTTAGCAGTGGAAACGGGGAGCAGTCCACGGTTGATGTTAGGGTGCGGCCCATGGTCGGCAGCGAACATCGGCGAACCCCACGACGCAGCGACGCGCGGCGCAATCACGACCTGCTGATCGCCGCTGCACGGGAGATCTACGCCGAGCGCGGAGTGGACGCCCCCCTGGACGACATCGCACGCCGGGCCGGGGTCGGCAACGCCACCCTCTACCGTCATTTCAGCGACCGCACCGAGCTGATCGAGGCCGTCTTCCACGACGCGCTCGTCCCGATCCTGGGCATGGCCCGCGAGATCCGGGACTGCCCCGACGCGTGGGACGGCCTCACCGCCTACCTCAACCGCGTCTTCACGCTGCTGGCCGCCGACCGGGGTGCGGGCGACCTACTGACCACCGCCATCGAGGGGGTGCCCACGCTCGACGCGCTGCGCGAGGAGAACCGTCGCACCCTCGAGACCCTGCTGCGCCGCGGCCAGGAGCAGCAAACCACCCGGGCCGACCTGACCATCGAGGACCTGTTGTTCCTGTTGGCCGCGCTCGGCCGGGCCGCATCGGCCGCACCCGGCAACTGGCGCCGCCACCTGGCCCTGCTGCTGGACGGCCTGCACCCTGCGGCCGCCCGGCCGCTGCCCGCCCCCGCGCTCCGGCCCGAACAGTTCGGCGCCGCTCTGCACCGCCTCGGCGCCGTCCTGCAGACACCTCAGCGGCGGGAGCCGAACCCTGGTCCACTGACATCGGAGAACCCCACGCCATGACGCGTCAGCGCCCCATATCCCCCTTCGAGTGCATCTACTTCGCGGATCTGGGGGCCGCGCCCCTCCCGCTGTACAACATGCCCGAGTTCGTCGAGTCGCTGGTGCGCGGGCGCCCCGCCCCCGGGCTGATGCGGCGGGCTCTCGGCCTGCTCACCGAGCGCCATCCGATCCTGCGCTGCGAGGTGATTTCCGGCGGGGAGGA
The DNA here is from genome assembly GCF_044754145.1 of Streptomyces sp. NPDC093149. Taxonomy (NCBI): domain Bacteria; kingdom Bacillati; phylum Actinomycetota; class Actinomycetes; order Kitasatosporales; family Streptomycetaceae; genus Streptomyces; species Streptomyces sp. NPDC093149. The sequence goes on from NZ_JBIVON010000036.1 coordinate 11,840, forward strand.
GTTGCTGCTGCGGGTCCGGGACCGGGTCGAGCCGCCGCTCACCGTCCTCGACGGCGTGGAGGAAACCTATGCCGAGCTGATCAACTCACGGCCCGACTGGACCGAAAGCCTGTTGCACGCCTGGCTGCTGACCGACGGCGAGCGCAGCCAGGTGGTGCTGGGCGTCCACCACGGCGTGGCCGACGGCCGGTCAGCCTTCGCTCTGCTCGACGAGTTCTGGCAGTACTACACCGCTCTGGCGGCCGGCGCGGATCCCGCTCCCGAGCGGCGCCAGGAACTCCCCGCGGCGATCGACTCCCGGCTGGCCGGCAGCTTCCCGGACGCCGAGATCGACGCCCTGGTGGAGGCCATCGCGCAGGGTGCCGACGAGACCAAGCCCGCCGTCCTGCCCACCGAGGGCGTGGGCCGTCCCGACCGCCCGGCCGCGGCCCGCCGCTTCGTCGTCGACCGGCTGGAGTTCGCCCCGGAGACGACCGACGCAGTGGTGGCGGCCGCCCAGGCCCGCGGGGTGACCGTCAACAGCCTCGTCACAGGGCTGGTACTGACCGCCGTACGCGCACAACTGGCACCGGAGTACGTCCCGTTGACGCTGACCTGCGGGCACGGTGTGGACCTGCGCACCCGGCTGACGCCCGAGCTGCCCCTGAGCACCGTCCTCAACTGCATCACCGGACTCCAGACCACGCTGACCGTCGAGCACGAGGACCGGCCGGAGACCGTCGGCCGGGAGGTGGCCGACCAAGTCGCCGGCGCCCTGACCCGGCGTGACCCCGAGCGCTTCCTGCTTGCCGCGCTCAGGGCGGGCGCGCGGGGCATCGCGGTGCCCGTCCCGGTCGTCAGTTACGGCATCTCCAACGTCGGCCGGATCCCGGCGCACCCCGTCCCCGAAGACATGGAACTGCTCCGCTTCGGCGGGACGGCCAACGCACCGGGCATGCCGCCCAAGATCGGCGTCGCCAGCTTCGGCGGCCGGCTGCTCGTGCAGAACGAGTACGACAGCTGGGCCTACGGCCCGGAACAGATGGGGCGGCTGCGCGAGACGCTGCGTGCCGCCCTCACCGGTCTGGCCATGGAGTGAAGGTCAGCATCGGCACCGGCACCGGCACCGGAGGGGTGTGCGGGAGGGACAACTGCTCGTGCCTCGCGAGCATGTCGAAATGATCGCGGGTGGAAAGGGCGGCCTGGTAGAGGCCGAGGCCGTGAAGTCGAGGCTGTTCCTGCACAATGTCCGCAGCGAGCAGGGCGGATTCAACTGATCGTCGCAACACCTCGTGCTCGGAGGTGGAGTGATGGGTGTTGGTCCGCAGCAGCGCAGGGTTCGTAAGCACCGGGGCAGATGCCGTCGCCGGGCCGGCCGACGGTCGCGTGGCGTGAGGATCGCATCCTGTTTTGGGCTGCGATCGCCCGGGGGTTCGGTCAGAGGAAGCGGCGGCCGAGGTCGGGGTGTCGCCCGCGGTCGAGACACGGTGGTTTCGCCACGCTGGGGGCGTGAGACCGAACCTTTCACCAAGCGGCTGCGGCCGGACCTGACCCGGCTGGGCTGAGTATCGGACACAGCGGCGTTCGTCTCCCGCCGTTACTCCGCGTCGTAGAGCATGCCAGCGCCAGCAGTTCGCCCCGGGCAGACAGGAAAGATCCCGAAACGACTGGTGTAATGCTGCAGGGGCATGTCAACGTAGATGTCTTCCCGGGAAACATCAGGTCAGAGAGGTGATTGCCTATGACCGCGGGTATGCCCACGCGCGGATTCTCCACGACCGTCGAGGCCCTGCGGCTGCATAGCTGGCAGCTGGGCCCCGGCCAGCCAACTCTCGTGATCGACTTGTTCAGCGCCGAGGACTTCACCGTCATCGTGGACGACCGGGCTGATGTCCGCATCGGCAGCAAGAACGGCCGTTTCTACCTCGGATGGTTCCCGCTCGGTCGGCCCGGCACGGATGACGAGGGCTGGAAACTTGCTGTCACCGGAACAGTGAGCGAAGTGCGGCGATGGCGTTGCGACGCTGCCATCCGCGCAGGGGCGACAGCGCGGCCGTGATGTCGGCGACGGTGATCTCGCGCAGGTGCCCACGAGTCGTCGCCCAGTTCTCCAGCAGGGGTCGGACGCAGCCGAAGTAGACGTAGAGGCAGGTGTGGGACCGGGGCTTGGCGCGGCTGTCTCCGTTGAGGAGGACCAGCAGCCAGGCGCGGACGTCGCCGGCGAAGCTGGCGGGCAGTTCGCCGGCGCGGGCCTCGATCCAGGAGCGGATTGCCGAGGAGCTGTCGTCTTCGAGAAGGTGCAGGTCGGCGAGGACCTCGGCGACCCGATGGCTGGAAGCGTGTCGTGGTATTCGCGTACGGACTTCGGTGAGCTTCACGGGCGTGCCGGGCGGGCGGTCCTCCAGCACCGCCGTCAGGCCGTCCATCGTGCACCGGACGAGCGACGGTGACCATCCGTTGGTCTCGCCGAGCTGCTTGGCGTGGGCCGCGGCCGACCGGAGCGCGGGGTTGTCCGAGGTCAGGGCGGGATGCTGCCAGCGGGGCGGGGGCGGGATGCCTGCCTTGCGCCGGTAATAGGAGGTCAGAGCACTGCAGTTGCGGTTGCAGTCGGCCCGGTCTCGCCGTGAGCCTTCGGGCAGCGGCTTGCCGCAGTGCACGCAGTTCATCGCGGGGGCAGGGACCTGCCCGTGCGAGGACGCGGGGCGACGGCGCGCGGCTGGCCCACCGCGGTAGCCTGCGAGTCCGCCGCCGACGCCGGGGCCGGCACCCGTTCCGGTTCGGGCAGCAGCACTCTGCTCGTACTGGTACGCAGACGCGCTCGCACTCACCGGCCAGATCGACGAAGCCAAGAAAGTATTCGAGTACCTCCTGAAGCCGCACAGCGACCTGGGTGGGCCGGGCAGGGGGATCACACGTTCTCGGGCCGGGAGTGGCTGCTGAAGTGGAGCCAGGCGGTCAGCGCGTCTCTCAGTTCGGCGGCGCTGGCCCTGCTCAGCGGCTGCCCCGCCGTAGCCGGGTGGAGCTGGATGCCGGCGCCGGTGGCCGACCATCCAGCGGACGGTTCCTGTGATGGTCTGATCGTCTGGTGGTGGGCGAGCGAGCGGACCATGGCCTCCGCCCGGGTGTTCACCGCGCGGGTTTGGCTTGGACGGCCCTGGACTGGCACGGGACGGGACGGCAGGCCAAGTGAGGTCTGAACTCCCGGATCGCGTCCTCCAGCCCGCGGCCGCCGGACGGAGCGGCTCCGAGGAACGCGTCGGTGAGTTCGCGGTGCGGGAGGTCGACCCGTTTGGCAATGTCTGGTGGCAGCTCTTCATCGATGGGGAGTACTACGACAGCGGGCGGGACCAGTGCCCGGGAGTATCCCTTCTCTGTGTAGCCGCGGTGGTAGATGCGCAGGTCAGCGATCGACCTGCTCAACGGATGCTCACCCCGGAAATGGGTCATGTTCGGATGAGCGAGCACGTGTGGGATCTGGGGCGCAGCCAAACGTGCCAACCGTCCGTACAGGCCGTGCGACCGGTAGAGCACACCGGACTGAGAAACCAGCATGGTCACCTGACGGCTGGTGATGTCATTGCCCAGCCGGAATCCCACAACTCTCGTTGGCAAAGCCCTCCCCCTCACGTTCGCCTCCACCCAGCGTAGCGACTCCCTACGGTCCGCAACGCCCGTTGGGATATCCGGCCGCCTTGTGGGCCCGCGGGGCGGCATCATCCACGCGCTGTAGATGCCCTGCTCGGTGGGAGGACGGCGGTCGGTTTGGCCCTTGGGCTGACTCCGATGCCTACTGGCGGGCCGCGGCCGTGCTCGACACGATTGTGCTGCAGCGGCCGCTGCCCGCCCGGAACGAGTTCTACGGGTACGCGGTCGCCGTGGCGTACATTGAGGCCTCCGGCGAGACCGCCGACGCAAGTCAAGCCCAGCGGGTTCAACTGATCGAGGACATCAAGGCCCTGCGGCTCGACGCCTTCGATGTCGCCGATCGTCAGAGGACCTGGCGCGCCCCCTGACCATCTGCCCAGCTGGAGTCGCCCCCTTCCCTCGTGAGCAGGGGCGGTTCCACTGGCTGGTGGCGTGTGCACGATTTACAAAGTCAGGAGTTCCCTTTCTTCAACAGCGCCCACGGGGCAAGATCTCTGAGCATGAGACTTCTCGTGATGGGTGGTACCTGGTTCCTGGGCAAGCACATTGCCGAAGCCGCCCTGGACAGAGGGTGGGACGTGTCAACCTTCAACCGGGGCCGCTCCGGAAAGGACGTGCCTGGGGTCAAGCCTGTTCACGGGGACCGAACCGTCATCGGAGACGTGCAAAGGCTCGCAGCGCACGGCCCATGGGACGCGGTCATCGACACATCGAGTTCCGATCTGCCGCCCCGCGACGTGCTGCTGGCAACCTCGACGCTGAAGGACTGCGCTGCCCGCTGGATTCACGTGTCCACCGTGTCCGTGTACAAGGGCTGGCCCCACAGTCAACTGGCAGACGATTCCGAGCTGCTGGAGTGCCCGGCTGACGTAGATGAAAGCTATGGCTATACCGGCGCGAACGGCAGTCCAACCGTTTACGGCTTTCAGAAGGCCGGCGGCGAGCGTGCCGTGGCCGAGTCGTACGCCGATCGGGCGGTGTTCCTGCGCCCCGGCGTGATCCTCGGCCCCGGCGAGTACGTGGGGCGCCTTCCATGGTGGCTGCGCCGTGCACATCGTGGCGGCCGCTTCCTGGCGCCCGCACCCGGCAAGCGGCTGATCCAGCCCGTGGACGTTCGCGATGTTGCTGCGTTCGCGCTGGACCAGGCCGCGAGCGAAATCACGTCTGGGAGCTACAACGTCGCGCACCCGGACGGCATCACGTTCGAGGACTTCCTGGATGCATGCCTGGAAGTCACGGGCGGATCCGGGCGCCCGGTATGGGTGGACCCCGCAGTCCTCATCGAGAACGGCGTGAAGCAGTGGACCGAACTCCCTCTGTGGCGCACCCACGACGGCGTCTGGTCAGTGGATTCGAGCCGGGCTGTTGCCACAGGACTCAGCTGCCGGCCGCTGCGCGAGACCATCCGCGACACCTGGAACTGGTTGCAGAACGACGGCTGCCCCGTGGACCACCCGCGGTGGGCAGAACACGGGATCAACCCCAAAAAGGAGGAGAAGATTCTCGCTTCGCTCTGATCAGGCGTCCAGCGCCGGCATTTCGTACGGGTGGAGGAGCTGATGCTGGCCTGGAAGGCGGGTGAACTCCTCCAGCCGCTCGCCGAGATCAGCGGCGAGGGTTGTCCCCCGCAGATGCTGCTGGGTGAGAGTGCGCCGCAGACTCATAGCCCTGTTCACGAGCCCGGTCCCCCGATGCGTGCTGTTGATCGACAACATCGCCTCAAGGGCTTCTGCTGCACCGTCAAGATCATTCGTGAGCAGGCGTGCCATGGCGAGGTCGGCTGATGCCTTTCCGAAAACGACAGGGGAGCGGTGCTTAGCGGGCTTGGCCGCCACCAGCTCAAGCGCTCGCAGAGCTGACGCTTCCGCTGTGGCCCCGTCGCCCAGGAGCAAAGCGGTCGAGGCATTCGACATGGCCAACCGCTCGTCGGTGAACCCGAACTCGCCGCCGACGGTGTCATGCAGGTCGTCCGTAGCGTCGGTGCCCACCTCCTCCGACATGCTCAGCGCACGTCGGGCTGCCTCTTCATGCCCAAGGTGCCCATAGGCCCGAGCCTCGATCGAGTGGAGACGCCGCGCCGCTACGTCTCCAAGACCTCCGTAGGTGAGTGCGTGACGGGCGTGGACAGGCGCCAGCGACAGATCGCCGGAGTAATAGGCGATGTAAGCGAGGCTGCCTGCGGCATAGGCACGTAGCGGCTCGTACCGCGCGGTCTCGCCGTAGAGTGCAGCCGTGCGCGCCAGGCGCTTGGCGGCGTCGAGAGAGCCCAGGTCGAACGCAGCAGTAGCCAGCAGTGCAGACGCCTCGCCCGCGAGAATGAGCAGCGCCTGCTGCTGAGCAGGGACGGCGGTGCGGTCGCGGTTGTTCTGCACCTCCTCCCGCAAATTCTTGGCTTTCCGCCAGACGTCGAGAGCCGCCAAACTGCCATAGCGCCTGGCCAGCGCGTGCACGTCGTCACGCAGTTGGTCGACGGTCAGGTCTGAGACGGAGGATGCGGCAGCGGCGCCAGCATCGTCCTGTGCTTCATGTGCGGTCATTGTGATCTCGGCTTCCAAGTCGAACGTCGGTACATCGGGGTCCGTCGACTCAGGCGGAGGCTCGAAGAGCTTTGACGCCTCAACATGGAACATCTCTTCCAGCACCCGGCAGGCATCGGCGCTGGGAAGCCCCTTGAGCTGGCCACTTGTCCACCGGCGGTACTGAGTCTCGCCAAGCGTGGGGTTATGTGACCCTCGGCCAATGACCGTGTCCGCTGTCTTCGCGAACTCGATCGCGAAGATTGTCCACGTCCACCTTCGTTGATCAATCAGGACTTTGAGCAGCGTCCTCGGCTTGATCACTTCGGCCCCCAGGTCTCTGAGCGTCGTCCTCAACCAGTCGTCGGCGGAACCCTCACGAGAAGGGGATACCGCGCGCCGTCGGCAGGACAACAGGTCGTGCGCAAAAGGCACTTAGAAACTACACCGAGGCCACATCTGTCGCCTGGAAGTGTCCCGAGAAGCCACCTGCAGGCCATGGTGAAGCCACCCCGGCCGACAGGACTCTGATCACCCACCACAACTACCGAGTGCGCTGATCCGAACACATCCCGAGGTCAGGAGTGAGAGCCGTGCATCCGAGACACGCCAAGCCGGCAACGCCGGTCTTGCGGAAGTTAGGCGGCCATCTCGGTCCGGAGTTGCGACAGAGCCTGTGTGGCCGCGTCGGTGACCTCAGGCAGATCGTCTTTGCTCGTTCGGACGTTGCATCGCTGTTGATGCGGGGGCTGGGCACGTGCGAGGCCTACCGGTCGGGTGGCCCTGTCACGGGTGTGTCCGTGTCTTGCGCCTGGTCGGTGCCGGTGGCTTCGAATGCTTTGGGGTCAGGGGCGTTCCGCAGCGTTCCGCCAGTAGTCGTTGAGCATTTCGCCGGGCCAGGGCGGCTGCGTGACCGCGCCGCGGGGCAGGAACTCCTGGAACACGACCACCAGGTCGATGATCGGCGTACCGTCATCTGCGTCCAGGTCGGTCACGTGTATGTCGAGGCCGTTGACCCGTATGACCTTCGGGAAGGACACGCCGAGGCCTGCCGGCCGCCTGTGGTTGTGGTGGGCGAATGTTCCGGTGGCGGGCCAGGCCGGGTTGTCGCGGGGGCTCCGTGCGTGCAGGGCTACGTCATCGGGGTACCGCTCGCTGAAGTGCCACACCACCTGGAGGTGGCTGAACTCGGTGACGCCCTTCAGGGTCTCTTCGGGGAAGTCCGGGTTCAGGCGGATGATGGACTCGATGCCGCCCTTGTAGTCATCCACTCGGCCGGTGTGGCCCCCAACGACCATGCCGATGACTGGTACTTCAATGAACTTCTTGGGCACAAGGGTCCCTTCGTTCTTGTCTGGGTGGCAGCCCGGCCGGCGGCCACGATTGGTGTCGTGACTGCGTCAGCCTACGTCGAGCACTGCCCGGGCCTTGGCGTCGAGTTCGGCGGCCAGGCTTCCTCCTCGGCCGCGGAACGGGCTGAATGCGCGACGCATCTGGACCACGGTCTCCCGGGCCCGGCCCGACTGCACCCCGGTCATGGCGTTCAGTGCCTGGTCCCACGTGTCGCACGCGGCGTCAAGGTGACCTTGCTGGATCTGCACGGCACCCAGGTAGCCGAGGGTCACCGAGTGGGTCCGGGCGAACTGGGCGCGGCGGGTTCGGACGCTGTGGCGGAACTGTTTCTCCGCTCCCTTCAGGTCTCCAAGGTCTCGCAGTGCGGCTGCGGTCTCGTGTGCGAGGCTGGCCTCGCCGAAGAACCAGACGCGGCCGGGTTCGTCTGTGTTTCCCGCCTTGCTGAGATCGCTCTCGGCGCGGGCGAGGGCCGCGACGGCCTCTTTGCGGCGGTTGTCTGCGGCCAGGGCGCGGGCGTGGACCACTCCGATCAGCGCCCTCTCGCGCCAGCTGGCGTTGGAGTATCTCTTCCCGGCGATGGAGTCGGTGGCCAGGCGTACTGCTTGCCCGGGCTGTTTGAGATCCACAGCCTGGTGTGCCATTGCACGCAGGACGTGGCCTGCCAGCGGTGCGTCTCTGGCTTCCTCGGCCAATTGCGTGGCGACGGTGAACCAGTGCATTGCGACCGGGTGGTCTCCCGCGTCGAAGGCCGTCCATTCGGCGAGGTACGCGAGCTCACCAGCAGCGGAGGTCATGGCGCGCCGAACCTGTTCGGAGGGGAATCGGCTGTTGAGGTAGTCGGCGATCTCGGTGCGCAGGTACGCCACCAGTGCTGTGCGGCCAACACCGCGGCCGCCGCACTGCTGGTCGCGGCGAGAGAAGAAGACGGCCATTTCGCGGACGCTGTCGACGTCTTGTGCGGTGACGGTGCGATTCGTTGCCGCCTTGCGGGCTCGGGCACGTTCGGCTGCTTCCTTCCACCACAACTCGGAGGGCAGGGCCAGGCCCGCTACGGAGTAGGCCGAGGTCACCAGCGCTCGTCGCCGATTCATGTCCATGTCAGTGCCCCCGAGGCTCTCCAGCGTGTCGGTGCTCCACTGCGGTGGCTTCGGCTCGCCACCCTCATCGGCAACGAGCCCGATGTCGGCAAGCGTGGCGGTGCGATCGAGGCCTCGCGAGAGCGTCTCGGCCAAGATAGCCGGAGCCCGGCCGCTGGGGCGCGTGCCAGCGATCCATCGGGCGATGGAGGACTGGTTGGCAGCGGCCAGCTCGTGAGCGCCGTTCTCCGCCGCGACGACGCGAAGTCTGGCCGCCAGGCGTGCTTGAGGCAGCCCCAACTCCCGGATCACAGCTTCCAGTCGGCGGTTACGTGTGCGCCCCACGATGGGCCCCTGTCCCTGAAACGATCTTGCATCACGTGCATCGGATCCTCGGGCCGATCGGGATTCCCCCCAGGCCCCGGACGCGGTTCCCTCGTGGAAACGATATTCCCGCAACCCCCGGCCCGTGCAGAGTTTCTGGCCACCTCATGCGTTCGACCTCGGCCCATGTCCAACAGCAGCTCACCGACCAGTCGAGAGAAGGAGCTCAGCGTGTGCCTCGGGACTCGTGGCGGGCCGACTCATCCGTGGTTTCGCAATGGAGCAGGTCAAGGAGCGTGTGTGATGGCCGAGATCCCCCACCGCTCGCCTGCGGAGACGTCGGCTGGCCTCGGTGCCGAGGGGCCCGCCCCATGTCTGTTCACGTTCGTGACCTCTCTGGTCGCGGACTGCGAGGCAATCGGGGCTCTCCGGCACGGTCTGGTGGAGATGCTGCGGCAGTCGGGGCTCGGGCATCTGGCGGACGAGTTCGCGTTGGTTGCTCAGGAGCTCATGGCCAACGCGGTGGTGCACGGATGCCGCCATGAACGCGATGGCAGGCTCACGGTCGCAGCGAACTGTGACGGGCAGCGGATCAGGTTCAAGGTTGAAGACCCCTCTGGCGAGCGGCCCCGCGTGTACGCCGCTACGGAGGACGAGATGAGTGGTCGCGGAATGCTCCTCGTGCAGACCATCGCGGACCGATGGGGTGTGGAGGCATCGTCGACCGGCGCCGGAAAGTCGGTGTGGATGGAGATGTCCTGCACTCCGGCATCGGGCCGGGAGGCGGCATGAGTCTCACCGGCCGCGCTCGCACAGGTTTCCGCCGCCGCGTGCCCGCCAAGCTGTCACCGTCGCACACAGATCCGGCTTCGCCCCCTTCGGCCGCGCGCGACGTGGCGTCCACCCTCTGGTGCCGGACCAGGCGGCCTGATGGCTGCAGTGTCCATGCCCCGGTCTTGAGTCCCTGACGCACTGCCCCCACCGGCGAACGGCCGACGACACGCGCCACCGCCCCGGCGCCCTCCCTCAGCACGCGCGGCTCGAGGAACGCCGCCAAGTCAACCGCACCGCCCGGCACTCCGGGCCTCTCCAAGCACAGATCGGAACCCCCCCATGTCATCCCGTATCGAGGACTACGCGCTCATCGGAGACATGCAGACTGCCGCGCTGGTCTGCCGTAACGGCTCGATCGACTGGCTGTGCCTGCAGAACTTCGCCGACGCGGCTGTCTTCGCCGCGCTCCTCGGTGCCAAGGAGCACGGCTCCTGGCTGATAGGCCCCGCGGTCGGTGCGGGCGAGCAGGCCCCGTATGCCGACCGGCGCCGCTATCGGGGTGACTCCCTCGTCCTGGAGTCCGAGTGGGACACCCCGGGCGGCACTGTCCGTGTCACCGACTTCATGCCGCCGTGGAACGGCCGTGCGCCGCAAGTGATCCGGGTCATCGACGGCGTAACCGGCGAGGTGGAGATGGCTTCCGAGTTCCGCCCGCGTTTCAGGTACGGACGGCAGCTTCCGTGGATCGACGTGGCCGAGGGGCGCACGGTCTCGATTCTGGGGCCGGACGCGCTCTGGCTCGACAGCCCTGCCACCGTGAGCTCCAAGGAGAAGGACGGAGCCGCGTACAGCTGTTTCACGGTCGCGGCCGGCCAGAGTCTCGTCTTCGCCCTCGGCTGGCAGTCCGCCCACGCCGGCGATCCGGATGTCCCCAATGCTGAGGCCTCGTTGGCCGCGACCCTGAAGTTCTGGCGTGACTGGGTGGGCCAGTGCACGTACGACGGCCCCTACCGCGAGGCCGTGGCCCGCTCTCTGATCACTCTCAAGGCGATGACGTACGCGCCGAGCGGGGCGATCGTCGCCGCGCCGACGACATCGCTGCCGGAGGAGATCGGCGGTGTACGGAACTGGGACTACCGCTACACCTGGCTGCGTGACGCGGCGATCATGCTGTCCGCCCTGCTGCATACCGGCTACACGGCCGAGGCCGTGGCGTGGCGGGGCTGGCTGGTGGGGGCCGTCGCCGGGGACCCGGAGAACTTCCAGATCATGTACGGCATCAACGGCGAGCGCGAACTGACAGAGCGGGTGCTCGACTGGCTGCCCGGCTACGAGGGTTCCGCCCCAGTGCGCGTGGGCAACGGCGCGGTCGGACAGCTCCAGCTCGATGTACCCGGCGAGGTCATCGACACCCTTCTCGTCGCCCACGAGCACGGCATCGAGCGGTGCGAGGACACGGCCGCGCTGCACCTGGGGCTGGTCAACTACCTCCGCAACCATTGGAAGGACGCCGATGACGGGATCTGGGAGGTCCGCGGCGGCCGTCGTCACTTCGTCCACTCCAAGATCATGGCGTGGGTCGCGGTCGACCGGACGGTCCGCCTCGTCGAGGCCGGGATGCTCGACGCGGACCTCGGAGACCTCGTGCAGCTGCGTGAGGAGATCCACGCGGATGTGTGCGAGCACGGGTTCGACGAGACACGGAACACGTTCACCCAGGCCTACGGTTCGCGGGAGCTGGACGCTTCCCTGCTGCTGATCCCGCGCACCGGGTTCCTCCCGCCGGACGACCCCAGGGTGATCGGCACGGTCGACGCGGTCATGCGGGAACTCGCCACGCCCGACGGCCTGGTCCGCCGCTACCCCACCGCCGGTGCCGCACAGGGCCTGGACGGCCTGCCCGGTGGCGAGGGCGCCTTCCTCCTGTGCTCCTTCTGGCTGGTCGACGCTCTCGCTCTCACCGGCCGACTGGCCCAGGCGCGCGCGCTGTACCAGCGGCTGCTGGAACTGCGCAGCGACGTCGGTCTGCTCGCCGAGGAGTACGACCCGCTTACGCGTCGGCAGGTCGGCAACTATCCTCAGGGGTTCCCCCATGCCGGTGTCGTCCAGAGCGCCGTTCTGCTGCAGGAGAGGGCGCAGGCCTGCATGCCGGTGATTGCGGCATGAACGCCCTGATCTCTTCGCTCCTGCCCGTCGCGGCGAGCAGGTCCTGGCCGGTCGGCGCGGTGGGCGGCGAGCACGCGGCCGTGCCCCGTTGCCTGTGCCCCGTTCCTCCGGCGTTCCCTGCTGACCGGGCGCCCCTGCAGGGCGTGGTGGAGGAGTTCGGTGGACTGTCCCGCCCACACGCGTTTCCGCTCGTGTTCGACGCGGTCCGGGTCGGCAGGCGTCTGGGGCTGCTGGCGATCAGTCATCTGCTCAAGGGCGGCGAGGTGGTCGGCCCGTACCTGGCCTGCAGTGAGCACCCATTTGTTCTGATCCCGGTCGAGCTCGGTACGGCGGACACGTGGCTCGCCGCGCATTCCGACTGTATCCGTCACTCTCCCGCCCAGCCCCTCATATGCGTGCCGGGTGACGTCGCGGCGTGTGAGTCCCGCGCCTGGGTGGACCCGCTCGGGCTGGGTATGGGGGCTGCGGCGGCGGTCACGACCGGCGCGGACGTGCTGCACGACGCGCTCAGCCTGCAGCGCTCGCCCGCGGTCCGCCGTGAAAGGTGGCCAGTGAGTGAGGTGTGCCGTGTCTGACCACCACACCCAAAGAACTCCTGCCTGCAAGGCAAGGGGCAAGTGTGCCCACGCATCTGTTCAGCCGTTCAGCCTTCTGACAACACGAGAGAACCATGACCATTCAGATAGCCGACCTCATTGTTGTCTGCATGGGTGCGCTGGGGGCCCTGGTGCGGATGAGCCGGTCGAAGGCGAAGGCCGTGCGTGCCTTGACCGTCAAGTTGGAGCAGGCGGAGCAGCGGGCGGCGAGCCAGGCCCGTGCCTCGGATGAGAGGCTCCGCGAGCAAAGGACGTGGCAACAACAGCAGGCTCAGAAGGCGCAGAAGCGGTATGAGCGTCTGTTGCGGGCGTTGCGTCAGTTGGTGGGCGTGGATCTGCCGGCGGCTCTGCGCGGCGAGGTTTCGGTGGCAGGCAGCACCGCTGTTGCTGATGAAGAGGTCGCTGCGGTGGTCGGGCAGGTGCTCTCCTTGGCCGCGGCCGGGGCCAGGGCGGGTGCGGACGAGCAGGAGTCGACCCGGTTGGCCGTGGTCGCTCTGGCACGCCGGGTCCAGGAATCCGCGCACCGTGCTCAGGAGTATGCGGACGGGATGATCCGGCGGCACGACGGCCTGCCCGATGTTGTGACGGAGTGCATGCGTCTGGATCACATGGCCGCGCAGCAGGCTCGTCGTGCGGCAGGTCTGCTGCTGCTGTGCGGTGAGGTGCCGGGGCAGCAGTGGACCAAGGCACTGGCCCTGGTGGATGTGGCCCTGGCGGGCAGCGGGCGCATCGAGGCGTACTCGCGTGTCGAAGTGGTGGGTGACCAGACCGTCGCTGTGGTTCCGGAGGCGGTCGAGGGTCTGATCCATGTTCTGGCCGAACTGCTGGCGAACGCGACACAGTCGTCGCCGCCTACCTCGCGGGTGATGGTCCAGGTCAGCAAGGTGCAACAGGGTGCGGTCATCCAGATCGATGACTGCGGGCCCGGTGTGACCGAGCATCAGCTGCTCGAGATGAGGGCGGTGGTGTCGGGGAGTGCTGTGCGCGGGCTCGCGGATCTGGGTGAGCTGCCGCAGACGGGGCTGGCCGTGGTCGGTGAGTATGTGCGCCGGCTGGGCCTGTACGCCGATCTTCAGCAGTCGGTGTACGGGGGGCTGCGTGCGGTGGTCCGGGTTCCCGGGACGTTGGTGACGGTGGTGCCGCTCAGTGCCCCGGCCGGTACGGCGACGAACGGCCGGGGCCTGGAGGTGCGCACGGACGCCATGCCGGTAGCTGCCCTTGGCGGTCGCAGCCGGGTCGCGCGTGGTTCTGGTGGTCTTCCCTCGCGGCGCTCGCGCCGTGGTGAGGCCGCGCCGTCGGATCAGAGGGTTTCGCCGGGCGTCGCCGAGGTGGCTGAGGAGTCGCCCGAGGTGGCCGGCGAGTGGATGAACAGCTATTTCACGGCTGACAGGTCGGCCGTGGATTCCGGTGACAAGCAGGGACCGAAGGAGTTCTGACATGGCGGAGAGTGACTGGCTGCTGGGAAACATCCCGCAGTTGAAGGGAGTGCGTCACACCGTACTGGTGACCAGCGACGGTCTGGTGAGGGCGCACTGCGCCTCCACGGACAGGGACGACGCGGAGCGGGCCGCGGCGGCCATCAGCGGGGCGCAGTCGCTCGCCAGGGCGCTCGCCGGCCAGTTCCCGCCCGAGGTGGACCACGGGGGACCCGAGGATCCGTGCTTGGGCCAGATGGTGATCACCATCCCGGGTGGTCATGTGTTCATGCGGCCGGCCGGCACGGGGTCCGTGCTCGCCGTGGTCACTGACATGCAGGCGAACCCGGGCATGATCGCCCAGTTCATGCAGGAGCGCGTGCAGCAGTTGGGCAGGGGGCTGGAGACGCCCGCCAGGACACCTGGCCCCGAGCATGGATGACACCGGGGAGGACTACCGGGACCACCCCGTACGGTCTTTCGTGCTGACGGGCGGCCGTGCCGAGGCGAAGCGCCAGTTCCGCATCGACACGCTGCTGATCGCGACCGACACGGACGATCCGCTGCCGCCGGCGGCGACCCGTCAGGCCCGGCAGCTCCTGGAGCTGTGTTCCCGGATGCAGTCCCTCGTCGAAGCCGCGGCCCTGCTCGGCCTGCCGACCAGCATCGTCAGCGTGCTGGCCTCCGACCTCGTCGACTCCAACCATCTGAGCTGGCGGCAGGCCATCCCCAAGGCCGACGCCCCGGACCGCGATCTGCTGCGTGAGGTGCTGCATGGTCTCCAGAAAATCTGACTCCTCCGGGCTTCCCGCAACAACGGACAACGCGGTCAAGATCCTTGTTGCCGGTCCGTTCGGTGTCGGCAAGACGACCCTGGTCGGATCCGTCAGCGAGATCACCCCTCTGCGCACCGAGGAGCCGATGACGGTCGCAAGCGTGGGTGTCGACACCCCCGGCAGTGCGACGAAGACCCACACGACGGTAGCGATGGACTTCGGCCGCATCACGCTGAGCGACACCGTCGTGCTGTACATGTTCGGCGTACCGGGGCAGCAGCGCTTCTGGGCCGTGTGGAAGGGCCTGGCCGAGGGCGCCATAGGCGTGGTCGTCCTGGTCGATACCCGCTGCCTGGAGTCCTGCTTCGAGGTGCTCGGCGAACTCGAGCTGCACCAGCTGCCGTTCATCGTGGCGGTCAACGTCTTCCCCGATACACAGAGGCACTCCCCCGAGGAACTCCGGGAGGCACTGGACCTGCTGCCCGAAACCCCCGTGGTGGAGTGCGACGCCACCAGCCGTGACTCATCGCGGGACGTCCTGATCGCTCTCGTTGATCACGTACGCGGCCCGGACCTGCCCGCGCCCTCCTCCGTCAAGGAGCTTGAATGACAACCCCTCCTCCCGAATGCCCCGCACGCACGGCCGCCAGCCCAGTACCGCTGTCCGGCATCACGGCCAGCACCAGCCTGCCGGACACCTACCATGACCTGCGGGAAACGTGGGGGCCGGTGGCCCGCGTCGAACTTGAGCCCGGGGTAAACGCCTGGCTGGTGATGGGGCATCCGGAACTGCTGCACCTCGTCCGCAACGAGCACGTGTTCAGCCGCGACGCACGGAACTGGGGCGACTACCAGAGCGGCGTCGTCGCGCCCGACTCGGGGCTGGGGCCGATGATGTTCTACCGGGACAACGTGATCGGCGCCGACGGCATGGAGCACCGTCGCCTGCGCCGCCCGCTCGACGACGCCCTGGCAGCGGTCGACCAGCGGCAGATGCGCCGGATCGTCGAACGGACATGCCGGGACCTCCTGGCCGCGTTCAGGCATCGCGGGCACGCGGACCTGGTCAGCGAGTACGCCCAGATCGTCCCGCTGCTCGCCCTCGCCGCCGTGTCCGGCCTGGACCCGCAGGAGCGGCAGGAGCTTCTGGAGACGCTCGCGGCGCTCTTCGGATCGGCGGATGATGCCCAGGACGGCAACCGCCGGTTCGAGGAGATCCTCGCCCGACTGATACGCGCCCGCCAGGTCAAGGGTGCGAGCGACATGGCCAGTTCCCTGGTCCGGCACCCGGACCTGCGCTCCGACGACGAAATCCTGCAGTCTCTCGTCGTGCTGATCTCCGCCGGGCAGCAGACCCTGTCCGCCTGGATCTCCCGGGCCCTGTGGCTGATGCTGACCGACCCCCGCTTCGAGAGCCGGCTGCGCGGCGGACGTCTCGGCGTGGGCGAAGCCCTGGACGAAGTCCTGTGGCACGACCCGCCCATGACCCACATGCCCGCACGCTACGCCCTCATCGATACCGAACTCGGCGGCCGGCGGATCGCCTGCGGCGATGCCCTGATCCTCGGCCTGGCCGCGGCGAACGCCGATCCGCGCATCCACACCGACGCCATGGAACGGGAGATCGACAACCGGTCCCACCTCGGCTGGAGCGCGGGCCCGCACCAGTGCCCGGCCCGTACCCCCGCCCGCCTGATCGCCCGCGTCGCCGTCGAGCAGGCCCTGCACGGCTTGCCCCGGATCGCACTCAGCGTCCCCGCCGAAGCCGTGACGTCCTTCCCCTCCCCCTGGATGCGTCACCTGGAAACCCTGCCCGTCACATTCGCCCCGGCCCGGGACACCGCCCTGGACCCGTCCGTCCGATAGCCCATCCCGCCCGCTCCCGCACCGCGTACCGGAGGTAGATCATGACGGCACCACAACACAACGCCCCGCACGTTCCCGTTCTGCGCCTGGACCCGACCGGCGCCGACCACCAGGGCGAGGCCGCACGCCTGCGCGAGCTCGGCCCGGTCGTGAAGGTGATCCTGCCCGGCGACGTGGAAGCATGGGCCGTGACCACGCACCGGCTGCTGACGGAACTGGTGAACGACCCGCGGGTCAGCAAGGACTGGCACCGGTGGACGGACATCCGCACCAACCGGATCCCCGAGGACTGGCCGCTGACCGGCATGGTCAAGGTCACCAACATGGTGACGGCCGACGGCGACGACCACCGCCGCCTGCGCCGCGTCGTCACCCAGGTCCTCACCCCTGAACGCGTCCGGGCCATGCGCCCGCGCGTCACCGAACTCGCCCACACTCTCGTCCAGGCACTGCCCGAGCACACCGGCCCGGACGGCTCCGTCGACCTGCGTGAACACCTGGCCTACCCCCTGCCAATGACCGCCATCTGCGACGTCATCGGAGTCCCCGGCCCACGCCGCCCCCGGATGCGGCGCCTGGTCCGGTCCATCTTCGACTCCACCGCGAAGCCCGAAGAAGTCCTCTCGACACAACGCCTCATTTACGAGCTCCTCGACGAGGTCGTCGCGCACAACCGACGCGCACCGGGCGACGATCTCACCAGCAACCTGATCGCCGTCCAGAAGGACAACCCCAACCTGCTCAGCGACACAGAGCTGACCGGCACCCTCTGGCTGATGATCTCCGCCGGCCACGAAACCACCCTCAGCCTCATCACCAACGCGCAGCGCGCCCTGCTCACCCACCCTGACCAACTCGACCTCGCGCTGAGCGCCGGCCCGTCCGTCTGGCCCGTCGTCGTGGAGGAAACCCTGCGCTGGGACGCCCCCATCGGCAACTTCCTCGCCCGCTACCCCCGCGAGGACCTGCACATAGCCGGCGTGACCATACCCGCCGGCGACGCGGTCCTCGCCCCCTACAGCGCAGCCGGCCGCGACAGGGCCCAGCACGGCCAGGACGCCGACCGGTTCGACATCACCCGCACCCAGGCCCGGCATCTGGCCTTCGGCGGCGGCCCCCACGTCTGCCTCGGCGCACCCCTGGCACGGATGGAAGCCGCGATCGCGCTGGAAGCCCTGTTCAGCAAGTACCCCGATCTGTCCCTCGCCACCAACCCCGAATCACTGGTTCCCGTGCCGTCCCTGATCTCCAACTCCGTCCAGGCTCTCCCCGCCTACCTCAACCAGGCCCGGGCATGAGCCAACACCCCAACGTCACCGCACACACATGCTCTGAAGGAGACCGGCAGTGAACGCCCCCGCCCCCGCCCCCGCAGTCGACGTCGACGTGAACAGCACCACCCAGGCCACCGCACCCTCGACCGCCCGGGTCACGGACTGGCTGCTCGGCGGGGACCGCCACCACTACCCCGCAGACCGCCGCCTGGGCATGGACGTGCTCAACGCGGCACCCTGGACCAGCAAGGCGCTCGAAACCAGCCGACAGTACGCGCATCGGACGGTCGAGATGCTCTGGGACTGTGGGATCACGCAGTTCGTCGACCTGGGCAGCGGACTGCCGACCCTCAACCCACGCTTTCCCTGCACCGCTCTGTCCACCGGCCCTGACGCCACCGTCATCCATGTCGACTGCGACCCGTACGTCATCAATCACGGCCCCCAGCTCCTGAGCAGCCGGCCGGGTCTGCACTGCTTCGTGCACGCGGATCTGCGGAACATGCTGCAGATCCTGCGTGATCTGCCGCTCCACGGCCTGGACCCGTCCCGGCCAGCCGGATTCCTGCTCCATGACGTCCTGCCCTGGATCCCCGACCATGCGGACGCCCGTGCCAGCGTGGGCGCGATTCTTGACGGGGCGCCGCCCGGCAGTGTCCTCTCGCTCACCCACTCCACCGCCGACCTGCGCCGTGACGAAACGGCCGCGGCCGCGGCACGCTGCTACGCCGCGGCGGGACTGCCCATGCGCCTGCGGACCGCCGAGGAGATACGCGACCTCACAGAGGCGTCCCCCCGCCCCTGGCCCATCCGTGACCCCGGCATCGTGCCGGTGGGCCAGTACCACCTGAACCGCTCCCGCACAGCCCTGCCGCCCCACCACGGCAACAGCTACGCGGCGATCCTGATCCACCCGAAGCCCGCACACCGCTGACCAACCCCGGCCAGCCGTGTCCACGAGGACGTACTCCTCACGGACACGGCTTCCCGGGGGCCTCTCCAGCCAGTGCGGCCACCGCAAGGGCCGCAGGTTGAAACCGGCACCGGAGAGGACGGCGCAGCCCTGCGGGCGGGCTCGACCCTCGCGCAGCCCCGCCGGTAGCCCTGCGCCCCGGCTGCCTCCCGGCCCTGATCCACTCCGGGGGGAGGCAGCCGGCCCCATCGCACTCCATCCCCAACCCCCGTCTCACGTTTCACCTGAAATGGAAAGAAATGCGCAGAGGACCCGAACCTGCCGGACGTGCCGTCCTGGCCAGCCCGGCTGTGCCGCCGAGCCCTCTCAATGCCCGGCATGTGCCCTACATCGCCATGACCGCGGACGAGAAATCACCGGCGCCGGATCTGGTGAAAGGCCCGGACGGGTGGATCGCCTACCGCACACCGGGCCCCTACGACCGCCACCCCGGCATCGATGTCCTGCTCGCCCGCACAGAGGGCACCCCCGGCGGCAAGGTCGACGGGGGCCGGCTCTCACCCCTGCGCCAGTTCCATTGCATGGACCTCCGACGGTGTCAGGGCTGCAGAAGACCGGCCACCCACGTGCCCAAGAAGGGGACGCTGTGGGTCTTGACCGAGTTCCTGGAGACCGGAGAACGCAGCGCCATCACAGGCCCGACGGACATGCCTCCCTCCTGTGCCAGGTGCGCTTTGCGCCGATGCCCTGTCCTGGAGGAGCGCGGCCGACAGCTGCTGTGGGTGCGCCAGGCCCCGGTTTACGGGGTGTTCGCCGACCTCTACCCACCGCCCAAGGGGATCCGCGTGCTGGAGCAACTGGTGCCGTTGCGGAACGAGCGCGTCATGTCGGCCGCGGTAGCGACCCGGCTCGCCCGGGACCTGCGCGAGGTGACCTTCGCCGACCCGGAGTTCGTCGCCGCTCTCGCCGCACAGCTGGGGAAGCCGTAATGCCCGCGCCGAGCAGGATTTTGGCCCCCCGTGCCCAGGAAGCGTCGATGAACCGCCGTGCCGATGGCGCGCGCCGGTCGGCCAGCCGCCTGGGACCGGCCGGCCTGGACACCATGCCCCCAGCCGCTGCCGCAACTTCATGAGGACTGATGAACGCACCATTCGACCTTTCACCTCGTCGCAGGGAAGCCGCAGCGCTGAACGCTGTTGGTCTCACCCCAGAGGAGATCGCTGACGAGCTGGGCATAACCACCGGTGGGGTGCGGTCCCATCTGCGGGATGCGCAAATTCGGTTGGGAGTGAAGGCCGACCGTCCGCTCACGTACCTCCTGCTGGCTGGTGGAGGCGTGGACCTGTCCAGGCTTCGTACGCCGTTGTTCGATCCCGTAGATGAGCTCACCCGGCCGACCCGCCCCGCTGGCCCCGGATGCCGCCCGGCGGTATCCGCAGGCCGCGGCCGTCGCACCCAGGTGTCCGGCACTGCGACGCCACCGGCTGCCCCACCGTGCCCGGTATGGGGCGGCGGATCGACTGCCTGGCCGGCCCGCGCGGTATTCGCCAGCCGCGCTGAGACGGGGGGTATGTGATGCCCGTCGTCACACACCCCGCCGTACGGGTCGTGGGCGGATACCTGAGGGACGCACGCGAGCGTCGCCTCATCTGGCCCGCGCAACCTGCCGATCTGATCCGCGTAAGCGAGGAGACCGTCCTCTCGATGGAGGCCGGACATACCCCGATCACGCTCCGGCACATCGAACTGCTGTGCCGGCTCTACCACTGCTCCGACGACATCCCCGTGCTGAAGAACCTGGCCACCGCTGCCATGCACCGGTCGGGAGACATCGCGGACGAGGCCCCCGGACACCACCGGCGCCTGGCCGGATGCGCCCGGCAGGCGCGGGAGGCGTGGTGGGTCTCGACCGCGGTGATTCCGCCGCCGCTGCAGACCGCTGCGTATGCTCGCGCGGTCGGATACCCATCGTTCGCGCTTCCCGATGCCCCGCTGCCTTCCCCGCACGCGGTCTACGTCCTGGACGAGTGCATCCTCCTCACTGACCGCGTCGCCCCAGAGGTGATGGCGCCGCAGCTGCAGTACCTCCTCGACCTGGACGTTGGTGAGGTGCGTGTGGTGCCCGGTCGGATCGCCGCGCCGCGAGGTCATCTGGTCGAGCTCAGGATGCCGGCCGGGCCGGTCTTCGCCCGGCCGGAGCACGACGGTGTCCTTTACGTGCCGGCGGACAGGCGCCTGTCCGCCTTCATATCCGATACGTCGGATCTCACCACACCCGCGGCCTCACGCGAGCTGCTCGTGCACGCCGCGCAAGAGCAACTCAGCCGCGCCTACGTGCACACCGGAGCCGCCCGATGCCCCGAACCGCTCTGATCGCATTGCGGCTCACTGTCCCGATCGCAGCGCCGCTGTCCGTAATTGTCGCCGCGTCACTGCCCCGCTGAACCGCTGCCCCGGACCTGACCGGGCCCAGCCATCCCTGCCCATAACCGCCCCGCACAGGAGCACCGTGTCCCACCCGCCACTCGACGCCGCATACATGTCCCTCCCGTCCCAGGCCGCAACCGCCTGCCAGCGCCTCGCGCTCCTGCCCGTGAAGGACGTGGACGTCGCGCTCGCCGCTGCTGTATGCGGCGGCACCCATGCCGACGTCATGAACCTGTTGACCGCCCTGGCCGACGCCCAGCTCCTGACACGCGCAGACGAGCAGCCCGGACGTGGACGGGTGTTCGTGTACCACGACGAGGTCCTTGCCCATGCCCGGGCCACCGCTCACCCGGAGAGCAAGCGGGAAGTCGTGCACCTGGCCCTGGAATGGCTGATCGCCACTGCCTCCGCAGCCGAGCAGCTCGTCACGCCCAGCCACGCCGAGTTCCGCCGGACCTACACGGCCGCCTCGCAGCCCGTACCGCTCTCCTTCGAGTCGGAGCCCGAGGCACTGGCCTGGCTGGAGAGCCAGCTCCCCAATCTGATGACCGCGGTCCGGGCCGCGACCCGGGCAGACCTGCACTCTTGCGTCTGGCAGCTGGTTCACGCGATGTGGCCAGCCTGGCGGCACTTCCGCCGCTATCAGTGGTGGATCGAGGCCCACGAGGCCGCGGTGAGATCGGCACAGCGATGCGGAGAGCTCGCAGCGGGGCGGGTGCTGCTGAACACTCTCGGCCTCGGATACCGCCACACCGGCGAGCACGAACGGGCGCTGCAGGCGTTCCGGGACGTGGAATCGATGGCCGAGAAGGCCGGCGACACCCAGATGACGGCCCGGTCACGACATGAGCAAGGTGTGCAGTACCGAGAGCTCGGACGTTATCCCCAGTCTCGTCGGCGCCTGATCTCCGCGCGCCAGATGCGCGTCACGGCCGGGGACTTGGGTGGGGTGGGGCTGACGGATATCGAACTCGGCCGGCTCGATCTGGCATGCGACGACCCTGCCTCCGCAGCCTCCCGGCTCGCGAAGGCGCACCAAGCACTCGCTGAGGCCGGCGACCCGTACGACGCCGCCCGTGCGAAAGCGTGGTGGTCGCGAGCCGTGGCCCAGTGCGGGGACTACAGCGAATCTCTGCGCCTCGGCAAGGGCGCCCACGAGGAGTTCGTGGCCTGCCGTGCCTACATGTGGGCGGCCTGGACCGTTGAGTTTCTCGGCCTCAACGCCAAGGAGGCCGGGCTGCCCCAGGAAGCGGCCGACTGGTTCCGCCAGGCCCTGGCTGCTTATGAGTCGCTGCGCAGCGACTCCGACGTACTGCGGCTCCGGGACCGACTCGCAGACATCACCGGCGCCGCGGAGCAGCTGTTCACAACAGAAGCAGACTTCGTGGAGTCCTTCCCCGACCGCCACAGGGGATACCGCGCCCCTATCAACCCGGTCGACCCCAACCGGAAACCGACCGTGTGACGCGGGAACAGAGCACCTTCACGCCCGCTTAGAAAGGCCCTTGCACAGCATGTCCAGTAACGTTCTGAGTCCAGATGTCCGCTCCCAGGTCTACCGGCTGAAGGGCCGGATACCCGAGGGGTTCCGGCCCCGCGAGTGGGTGGTGCGCACTCCTGTGGGCATGTACCCGGTGCCGCCCGCGGTGCAGGCCCTGCTCGCGATGGAGTGGCCGTCACGGCAACGGCAGCGCCTCATCTTCGATGACGAGTCCGGGCGGGAAGTCCACCTGGGCGCGTACTGCGAAGTCGAGAACGGCCTGGTCGAGGAAGAGACTCCTCGGGCCTGGTACGCGATCGGCTACGACCAGGGGCAGTGCTATCTCGTCGTCGATCTCGCCGATATGGACGGGGACTTCCGTGTCTACCAGGTGGACCACGAGGGTGGAGAGGAAGCGGGTGAAGGCCTCCACCTTTCCACTCTGCTTTCGGAACTGCGGTCGGCAAGCGACCACTTCGACTTCCCCGCCGGGACCGACCGGCGGCCTGGAGCAGCCCGGTCTGCGATCGATGCGCACACGTTCGTCCACGCCCGCCCGGATGAGCTACTGCCGCTCCTGGACCACGTCACCTCGGTCGAGGACCGGCTGGCCTCCCATGTCTACCGCACGTCCGTCGACCGGCACCGTGACAGCGACCCGGTGACACGCCGCCAGGTCCTGGCCATGGACGCCGTGCGCTGGAGAGCGGACGAGTTGGCCTGCGCGATTACCGCCGTCCCGGTCGACGGGGCACCCGCGGAGGCATGGGCGGTCGAGTGGGCCACCGGGAGCCAGCTCGACCCGCGCGTGCGTGGGCGGTACCGGGTCGGCAGTATCCAGGTGACCGCCGTAGCCCAGGGCCGGCCTGTCCTGGTCGCGGTGGGCACGTCGGCGCTGCACGTCATCGACCTCGCCACGGGCGCCACCGTCGTCGAGGCACGCCTTGAATCGCCGCAGAAATTCCGAGCCCTTGCTGTCACCGAGGCGGGCGGCCGCTGGATCGCCGTCACCGGCGCTGCCTGTGTCGGCCGGTGCGATGACGGCGGGTGCGGCGGCGGGTGCGGCGGACGCATCGAGCGCTGGAGCCTCACCGACGGCACCCCGGCCGGCGCGCCGATCACCGGACACCTGGGGAGCGTGCGGGCAGTGGCGGTGGCCTCCGTGGCCGGCAAGCAGGTCATCATCAGCGGCGGCGGCGACCGCGTACTGCGCATGTGGGACCTGGAGACGGGAGCCCCGCTCAACGCCCCGTCCGCGGAGGTGCCGGACCTCGACGAGACCGGTGCCATCGCCGCGATCGCCGTCGGCGAGGAGGGCGGCCGCACCATCGCGGTCACCGGAGCAGAGGACGGCACCGGCCTGGTATGGGACCTCGAAAGCGGCGGGACTCTGGGGCGGTCCCTCACCTCAGATGACCCCGACCGTGTGGACGCCTGGATCTCCCACGCTTCCATCGCCCGGTTCGACGGCCGGCCTACCGTGGTGACCAGCGGCGACGACAAGCTGCGTCTGTGGGATCCGCAGACAGGGAAGCAGCTCGGCGACGCGCTCGGCGAGGGCTGCGTCAGGTCCGCGGTCGCCGAGATCGACGGCCAAAGCGTGGTCGTGACCGCCAGTTACAGGGGCGTCGTCAAGGTGTGGGACCTCCGTGACCGGCGTGTTGTCCGCGGGCCCGTCTCGGTCCTCTCAAGCTCGGGCGGCTACGTCGACGCGCTGAGCACGGCGTTCGTGAACGGACGCCTGGTGGTCCTGGTCAGCAAACACGGGCACACCGTCGTGGTGGACCTGGAGGCCGCTCCCGTCCCCGGCGAGGGGCCCCGCCGGGGGCACGCCGACGAGATCATCGCTGTCGCTGTGGGCGGCTCAGATTCGGGAGCGCATCTGGTCACCGGCAGCCGCGCCGATGCCGCCCGGGTGTGGAACGTGGGCGACGGCACCGAGCTGCACGAGCTGTGTACCGTCCGCTCGGCCGGCATCAAAGCGGTCGCTGCGACGCGTCTCGGCGACCGGCCCGCGGTCGTGACGGCCGAGAGCGGCAAACTGCGGGTGTGGGACCCGTCTACCGGCGAGCTCACGCGCACGATCGGAGTGGGCGGCCGGGATGGCCATCAGGTGCTGGGCATGTCCGTCCTCGACCACAGCCACCGAACGGTGGCGTTCACTGCCGGATACGACGGCCGGGTGCTGGGATGGGACCTGGCCGAAGGTGGCCCGGCCGGGCTGCCCTCGCTGACCGGGCACGCCCAGTACATCAAGGCGGCCCTGCCCATGACAGTGGGAGACCAGCCCGTGGTCGCGGTCACCGACCTCGACACCGTGCGGATCTGGGACCCTGCCTCCGGCGAGACGACGCGCACCCTCCGGCACGAGCGGAACGTCGAGTGCATGACAGTCCTGGACTCGGCCGCGCGCCAACTCCTGATCACCGCGTGCCACGACACACTCCACATCTGGGACCCTGCCACTGCGGAGCGCCTGGGCTCCATCCACACCGGCGACACCGTGCGCGCCCTGTCCGCTGCCGAGATTGACGGGCAGTCCCTGGTGGCCGTCGGAGGCTACCGGCGAACCGTGCGGCTGTGGGACGCAGCGACGTGCCAGCAGGTGGGGTCCACTCTCACCCTCCCCGATGACGTCGGCGCCCTTGCCCTGGCCCCTGGAGGCCGCCTCGCCGTCGCCTTCGGACCAGACATCGCCCTGCTCTCATGGAGGGACTGCCCTCGGCGGGGTTTGACCGAGAGCGCGTAGAGGGCGATCGATGCACCACCGCTTGGCACCCCAGAGGGGCCGTACACGTCCGATGCTGCCCGCGCGAGCCTCAGCGGTGGCACCGCGACCGATTCGCCCGCACCAGGACCCTGCCGACGCCCAGGCCTCCGCTCCGGCAAAGACGGCGTATCGCCCGCTCCACAGGCACGACCGAAGAGAGCGTCAGAAAGAGGCTGCGCCTCCTGATGCAGCGGCTGGACGCCCGCTCGCGCGCACACCTCGTCGCCTACGCGGCCCGCAACGACCCGATCTGACACAGAAAGCCATGTTCCGAACCGCCGCCGCTCCCTCATCCGCGGATCACTCCGCAGCAGGTTGTGGCGTGCACCGCACGACCACGACCCACGCTTCAGACAAGGACCGCCAATGACCGGGCGCATCGAGGATTACGCACTTATCGGAGACATGCAGACCGCCGCCCTGGTCTGCCGGGACGGCACAGTCGACTGGCTGTGCCTTCCCCGC
>NZ_JBIVON010000037.1:0-37547 GCF_044754145.1 Streptomyces sp. NPDC093149
CACAAAAGCGTGCGTTCCCTGGAGGCCGACATCCGAGCCTGGGTCAAGGAGTGGAACGAAAACCCAACACCGTTCACCTGGACCAAGACGGCCGAGGAGATCCTCGACTCCCTCGCGCGTTTCTGCCAACGAATCTCCGGCGCAGGACACTAGCGCTATGCGGACCGTGGGAACAGGCACAGCAGAAATTCGAGGTCGGCGGCTGGGTGACCACGCGCTGCCCGCAGCGCCGCGGCGGCGGACGAGAGCGGGTTCCGCACAGGTCCTTGACCGGCCGCATCCGGCTTCGTCTTCCAAGATAACCAAATGTTGACTAATTGTGGTGCTGCTGTGTCTGGTGTTGGCATCCGCTTCGCGCAGAGAACCCCTCAGATGCAAAGGTAATCCATGGATCCCGAGCGGCTGCGTGCGATTCAATCAAATGAAAATTAACGGGGCGTCTGGCTACAGGTTCAGGGAGAGGTGATGTTGGTGCAGCGCCATTACGAGGAACTGGCTCGACAGCTCAGCGCCATCGGCGCCGTGAGGCGTGACCTCGCACGGACCCGAGGCCACCAAAGTGACCGTGGCCGGTGCCGGCGTCGACGGCCACGACATCGAACCCGCACACTCCGGCGGGTGACCGACCCCGGCCCCGTGAGCGCGTCCAGAGTGGAGATGCGCGATACGGGGCCGGCTCTGGGAGCGCCCAAGGGTCAACCACGGTGGGGTGAGACGCGTATGCGGATGGGCTGACCGCTGCGGGGCGGCAGCGTCGGGAGGCCGTACGGCGGCAGGCGGCCGAGTTGTTCGAGCAGAGGATCAAGCCGCTGGAGGGCGCCCAGCGTCTCCGGGTGAGTCGAAAGTCGGCCTACCGGTGGCACCAGGTGCGGCGGGACGGCGGGATCGAGGCCCTGGTCTCGCGTGGGCCGAGCGGATCACGATGCCGTCTGTCCTGCTCGGGGTCTTCCGCCCTCAAGGGTCGACCACCCGCCGGTCGCCGGGGGGAACGCGCCGGGGCCCACGAAGGCCGTTACGCCCAAAGATCACCCTATATGCCTTGAATCTCCTGCGCGATGAGGCGGTTGAGGGTAGTGATGCCCATGTGGCTTATCGCAAGGTTGCTCTCCCGGTAGTACCAGACGACCCCCATGGCCTGCACGAAAGCCCAAGCCTTCCCGCGCTGCCATTCGAGGTCTTCACAACCGAGATCCTCGCGAAGACGTTCGCGAGGGCCGGCATCCAGCAGGTGCCAGGCGCTGACGAGGTCGAGGGCCGGGTCCGCGGGACCGAGGCCGCCGACATCGAGCACGCCTGCGAGGCGTCCGTCGGCGACCAGCACATTGCCCGGGATCAGATCGCCGTGCGTCATCGTGTCCGGGAGAGGGCCGCGCGGCAGCTGCCGCAGTTCGGCCCACATTCCTCGAAGCCGTGAGACATCGAGGAGTCCCGTGCTTTCGGCGAAGCAGGTTTCCATCCACGCGTCATGCGAGGTCAGGTCCCCGCCGCGGCCATGTCCGCGGAACGTGCGACCGCGCGTGTCGATGGCGCGAACCTCGCGGATGAACTCGGCCAGGTCGTGTGCGAACGCGACTGAGCCGGCCGACCCCGTCGGGGTGGCGATCTCACCAGGGATCCAGGTCTGCACGGACCAGGGCAACGGGTAGCCGTGGCCGGGCTTGCCGAGCGCGACCGGGACGGGGGTGGCGAACCGCGTGTGCCCAGAAAGCTCCCGGGCGGCATCCGCCTCGCTTTCGAGCGCGCGGAGGGTCGCATCCACCGCCGCCGGTTCGAGCGGGAATCGGGCGGTAAGTTCGTCGCCGATCCGGAAGATGGCGTTCACCGTGCCCTGCGATGCGAGGGCCCGGACTGGAAGGTCGCTCCACTCGGGGAACTGGTCACGGACAAGCTCACCCACCATCGCCGGGAGGACTGTGAGTTCTTCGTCATGCATGGGCATCGCTGGAGCGTGCCATGGTGCGATCACCGACAACAAGTCACTTTTCCAACCAGGGCGCATGACCACCACCTGGCCCGATGCGCCCGGATGACAGCGGACTGAGAAGCCGCTGTCGTGCCGATCTCGGTGAGCGTGGGTTCGATGCGGCGGATCGGTCGGGTGATCTTGCGGCGTGCCGGACATGAGGACAGGACCTCTGGTGCAGCTCGGGGTTGTCGACGATCACCGAGCACGCCAGGAGGTCCTGTTGCCGCAGTTGTACGCCCCCTCGCCGACCGGCTCCAACTCTGCTGCTCTTGAGCGTGATTGCCTCGCTCACCGGTTCGGGAACGCCGAGGACCATCCGCACAGGAGGCCGAGGTACCCCTCCGACATGAGCGACACGGAGTGGGCGATCGTGCGTGACGCGATGGCGCCGCCTGCATGGCTGGAGGGCCCCGTGGGCAGCCGGAGGGCTGCTGCCGGCGGCAGATGGTCGACGCTATCCGCTGCCTGGTCGCGGGCGGTATCACCTGGCGGGCGATGCCCGCAGGCTTCCCCGCCCGGGACCGCGCCTACGCCTTCTTCCGGCGTTGGCGGGACACGGGCCTGATCGCCGAGCTGCACGACCGGCTGCGCGGCCTGAGGCGCCAGGCAGCCGACAGCGATCCGGAGCCGACCGCGGGGATCAACGCGCGCAGTCGGTCAAGGGGACGGCGTCGGTGCCGGCCGCCACTCGGGGCTTCGACGGCGGCAAGAAGATCAATGGCCGCAAGTCGCCCACCGCACCCTGATGGGCTCGGTCGAGCACCGCTGTCACAAAGGCCTGAACAACCGGGCCGAGACCGGACACCAGCCCACCCGGCAGCGCGAACGCGCCATGAAAGGTTTCCGCACCGCCGGCAGAACCCGCCAATTCCTGTCTGCGTACAGTCGGGTCTCACTCCACTTCAGACCCTGCCGCCACCTGATGACCGCACCCGACCGCCGCACCGAAATGCAGCTGTCGTGACCCGAACCGAGGAGTTCCAGGAGCTGCGACCGCTGACGCAAGGAGTACGTCGGGCCGTGGTTCCCCGAATCTCTGCGTTTCCGGCCGCCGACGTACAGATGGCGGGCGACAGCGGGGCAAGGCCCGGCAGTGGGGCAACGGCCCCTTCGGCGTCGAGAACGTGGCCCGACCGGTCATCGCGCACCGGTCACGCCCAGCCGTGGTGGCGGGCGTACCACCCCAGCTGGATACGGGTGGTGACCCCGGCCTGGGCCATCAGCGACTGGATGCGCCGCTGCACGGTGCGCGCCGACATGTCCAGTTGCCCGGCCACGGCGTTGTCGGTGAGGCCGGCGAGCAGCAGCCGCAGGATGCGGGTGTCCACGGCGTCGATCCCGTGGTGCGGCTCGCCGCAGGGGCGTGCCCGCTCCCACACCGCATCGAAGAGTGCCTGGGCCACGTTCACCAGGCCGCCGCGCAGGACGAGGCTGGGGTCGACTTCGCTGCCGCGGCCGTGCAACGGCAGCATCGCCACCTCGCCGTCGCAGACGATGAGTTTGAGCGGTATCTCTTCGATCGTCCGTACCCGCATGCCCCGGCCGAGCGACTCGTCGACGTTGTCGGCCGCGCCCGGCTTGCTCAGGAAGCCCTGGTCGATGACGGCGCGCACCCGGAGGCCGCGCGCCAGCACGGTCGGCTCCTCGGTGTTGTCCGGGCCGACCACCTGGACATCTCCGGTGACGAAGGTGTCGATCCTGCGCCGGGCGACGAGTTGGAGCTGGACATACCGCTGCCGCACGGCGCCCCGGCCTTCGACCAGCTCCATCAGATCGCGTTGTGCCCGGCCCATGCTGCCGGTGCGGTAGGTCTCGACCAGCTCGGCCACGGCGAGCTCGGCGCGCTGAAGGCGTTCGCGGTGCGCGGCCAGCTCCGCGCCGAGCGCGACTGCCGGCGACGCGGCGGCGTAGTTGCCGTCACCCCGCTGGCCGACCAGGCCGCGGGCGGCCAGCGAGTCCAGTACGGAGACGATCTGCGTGCCCGGTACGGCTGCGGCCTCCGCCACTTCGTCGGGGGTGGCGGCCAGCCGTGTGATCAACACCCGGTAGACGTTCTCCTGGACGGGGGTGAGCCCGAGATCCTCCAGCATCAAAGCCGCCCTCCGGTCGCTGCGCGCTGTCCGTCAGGGCGGATTCTCGCAGCTCGTCCGAGTGCGTGATGCCTGGGTACGGACGGCCGGCGGCCCGCCGGATGCAGCGGGTCCGTCGGCCGTCGTCGATGTGGACCCCGTGCGCCGCGGTCAGCGGACCAGAGTGACCTCCGGGGAGGTCCAGGTCTCGGTACCGGGTGCCTTCTGGGGATCGGCGAGCGCCTTGTCGAGGACGAACCGCAGGCGATAGGTGCCGGCGGGGGCGGGGGTGCCGTCGGCCAGGCCGGCATCCCAGCTGTAGAAGTCCATCCCGGTGCCGGCACCGGAGTTGCGGCTCACCCAGGAGGCGTCGTACGGCGTGGCGACCACTCTGCCGCGCGCGTCCAGGACTTGGAGGCGCATCCGCTCAAGCAGGGGGTAGCCGTGCGACAGCATCACCCATGCCTCGTCGTTGGCCGTGCTCGCGTCGGTGAGGTCGACGGTTATCG
This sequence comes from Streptomyces sp. NPDC093149, assembly GCF_044754145.1. Lineage (NCBI taxonomy): Bacteria > Bacillati > Actinomycetota > Actinomycetes > Kitasatosporales > Streptomycetaceae > Streptomyces > Streptomyces sp. NPDC093149. The sequence continues at coordinate 4,545 of NZ_JBIVON010000037.1, forward strand.
GCACGCTGCGGCCGAAGCTGAAGTAGGCGGGGCGCAGCGCCGGATTGTCCAGCGTGGTGTTGACCGCGGAGAAGGTGGGGTTGATCGCGGAGACCGCGTCGAAGTCGCCCGCCATGCCCAGGTAGGGCACCCGAAGCTCCGGAGAGGCCGTGTCGACTGGGGTGAACTCCACCCAGCCTCCGAACAGGGTGCCCTGGGGGACTCCGGCGGGCTGCTCGATGTGCACGGTGACCGTGCCGCTGCCGTGCGCGTCGACGGTGAGTCGGTCGACGCCGTGGACCCGGGCGTCACCAGCGGTGTCGACCGGCTGCCAGGAGCTGGTGTACGGCGGGGCGGCGGAGACCGCGGTGCTCTGCCCGACCTGGTACGTCACCGCCTGGTCGGTCGGGTTGTGCACCGTGACGCGTCGGATCCGCTGCCGTCCCTCGAGGTCGCCCAGGGCCAGCTTGGAGGGGGTGGCGGTCGGCCGGCTGCCGGAGACCGACGCCAGGGCCGCCATCGCGTCCACCCGCCCGGCACCCTGCTGGGCGACGGGCTGCAGACCGCGCTTGTGGTCGCCGGTCATGGCGAGCGGAGTGGCGGTGTTCTGCAGGGTGGTGCGCACCTGGTCCGGGGTGAGACCCGGGTGGGCCTGAAGCAGCAGGGCGATGACACCGGCGATGTGCGGGGCGGCCATCGAGGTGCCGGAGTTCACGCCGTACCAGTTGAGTGCCTTCGGCATCGCCGAGAGGATGTAGCCGCCAGGAGCGGCGATGTCCGGCTTGAACTCCAGTTCGTTGCCGGGGCCCCAGGAAGAGCTCTGGTCCATCAGGCCGGCGGCGTCGGCATTCAGCGGGCTGCCGGCGTAGGCGCCCCAGGTGAGCTTGATCCCGGCCGGTGCGGCGAGGATGCGTTTGGCGTCGCTCTCGCGGATCGCCACCAGCGGAATACCGGTGGTGCCGCAGCACGGCGACACGGGGATGGTGTCCGGGTCGGTCCTCGGCTCGTGGTAGATCGTGCCGACCGCCCCGGCGGCCTCCGCGGTGCGGACCAGGTCCAGCGGGCGGCAGTTGAAGGACTCCGCAGGGTCGGTTACCGGGGCGATGAGGGCGATCCGACCGGCGAGGCTGTCGGCCGGCAGCGGATCGCAGCTGGAGGCCATGGGGGTGATCGGGCTGCTGCCCGTCGCGGGCGCGGCCGGGGCGCGCCCGGAGTCCTGGTACGGAACGGGGGTGGTGGAGCCGTCGTCGAGGGTGAAGGCCAGGTACGGGTAGCGGTTGCTGTAGGTGCTGCCCACGGCTATCGCGCCGTTGGCGACGGCCGGTGCCGCGGCGTTGAACGGACCCGCGTATCCGTTGCCGACGGAAACGACGGTGGGAGTGCCGGAGGCCACGAGGTTGTCGACGGCGAGTGAGAGCACGTTGCTGCTGCGCTGGCCCTTCGCGCCCAGGCTCATGTTGACGACGTTCACACCGTCGGCGGCGGCCCGGTCGAGCGCGGCGATGACGATGTCGTCGGTGGCGGCGTTCTTGGTGCCGAAGACACGGTAGGAGCGCAGGGTCGCGTCCGGGGCGGCCCCCACGATGTGCTCGTCGTCGCCGGCGACATGGGTGCCGTGTCCGGCGGCGGGCCCGTACTGGTCGTCGTAGGGGTCGGCGTCCTCGTCCGCGAAGTCGTAGCCGCCCAGGACCTTGGAGTTGGGAAAGCCCCCGCCGCCGAGCGCCGGGTGGTCGTAGGCGATGCCACTGTCGACGATGCCTACGGTGACGCCCTTGCCGGTGTAACCCTGGCGATGGGCCTGGGGGACGCCGGTCAGGTCCGTGGTGGTGACGACTTCCCGACCGGACGGTGCGTCAGTGCGCGACCGGGCGGTGCCGCCTGCCTGGGCGACGGCCTTCTTGAGGACGTCCTCGGAGACCGGGGTGGGCTTCTCCGGCGCTTCGTACACCACCGGCTTTGAGATGGAGGCCACGCCGGGCAGCGCGGTGAGCCGGTCGGCCTGCGCCGTGGGGACCTTCACCACCAGGCCGTTGACGACGTTGCGATAATGGCGGCGGACGGTCAGTGGAATCCCTGCGTGCCCCGCGGCATCGACCAGCTCCCGCTGGGAGTCGTCGACGGCGTGGCGCGCCGCGGCACGTTCCTTGGGAGAGAATCGCTGAGCAGCCGGTGCACTGTCGAGCGTGATGATGCGGGTTACGGACGGCCCGGACCGATCGTCCGTGGCTGCGTGTGCCAGGCTGCCGGGCACGGCGAGTGGCAGCAGCAGGAGGGCGGCCGCCGCGGTGATGGATTGTCTGTTCACGATCGGAGATCCAAGCCCGAGCCTTCGCAGCGGATCAATCGTTTGCAATGTCGCGTTCTTGCCATGTCGAAAACTCGACGTGGTCCTGTACGCGCGGCGGTCCTGCCCGAGGCGGGTGCGAACCCGGATTGCTCCGGCGAGTGCCCGGTCGGGTCCGCCACCCGACCGGTGCCGTTGAGCGCACAGGTTGCATCAGGCACCCACGTCGATGGGCACGACGTCAAGCCGGCCGCGCCAGGCGGGCCGTCAGAACACGGGCTCGGGCCTGCTGGACCGCCCGCGCCTGGGAGGCGGCGAAGCGGAGCAGGCCCGCGGGCGTCCGCAGGTGCAGCGTGTCGGTGACGACGCAGCCGGCCTCATGGCGGTCGACGGTGAAGCGGTAACTCATGCGGACCCGGCCGGGGCTGCGGACCTCGCCGGATATCTCGGCGGACTGCGGAAGACCGTCCGAGACGGCGACGAGCGTGACGTCGATGATGTTGTCGTGCCGTAGGACGCCGAGGAACCGGAAGCGCTCCACGGCCGTGTAGTGCACGGTCCCGCCGCTGCGGCGCACGTCGCGGACGGCGACGAGGAGCGGCGACAGGCCGACGTAATGCGACGGTTCGGCCAAGTGTGCGAAGACCTCCTCAGGCGGCGCTGCGATCCGGAACGTGTGTTTCAGCTCGGTGGACGGCACCTCGGCCCCTCCTCGACATGGTGTGGTGGCACGGTGATCCTCCCATCGCGGGCGCTCGTAAAGGTCGTTGAGCCCTCGCCCCAGGAGAAGATTCCTGTGGCTGAGTTGAGGGCACCCGAGCACGCGGCTCTGACCTGCTGAATCGGTGCAGGAACCGCCCCTGGGCCGCACTCGACTCACCAGCCCGCGAACTGACCTCGGCGAGATCCCACCCATGACAACATCGGCGATCGACCTGCCCACCCGTCACGGCAGGCACCGTTGCAGTACCAGCCTGCGAAGGGGATCGTGGCGCCGTCCGACGTAGCTCACCGCAGACCGGGACCTCACCGCGCCGCACATGGCGCCGGACTGCCCTGTCACGGCAACCACGATCCGGCAGGCATCTGCCGCAGAGGCTGGGACAGCCCCTGCCTGGCTCGCGTTCCTGTGCCCCGCGCCTGACCGAGGAACGGTCCGGCGGCCTTCGCGCGATCCTCTCACGAGAGTCTGAAGGGGTGAGAGGCGTCACTGTCGGCGGGGTGCCGGCACAAGTCCTGGTGATCGAGGACGACCACTTCTCGGCCGTTTCCGCGCGGCCGTACCACCGGACCACCCTTCCGGCCACGACGCGCTGGGTGGCGTAAAGACGACGGCACGGGCACCGTCCTCGAGGGCGGCTGGCAGAGCGTGGGGACGCATGCCTGCGCCGTCCACCTGAACCGGTGCCGACTGGTAGCTGTTCAGCCGCAGCGTTGCGATGCTCGCCAAGAAGCACGGATCCTCGACCGCCACCAGGTCACCGCGGGCAAGATGGGCGTTCAGGAGCCGCTCAGTGGCAACGACCGCTCCGTGCGTGGCCAATGTACGGAACGGCTGCTCGAGATCCTCGGCGAAGTCGCGGGAGGCCCATTCGGTCAGCGCCTCGTCGACGGCGGGCATGCCCACCCCGGCCGGATCCACTCCCTGGTGAGCAGGTCACCCGAGACGCGCGGGCCGCACGAGAAGGGTGCCGCGACTCGCAATGCGATCGATTCTGTCGTCGTAACGGTTGATTCGAGCGTGAAATTCGGGCATCGTGCTTGAAACACCTTCCCGGCTCGCTGTTCAAGCGGAGGGCTTCCGCATCGCCGCCCGAAATCGAGGACCCCGCATGCCGCACGACGAGTACCGAACGATCGACTTCTTCGCCGAGGAAGCGCTTCCGGCACCGCGGGTGACGCCGACCGAGGCGGAGCGCGTTGGCGCCGAGCTCCTCGGCCGCTCCGCCCGCGCGGAAGCGTTGGGCAGCCAGCAGGACGCCAACTTCCTGCTCCGCGCCGACGACGGGACGGCCCTGGCGATCCTGAAGATCGCCAACCCCGCCTTCGGCGCCCTGGAGATCGAGGCCCAGGACACGGCCGCGGATCTCATCGCGTCGGCCCACCCGGAGCTGCGTGTCGCCACCGTCCTGCGCCACCCCGACGGTTCCCCCCGCCGGACGACAGTGGACACCGACGGCGGACCGGCCGTGGCACGGCTGCTGCGCCACCTGCCCGGTGGCTCGCTGTCGGGACCCCGGCACCTGTCCCCGGGCACGGTGGCGGCCATGGGCACGATCGCCGCGAAGGTCAGCACCGCCCTGCGCGAATACCGGCACCCGGGCCTCGACCGTGTTCTCCAGTGGGACCTGCGCCACGCCGGCCGCGTGGTCGCCGGGCTCGCCGAGCACATCGACGGGCCCGAACAGCGGACCGCCGTGCGAGCCGCGACCACCGAGGCCTGGGCACGGGTCCAGCGGCTCGCTGACGCGCTGCCGTCGCAGGCCGTGCACCTGGATCTCACCGACGACAATCTGATCCGCCGCCCCGACGCGCCCCTGCCCGTACCCGACGGCGTCATCGACTTCGGTGACCTGACCACGAGCTGGGCGATCGGTGAACTGGCCGTGTGCCTCTCGTCCGTGCTCCACCACGACGGGGTCGAGCCGCACCACGTGCTGCCCGCCGTCCGCGCCTTCCACGCGGTCCGGCCGCTCTCCCCGGCGGAGGCGGAGGCGTTGTGGCCGCTGGTGGTCCTGCGCGCCGCCGGTCTGGTCGCCAGCGGGCGGCACCAGGCCGCCGTCGACGCCGACAACACCTACGTCACGGCCGCGCTCGCTCGTGAATGGCGCATATTCGAGCAGGCCACCGGGACCCCGCTGCCCGTGATGACCCTCCTCGTCAAGAGCGCGATCGGCCTGGACGAAGCGCCCGGGGAGGCCGATGCACCGGCGTGCCCCCTGCTACGAGACCTCCCGGCCGACCATGTCGCCCTCTGCGACCTGTCCATCGACGCGGACTCCATGGACCGCGGGGCCTGGCTCGACGTCGGCACCGAGGACCGGCTGGTGGCCGCCGCGCTCGCCGACGGTGCGGTTGCGGCCGCCACCGGCTACGCCCGCGCGAGGCTCACGCGGACTCCGGCGCTCTCGGCCGTCTCCGGCGCCACGGTGCCCACCGGCGTCGACCTGCGGCTGGGCCGGGACACCGTGGCGCAGGCCCCCGTCGAGGGAAGGGTCCTCACCGCCGCGCCGGGCCGGGTGGAGATCACCTACGGCCCGCGGGTACTGACGCTGTCCTTCCCCCGTACGATCCCTCCGCTGGTCTCCTCCGGCACATCGGTCCGGGCCGGTGAGGAACTTGCTCACCTCCCTTCCGGGGCCTCGGTCCACGTCGCGCTCCGCGACGCCGACGGCCCCTCCGTCCCTCCCCAGGTTCGCCCGGAGTACGCCGCCGGCTGGCTCGCGCTCACCGCCGATCCCGCGCCGCTCCTGGGCCTCCCGGCCTCCGGCGGAACCGACCGGAGCGACCTGCTCGGCCGGCGCGACGCCGTGTTCGCCACCGTGCAGGAGCACTACTACGCCAACCCTCCCCGCATGGAGCGTGGTTGGCGCCACCACCTGCTGTCGGCCGACGGCCGCTCGTACCTCGACATCGTCAACAACGTCACCCCGCTGGGCCACGCCCATCCCCGCGTCGAGCGGGCGGTCTCCCGCCAGTTGCGCCGGCTCAACACCAACTCGCGGTTCCACTATGCCTCGGTGGTGGAGTTCACCGAACGCCTCGCTGCCCTTCTGCCTGATCCCCTGGACACGGTGTTCCTGGTCAACTCCGGTTCCGAGGCGGTGGATCTGGGGCTCCGGCTGGCCATCGGCGCCTCGGGACGGCACGACGTCGTCGCGCTGCGCGAGGCATACCACGGCTGGACGTACGCCTCCGACGCCGTCTCCACCTCGCTCCAGGACAACCCGAACGCCCTGGCGACCCGCCCGAGCTGGGTCCACACCGTGGACTCACCCAACTCCTACCGCGGCCGGCACCGCGGACCGGACGCCGCACGCTACGCGCCCGAGGCCGTCGCGCTGCTCGACGAACTGGCCGCCTCCGGCCGCCCGGCGGGGGCGTTCATCGGCGAGACCTTCTACGGCAACGCCGGTGGCGTCGCCCTGCCCGACGGCTATCTCGCCGAGGTGTACGCGGCGGTGCGCCGTCACGGCGGTCTGGCCGTCGCCGATGAGGTCCAGGTCGGCTACGGCCGTCTGGGGCACTGGTTCTGGGGCTTCGAGCAGCAGCGGGTCGTCCCCGACATCGTCTGCGTCGCCAAGGCCATGGGCAACGGGCACCCGCTCGGCGCCGTCATCACGTCCAGGGCGGTCGCCGAACGGTACCGGGACCAAGGCTATTTCTTCTCCTCCACCGGCGGCAGCCCGGTCTCCAGCGTCGTGGGCCTCACCGTCCTGGACACCTTGCGCGACGAGGGCCTCCAGGGCAACGCGGTACGCGTCGGCGGGCACTTGAAGCGTCGGCTCGAAGCTCTGGCCGATCGCTACGGCGTCATCGGCGCCGTCCACGGCTCGGGCCTGTACCTCGGCCTCGAACTCGTCCGGGACCGCACCACCCTGGAACCCGCAGCAGAGGAGACCGCCGAGCTCTGCGACCGCATGCTCGACCTCGGCGTGGTCGTCCAGCCCACGGGGGACCACCTCAACATCCTGAAGATCAAGCCCCCACTGTGCATCGACATCGCCGCGGCCGACTTCTTCGCCGACATGCTCGACCTGGCCCTCACCCAACTCGGCCACGGCCGCGCCTCGTGACACCTGGCTCGGCGTCGGCGCTTCGCGATGCGGCGCCGAGGCGATGCCTGGTCTGCAGGACGGCGAAGCAGCCGAGCCACCGCCATCCGTCCATCGAGCAGAGATCTGCGCCCCTCCCGGACGAGGGCCCTTGGGAACTCCACCGCTCCTGCCGTCGGAATCGGACTCTGAAGGACGAGGCCCATATTCTCCTGACAGAACGTCACGACCATGCTGTCGGCTACGCCTTCGTGGAGATCCACGCGGGGCACGACGACACCCGGGTGACCAGTACCCGCGTCGCCGAGCTCCGCTCACCCTCCGCCGCGTCGGCCGAGCGCGGCAAGGGCATTCAGCACGCTGCTGCTCGACGAGGTGACCGCCGAGCTGGACAGCCTCGACATCGGTGATCTCCTCGTCGTGACTTGCGCCGCCGACACCGGCGTCAGGCGCTCGTGCGAGCGCCGGGGGCTGTACCAGGTCCTCAGGTACCGCACATCTGCGACCTGGTGGTCGAGTTCACGGGCGGCACGACCGTGCACACCCTCACTCCGGGCCTCACGGTCCTGACCGCGACCGCCACCGCGGACGACCCCCTCCGTGCGAAACCTGGCCTCCCGGGCCTCGGCCGAATCCTGCTCCGGTCGGAAGTGGCACGTCGAGCCGACCGGTGAGGGGTCGTCAGCGGTGCGTACGGCTGCGCAGTGGCGTCCTCGGCCCAGTCCGGGTGAACGGCTTCGCCGTCGGCGGCACGCCTGCCTCCGACAACTGACACGCAGATCCAACCTTGAGCACCCTGGAGAAGAGAGAAGATGATGGACACCATCGTCGTCGGCGCGGGTATCGCCGGCATCACCGCAGCTCGGCTGCTTCACGCCGCAGGGCGACGTGTGGTCGTGCTTGAGGCGCGAGACCGCGTCGGCGGGCGTATCCGGACGGACCGCGCGGCAGGCTTCTGCGTCGACCGTGGCGCCTCATGGATCCATGGCCTCACCGGCAACCCACTCACGGGACTTGTCACCGTGCTCGGGATGGAGACGCGCGAGTTCACCGTGGGGAGCTTCCAGGCCGGCGGGCGGCCGATCGCCGACCTCGACGAATCGCGGCGCCTGCTGGACGACGACGCGACACGGAGGTGGACCGCCGACGTCGACACGGCAGATGACCTTCTCCAGCTGACCGTCGCAACGTCCGGCCCCGACGAGAGTTACGCCACCGCGGCCGAGCGTGCCCTTGCCGCGACCGGATGGGAGCCCGAACGCGCCGAACGGGTCCTGGCGTTCTATCGGCATCGCACGGAGGAGCAATGCGGCGCGGAGATCGAACAGGTCGCCGCTCACGCCCTCGACGAAGACGCCATCGAAGGTGACGAAGTGATCTTCCCGGGTGGCTACGATGTGCTTCCCCGGGCCCTTGCGGAAGGTCTCGACGTGCGTTTGGGAATGACCGTGACCGCCATCACCAGGTCGGCCACGGGGGTGCGAGTCGACACGGAGGACGAGTCCTTCGACGCCGCCCATGTGATCGTCACAGCGCCGTTGGGCGTGCTCAAAGCAGGGGCGATCGCGTTCACGCCCGCTCTCCCGGACGCCGTTGCGGGACCGATCGCCCGACTCGGAATGGGTGTGTTCAACAAGGTCTTCCTTCAGTTTCCGGACCGGTTCTGGCAGGACGACGTCTACGCGATCCGGCAGCACGGCCTGGCCGGCGTCCCCTGGCACTCCTGGTACGACGTCTCCGTGGTGAGCGGCAACCCGATGCTGCTGACCTTCGCCGGCGGCGCTTGGGGGCGGGAGATCGAGCAGAAGACCGACGAAGAGGTGGTCTCGTCGGTGCTCGGCTCCCTCCGCAAGATCTATGGTGACTCCGTCCCCGAGCCCGTGGCGCACTGGGTCACACGCTGGGGCACCGACCCTCTCGCCTTCGGCTCGTACTCCTACGTCGCCGTCGGCTCCTCGCACGACGATCACGATGCGATGGCAGGTCCCGTCGACGGCGTTCTCCACTTTGCGGGAGAAGCAACCTGGGGGCGCGATCCGGCTACTGTCCACGGCGCGCTCCAGTCAGGGCATCGCGCGGCCGAGCGGATCCTCGGCTCACCGATCCCCCTGGCCGAGCTCACACGGGGCGTGAACCCTTCGAGGTGACACAGTCGGCACCGGCGGTGGGGCTCACCCTCGCGATCGCGGACCCTGGGGTTCGATGTTCCGTCAAGTCCCGGTGCCCGGGGCGGACTGCCGACGCCCGCGACGGCGGGCACGCTCGCCACCCTCCTCCTCGGCTCGAACCTTCAGGTGTCCAGGGCGACCGGCGCCGCAGCAGTTGCGCGGGTGCCGAACGCGGGCCGCGCCATTACTGCACCAGCCCATGGCTTGTCGCGGGGCGGCGCGTGCCCGGTGGGCCTGAACCTCGCGCCGCCCGTACCGGTGCCCGAACAGGCCGATCCCCAGCAGCGGCGTGCCGCGCGGCGTGTCGTTGTGACCGACCCACCGCCTGGCCGGCTCGGTGACGGAAGTGGAGTGGTCGCAGCGGTGGCAGGGTGCCCCGCCCATGGTCCGGTGGCGGCTGCACGAAGGGCACAGTGGCCGCCCGGCGCACTCGGCGCACAGGTCTGTCCCCGTCTCGACCTCGGCTTCAGCACCTGACGGAAGGCAGGACCGCCTTTGATTCGAGCGCGTGGATGCGTCATTGTGCTCGAAACAGCTGTACGTCTTGCCGTCGGCTTGCCGTACATGCAAAGAGAGAGGTGCTTCGTGGACGACATCGACCAGGCGATCCTGCGGGAGCTACAGGTCGACGGCCGCATCCCCTACTCCGATCTCGGGCCGAAGGTGGGGCTGTCACCCTCGGCCGCGAGGCTACGCCTGCAGCGGCTGATCGACAGCAAGGCGGTCCAGGTCGTCGGAGTGACCGATCCGATGACCATGGGGCAGCAGACCATGGCTCTCCTGGGCCTGCACGTCGACGGCGATCCCCGGGCGATCGCCGATGAACTGTCCCTGCACGACGAAGTCGTGTACACGGTTCTGACCGCAGGAAGCTTCGACCTGTTCGCCGAGGTGGTGTGCGGCCGGCCCCACGATCTGCTCGACTTCGTCAACGACGTCGTACGCGCCGTCGAGGGCGTTGCGTCCGTGGAGAGCTTCCCCTACTTCGCGATTCACACCCACCGCTTCTTGTGGCACAGCGACTGAGAAGGTCGACGGGCTCGGCCGGGCGCCCACGGGGGCGACCAGGCCGAGCCGAAGGCCGAAGTCCATGAGCAGACGCACGATACGAAGCCCGCACCGCCGGAGCCGCCGAGGCTGACCCGTTGCCCGAGGAACCGGGGCCGACTCCGATGACCGCGCCACCGGTGGCCGAGCCTTTGGCGTCGCCGGAACCGAAGCCGCTGCCGTAAGCGCCGGGGTTCACAGCACCACCGCCGACACGGTTCCCGAGGGTGAATCCGCTGGGGCCGTCGGTGCTGCAGGTGAGGTACCCGGTGTTGCCAGGGTCCGCACTCCAGGTACTGGTTGAGCCGCTCCCAGGGTTACTGAGGGGTGCGGTGCGGCCAGCCCCGGTCCGCGATCCGCCTGGGTTTGCCCCGCATCGCCTCGGTCTGCGCGGGCAGCACGCCCGATCCCAGCTCCTCACACACCTCCCGGGTCTTGAGCGGCCCGTTCGGGCGCACCTGTGATCACCCGCACAATCCGCTGATAGTCGGCGGGCGGCACCTCTTCGCTCATCCCGTCGATGCGGTGCGGCACGAGCAGCATCCCGCCGGCTCACGACGCTTGCGCCGCCGGCGGATCAGGCTCCACCGAATCGGACTCCACCACCGGATCGTCCCGCCTGCCGCCGTCCGTCGCCTCGACGTACTGGCCGAACGCCATCTCCGTAGCCTCCAGCCGGGCCACCTCGACCTCGATCTCGGCGAGCTCCTTACGCAGCCGCTCGGCACGATCGGCCAGCAGGACACGCCGTTCCACCGTCCATGTCAGTACATCCGTCATGAACTTCCGCTCCCGGGCCGGATCCTCCTGCCGGACCCTACGAGGAGACAACCGCCCGTACGGCGACCTCGGCAAACGAGGCCCGTGGCAATCGATCACCTGCTGCCGGTCACGTCCCAGACCAGCCCGAGTACCCCTTCCTCGACTCACGCCGGCCACGATCTCGCAGCGAACACCGGCTGGGTCAACGTCGGGATCGACCACGGTGCCGCCGCGTTCGCAGCGGAACCGATCCGCCGCTGGTGGTGCGACCAGGGCCGGAGCGCTTACCCCTTCCGCTGACCAGTCATGAAGTAGTCGTCAAGTCCATCGCGGCAACCACGACCCGCGCCGGATTGCGGGTGACTGCAGGACTCGACACAAGAACCTGCCCGACCGGAGTCCGGATCGGCGACGCGGAAATGGCCGCCCTGCCGCTGAACCAGCACATCTTCCAAGGCGGCTGGAAGCGTGCGTTGCATCCCCGGCTGCGCCCAGTCGCCCCGGCGGCCCGGGTCCTGCAGGCGTTGGCCCGGACTGGCACCAGGCCCTGCTGAATCCACCAGCAGCCACCCGGGGCCACACCCATGGCCAGACCCCAGCCTCTACATCTGTAGCAAGAAGGGGGTACTCTACTTCTGTAGAGGAATTGGGCGTGTGAACGGGAACGGATGTGTGGACGGGAACGACTGTGACGGAGAACGCGACACGACCGAAGCCACCGGCCGACGCGGCGATCGAGATGCCGGCCGCGTCGGGCATGCGGCGGTTGACCCGCAAGGCCGTCGACCAGTGGGCGGGGCCGACGGAAGGTTCCTGCTCCCGCTTCGGGACCCGGCGGGCGCCGCCAGAGGCGGCTGTGGAACGGCTTGCCGGGGCGACATCACAGATGCCGCCGCGCCGCCGCCGAAGGGCACCACTTCAGCAGTGGAGCTCGCCGAGGCAGCGGTGGCCGTCCTGGACCGCAGGACGCCCCAGGGGCGCGTGTGCGCACGCGCGTCCGCCACGGACCTGCCCCGGAGGCAACGCGCAGGCCAGAGCTGCGGGCGGTGCCGAAGACCGCTGCCGGCCACGTGCGACGACCGGTCGTCGACCTGCTTGCGGCGGTCGGCATCCCCGGACCGGCGCAGCGCGAGAACTCTCATCGCCTCCATCGACGGTCTGATCCCCGAGCATCTGGCCGGCCCGGCCGGACTCGATCTCGACACGGCCGACCACGCACCACCCGCAGTTCCTAATGCGCACCTCCACACTGCCGCCCGAGGGGCGGAATCAGCCGCCAGACAGTCCCAGAACCTGGCAAGAACCCGAAAGAGAAAGCACCTCATGGACCCCGTACTCATCGCCGGAGCAGGCATCGGCGGACTCACCCTCGCGGCCGGACTCGCCGGCCGCGGCATCCCGGCCGTCGTCCTGGAGCAGGCCGACCAGCTCGCCCCTGTCGGAGCCGGCCTGACCATCCAGCCCAACGCGCTGATCGCGCTGCGCCGCCTGGGCCTGGCCGCGCCTTTCGAAGCCGCCGGCGCGCGGCTGTCCACGGCCGCCGTCTACGATGCCCGCGGCCGCGTGCTGCTGCAGCCCAGTCCTGGCCAGGCCGGCGCCCTGCTGGCGGAGATCGGCGCCCCCACCCTGGGCCTGCACCGCGCCACCATCCACCGGGCACTGGTCAGCCAACTCGGCACCAGCGAACTGCGTCTCGCCTCGGTCGTCACCGCCGCCGACCCCGATCAGGCCACCGTCACTCTCGCCGACGGGCAGGAAGTACACGGCTCCGTGCTGATCGGTGCGGACGGCCTGCGCTCCACCGTCCGAACCGCACTGCTGGGCGCCCAGGCACCCAGCTACAGCGGCTACTACTGCTGGCGCGGCGTCACCGATGCCAATCCTCTGCCCGGTGACTGGATCGGCGAGATGTGGGGAGCGGGCCGCCGCTTCGGCGGATGCGTCATCGACGGTGGCCGCTTGTACTGGTTCCTGTGCGCCAAGGGCCCCGCCGACGGCAAGGACAGCGACACCCGTGCCGCGCTCACCCGGGCCACGGCCGAGTTCCCCGATTACGTCCGCCAGGCCGTCAAGGACACTCCCGTCAGCGCCATCCGCCGCGACGACATCCGCGACCGCCCGCCGGTCACGCAGTGGGGCCGGGGCCGTACCACCCTGCTCGGCGACGCCGCCCACCCCATGACCCCCAACCTGGGCCAGGGCGCGTGCCAGGCCATCGAGGACGCACTCGCCCTCACCGACCTGATCACCGAGTATGGTCCCACCTCCGACGCCCTGCGCCGCTACGAACGCTTCCGCCAGCCCAGGGCCAACGCCGTCGTCAAGGCCGCCCACCAGATCGGACGCATTGCCCACTGGAGCACCCCCACACGCACCCGGGTACGCAACACCCTTGTCCGTCTGACCCCGGCCTCCGTCCTGGTGCGCCAGCTGCGCGCCTCCTGGCGGCTGCCCGAGACCATGAGCTGACCCCCAGGCGCCCCTCCACCCACGCCGATTCCCTGGAAGCGAGCACAAGATGCACGACCTCGACACCGAAACCGTCCGTACCCCCCTATCGGTCCTCGGACTGGGCTTGATGGGCCAGGCCCTGGCCGCGGCCTTCCTCGGCCAAGGCCACCCCACCACTGTGTGGAACCGTACCCACGCCAAGGCTGAACCCCTCACCGCGCAGGGTGCGCAGCTCGCCTGGACCGTCCGTGACGCCGTCACGGCCGGCCCGCTCGTGGTCATTTGTGTCTCCGACTACGACATCGTGCGCGAAATCCTTGAACCCGTGAGCCGGGACCTCGTCGGCCGCACCCTGGTCAACCTGACCTCGGGCACCTCACAAGCGGCCCGCGAGACGGCCAAGTGGGCGGTGGACCAAGGTGCCGCCTACCTCGACGGCTCGATCATGGCCGTGCCCCCGGCCATCGGCACCGCGAACGCCACCATCCTCTACAGCGGTCCAACCACCGCATTCGACCAGCACCAGCAGACACTCAGCAGCCTCGGCGGCCCCGTGTACGTCGGCACGGACCATGGCCTGCCGTCCCTGTTCGACGCGGCCGCACTGAGTCTGGTGTGGAGCACGCTCAACGGCTTCCTGCACGGCGCTGCCCTGCTCGGCAAGGCGGGGATCCCCGCGACCGCATTCGCCCGCTTGGCCAAGACGGGCATCGAAACCGTGGCCGACTGGGTGCCCGGCTATGCGCAGCAGATTGACGACGGCACGTACCCGGCCACCGAATCCACCGTCAACACGAACCTGGCCGGAATGAAACACCTCCTCCACGAAAGCCACGCCGCCGACATCAACGCCGAACTACCCGAACTCCTTGCGACCCTGGCCGAACGAGCAGTAGCCAAGGGACACGGCAGCAACAGCTACGCAGCGATCATCGAACAGCTTCGCCACCCCACGCCGTAACTGACAGCCGCCAGCTGCTCCTGACAGGTGGTGATGCGTTGATCGCTTGAGTGCACCTTCGGTTGCCGGCCGGGCCGTGGACCTCCGTACAGGCGTACCCCAGCCCGCGCGAGCGCGACGCCCGGCCCGTCGTCATCTTTTTGCGGCGCGCTGCGGGACCCGCCCTCGCGGGTTGGGGTGGCTTCGTGCTCGCGATGTGCCTGTTCCCGGAGGCCGGTTACCGGCTGGCCTGGCAGAAGCCGACCGCGGGGCTCGTGGGTGGGGCGGGGTTGGAGGTGGTCCGGCCCAGCGCGAAGGCCCTGCGTGACCTGTGCCGATCGGCGCCCGGCCGATGCGGCGCGTGTTCGAGGTGCTGGCCGGGCCGCTCGCGCGGCCGACGACACGCGGATTGCGGTTCGGGCCATTCAGGAATGGCCGTCCTTCGACGGCTGCAGCTCCATCAAGGTCCCCGGGGGCGGCCTGCACCATGGATCGGTACGGAGTGCAGAGCTGTGGTGGCTACCCGATGGTGGAGCTGATGCCCCTCGCGGAGGCTGGGACGCGGGCCCTGATCGGTGCGGCGTTCGGTCCGACCATTCAAGGGCGAGAGCGCCTGCGTCCGACGCCTGCTGCCCTATCTGGGCCCGGATCGAGGCTTCCGTGGACCACTCTCATCGGGATCACCGATGCCGGCGTCGAACGCTGGGGGATCGCCAGCCGAATTTTTGCTGATCTCGCAGCCGAACCGGCTGACCACCTTGGGTCCGACGCCGCGCGAGCCTTGCACGACACCCTCGGCAGGCAGCGGCCGACGGTCCCGACGGCCGACTCCCCAGCGCGTCCAGTGCACACCGTTGGGCCACGCCGAGAGTCCTGCGCCGAACGCGTCGAAGGCTTCGGTTCGTTCCAGCACCTCCACCCGCCATCCTTGCCGGGCCGGCCCGACGGCGGTGGCCAGAACGCCGATCCCTCTCCGATCACGATTGCGCTGCGTGGAGCGCGCCCCCGCGCGGCATGTTCTCTACATCGATAGAGGAAGGTATACTACATCTGTAGAGTGGGATATACGTGCAAGGAGAAAGTGGTGGCCGAACGCACAACAAGGCGGCAGGAACTGGCCGATGTGGCGATCGGCACGCTGGCCAGGGCAGGGATGCGCGGCCTGACGCACCGCGCGGTCGACGAGGCCGCCGGTCTACCGACAGGCACGTGCTCCTACTACTTCCGCACCCGGCAGGCGCTCCTGCAGGCGACGGTCGAGCGGTTGGCCGAGGCGGACATCGCCGACCTGGCCGACCACCCCGCCATCGCCAAACCAGCGGACATGGCCGAGGTCGCCGCAGTCGCTGCCAACCTCGTCGAACGCTGGACCACCGCAGGTCGCGAACGCATGCTCGCCCGCTACGAACTGTCCTTGGAGTCTACGCGTCGGCCCGAGCTGCATGCCGTCCTCGTCGACGCGGGCGAGGCATACCGAGCCATGGCGCGGGATTTGCTCACCGCCATGGGCGCGTCCGATCCACTGTCGCAGGCGCCGATATTCGTGGCCTTTCTGGACGGCCTCGTCTTCGACCATCTGGCAGGCGCGGGTGCGCTTCGCCTGACTTCCGATGAACTTCGCAGACGCTTCCTCGATCTGCTCTACGGCTTCACCAGGCCGCTTCATTCGTGAGCCGCCGAGGAGCGACCGGAACGGTTCCCCCAGTCAGTGAGTCCTTTCCGGTCAGGAGGTTAGGGCCGGGGGGTTGGTGGACCGTACGTGCTGGTGAAACTCATGGTGGACGGGTTCACGACCAAGATCACCCGCGCCGACCAGGAGCTTCGTGGGCTTGCCTGTCCATCGGTGAGCGATTTGTTCAGTGACCCTACGCGACCTCGCCGGGCACCTGACGGCTCGTCGCGGCGAGTTCGGCGCCCGATGGTGTCACATCACGCCGGGTCGCCAGGCTCTCCTCACCCTGGCGCACGCGCTGGGACGACATCGTATTCGCCTTGCGGGCAAGGGGTTTGACAGCGGCTCGGAGTCGGGGCGGAACGCGGGAACGGAGCCACGTCGGAGCAGGTGGTCCGCCAGGACCGTCTGCTGTTATGGAGCTCCGTTGCCTGCACACCATTGTGCCCTGCCTCCTGGAGAGCCCTTCTTGGGTACGGCCCAGGCCACAACATCAGGGCTCTTTCCGCCGAGAGGAAACGTCATCGGCTGGTGCTTCCCTCCGAGTGTGGAGCTGCGGTCTGCTCCTCCAGCAGATGCAGGGCGGTTTCCGCGGCCAGCAGATCCTGGGGACCGATACCGATGAGCTTGGCGACAGTGATGTCCTTGGCATGCTTTCGCCCCGGGATGAGGCCGGCCGGCGCCTGGCCGATTTCGCCGTCGATACGGCAGGCGGTGATCTCACCCGCCTGCACGGCGGCGTGCAGATCGCCGAACTGGAGATTGAGATCACGGCTGTCCACCAGGACCCGGTCTGCGCGCTGGAGACAGGCATCATCGAGTTCCCGCTTGGTGGCGTCGTCGGCACCGAGAGCTGTGATGTGCTGGCCTGGCCGCAGCCAGGTACCCGCGAGGACGGGGGTGCCTGGCTGCCGGTCGCGGTGATGATGATGTCCGCTGACCGGACGGCGCTCTCGGCACGGTCGGCGGTCGTGATCGTGATGGCGGGCAGATCCTGGCGCAACTGATTCACGAGGTTGTCGGCCCGGTTTCGGTCACGCCCCCAGACAGTGATGTGCTCGATGGGCCTGACATGGGTGAGGGCGACGGCTTGAAGACGTGCTTGGGCGGCCAGTCCCCAGGATCACGACCTGTGTTGCGTCGCGGCGTGCGAGCAGACGGGCGCAGACAGCTCCTGCCGCGGCGGTGCGCAGGTCCGAAAGGTGGTGCTCGTCCTCAAAGATGGCCTTGACACTCCCGTTGGCAGCATCGAACAGGGCAATGAATCCGCCACCTTCGGGTAGACCGTGAACAGGGTTGCGCGGGAACCAGTTCGCTATCTTGACCACGAAGTTCGGCCGACCCGGGAGATAGGCGGCTTTGATGTGGGAGTCGCCACCGCGAGCAAGAGGAAGAACGGACACCGGCGCGGTCGCGCCGCTGATGGTGCTGTAGGCGGCGAAGGCCTCGGCCACTGGCTCGATGAGGTCGCGTACGTCAAGGGCGGCACGGAGTTGATCTGGGCCGTAGAAGGGAAAATTTGGCATCGAATCATCCTTGCTCGGGGAGATGGTCAAGGTTTCCGACGGCCACCATGGCGATTTCACCACCGACTTGGATGTTCACCAGATCGTTCGGCTGCCCTTGGGGCTTTACTCGGATCATGCTCGGGCGGCCCATGAAGCGTCCTTGATGCAGGACGAATTCCTCCTCGGTCGGAACCACGTGGTGCTTCGCCAAGTAGGCTCCGACGCAGCCTGCCGCGCTGCCGGTGGCAACGTCCTCAAAAATGCCGTCGTTGTTCCAATGCCGCCCTTCGAGAGCCTTGATGTCGACGAGATAGGCGAACTGTGCGCCGAAGCGACCGATGAGTTCGGCGAAGTCGGCTCGGATGATTCCGGCCTCGGAGAGACTTTCGACCACGGGGACGATCAGGTACTTCAGGCCGGTGGAGACCGCTTCCAAAGGGAGATCGGCAAGAGCCTCCGGAGGCAGCGAGAGTGCCTCGGCGATCTCGCGCGAAGCCTCTTTTGGGACCTCGCCGAGAAACTGCGGCCGCCCCTGGTCGAGGACAGCACTGTAGCCACTGGGGGTGGGCTCAGTCGTGACCTCAACCGTCTTGCGAGGCAACTCGAAGGTCCACCGGCGGGGTCCCGCTGAGCCGGTCTGCTCATGAAGCACGGCAGCAGCACCCAGAATGGGATGCCCCGCGAAGTCCAACTCCTCGAAGAGATCGAAAACCCGGGCCTGGTACGTGTCGGCGGTCTCGGTAGAAGCGAGAAAAATTGACTCGAAATGCCGCAGCTCCTGGGTGATCGCAAGCATCTGTTTGTAGGAAAAACTCCCACCCTCGGGGAAAACAGCCAGACTGTTACCGGTGAACGGGGCCGACGCAAAAACATCAACGTGGCGGTAGGCGGCAGACATAGAGGGCGGGCTCCTTCAGCTCCTGGTGATTTCCTTCGACCGTAGGAGCCGCCGACCCTCCTTGTCCTGGTCCAATCGTGGAAGACTGGCCCATATGGACACGCGCCCCATCACCCCGGCTGAGCTCAGCGGCCTGCTCGGAACCTGGCGTGCCGGCGAGGGTACGTTGCCCAAGCGACTGGCCAGCTGCATCGAGACCGCGATCCTCAGCGGCCGACTGCCACTGGGGGCAACTGCCTGCCGAACGTCCTCTCGCACAAGAGCTTCATGTGGCTCGCGGCACAGTCGCCGCTGCCTACGATCATCTCCGGGCCGCTGATCTCATCATCACGCGCACCGGCCCCGGAAGCGTCACAGCATTGCCCCCGCGCCTGCGCGAGCGCCTGGCCCCATGGGCGACAGACTTCGGAGGAGAGGGACAACGCGGCACCGTGCTGGATCTCACCAGCGCCGAACCCGCGGCCCCGTTCGCTCAACTGCACATGGCCGTACAAGCAGCCGCCGAGAACCTCCACACGGCCCTCCACAACGAAGACCGCTCGGGACACGGCCAGAAGGAACTGCGTGAGACCGTCGCGGCACGGTACTCCTCCCAAGGGCTACCAACCCGCGCCGAGGACATCCTCATCACAAGCGGTGCCGATGCGGCTCTGGCTCTCCTCAGCGCGGTATACGTGCGCCACGGCCGCCGGGTAATCGTCGATGGGTGCAGTTCGGAATGAGTGACCTTTTGGGTGGCTTGACATAGGTGTCTGCCGTCTCGGGCGGGTTGGGTTCCTAGGGTGCTGGTGTCGGGGCCGTCGGGCTGGCGGCCCGGGTATGGGTGCGAAGGAGCCTTGGGTGGGATCAGTGTTGGAACAGCTGAAGCGCCGGGAGGCGGCGGCGCTGGCTCGGGTGGAGGAGCTGCGGGCGAAGGCGCAGGACGTGGCCAATCGACTGGATGCGGCCCGCGATGAGCTGTCGAGGCTGGAGATCGCGCGACGGACGGTGGGCCGAGGTACTGGCCGGTGAACCGGGCGGGGAGGCTGCCGGTGAGGACGTCGCACCGCCGAGTGGTGCTGCGCTCGGAGTGCGCGGGTCACTGCGCGATGTGACTGTCTATCAGCGGATCGTGTCCGTGTTCGTGACGGCCTCGGGGCCGTTGCGGTCGCGGGACGTGTGCGATGCCCTGGGCATCGGGGCGGAGGCGCGGTACACCGAGGCGATGCGTTCCAAGCTCAAGCGTCTGGTGGCCGACGGGACGCTGGTCGAGGTGGAGCCGGGGCTGTTCGCTCGCACCACCGTGGAGACCGCCGCGTGAACGCGGGCCGTGGTGGGGACGAGTCGGACTCGGCGGCCGGCCTGGAGCAGGTGATCACTTCCTTCGCGGCGTCGTGGAACCTGTTCGGTGCGCTGGTGGAGGACTTGCACGACGAGTCCGCGGACCGGCTGACGCACGCGCAGTTGGAGGGCCTGATCACTTCGCGCGGGCGGGAGGTGATGCGACGACTGCTGCAGGACCATCTGGACCTGCGGTCCATGCGCGAGCCGCGACTGACTCGAGTGACGGGCACGGACCAGGTGACGCGCCGCAGGATCGAGCCGGGGCATGAGCGGCTGCTGGCCATGGTGTTCGGCACGGTGACCGTGACCCGGACCGCCTACCGCTCGCTGGGTGCCTCCAACCTCCGTCCGATGGACGCCGTCTTGAACCTGCCCGCCGAGCGGTTCAGCCACGGACTACGGCAGCTGGCCGCCCTGGAGGCGGTGCGCGGCAGCTTCGACGACGCCCAGCGGGCGATCGAGCGCGGCTGCGGCACCAGGATCGGCAAACGGCAGATCGAACAGCTCACGGTGCGGGCCGCCGTCGATGTCGAGGCGTTCTACCGCGCCCGGGCCCCAGAGCCGTGCACGGCGGACACGCTGCTGGTGCTCTCGGTCGACGGCAAGGGCGTCGTCATGCGCCCCGAAGCGCTGACCGACGCCACGCGCAAGGCGGCTGAGGCCAAGGGCGGCAACAAGATGCGCACCCGGCTGTCCGGCGGGGAGAAGAACGGCCGCACGCGCATGGCCATGCTCGGCGCCGTCTACGACGTCGGCCCCGCGCCTCGGGCCGTCGACGACGTCATCGCTCCACCCCCGGACCCCGACAGCGACGGCCCGGCCGGGCGCAATCGCGGACCCGAGGCGTTCAACAAGCGGCTGACCGGCAGCGTCACCGACAACACCCAGAGCGTGATCTCGGCGGTGTTCGGCCAGGTCGAGCAGCGCGACCCGATCCACGCCCGCACCTGGATCGTCCTGGTCGACGGCGCGAAGGCACAGATCGACCAGATCCACACCGAGGCCGAACTGCGCGGCGTCACCGTGCACATCGTCGTGGACTTCGTCCACGTCCTCGAATACCTGTCGAAAGCCGCCTGGTGCTTCCATGCCGCGAACGACCCCGCCGCCGAGAGCTGGGTCGCCGCCCAAGCCCGCAGTGTGCTGGCCGGCGACAGCGAACAGGTCATCGCCGACATCCGTACCGCCGCCAAGACGGCCGTCCTCGGCGAGGACAAGCTCAAGACCATCGAGGCGGTCTGCGGCTATCTGGAGAGCAAAAGCCCCTACCTGCGGTACGACACCGCGCTGACCCGCGGCTGGCCGATCGCCACCGGCATCATCGACGGCGCCTGCTGCCACCTGGTCAAGGACCGCCTCGACATCACCGGCGCCCGCTGGTCACTCGCCGGAGCCGAAGCCGTCCTGAAACTGCGAGCCCTAATCAGCAACGGCGACTTCGACCCCTACTACGCCTGGCAACTCAAACAGGAACACCGTCGTGTCCACCAGGCCCGCTACCAGGACAGACTCCGCCTCGCAGCCCCTCGCGCGTCGGCTCACTATCGGACTCAACATCAAGCAGCCTAAGGGTTGTCCCGTAATCCCCGGCGGGCACGCGACGTCAGCTACGGCACCTCGCCGCGTTGTCGGAACGTCCACATACATCCAGTATGTGGACGCCCCTCCGCCTTGCGATGCACCGCATCTGACGCCGCGCGCTGATCCACCGCGGATTGCGGGACAGCCCTTAGCGATCTTGAACGTTCGTCGTCCAACAGGCCGCTACCCAAGCTGAACAGCTACATCTGGGCTCTGGCGTACCGCAGTGCGATCTCCTGGAAGACCTGGGCCTGCGTCGGGTAGCAGTGAACCGTTTCGGCCAGCACCTCCAGCGGCACCTGGTTCATGATTGCCAGCGTAAGCTCGGTGATCATCTCACCGGCGTGCGCCGCCACAAGCGTCGCTCCTGCGATCTCGCTGCTGCCGCTGCGCGTGTATATCGCCCCGAATCCTTCCTCCTCGCCGTCGATGAACGCCCGCGCCACCTTGTCCAGGTCGAGCCGGTAAGCGTCGATGGCGACACCTTCGTTGCGGGCTCGGCGCGGAGTCAGGCCCACCTCGGCCACCTCGGGATCGGTGTAGGTGCAGTGGGGAATGACGAGCTCTCGTGCCGGGCGAAGTGCTCCGTCCAGCGCGTTCGCGATACAGAGCCGCGCTGTCGCATTGGCCGCGTGCGTGAACTTCTGCGGGAAGGTTGCATCGCCAATGGCATAGATGTTGGGGTTGCTGGTGCACAGGTACTCATCTACCTCCACGCCATCCCCGTCGGCGTGCACCCCTGCCGCGCCCAGGCCCAGGTGCTCCACGTGCGCCTTGCGGCCGGTGCCGAACAGCAGCGCGTCATAGGGCAACTCGCGCGTCTCGCCGGTGCCCTGCGCCAGCAAACGGCCGGCGCCCGCCCGTACTGCCTTGAACCCCAGATGGAGCCTTAGCCCCTCCTGCTCGAACCGGCGACGGATCAGCTCACTGACCTCCTGCTCATCATTGGGCAGCAGGGTCCTGGAGTGGCTGACCAGGTCCACTTCGCTGCCGAGACGGCGGAAGGCCTGGGCCAGCTCGCATCCCATCGGACCGCTGCCGATGACGACCAGCCTGGCTGGCAGCTCGGTCAGTGAGAAGACGGTCTCGTTGGTCAGGTACTCGCCTGTCCGCAGTCCCTCGATGGGGGGCACCACGGGGTCCGAACCGGTGGCGATCACGGCCGTCCGAAATCGCAGTAGCCTGCCCTCGACCTCCATGGCATTCGGCGCGGTGAAGCGCGTGTGCCCGAGGTAGACCTCCGCCCCCGCTTGCTCGGCCACCTCGACCGCATCACCTGCGCTGCTGAGGGAACGCATCTTGCGGACCCGATCCATGACCGAGCCGAAATCTGTTCGGGGTGGGGCGTCGAGCCGAAAGCCGAACTCGGCCCCGCGGCTCGCATCGTGCACCGCGCGTGCGCAGCGAATCAGCGCTTTGCTCGGCGTGCAGCCGAAGTTGACACAGGTGCCCCCGGTCAGTCGCTGCTCGGTCATAGCGACGCGGTGCCCGCCTGCGGCAGCAGTTATGGCGGCGGTGAGGCCGCCCGGTCCGCCGCCGAGCACCACCAGGTCGTAGTCACCACCTTCGCGGTTGCCCCAGTCAGGTGGGTGCCCCTGGCGGATCGTCCGCTGGTTGTGAACGTCATCGGGGTAGAGCTCGATAGTCGTCATGGCGCATCCTTCGTGGGCCAGGAGTTCCCGAGCGATCACGGGCGCACAGGTCCAAAATGTCGACCACATGGTGCAAATTACCGCGTGATACGGGCAGTTTCGCCACGTGGCGGTGATCGTCGACGCCACGCTGAAGAGTGGGTCCGTCGCCGAGAGCTGCCGTGGCGCACACGTGTCAGGCGGGCTGTCGCACCGCCGTCCCACGACGATTGTCGATCAGGTTCCGCCAGAGTGCATCCGCGCCGCGGCGTGCGATATCGCTTGCCGAGCCTTCGACCTGCGCCTGCAAGGCCCACCCGAGCACGGTAACGTGGCCAGTGGCGGTAATTCGAGCCCGCGTTCCCCACGCGGAGCAACCTAGCGAGCGCTTCGCTGTCGGCGATGCCGGGGCGGTCCAGGAACACCGGTAATGGGTGGTGGCCGTAGGTCCCAGGTCGCTGCCGCGTTCTGTTGGAGTGGTCGATGGTGATGGTGGCATCGACATCAATGTGCAGCCACCCACCCGCGGCGGGTGCGGCACCGGCCGCCCACGCCAGTGCCCGCGCGGCCGCGGCGACCAGATCGGCGAACACCGCCCGGCTCGTACACCCGCGGACCCTTGTACGTGTCCGCGAGCACGGCCGCGACCTGCACCGAAAGTGTGGTCAGGTCGGCGAGTTCGCGCACCATGCCCATCCCGGCATGCGACAGGACGACCAGGCCGTCAGCAGAGATTCGTACCCAGCCTGGCATCTGGAACCCTTCAGAATTCCTATTGTGTCTTGCAGGACAGACACTTTCGCATTTCGCACGCACTCATCGGCGGACTTTCGCGACAATTCCAGGCTTGACTGACGCCATACAGACAAGGAGCGAACGCATGGAACGGGAAATCATCCGGGTCGAACCCATCGACAGTAATTTCGAGAAGTGGGGCGCGCCGGTGTCGACCTGTACCCGGGCCGGCAACATGGTGTTCATCTCGGGCATGCCGCCTTTCGACCCCGACACCGGGGAACTCGTCCCGAACGCGCCGTTCGAACGCCAGGTCGAGCTTATCCTCACCCAGATTAAGAAGGCGCTCGAGGCGGCCGGATCGGACCTCGATCATGTGCTGAAATGCAACGCAATGTGCATCTCGGCCGACCACTTCAACGCTTTCAACGAGGTCTACAAGCGCTTTTTTCCGAACAACCCGCCTGCCCGCATCTTCTTCTGCGTGCCGGAGTGGACGGGCCCCTTCGACATCGAGGTCGACTGTATCGCCGTCACGAAGGACTGAGGGCTGGGACAACATGACCCGCGCCGCGCGACGATCATGACCCAGACGGTGCAGGCCCTGGTCCCCGTCAACGCCGCCGCGGTGCAGGCGGGCCGGCCCGACGCCCCCTCGCCATGGACAGCACACCGAGCCTGGTGCCCTGACCTACCAGATCACCGCCGCGCTCTACCAGCACCGGCAGGTCGCCCCACCACCCATCTGCAGCACATGCTCGCCCCACACATACGCCTGGCACCTCAAACAGGAACACCGTCGTGTCCACCAAGCCCGCTACCAGGAAGGACTCCGCCTCGCAGCCTGAAGCACCACTCACTCAGGACGAACTGCACCCATCGTCGATTCACCCACCTATCCCCGGGCCCTGAGCGTGCTGCGTGCAGCCGGCGTCCGACTGATCGGCCAGCCACTCGATCCCCAGGGTTGGAACCTGGAAGCACTTGAGCGAACCCTGGGCACCAGCCACGCGGCCCTGGCCTATTTGGTCCCCGACTTCCACAACCCCACCGGCCTGCTGATGTCCGAAGAACAGCGCTCCAGACTCCGTAACAGGATCAGCCGGCACGACACCCTTTTCATCATCGACGAAACCATGCGCGATCTCGACCTGCGCACCCCTCCGCAACCCCCGTCGCACGTTGCGAGCACCGCGACCAGCCGACATGTCATCACCATCGGATCACTCAGCAAGACCCTCTGGCCCGGCCTGCGCGTGGGATGGATCCGAGCCAACGGTCAAACCATCACAGAGCTCGCGCGTGCCGTCACCGCCCCTTCACTGGTTCCTCCGCTCCTCGACCAACTCACCGCGATCAGGCTCCTCGAACACTACGACGACATCCTCGCCTTCCGGCTCAACCTCCTCCGCGAACAGCGCGACCACCTGGCCACCACTCTGTCCGCCCTTGACTGGGCTCGATTTGAGACACCTGTCGGCGGCCTGACCCTCTGGCTGGAACTCCTCGACACCAGCGCCGGGGCGAGGGACAGTCCTTCAGCTTGCTGGGACGGGCACTTGGGGCGCCCATGCATCACGTCCGCCGGTCGCAGCACTAGAGAGGCGGCGCCCGCCAGGTCCCGTAGCAGCGGTCGATGCGGCATCCGCCCGGCAGCGAGCGTGAGCAGTTATGCCGCGGGATCGCGGCAGGTGAGTCGGTTCGGCGTTCGGCCGAGCGGTTGGGGGGATCAGATTCGGAGCCCGGCGCCGGACACGTCGGGCCGGTCGGTCACTCGCAGTCGGCAGCCCGTCCAGCGGCCCGCCGGTGAGTGTGGCGGACTTCCCGTGCGGGCCCGTTCGCGTAGTGACCGTCCGTTCCCCGCCTCCTCAAGGATGTCGGTGATAAGTCTTGTTGCACCTGCTCGGCGCGGCCATCTGGCTTCGCAGCCTCACTTGAAGATCTCGACTCGGCGCAGACCGTGGTCGGGCGCGTCCCAAAGATCCGCCCGCGGCAGCAGGGCCAGTTCGTCGGCGAAGCCGACCAACAGCGCGCCGCCGTCGACGGGGGTCACGCTGTGCACCCGGTAGGGGAAGCGCAGGGCACGGCCGATCCGGGTCCGGGTGTGCAGGTCCCAGGCACGCACGGTGGCGTCGTCGCCTCCGGTGACGGCGATGGTCCGGTCGTCGAGCGCGGTGACGGCCAGGTCGGCGATCCTGCGGCGGTGGTCGTACAGCGGCTCGCCGGATTCGAGGCCGGTCGTGAGATCCCAGACCCTTGGGTGGGGGTCGTATCCGGCGGTGGTGACGGCGACAGGTGTACCGTCCACCAGGGCCGTCGCGACACGCTCCACCGCGCGGGTGTGGCCGTGGAGCGGTCGGCCGAGCGAGGCGCGGTCGGCCAGGTCCCAGATGCGGACCGTGCGGTCGGCGTGGCCTGTGACGAGGGTGGTGCGGCCGTCGGCCGAGATGGCCCCGACCGCGCGTATGCCCCGGTTGTCACCAGTGGTCAGTGCCGGTCCGGTCTCCTGCTGTACGGCCAGGTCCCAGATACGGACGGTTCCGGTCCGGGTGCCCACCAGGACGAGGGTCCGGCCGTCGGCGACGGCCGTGGCGAGGGCGGTCGGCTCCGTGTCCCGGCAGTCGAGTGGGGCCCCGAATGTCTGGCGGGTCTCCAGGTCGGCGATCCGCACGAGCCCGTCCCGGCCCGCCGTGAGCAGCACGGTGTGCCCGTCCACGACGGCCGTGGCCATGCCTCCGGCCAAGACCGCATCGGCGTGGCCGGGCAGGGGCTGGGTGGTGTGGGGATGCGCGAGGTCCCAGAGGTCGACTGTCCCGTCGTACCGGCCCGCGGCCACGACCCGGCGGCTGCCCACGGTCACTGCGGTCAGGGACGCGGTCTCCTGGCCCGGGCCGTCGACGGCGTCGCCTCCGTGGCGGTGCTGGGCGAGGTGCCACGTGCGCAACAGGCCGTCGGAGGCCCGGGCGGCCACAACGGGCCGCTCGTCCACAGTGGTGACCGCCACCTCGCGTACCGGCTGGTCGTGGCCGGTGAAGGCGTCGACGAGCTGCTCGCCGGTGAGCAGGTCCCACACCCGGACGGTGTCGTCCCAGCTTCCGGTGACGGCGAGGGTACGGCCGTCCACACGGGCGGTCGTGACCGCGCAGACGCGGTGGCTGTGGCCGGTGAGCGGGGCGCCGACCTGCTCGCCGGTGGCCAGGTCCCAGACTCGTGCCGTGTGGTCCTCGCTCGCGGTGACGGCCAGGGCCCGGCCGTCCGCCTCGGTGGTGGCCACGGCCAGGACTGGTGCGGAGTGGCCAGTCAGCGGCCGACCGACGGGATGGCCGCTGAACAGGTCCCGGACCAGGACGTCATGGTTGTGCTCCCTCGCGATGACGACGACCGGGCGGCCCGCCACCCATGCCGTTGCGACGGACGTCACCCAGCCCTGGTGTCCCCCGGCGGGCTCGGCGACTTCCCGGCCGGTGGCCGGATCCCAGACCCGGACCAGCCCGTCCCAGCCACCGCCGACCAGGAGCGTCCGGCCATCCGCCCGTACGGTCGCCACCGTGGTGAGGAGGCCATGGGCAACGGTGAGCGGCTCGCCCACCGGCTCACCGGTGCTCAGGTCCCAGGCCCGTATGGTGTCGTCGGGCCCCTGCCGGTCGGTGTTCCAATGCCGGTCACGCGCCTCGTGGCCGGTGAGGACGAGTACCTGCCCGTCCGCCTCGACCCATCCCATCACCCGGGTGCCCTGCGGGGCCTTGAACAGGCCCGTCGAGGTCCCGTCGAGCACGTCCAGAGCCCGTACCTCGCCGAACGGACCGGCATCCACGGCGACCAGCCGCCCGTTCCGCACGGCGAGCACCGCGTGCACGCCATCGCAGCGCATCACCCGCGCGGTCCGCTCGTCGGCCCGCCGTCCCGTCGCCCAGCCGACCCGCCAGGGCGCGGTCGGCTCCCCAGGCGGTGTGGCCGAGGCGAACCGTGCCGCCAGGCCGGACCATCCGAAGCGGGCCGCCTCCAGGGACAGCAGCTGGGCCCGGCCCACGCCGTCGGCCCGGCTGAGCCGCAGGGCCACCGAACGGAACACGGCAGCCGTACGTCGCTCGTCCTCGCCGACCGGCGGCGGCGCCGTACGCAGTACCTCGCCCGGATCGGAGCCGACCAGGAAGGCAGTGTCGGTCCACATCAGCCGTTGTCCCTCATTCCGCTCGGGCCTGCAAGGTTGCGCCGCGCCCTGGTGGGCTTGCGACCGGTCTTGGCGTCCGCTATTTCACCATCGGCATCGCAGAGGGCCTCCTTTGCCCCCGATCGGCCGTCGCCGACGCCACGGACCGCGTGCAGGACCTCGGTGGCATTCAGACGGAGCACGACGCCTTCGGCTTTGGCGTAGGCGAACACATCCGCCGACGTGCGCAGCCATGGGCGTGGGCGTGGGACGGTCGGGATCCGCACATCCGCGCTCGCCCGGAAGAGCACGGACCTCGCCAATGGCGCGGGTGATGGTGGAGCGGTCGACAGCGAACAGCAGCCCGAGCACCGAGTGCGAGAGGCCGTGCCGCAGACGAATCAGCGTGGCCACCGACCGGCCGGTGAAGACCAGTTGATGCCGGCATCTGCCCCCGCAGCCCGCTTTCCCACGCCCCCGTACTGCCTGACGGCGGACTTCGATACCGGACTGCCACGGCAGAGCCAACTCCTCGATCAAACAGGCAAGATACTGTCGGGAGATCCTCGTGAACAGCCGATCCGAGAGAACTTCCCGGTTGACCGTGATCGCCAAGAGTGACCCTGATTGCCACTACGGAGCCGGATCATCCCACCCACCAGCGATCACACCATCGGCCGCTATCACACACCACCTTGTTACTTACCTGGTGCGACCTCGTGTCGCACACCTGAGCGCCTCAGTTGGCCGTTTTGGCGCTCGGTAGCGGTTGAGTGTTGTGGTTGGCGTCAAGCTGCGGCAGCGGCTGCCCCCGAAGGCCCGGAGTCCTCGGCCGTTGCGTCCAAGAAGAGCCGTATCAGCGCGATCGTGGCATCGGGAGCGTCCTCGGGGCTGTAATGGCCGGCAGCCGGAAGCTCGCTGACCAGACCGTGAGGGAAGGCGGTGCGGAAGAGTGGCAGGAAGTGCTCGGCGCGCAGTGTTCGGTCCTGTGTTCCCCAGACAGTCAGGGCGGGAAGCCGTGTCGCTGCCTCCCGGGACTCGCGCGATGGTGTCTCGAAGTGGTGCTTGCCGAGCGCGAAGCCCTTGGCCCAGCCCAGTGCGCCGAGGGTCTCTTCCCGGGTCGGGAAGGCGGCCTCGTAGGCGCGGATCCAGGCGGGGGTGATCACCGTGTTGTCCTGGAAGCCGTTGAGTTTGAGGGTGCTCAATGCGCTATAGCCGAGCGCGCCGAGCACATGGTCGAGGGTGCCGTCGGCCTCGGCGCGGGCGATCCAGCGGAACCAGGGTGACCGGGAGGCGTTCGCGGCCAGGGTCTGGGCCAGATCGGATTGGCCGAACGGGGTGGGGGCGTTGAGGGCGATGACCCGGGTGATCAGGTCCGGTCGCCGAGCCAGCAGGCCCATCCCGACCGGACCTCCGAAGTCGTGCATGACCAAGGTGATGTCGCGCAGTTCCAAGTCCAGGACGAACGCCTCCAGGTTGTCGACGTGGTCCTGGAGCCAGTACGTCCGGCTGCCGGGCGTCTCGCTCTTGCCGAAGCCCATGTGGTCCGGGACCACGACCCGGTGGGTGTCGGAGAGGCCGGCGACCAGTTTGCGGAAGAGATAGCCCCAGGTGGGTTCACCATGCAAGCACAGCAGCACGGGGCCGGTGCCTTCGTCCACGAAGTGCATGCGGAAGCCGGGGCTGGAGTTGAAGTGCGGGGCGTAGGGGAAGGTGCCCTCGAAGGTCTCGTGCGCCGCGATCATCGGAAGGGGAACTCCTCGGAAGGTGACCGTCGGCGCCCGGGCCGACGGGGAGGGAGTACGGGTGGCCGAGCGAACTGCGTCGTGGCCGTGGCGGGTTGTCGTTCCAGGCACGAGGTGCCCCGGGACGGCCAGTTCCCGCACTGCGGCCGGTGGCTGCCCGCCGTCTTCGCCTGGAGAATAGGCGCAAGTGGTTTTGATTTGCAACCAGAGTGGTCCTGTTTTGCAACCGGGGTAGCCTTGTCCGGCAACCAGTCGTCAACCGGGACGCGAGCGGAGGGACCAGTGGCCGATTCGGACAGCAAGGGTGGGAACGTCACGGGCGGGGCCGTGCCGCCGATCTGTCCGGTGATGCGTACGGCCGACCTCGTCGGCGACCGCTGGACCTTGTTGATCCTGCGTGACGCGTTCACCGGCACCCGACGGTTCAGTCAGTTCCAGCGCAGCCTGGGTATTGCCAAGAACGTCCTCAGCGACCGGCTCTCCGGCCTGGTTGCGGCCGGCGTGCTGTACACCGAGCCAGCCGCCGACGGCACGAGCTATCGCGCCTACGCGCTCACCGACAAAGGTCTCGAGTTCTTCGACCTGATCGTTGCCCTGCGCCAGTGGGGCGAGCGCCACGCCATCGAACCCGGCACCCCCTACCGCCCACTGATCGACACCCGCACTGGCGAACCGCTGGCGCGCGTGACCTATGTACGCCCCGACGGCGCCCCACTGCACCGCGCCGAGACTTGTCTGGGTGACCCGCAGCCGATGGTGGCGGGGGAGCAGCCCAAGTCCACCAGGTGAGCTGCGGATTGCGCTCAATCACGACCGGATCTTCTAACCGTGTGTGTGGGGCCGCATCGGACCGTAGTGCCTCCGTGTGTTCAGCACGGCAACCGAATCCGACGTCATATCTTGTTTTGAGTCAAAACGTCACTATGTGCGTATGTCAGTCGCTACTGACTTCGGCTTGGCAGGGTGATCTTTGTCGATGTGCCTGAGGTGTCTGGGGTGGGGGCTGTGTGGCTTCGTCCGCTTCAAGGAGCAGCATTTGTCAGTGAGTCTGGGCAGCAGAATGGTGTGAGCGGCAAGCGAAATGTTCACGAGATTTAGCGGTGCTTAGTGGGATCAGTCGACGACCCGAGGTCGTCAGGCACCAGGGAAAACAGAACCAGGTCGACTTGAGATCCGTGCACGAAGCCAGCGTTTCGCAAGTTGCCTTCGCGGTGGAAGCCAGCCTTGAGGGCGACTGCCTGGGACGCGGTGTTTTCGGTGGCAGCTCGCAGTTCCATCCGTTGGAAGTGCTGGTTGGTCAGGAGCCAGTGCGCCAGCGTGCGGGTTGCTTCGGCTGCGATGCCGTGACCGCGCGCCCAGGGTGACACCCAGTAGCCAACTTCGCTCACCAGCGCTCGCCAGTCCGTCTTCTTCAAGCCGACTTGGCCCATCAAGCGCTTGGTACTGGCGTCGGTGATGGCAAATTGGATGCCGTCGCCGCTGTCCCGCATCGTGCGTGCAGTGGTTGTGCACCAGGCTGTGGCATCGTCCAGCGTGTAGGGCTGGGGCAGCGGAAGCCATCGTTGAGTGAGGGAGTCCGAGCAGCTTGCGTGTGTGTCCGGAATGTCGCTGATGTCGAACGCGCGGAGGATCAGCCGTCTGCTGTGCAAAACCGTCTCGGGGAACATATCCGGCTCCGTTCGCAACCGACCGACTGGTCCGGGGAACGGTAACAAGATCCGCCGGTCCGAAGATCGGCGGCCTGGTCAGAAGCGAACAGTCTGCCAGTCAGCTGGCTGCGACTTGCTCGTCAGCTCGCGCTTGAGTGCCGGCGAGGCGGTAGGGGGCGGTGCCGGTCTCGATGATCGTGCTGTTGAAGGTGAGGCAGTCGACGATGGCCGCGCAGAGGCGGGGGTCGGTGAAGGTCTTGGTCCAGCCGACGAAGGATTCGTTGGAGGCGATGGCGACGCTGTTCTTCTCTTCGCGTTCGGTCAGGACCTGGAAGAGGAGTTCGGCGCCGTGCGGTCGAGTTCCACGTGTTGGGTCGGGGACGGGACGCCGTGCACCGTTTCCGGTGTCGGATTCCCCGTCCCCGCCCACCGAACCGGACGTGCCCGTTGGCTGAGCATCCGGCTCTCCATGTGATCTGATGTGTTAGGGCTCGCAGAGAATCAACATGCTGATTTGATCTCCGTGGGGCTGCTGTTCGTGAGGAACGCGGTGACGTCGGCGGGCGTGCGGAACCTGGCTGTCGAGGGTGGGATGGTGTGGCCGTGCTCGGCCAGGAGGGGCTGGACTTGGTGAACGGCCCTGGTGAGGGTGCTGCCGTTGACTCCGAAGAGCTGGGCGAGCGGGTCTCGGGTGCCGAGTTTGCGCAGGTAGAGCACGGTGGCCAGGACTCTGTCGGCGGTGGTCAGCTTGTCCTTGGCTCCTGCGCCGCGGGCACGGATGCGCTCATCTCCTCGTTGCTGGAGCCGTCCGTGCTCACGTAACTCGTCGAGTGTCGAAGTGAGTTGGTCGACGAGTTCGTCCAATGCCGGTTCAGGCATCCCGGTCAGCTCCGGGTTGCGCAGATACCCAGTGCCAGGCTGCGGGGATGAGCCGGCTGAGCGAGGGTTCTTGGCTGCATCGGCTGTGGCTGTGGTGTCGCGAGGTTGAGGGTGGAGGGTGTAGTTCCAGTCGCCGTGGAAGCGGTGCCGGTGCATGGGAAGGGCGTCGATGTCGCTGTCGGTGACCTTGATGCCGGTGTCGTAGGTGCCCGGGTCGAGTTCGGCGTGAACTTTCAGTCCGGTGCGGGTTGTGGTCGCCGTGATGCTGTTCACGATGACGTCGTGGCTGGTCAGTGGGCGGCCGCGCCAGTTCATGGAGATGTGGGAGAACAGCCGGTGCTCGATCTTGTTCCACTTCGAGGTGCCCGGCGGCATGTGGCAGACCGTGATGTCCAGGCCCGTCTCGGCGGCCAGGGCTGCGAGTTCAGTTTTCCAGGCGCGGGTGCGGTAGCCGTTGGAGCCGCCTGCGTCCGCAGTGATCAGCAGGCAGGTGGCTGTCGGATAGTCGTGTCGGCCTCGGGCCTGCCACCAACGTCGGATGGAGGCGACGGCGAACGCGGCGGTGTCGTGATCGGTGCCGACGCTGACCCATCCGGTGTTCGCTGCGACGTCGTAGATCCCGTACGGGATCGCCTTGCCCGGTCCCTGCCGGTCCAGGAAGTCATGGGTCTTGACCTGGGCCGGCATTCCCTTCGGCTGCCACTCGTGGCCCCCGTTCTTGTACCGGCCGACCAACTCCTTCTTCTTGGTGTCCACACTGATCACCGGGTCGCCGGCGCCCATATGCTCTTTGGCCCGGTCGTTGATGTAGCGGAACTGGGCATCC
>NZ_JBIVON010000038.1:0-1846 GCF_044754145.1 Streptomyces sp. NPDC093149
AGGACCCTAGACAAGTCCCATCGTTGCAGGTCAGGGGCACTCTCCGCTTTTTTGATCAAGCATCGGACAACCCACCTCGTGAAAGCCCGAGGCTAGCGGCACCCTGGCCATGTGCAGGTGAGGGCCTGGCGGTCGTGCTTTCTGCGGTGCTCTGGGTATGGCTACTGTGCCGGTCATGTCTGATGATCTGCGGGACATCCGCCCGTGTGCTGAATCTGCCGTGGCTGTTGGGCGGTTGGCCGATCCGGGGTTCCTGGTGAACGCGGACCCGGGGGCGGTGACGGCGTTGCTGGATGCGGCGTCGGGTCCGGCGGCGCGATTGGCCGCGTCGGCGTATCGGGCCTCGACAGAGCTGCATCGTGACGTGACCGCGGAAGTACGCCGACAGCTGCTGGCGCTGGACGCGGCCCGTTACGGGGACCGGGAGCTGTCGGCACGGATCACCGCAGTACCGGTGGAGGACGAGCCCGCCGCGCCGTGGGGCGTCGAGTGGGCCACCGGCTCCCAGCTCGACCGGTCCCTGCGTCGTATTCCGACCGGCCACACCGACGCGTTGCTGGCGGTGGCGACGGCGGTGGTCGACGGCCGCCCCGTCGCGGTCACCGGCAGTGGTGACCGGACTATGCGGGTATGGGACCTGACCACCGGCCGGAAGATCGGCCAACCCGTCGCCACCGCCCACACCGGCGAGGTGGACGCGGTGGCGACGGCGGTGGTCGACGGCCGTCCCGTCGCGGTTACCGGCAGCAGCGATGCGACGGTGCGGGTGTGGGACCTGACCACGCGCGAGCAGATCGGCGAGCCCCTCACCGGCCACACCCATTGTGTGTGCGCGGTGGCAACGGCAGTGGTCGACGGCCGTCCCGTGGCGGTCACCGGCAGTGGTGACTGGACCGTGCGGGTCTGGGACCTGACCACGCGCGAGCAGATCGGCGAGCCCCTCACCGGGCACACTCATTGTGTGTGCGCGGTGGCGACGACGATGCTCGACGGCCGTCCCGTGGCGGTCACCGGCGGCCACGACAAGACCGTGCGGGTCTGGGACCTGACCACGCGCGAGCAGATCGGCGAGCCGCTCACCGGCCACGAGGAGGCGGTGCGAGCGCTGGCGACGGGGGTGGTCGACGGCCGCCCGGTGGCGGTCACCGGCAGCGAGGACGAGACCGTGCGGGTGTGGGACCTGACCACCGGCCGGCAGATCGGCCTGCACCTCACCGGTCACGACGGCTGGGTGTTGTCGGTGGTCACGACAACGATCGAAGGCCGCCCCTGCATCGTCAGCGGAGGCGAGGACTGGACGCTCCGGGTGTGGGATCTGGCCACGGGCAAGCCGCTCGGCGAGCCGGTGCACGGCAATACCGACAAGGTGCGGGCGATGGCGACGGCGGTGCTGGACGGCCGTCCCCACGTGATCGCCAGCAGCCAGGACGGGATGGTGCGAGTGTGGGACCTGACCTCGGACGGCCAGGTGGGTGAGCCCCCGACGGGCCACACTGGCGATGTGAACGCGGTGGCGACGGCGGTGCTCGACGGCCACCCCCTGGCGATCACCGGCGGCAGCGATGGCACGGTGCGGGTCTGGGACCTGACCGCCGGTCGGCAGATCGGCCTGCACCTCACCGGCCGGTACGACTGGGTGTCGGCGGTGGCGACGACGGTGGTCGACGGCCGCCCCGTCGCGGTCACCGGCAGCAACGTCCGGGTATGGGACCTGAGCACGCGCGAGCAGATCAGCGAGCCGCTCACCGGCCACGAGGAGGACGTGCAAGCGATGGCGACGGCAGTGGTCGACGGCCGCCCCGTCGCGGTCACCGGCAGCTGGGATGGCACGGTGCGGGTCTCGGAC
>NZ_JBIVON010000038.1:1941-31799 GCF_044754145.1 Streptomyces sp. NPDC093149
GGGACCTGCCTACGGGTCAGCAGGTCGGCGAGCCCCTGACCGGCCACACCGGCGAGGTGAACGCGGTGGCGACGGCAGTGGTCGACGGCCGCCCCGTCGCGGTCACCGGCAGCTGGGATGGCACGGTGCGGGTCTGGGACCTGCCTACGGGTCAGCAGGTCGGCGAGCCCCTGACCGGCCACACCGGCGAGGTGAACGCGGTGGCGACGGCAGTGGTCGACGGCCGCCCCCTGGCGATCACCGGCGGCGACGACGGCACTATGCGGGTCTGGGACCTGACCACGCGCGAACAGATCGGCCAACCCCGCACCGGCCACACCGGCGAGGTGAACGCGGTGGCGACGGCAGTGGCCAACGGCCGCCCCCTGGCGATCACCGGCGGCGACGACGGCACCGTGCGGGTCTGGGACCTGACCACCGGCGACCAGGTCGGGCCGGAGTTGGTGTTCCCGCTGCCGGTCTGCGCGGTGGCCGTGGTACCGGACGGTCGGTTGGTGGTGGGCTTCGGCTGGGAGGTCGCGGTGTTGGCCCGTCGTTGACCAGGCCCCGCACAAACGTCTCGCACTACGAGCCAATTGAGAGGCGGTCCCCCGAGGACGTGGGGGGTCTTCAGTGGCTGGAGTTCAGGGGCGACGGCGGGGACGTGTCTGCCAGCGGTGGGTGGTCCAGGCTCGTCGGATGAGGCTGCGGACGGTGATGATCGTCTCCGCGAGGCCGAAGAACGCGTCGATCACGACGGCGCGGCGCTCAAAGCAGCGGGCGAGACGGGAGAAGGCGTTCTGCCAGGCGTGGGTCCGCTCGACATGCCACCGTTCGCTTGCCTGGATCGGGGCCTTCTCACCCTTGTGCGCGATCCAGCCGTGCAGGCCGCATTCGTCGAGCAGGACGCGGGTCCTGTTCGAGTCGTAGCCGGCATCCAAGTGCACCGTGATGTCCTCGGACAGCGGCCCGAGATCGCTGAGACGGTCCAAAGTAGGCGCCAGTAGCGGTGAGTCGTGGCAGTTCGCACCGGCCAGCACGCGGCCGAGCGGGATTCCGTAGCCATCGGTCATGCCGGAGCGTTTCAGGCCCTGCTTGCTGCGGTCGACCGGGGAACG
This sequence comes from Streptomyces sp. NPDC093149, assembly GCF_044754145.1. NCBI lineage: Bacteria > Bacillati > Actinomycetota > Actinomycetes > Kitasatosporales > Streptomycetaceae > Streptomyces > Streptomyces sp. NPDC093149. The sequence continues at coordinate 3,039 of NZ_JBIVON010000038.1, forward strand.
CCCAGCGACCTCACCGCCGCCAGGGGCCTTGGTGATGGAGCCATCGACAGCGATCTGATCCAGCACCAGGCCCACGATGCGGTCGTAGGCATCGAGGGCGATCTGCTTGAACCGGCTGAAGATGCCCAGGCGGATCCACTCGTCGCGGCGGTCGCGGATAGTACTCGCCGAGCACGTCGTGTCGGCGATCGCCTCGTAGGAGCAGCCGAACCGTAGCACCTGCAGGCGCTTGTCGAACACGATCCGGTCATTGATGCGCGGGCGGTGGCAACGCAGTGGATGGTCTGGGTGGTAGACCGGCCGCTCGGGCAACAACGCCGAGAATTGGTCCCACAGTGGTTCAGCCAGCCACGACGGCAGGACAGGCACAGATCTCCCCGGTGTTCACAGAGCGTCGCAACTCCATGATCGCCAAGGTCTACACGTGCCGTACAGCAGGGGAAGCCCCAACGCCTATCTGCGCGGGTTGTTATGCCTCGCTTCGTAGAGCACATCTGTGCGAGCAACCTCAGCGACTGGGCGCGCGCCCAGTCACCGTCGGCACCGGCTCGGGCAACTTGATCGAGGACGAGCTGGCGGGCCTGGTCCTGATCGCCCAGGCGGAGCCATGCCTCGGCCACGGCGGTCCGCCACGGAACCGGGGCGGCACCGGCCAGCGCCCAGCCGGTGAGCAGTTCACCGCACCGCAGGAAGTCGGCGAGCGCCGCCTGCACGCGGTCCGTCGCGAGCAGGAAGTGGCCGTGACCGTACAGAATGGTGCAGCCCGGCAAGGGTTTCGGACATCGTCGGCGGAACTGTCCGGCCGACGTACCGGGACGCTTCCTCGTACCGGCCCATCCTGGTCAGCGCGAGGACCAGACCCCCGAGCGGAAGGCCCACGAACGCTCCCCACGAGCCCGGGCCGGGAGCGTGAGCGTCGTCCGCGCGGTGGTCGCGGCCTCGTCGAACTCGCCCTTCCTGGTGAGCATCTCTGCTTTGGCTGCGAGCACCGTGGCCTGGACGACGGGCAACCCTCGGGACTCCGTCCTTGTAAGCAATTGGTCGCACCAGAACGATGCGGTGCCGAACCGGTCGGTGTAGATCAAGGTCAGCAGGGCGGGCAAAACCCGCTCGAGCCCAGTGCCGAGGTGCATCGGCCGGAGAGCGGCTCACGCAAACCCTTCTCCGCTTTCGCGATGACGTCCGCGCCGCATCCGCGCCCGAGCAGTTCCGTGAGCACGGCCGCGGACCGCGTCTCCACCGGCACGCCGGTCCCGCCGGCGACCGTTTTCCGGGACAGCGCGGGAAACGTGGCCGCCAGCCAGAGTTCGAGGTCGCGCAGCACGGGGGAGTCCGAGATCCCGCGCAGGCTCGAGAGTAGTTCCCCGGCGTCGTCCGTTCTCCCGCGCCACAGCAGCTGACGTACCAGCATGGCTCTCTCGGGCACGTCGAGATTGCCTGATCTCGCCGTGGCGAGCAGCGGTCCGAGGTGGACAGAGGCGGCGACCGGGTCGATCCTCGATTCTGGATCTCCGCCCGGTCTCCGGCTCCGGTCCGGTATTTGAGGGTGTGGTTCGGCAGTTCGACGGGCCGACTCGGCTCGTCCTTGGCGAAGGCGCCGGTCAGCAGCACTTCGTCCACCCAGGGCTCCGGCATGCGCCCGGCCCGAACCAGGTGCCGGGCGACCACCGCCGCAGGCAAACCGGCGTCGTGCGACAGCCGGGCGGCACGACGGTGCAGGCCCTCACGCATCGGCGCCGGAAGATCGTCGAGCACGGCCAGCCGCGCCGCGCTGTGCCGGAACGTTCCGCCGCGCATCAGCCCCGCCGACGTCATCGCGTCGAGCGCCTGCCTGGTCGACTCGGCGTCGGTCTCGGCGAGATGTGCGAGGGCGGGCACGATGGCGGCGTCGGCCCGGCGCGGTGGAGGCAACCGAGGAAGGCCTGACTGTACCCCTATGCGAGGGCTTCGCCGGCCGTCTCGCAGTCAGCCAGTAAAGCCCGCAGCAGCACTGGATTGCCTCCGGTGGCCTCGCGGAACCACCGGCTTTTCTCGTGGTCCACACCGGCACCGAGCCGCGCGACGACCAGCTGTCCGACCGTCTCCGGATCCAGTGGCGCCACGATGATCCGGAGCAGGCCGGGACTCCGCAGTACCTCGGCCCGCAGCGGCAGCGGGGAGGTCCGCACGATTTGGTCGTCCGTGAGGACCACGATCATCCGCGTGGCCAGCAGTCGTCGCACCAGGTGCGACAGACGGCGCGCGGACGGGAGGTCGGCGTGGCGGATGTCGACGACCGAGATCACCAGGGGCCGGTGCTCGGCGAGCTCGAGTCGCCGGGAGAGAAGATCGTTCGCGGCCTCACCGGCGTTTGTGCGCGAGAGGACTTGCTGCGCCAGGTCCATTCGCCCAGAACGGACGCCGACTCCGGGCCTGCTTTCACGCCCTGGACGAGCTGCGTCAGCACGCCGAACGGGACGTCGCGCTCGGCAGGTGAACAGGCCGCGACGAGGGTGCACAAACCGGACTCGGCGGCCCGACCGACGCAGCGGGTGAGAACTGTGGTCCTGCCGCAGCACCAGGGGCCGTCCAGCAGGAGAGTCCCGCCGGCCGCATCGCCAGCTCCGGACAGCGGGTGAGCATCGAGTCCGCGCGCTCGACGGCCCGGTTCACCTTGCCCCTCCGGTGAAAAGCCCCGCGCGCGGAGAGACGCGGTGCGCTTGATTCCGCGGAGTCACCACCCGGTCGGTCGGTGGCGTCCTGGTGCTGTACGGGTGTCCGACCGGGCCCCAGTGGCGAAGACCGCCGGAACTGGTGATGCCGATCCCGTTACGGGACATGGTGGAATCGTGCGGCACGTGTGCCGCCCGGCGGAAACGGCCGACGGCCACCGGACCGCCGATGAACTGCCCGCCGGACACCACGGGTGCCACGAGACGCCGGCCGGCGCCGGTAGCCTGTGGCCCTGGCGCGCCAGTCCGAGGGCCCGGAGTGTTCAGACAAGGAGAGTTCATGGCACTGCTCGGAAAGTTGCTGAAGAACCGGCGGGCGGGAGAGACGGGCCTGGCCTGGAACACGCCGAACTTGGCGGGGCCCGAGACCGTGCGGGTGACCAGTCCCGACTTCGAGCACGAGGCGACGATGCCGGTGGCGCACGCCGGGAAGCGGTCCGGCGGCCAGAACACCTCACCGGCACTGAGCTGGACCGGGACACCCGCCGGCACTGCGCAACTGCTCTTGGTCGTCGAGGACCCGGATGTGCCCCTGCCGAAGCCGTTCGTCCACGGAGTCTTCCTTCTCGACGCTGCGTTGACCGAAGTCGCGCGGGGTGCGCTCGACCAGAACAGCGCCACCGCGGGTGTGCGGGTGCTGCGGTCCGGCAATGGCCGCGGCTACCTGGGGGCGGACCCGATCAAGGGGCACGGCCCGCACCGATACGTGTTCCAGCTCTTCGCGCTCGCGAGGCCGATCACCGCCGTGGCGGGCGGCGCGGACCCCGAATCGGCCAAGCCACGCGCCGTATTCGACGCCGCGGACGGGGTTCTCGCGCGTGGCCGGATCGACGGCTGTTACGAGAACCTCTGATCGGCGGTCGACGGGATCAGTCCGCCGGTACGCCGATCCGGTGCGGGGCCGGTGATTCCGGCGTCCACGGCGTCCACGGCACCCGCCCATCCCTGGCCAGGGCGAGCAGCGCCGCCTGGTCCTGCGCACCGACCGCACGGTCCTCGTCGGAGCCGACGGTGCCTTCCGGGTCGAGGAACAGGCAGGCCACGTCGGCGCCGTGGACCGGCCGGTTCGCCAGCTCGGGATAGGCGAGCACGGTCCGCCAGTTGGTGGAGGGCGCGTAGTCGAACTGTTGGTACCACACCGGGGCGCCGCCCTTGTGCTGGGCGGCGAGCAGCTTTTTGGCCGGCCCCACCCAGATCAGCTCGGACAGGGCGTCGATCTTCTCCTTGTGGGGCAGCGACTGGTCGTGCTCGGGGAACGCGCGCAGGTAGGCCGTGTCGATGGCGTTCCAGGCGTCCCACGCCCCGCTCTCCTCGGTGACGTTCGAGACGAGCAGCGGAACGTCGGCCATGAGCCCCGTCTCCAGCGAGTCGAGCGGGTTGCGGGGCAGGACGTTGCCGTCGACGAACGGTCCGTACCGGATCATGGCCGGGCCGTGAGACTTGGACGTGGCCTGCTTCAGCATCCGCCGATGGATGGTGCGCAGCCCCACGTTGGGCAGCTGCGCGAGATCCGCCGGCGTCGCCGCCAGCGGTCCGGCGGACTCGAGGAAGTCCTCGGCGAACCGGGCGGCTCGCTCCTCGGCCATCGGCGGCTGGGCGCCGCTGTAGAGCGCCGCCTTGTGGAACAGCCCCTTGGCCGCCGGAGCACCCAGCAGCGCCGCCACGTCCGACGAGCCGGAGGACAGGCCGAACAACGTGATGTTGTCCGGGTCGCCGCCGAAGGCGGCCACATTCTCCTTGACCCAGCGCAGCGCCTGGATCTGGTCGAGCATGGAAAGGTTGGCGCTGTCCTTGAAGTCCGGGTCCAGCGCGCCCAGATAGAGCCAGCCCCAGACCCCGATCCGGTAGTTCGCGGTGACCACGACCGCGTCATGCCGGGCGGCGAAGTGCCAGACGTCGTTGGTCGACGTGCTGCCGCTGCCGTAGGCCCGGCTGCCGAAGTGCAGCCACATCAGCACCGGCCGGCGCGTGTCCGGGTTCGGGTCGGGCGACCAGATGTTGAGGTTGAGACAGTTTTCGCTCTCGGTCGCGTCGGGGGGCACTGTCGAGGGCGTCTGGCCGGGGATGATCGGCAGCTGCCAGGAGACCGGGCCCCAGTGGCGCGCGTCGATCCGCTCGACGGGGACGACAGGCGCCGGTGGCCGGAACCGACGCCCGACCTGACCGTACGGCACGCCGCGCCAGTTCGGGACGCCTCGGTCCAGGAAGCCCCGAATCGAGCCGGACGACGTCTCCACCACCAGGTCGTAATCAGTTTCCTCGCGCATGTGATTTGCCTGCTCCGAATTATGAGGGCGGACTGCGACGCCATTCTCGTCGGCAAAATACCTGGCTGAGATTCGCACGGATCTCTTCCGGCGCGGTATCACCAATGCTGGTGGTCGTGTGGCTTCCCCTGGGTGTCCGGATCGGACTACCAGGTTGGGGAGTTGATGTCGCGAATCTCAACGCTAGCTTTGATTTTCGGGTCTGCCGGTTTTCGCGGACGGCGGCCGATCTGCTCGATTACTTCGGTTGCAGGTTGAATGAGAGGGACTTCGTGCGCACTCGGCGAAACGTTTTCGAAGTCGATTTTTGTGACTCGTCGGCGGATGTTCCCCGAGTGGAGGTGTTCGATGCGTTCCGCGCGCACTGAGCAGCCGGTCGGCTCCGGCCCGGACTGGCTGCCGTTGCTGCTGCCCGGAGGTCATCCCGAGTCGGTGCGCGCCCACGCCGGGCGGCTGGCCGAGTACCTGGACGCACGGGCGGACGTGCGGCCGGCCGATGTCGGCGCGGCCTTGCGTGCGATGGCGGCTACCGGGCCGCACCGCGCGGCCGTCGTCGCTGCCGATCGAGCCGGCTTCGCTGACGGCTTGCGGGCGCTGGCGGCCGGCCACGGAGCGCCCGGGCTGGTCGAGGGCACCGCTCTCGGCGGGCCGGTCGCGTTCGTGTTTCCCGGCCAGGGCGGGCAGTGGCCGGGGATGGCGAGGGACCTGCTGGCCGAGTCCCCGGTGTTCCGGGCCCGGCTCGACGACTGCGCGCAGGCACTGGAGCCCTTCGTGGACTGGTCCCTGCTGGACGTGCTGCGCGATCCGGCCCCGCCTGACCGCGTCGACGTGGTGCAGCCCGCTCTGTTCGCGATGATGGTGGCGCTCGCCGAAGTGTGGCTCTCCTACGGGATCGAGCCCGCCGCGGTGGCCGGGCACAGCCTGGGTGAGGTGGCCGCGGCCGTCGTCGCCGGCGCGCTGTCGCTGGACGACGGCGCGCGGGTGGCGGCACTGTGGAGCCGGGCCCAGGCGACGATCGAGGGCCGGGGCGAGATGGTGTCGGTGCGCGCGCCCGAACAGCTGGTGCGCGAGCGGCTGGCGGCATGGCCGGATGCGCTGGTGGTGGCCGCGATCAACGGGCCGGCCACGGTGCTGGCGTCCGGGGACACCGCAGCGGCCGCAGAGCTCGTGGCTGCCCTGACCGCCGACGGGATACCGGTCCGCCGGGTGGCGGCGCGGCTGGCCGCGCATTCGCCGCAGATCGAGCAGATCCTGCCGTCGATGCGGAGGGATCTCGAGCCGATCCGGCCCCGGCCGCCGCGGCTTCCGTTCTACTCGGCGCACCTCGGGGCTCGGCTGCCCGGGGACGCGGTGGCGCTGGACGCCGAATACTGGTGCGGGAACCTCCGCCACCCGGTGCGGTTCGAGGAAGCCACCAGGGCCCTGCTCGCCGACGGCTGCCGGGTGCTCGTGGAAGTCAGCCCGCACCCGGTGCTGACCGCGGCGATGCAGGAGACCGTGGAATCCGGGCCGGTTCCGGCGACGGTGTGCGGTTCGCTGCGCCGCGACCAGGGAGACCTCCGCAGGTTCCTGCTGTCACTGGGCGAGGCATACGGGGGCGGCGCCGAGCCCGGCGGCGATGCGCTGTACGTAGGCCACGCCCCGGTGCCGCCGGCCGACCTGCCCGTGGCCGAGGCCGGCACCGGACAGTCCTCTTCGGCCCCTTCGCTGCATGGGGAGCTGGCCGGCCTGGAGCGGGCCCGCCGACAGGAGGTGCTGACGGAGCTGGTGTGCCGCGAGGTCGCCCTCGCCCTGGGCGAGGGCGGGGCGGACGCGGTCGATCCGGACCGGCCATTCCACGACCTGGGGTTCGATTCGGTGACCGCGGTCGAGGTGCGCAACCGGGTGTCGGCGGCCAGCGGGCTGACGCTGCCGGTCACGGTCACCTTCGACCACCCGACGCCCGCCGCGCTCGCCGCCGCCCTCGCCGAGCGGCTCTTCGGTCCTGATCCCGGCGCCGGTCACGAACCGGGCCGGCTCACGCCCGCCACCGAGGACCCGGTCGTGATCGTCGGGATGGGTTGCCGGTATCCGGGAGGCTCCCACGGCCCCGACCGCCTGTGGGAGCTCGTCGCGAGCGGCGCCGACGCGCTGACGCCGTTCCCCGCCAACCGGGGCTGGGACGTCACCGGGACGTACGCACCCGAGACGGACCGGACGGGCCACCACTACCAGCGCGAGGCCGGGTTCGTGCACGACGCGGACCTGTTCGACGCCGATTTCTTCGGCATCTCGCCCCGCGAGGCCACCGTGATGGACCCTCAGCAGCGGCTGCTGTTGGAAACGTCGTGGGAGACGTTCGAACACGCGGGCATCGACCCGACTTCGTTGCGCGGCAGCCGAACCGGCGTGTTCATCGGCGCGATGACGCTGGAGTACGGGCCCGGCACGGGCGATGACACCGGCTTCGGTGGGTACGTGTTCACCGGCACCACTGGCAGCGTGCACTCCGGCCGCATCGCGTACAGCCTCGGCCTGGAGGGCCCGGCGGTCACCGTCGACACCGCCTGTTCTTCCTCGCTGGTAGCCCTGCACCTGGCGGTGCAGGCGCTGCGGGCGGGCCAGTGCGACCTAGCCGTGGCCGGCGGTGCCACGGTGATGCCGAACCTCGGCATGTTCGTGGAGTTCTCCCGGCAGGGCGGGCTGGCTGGCGACGGCCGGTGCAAGGCGTTCTCGGCCGCCGCCGACGGCTTCGGTCTGGCCGAGGGCGTGGGCCTGCTGCTGGTGGAACGGTTGTCGGACGCTCGGCGCAACGGGCACCAGGTGCTGGCGGTGGTGCGGGGTTCGGCGGTCAACCAGGACGGGGCGTCCAACGGCCTGACGGCGCCGAACGGCCCGTCGCAGCAGCGGGTGATCCGGCAGGCACTGGCCGACGCCGGCCTGGCACCGTCCGATGTGGACGTGGTGGAGGCCCACGGCACCGGCACCAGCCTCGGGGACCCGATCGAGGCCCAGGCAATCCTGGCGACCTACGGACAGGACCGGGAGCGTCCGCTGTGGCTGGGTTCGGTGAAGTCCAACCTCGGGCACACGCAGGCCGCAGCCGGGGTCGCCGGGATCATCAAGATGGTCCAGGCGATGCGGCACGGCCTGCTGCCGAAGACCTTGCACATCGACGAGCCCACCCCGCACGTCGACTGGTCGGCCGGGGCCGTCCAGCTGCTCACCGACCCCACGCCCTGGCCGGACGACGATCGCCCGCACCGGGCCGCGGTCTCCTCCTTCGGCATCAGCGGCACCAACGCCCACGTGATCCTGGAGGCTCCCGGAAAAGCGGTGCCGGACGCGGCGCCCGAGGCGCTGTCCGATTCCGTTGCGGTGCCGTGGGTGCTGTCCGGGAAGTCGGACGCGGCGGTCCGGGCGCAGGCCGCCCGGTTGCTGGAGTTCGTCGAGGCGGACCCGGCCCTGCGGACCGCCGACGTGGGCTGGTCGCTGGTCAGCTCCCGGTCGCTGTTCGAGCACCGGGCCGTGGTGGCGGGCTCGGGCCGGGACGAGTTGTTGGCGGGCTTGAGGATCGCGGTGGCCGGCGAGTCCGCGCCGGGAGTGGCGCGGGGCATCGCGCGGCCCGGCGGCGTGAAGACCGCGTTCGTCTTCCCGGGCCAGGGCGCGCAGTGGGCTGGGATGGGTCGTGACCTGATGGCCTCGTCCCCGGTGTTCGCCGCGCGGCTTCGGGAGTGCGCCGACGCGCTGGCCCCTTACGTCGACTGGGATCTGGCCGAGGTGGTCGGTGGCGCCGAGGGTGCTCCCGGGTTCGAGCGGGTGGACGTGCTCCAACCGGTGTCGTGGGCCGTGATGGTGTCGCTCGCGGCGCTGTGGCGGTCCTGCGGCGTCGAGCCTGCCGCAGTGGTCGGGCATTCCCAGGGCGAGCTCGCGGCCGCGGTCGTCGGCGGGTACCTCACCCTCGAGGACGCGGCGCGGATCGTCGCGCGGCGCAGCCGGATGATCACCGAGGAGCTGACCGGGCGCGGTGCGATGTTGTCCGTGCTCATGAGCGTGGACTGGGTCACCGAAGCCCTGCAGCCGTGGGCCGGCCGCCTGTGGATCGCGGCGGTCAACGGGCCGGCCCTGGTGTCGGTTTCGGGTGACGCCGAGGCGCTGGGCGAGTTCGGCCGGGTGCTGTCGAAAGCGCGGGTCCATCGCTGGCAGCTGCCCGGGGTGGACTTCGCCGGGCACTCCGGGCATGTCGACGCCATCGAGGAACGGCTGCGCGCGGAGCTGGCCGACATCACCGCGCGGCCGGGCGAGGTGCCGTGGATGTCCACTGTGGACGGGCAGTGGGCCGACCACGCTCGTGTGGACGCCGACTACTGGTATCGCAACCTGCGCGACGTGGTTCGCTTCGAGGACGCGACGGAGGCGCTGATCGCGTCGGGCCACCAGGTTTTCGTCGAGGTCTCGACACACCCGGTGCTGACCACCGCGATCGGCGAGGTGGCGGAGGCGCACCAGGACCTGGGCGTCGTGGTGGCCAGCACGTTGCGCCGCGACGACGGCGGCGCGGGTCGGTTCGTCGCCGCGCTCGCCGAGGTGGTAGCCGCGGGGGTGGACGCCGACTGGGCCGCCGTGTTCGCCGGCACCGGCGCGAAGCGCGTGCCGCTGCCGACGTATGCCTTCCAGCGCAAGCGTTTCTGGTTCGAAACCGCCGAGGTGCCCACCGATGTCACCGCCGCGGGCCTGAGCCCGGCCGAGCACCCGTTGCTCGGTGCGAGGGTGCCGTTGCCGCACACGGACGGCGTGCTGTTCACGAGCCGGCTGTCGCTGCGGACGCACCCATGGCTGGCCGACCACACCGTGCGGGACACCGTGCTGTTCCCCGGCACCGGCTACGTGGAGCTGGCCGTCCGGGCGGGTGACAGCGTGGGCTGTGACCGGTTGGACGAGCTGACCCTGGACACTTCGCTGGTGGTGCCCGCCGAAGGGGGAGTGCGAGTCCAGGTGGTGGTCTCAGACGCCGACGCGGACTCCCGCCGGAGCGTGGCGGTGTACGCGTGCCCTGACGGACAAGAGGTGTGGACCCGGCACGCCACCGGCGTGCTCGGTACCGGCGTTTCCGCCGACGCGGACGCGGACTTCGACGTCGTGACCGGGGTCTGGCCGGTGCCCGGCGCGACCGAGGTGGACATTCCGGGCTTGTCCGACAGGCTGGACGCGGCCGGGTTCGCGTACGGCCCCCTGTTCCAGGGCCTGACCCGGGCCTGGCGCCACGGCGACCGGATCCTGGCCGAGGTCGTGCTTCCCGCGGACACCGGCGCCGAGTCGTTCGGGATCCACCCCGCGCTGCTCGATTCCGCGGTGCGGACGGGAAGCCTCGCCGGGGTGGACGGGCTGCCAGCCGGCTTCACGGACGTGGTGTTGCGGGCCTCGGGAGCGTCGAGGCTGCGGGTGGCACTGACCCGCACCGGGCCGGACGAAGTTTCGCTGGCTGTTGCGGACACCGCCGGCCTTCCGGTGCTGTCGATCGGGTCGCTGACCGTGCGCCCGCCGACCGCGCAGAGCATGAGCGCCGGTCTCGGCGACGGCGCACTGGTGAAGCTGGACTGGCCGGGCATCACCGGCACCGCCGCCCCGGTGGCGGACCGGCTGGTGGTCGATCGTCCCGGTTCGATCGCGGACGCCGTGGCGGCGGGCCCGCTGCCACCGGTGGTGGTGCTGCCGGTGACCGGGGATCCGGACGCGGTCGTGGAATCCGTCCACGACGTCACAGGGTGGGTGCTGGAGCAGGTGCAGCACTGGTTGAGCGACGAGCGGTTCGCCGCCACGCCGCTGGTCGTGGCGACCACAGGCGCGATCGCCGTCCGGCCGGGGGACACGGTCACCGATCCGGCGGCGGCGGCGGTGTGGGGCCTGGTGCGATCGGCGCAGACCGAGAACCCCGGCCGGTTCGTCCTCGTCGACACCGACGCCGAGCCGGACACCGCCGTGCTGGGCCGGATCCTGGCCGCGGACGAGCCGCAACTCGCATTGCGCGCCGACCGGTTGCACGCCGCTCGCCTGACCCGAGTGAGCCCGGCCGACGGAGCGGGGCCGGTCCTGGACGGCGCCGGCACGGTCGTGATAACAGGCGGAACGGGTGGTCTGGGTGGTCTTTTCGCCCGGCACCTGGTGACCGAGCACGGCGTCCGGCACCTGCTGCTGCTCAGCCGGCGCGGCCCGGACGCACCCGGCGCCACCGAACTGGTGGCGGATCTGGCGCGGCTCGGCGTCGAGACGATCGTCTCGGCGTGCGACGTGACCGACCGGCGAGCCCTGGCCGACGCGCTGGCGTCCGTGGCCGTGGAGCACCCGGTGACGGGTGTCGTGCACACCGCGGCGGTGCTCGACGACGGGGTGATCGGATCGCTGTCGCGCCAGCAGCTCGACCGGGTGCTCGCCCCGAAGGCCGACGCGGCCTGGTACCTGCACGAACTGACCCGCGACCACGACCTGTCCTTGTTCGCGGTCTTCTCGTCCGTCGCGGGCCTCACCGGCAACGGCGGGCAGGGCAACTACGCCGCGGGCAATGTTTTCCTGGACGCGCTCATGCAGCAGCGCCACGACGCGGGACTCCCGGCTCTGTCGATGGCCTGGGGTCCGTGGACGACCGAGGTCGGCCTGGTCGGCAGTCTTTCCGACACCGACCTGCGGCGCATCGCGCGGTCGGCCATGCCGGAGCTGCCGGTGGCGCAGGGCCTCGAGCTGTTCGACCGGGCACTGCGCGCCGGTGCGCCGGTGCTGGGACTGACCCGGCTGAACATGGGGGCGTTGCGCGCCCAGGCGGACGTGCCGGCCGTGTGGCGATCCCTGGCCGGCGGCACCCGGCGCCGCGCGGCCGACAACACCACGGACAGCACGCGGCTGGCGGGACTGTCCGGTGCGGAGTGCCGACGGGTGCTCGTCGATATGGTGCGCGAGGCCGCGGCGGCCGTGCTGCGACACGACGCAGGCACGGAGATCAGCACCACGCAGCCGTTCAAGGCGCTCGGGTTCGACTCGCTGACCTCGGTCGAGCTGCGCAACCTGCTGCGGGCGAGGACGGGGCTCGCACTGCCGACCGGTGTCGTGTTCGACTACCCGACCGTGGCCCGGCTGGCGGAGTACCTGTCCGGCAGGCTCGGGCAGGCCCCCGCCGCGGAGCCGGAGGCGCGGCCGGCGGTGGTACCGGCACCCGTGGCCGACGACCCCGTCGTCTTAGTGGGGATGGCCTGCCGCTACCCGGGCGGGGTGTCCGATCCGGCCGGTCTGTGGCAGCTGGTCGTGGAAGAAGCCGACGCCATCACGCCGTTCCCCGCCGACCGAGGCTGGGACCTCGACGCGCTGCGGGGCACCGACGGGCCCGGCCTCTCCGCCACCGAGCAGGGCGGATTCCTCGACGCGGTCGGCGACTTCGACGCGGCGTTCTTCGGTATCTCGCCGCGGGAGGCGCTGGCCACCGATCCGCAGCAGCGGCTGCTGCTCGAGGTTTCCTGGGAGGCGCTGGAACACGCGGGGGTCGACCCCGCCGCGCTGGCGGGCAGTCAGACCGGCGTCTTCACCGGCGTCTACCAGTCCGGCTACAGCGATCTGCTCTCCCGTTCGGCCCAGCGCCTGCAGGGGCACCTGCTCACGGGCAGCTTGGCCAGTGTGCTGTCCGGCCGGGTGTCCTACGCGCTGGGCCTGGAGGGTCCGGCGGTGAGTGTGGACACCGCGTGTTCGTCGTCGCTGGTGGCGATCCACCTGGCGGCGCAGGCGTTGCGGGCGGGGGAGTGCTCGCTGGCGCTGGCGGGCGGAGTCACCGTGATGGCCGGCTCCGAGGGATTCGTGGAGTTCACGGCGCAGGGCGGGCTGGCGGCGGACGGTCGCTGCAAGTCGTTCTCGGATGATGCCGATGGGACCGGGTGGTCCGAGGGTGTCGGTGTGGTCGTGCTCGAGCGGTTGTCGGACGCGCGCCGCAACGGTCACGAGGTGCTGGCTGTGCTGCGCTCGAGCGCGGTGAACCAGGACGGTGCGTCGAACGGATTGACGGCGCCGAACGGTCCTTCGCAGCAACGGGTGATCCGGCAAGCACTGGCCGCGGCAGGACTGTCTGCTTCGGACGTCGATGTCGTCGAAGCCCACGGTACGGGTACGAAGCTCGGTGATCCGATCGAGGCGGAGGCGATCCTGGCCACCTACGGTCAGGATCGCCCCGGGGACCGGCCGTTGTGGCTGGGGTCGCTGAAGTCGAACATCGGGCACACACAGGCCGCGGCCGGTGTGGGCGGTGTGATCAAGATGGTCATGGCCATGCGGTACGGCGTGCTGCCCAGGACCATGCACGTCGACGAGCCCTCGGCGCGGATCGACTGGTCCCAGGGCAACGTGCGGCTGCTGACCGAGGCGATGCCCTGGCCGGAGAACGGGCATCCGCGCCGGTTTGGCGTGTCCTCGTTCGGGATCAGCGGCACGAACGCGCACGCCATCATCGAAGCCCCCGCCGGCTCCCCTGCCGAACCCGCAGCGACCGGTGCCGCGAGTGTCCTGGCCGACGGCGTGCCGTGGGTGCTGTCCGGGAAGTCCGGGGACGCGCTGCGGGCGCAGGCAGCCCGGTTGCTGGAGTTCGTGGAAGCGGACCCGTCGCGGAACGCGATGGATGTCGGCTGGTCGCTGGCCCATTCGCGGTCGGCGTTCGACCACCGCGTCGTGCTGGCGGGCGCGGACCGGGACGAGCTGGTGGCCGGGCTGCGAGCCGTCGCGGCCGGTGGACCGGCACCGGGAGTGGTGCGGGACACGGTCCGGCCCGAGCCCCGGGTGGGCGTGCTGTTCCCGGGTCAGGGCGCGCAGCGGATCGGGATGGCGCGGGACCTCTACGACCGGTCCGCGGTGTTCGCGTCCACCGTGGACATGATTCTGGCCGAGCTGGATCCGCTGTTGGACCGACCGTTGCGTGAGGTCATGTGGGGCGAGGACGCGGAGCTGGTCAACGAGACGGGCTGGGCGCAGCCGGCATTGTTCACCGTGGAAGCAGCCCTGTTCGAGGTGGTGCGCGCGTTCGGGGTGACTCCGGACTACCTGCTGGGGCATTCGATCGGGGAGATCACCGCCGCGTATGTGTCGGGTGTGTGGTCGCTGGCCGACGCCTGCCGGGTGGTGGCGGCGCGGGCGCGTCTGATGCAGGCGCTGCCGGCGGGCGGGGCCATGGCCGCGGTCGGGCTTTCCGAGGCCGAGGTCGCGGACCTGCTCCCCGACGGGGTCTCGATCGCGGCGGTGAACACCGCGGACTCGGTTGTGCTTTCCGGTCCGCGGGATGACGTCGAGCGGGTAACGGCCGCCGCGGCCGGGCGCGGCGCCAAGGTGACGCAGTTGCGGGTGTCGCACGCGTTCCACTCGTCCTTGATGGATCCGATGCTGGCGGAGTTCGCCAGCGTCCTGGAGTCGGTGGAGTTCCGGCCGCCGCGGATCCCGGTGGTGTCGAACCTGACCGGCGAACCCGCCGCCGAGGACCTGTGCTCGCCGGAGTACTGGGTCCGGCAGGTGCGCGGCACGGTCCGGTTCGCCGACGGGGTGCGCTCGCTGGCCGAGCAGGGTGTGACGGCGTTGGTGGAGCTCGGCCCGGACGCGGTGCTGTCGGGGCCGGCGCAGCACAGTTGTGGTCCGGGAACGGTGGTGGCACCGATGTTGCGGCGCGGGCACGACGACGTGCGCACCGTGCTCTCGGCGCTCGGGCAGGTGTACGCGCAGGGTGTATCCGTCGACTGGGCCGGGGTGTTCGCCGGCCGCGGCGCCACCCGCGTTCCGCTGCCGACCTACGCCTTCCAGCGGCAGCGGTTCTGGCCGGAGCCGTCTCCTGTCGCGTCCCGGGCTTCCGGCGACCCGGCCGACGAGCAGCTCTGGACGTCGGTGGAGCAGCAGGACGTCGAGGCGCTCGCGGACGCGCTCGGCCTCGACAGTGCCGAGGCCGCTTCGGTGCTGCCGGCACTGGTGTCGTGGCGCACGCGTCGCCGCGACGAGTCCACAACGGACGGATGGCGGTACCGCGAGAGCTGGAAACGGCTGGGGGCTCCCACGGCGGCGACGCCCGGCCGCTGGCTGGTCGTGGTACCGGCTGGAGCCGGTGACGACGCCAGGACTCGGGAGATCGTCGACGCCCTCGGCGTCGGGACGCGGGTGCTCGAACACAGCGGACCCGATCGCGCGGCGCTCGCCGGGAAACTGAGCGACGCCGCCGGGTCGGGCGTCCCGGTGGCCGGGGTGCTGTCACCGGCGGCGCTCGAGCCGGACACGGCGACCGGGCTGGTGTCGGCCACCTTGCTGCTGCGGGCGTTGCGGGACACTGGTCTGTCCGCCCGCCTGTGGGTGGTGACGCAGGGCGCCGTGTCGATCGGGCCCCATGACCCCGTGACCGCTCCGAGGCAGGGCGCGTTCTGGGGGCTCGGCCGGGTCGCCGCGCTGGAGGAGCCCGAGCTGTGGGGCGGTCTGGTGGACCTGCCTGGAACGTTGGACCTTCGAACCGCGCGCCGGTTCGCCGCCGCCGTGTCGGACACCGCGGGCGAGGACCAGATCGCGGTCCGCTCCTCCGGCTGGTTCGGCCGCCGGCTGGTGCACGCCCCGGCGAAGACCGCCGGTCCGCCGTCGTGGACGACGTCCGGGACGGCGCTGGTCACCGGTGGCACCGGTGGCCTGGGCGCGCGGGTCGCCCGGTGGCTGGTCGAGCGGGGCGCCGAACACCTCGTGCTGCTGAGCCGGCGTGGACCGGCGGCCGAGGGCGCCGACGAGATCCGGCTGGAACTCGAGGCCGCGGGCGCGCGGGTGAGCGTGGTGGCCTGCGATGTGGCCGACCGTGCCGCGCTGACCGCGGTGCTGGCGGACTTGCCGGACGAATGGCCCTTGCGGACAGTGGTGCACGCCGCCGGGGTCATGGACGACGACGTGGCGCTGGCGGCGACGACCCCGGAACGGTTCGAGCGTCAGCTGCGGGTGAAAGCCGACGGGGCACGTCATCTCGACGAGCTCACAGGTGATCAGGAACTCGACGCGTTCGTGCTGTTCTCCTCCGGGGCGGCAGCGTGGGGCAGCGGCGGGCAGGCCGCGTACGCGGCGGGCAACGCCTACCTCGACGCGCTCGCGCAGCACCGCCGCGCGCGGAGCCGGACGGCGACATCGGTCGCCTGGGGCTCGTGGGGCGAGACCGGCATGGTGCTGGGCCTGGCCGCGGCCGAGCGGGACGACCTGGACCTGCTGGGTGTCGTGCCGATGCGCCCCGCGCTGGCGATCGCCGCGCTGCAACGGGCGCTGCACCAGGACGACGCGACAGTCGTCGTCACCGACCTTGACTGGAGCCGGTTCGCTCCGGTGTTCACCGCGGTCCGGCCGAGTGCGCTGCTGTCAGATCTGGCCGAGGTCGCCGAGGCACTGGGCGGCTCGCAGCCGGACGACGCGAGTTCCGAGGGGCCGGCGGCGCGGCTGGTCGACCTGTCCGAGGAGCAACGCCGGGCCGCGTTGCTCGACCTGGTCGGCGAATCGGCGGCGGTCGTGCTGGGGCACGCGGCCGGCACGCGGATCGACGAGGACCAGCCGTTCAAGGACCTGGGCTTCGACTCGCTGATGGCGGTCGAGCTGCGCAACCTGCTGCAAGCCGGCACGGGGACGAGCCTTCCCGCCGGCCTGGTGTTCGACTATCCGACCGTGAGCCGGCTCGCGGCACACCTGGCCGGTGAGTTCGGCGAGGCCCGCGCGGCGGAGGCGGCCACGGTGCCCGCGCTCGTTTCGCTCACCGACGACCCCGTCGTCCTGGTCGGCATGGCGTGCCGGTTCCCGGGCGGGGTGTCGGGGCCGGACGACCTATGGCGGCTGGTCATCGATGAGACCGACGGCATCACCCCGTTCCCGGCCGATCGGGGCTGGAACCTGGACGAATTGCTGGGGACGAACGCCCTCGTGGCAGCCGGCGAAGGCGGTTTCCTCGACGGCGTCGGCGATTTCGACGCGGCGTTCTTTCGGATGTCGCCGCGGGAGGCGCTGGCGACCGATCCGCAGCAGCGGTTGCTGCTCGAAACCTCTTGGGAAGCACTGGAGCAGGCCGGGATCACGCCCTCGTCGCTGGCGGGCAGCCCCACTGGTGTGTTCGTCGGCGCGTACCAGACCGGCTACACCGAGCTGGCGTCCCACTCCGGCGAGCAGTCGCAGGGGCATCTGATCGTCGGTGGCGCGGGCAGTGTGATCTCCGGCCGGGTGGCCTACACCCTTGGGCTGGAAGGCCCTGCGGTGAGTGTGGATACGGCGTGTTCGTCGTCGTTGGTGGCGATGCACCTGGCGGCTCAGGCATTGCGGGCGGGGGAGTGCTCGCTGGCGCTGGCGGGCGGGGTCATGGTGATGCCCACGCCCGAAGCGTTCGTCGGCTTCACCGCGCAGGGTGCGCTGGCGGCGGACGGTCGCTGCAAGTCGTTCTCGGATGATGCCGATGGGACCGGGTGGTCCGAAGGTGTCGGTGTGGTGGTGCTGGAGCGGTTGTCGGATGCTCGCCGGCACGGTCATGAGGTGCTGGCGGTGTTGCGGTCGAGTGCGGTGAATCAGGACGGTGCGTCGAACGGTTTGACGGCGCCGAATGGTCCGTCGCAGCAACGCGTGATCCGTCAGGCGTTGGCTGCGGCCGGTCTGTCCGTTTCGGACGTGGATGTGGTCGAGGCGCACGGCACCGGGACGCGGCTGGGTGATCCGATCGAGGCGGAGGCGGTGCTGGCGACCTATGGTCAGGACCGGCCCGAGGGCCGACCGTTGTGGCTGGGGTCGTTGAAGTCGAACATCGGGCACGCGCAGGCGGCGGCCGGTGTCGGTGGTGTGATCAAGATGGTGCTGGCGTTGCGGCACGGGGTGCTGCCGAAGACGCTGCACGTGGACGAACCGTCGGCCCAGGTGGACTGGTCCCAGGGCGACGTTCGGTTGCTGACCGAGGCGGTGCCGTGGCCGGAGACCGGCCGCCCCCGCCGGGCCGGGGTGTCCGCGTTCGGGGTCAGTGGCACCAATGCGCACGTGATTCTCGAAGCCCCGCCCGAAGAGCCCGGCGTCCCGGCGCGACAGTTGTCCACTGAGGACGGTGTCGTGCCGTGGGTGCTGTCCGGGAAGTCGGCCGAGGCCGCCCGGGAGCAGGCGTCCCGGTTGCTGGAGCACGTCAGCGCCGATCCGTCGCTGCGTCCCGTCGACGTGGCGTGGTCGTTGCTCGGCTCGCGAGAGGTGTTCGACCACCGGACGGTGGTCGTGGGCGCCGACCGGGAGGAGCTGCTGGCCGGTCTGCGTGCGGCGGCTGCTGGCCGGCCTGCGCCGGGCGTGGTCCGTGGCGTTGCCCGTTCCGGCGGTGGCGTGGTGTTCGTGTTTCCGGGTCAGGGTGCGCAGTGGGTGGGGATGGGGCGGGAGTTGTTGGTTTCGTCGCCGGTGTTCGCGCGGTCGATGCGTGATTGTGCGGAGGCGCTGGATCCGTTCGTGGACTGGTCGCTGGAGCAGGTGCTCGGTGATGAGGCGGCGTTGGGGCGGGTGGATGTGGTGCAGCCGGTGTTGTGGGCGGTGATGGTGTCGTTGGCTGCGGTGTGGCGGTCGTTCGGTGTGGAGCCGGCTGCGGTGGTGGGGCATTCGCAGGGTGAGATCGCCGCCGCGTGTGTGGCCGGTGGTCTGTCGTTGGCGGATGGGGCGCGGGTGGTGGCGTTGCGCAGCCGCGCGATCGCCGAACAGCTCACCGGTGCCGGCGGGATGGTCGCGCTGCCGATGCCGGCCGGCCAGGTGTGCGATCTGCTCGCCGAGCACCCGGACGTGTCGCTGGCCGCGATCAACGGGCCGGCATCGACCGTCGTCGCGGGCGAAACCGGTGCCCTGGAGCGGCTGCTGGCCGACTGCCGTGAGCGGGAGATCCAGGCGCGCGGGATCGCCGTGGACTACGCGTCGCACTCGCGGCTGGTGGAGCGGATCGAGGAGCGGCTGCTGACCGACCTGACGCCGATCACGCCGCGGCCCGCAGCGATCCCGGTCTTCTCGTCCGTGACGGGGGAGCAGGCGGACACCGCGTCGTGGGACGCGCGGTACTGGTACCGCAATCTGCGGAGCACGGTGCGGTTCGAGGACGCGCTCACGGCCGCCCTCGACACGGGGCCGGGCACGGTGCTCGAAGTCAGCCCGCACACGGTGCTGGTGCCCGCCGTCCAGGACATTGTGGACGGTCGCGAAAGCGCCGTCGTGATGGGCACCCTGCGCCGCGGTGAAGGTGGTTTCCCCCGGACGGTGCTGGCGCTCGCGCAGGCGTACGCGCACGGTGTCCGCGTGGACTGGGCGACGGTGTTCGCCGGTCGCGACGCCAGGCGCGTCGCGTTGCCGACGTATGCGTTCCAGCACGAACGCTTCTGGCCCGAACCGGCCACCGGGCCCGCCGACGTGACCGCGGCCGGCCTGAGCTCCGCGCAGCATCCGTTGTTGGGTGCGATGGTGCCGCTGCCGCAGACGGACGGCGTGCTGTTCACCAGCCGCCTGTCCCTGCGCACCCATCCCTGGCTCGCCGACTACACAGTGCGCGGCGTCGCGGTGCTGCCCGGGACCGCGTACGTCGAGCTGGCTGTCCGCGCCGCCGACAGCGTGGGCTGCGACCGGCTCGAGGAACTGGTCCTGGAAGCGCCGCTGGTGCTGCCCGCCCAGGGCGGCGTGCAGGTGCAGGTCGTGGTCGGCGACGCCGATCCCGGGACACGGCGGCGGAACGTGGCCGTGTACGCGCGTCCCGACGGGCAGGAGGAGTGGATCCGGCACGCCACCGGCCAGTTGGGCGCCGGCGGCCAGGTTCTCGCCGGGACGGCGTTCGACCCGGTCAACCAGGCCTGGCCGCCGCGCGAGGCGATGCCGCTCGACACCGCGGGCTTCTACGAGCGGCTCGGTGACGACGGGTTCGGCTACGGCCCGGTGTTCCAGGGGCTGACCCGGGCGTGGCGATCCGGCGAGCGGATCCTCGCCGAGATCGAGCTGCCCGAGGCCGGCCGCGGCCTGGCGGAGTCGTTCGGCATCCACCCCGCGTTGCTGGACGCCGCGCTGCAGACCTCGGCGTTCGCCGGGCTGAACGGGCTTCAGTTCAGCTTCACCGACGTGGTGCTCCAAGCGTCCGGCGCGTCCCGGGTGCGGGTCGCGCTCACCCGTGTCGGCCCGGACGAGGCCGCCCTCGTGATCGCGGACTCGGCCGGACTTCCCGTGCTGTCGATCGGCTCCCTGATCATGCGGCCGCTGATGGCCGGCGGTCTGAGCGCGGGCACCGGTGACGGTGCGCTGCTCGAACTGCGGTGGAACGCCGTGCCCGCGACCGCCGCGATCCCGGTGGACCAGTGGCGTCTGGCCGGGCTCGATGAGCCGGTGCTCTCGGCACTCGACGGCGAGCCGACGCCTGCCGCGGTAGTGCTGCCGGTGTCCGCAGACCCGGGCACGGTGGCGGACTCCGCGCACCAGGTCGCGGGCCGGGTGCTGGGCTGGCTACAGGACTGGCTGGCCGACGAGCGCTCGACGGATGTTCCGTTGGTCGTGGTGACGACCGGGGCTGTGAGCACCGGCCAGGACGAACCGGTGACCGATCCGGCCGCCGCAGCGGTGCACGGTCTGGTGCGCTCGACGCAGGCCGAGTACCCGGGCCGGATCGTCCTGCTCGACGCCGACACCGAGCTGGACGCCGCCGGACCAGGCCTGGCGCTGGCCACCGGCGAGCCGTACCTCGCCCTGCGCGCCGGGCAGTTCCACGCCGCCCGGCTGACCCGGGTCGGCGGTGCCGCGGGAGCCCCGCCAGCGCTGGATCCCGCGGGGACGGTCGTGATCACGGGCGGCACCGGCCGCCGCGGTGGTGTTCTCGCCCGGCACCTCGTCGCCGGGTACGGGGTCCAGCACCTGCTGCTGGTCGGCCGGCGCGGCCCTGCCACGCCCGAGGCCGAGGCAGTTGTCGCGGACCTGGCGGAGCGTGGCGCCACCGCGTCGGTCGTGGCGTGCGACGTGACCGATCGGGCGGCCCTGGCTGACGTGCTCGCGTCCGTGCCGCCGAAGCACCCGGTGACCGGTGTCGTGCACGCTGCGGACGTGGACGACGACTTCGCGGTGGAGACGCTGTCCGAGGAGGAGCTCGACAGAGTGCTGGCGCCGCGGATCGAGGGCGCCTGGCATCTGCACGAGCTGACCCGGGACCTCGATCTCGCGTTCTTCGTGCTGTTCTCGTCGCTCGACGGAGTCACCGGGAGCGCGTTCGCCGACTGGCTGGCGCGGCAGCGCCGCCGGGACGGGCTCCCCGGTCTGTCGCTGGCCTGGGGTTCCTGGGCTTCCGAGCGCGGGTTGTCGACGGAGCAGAGCATGGACCTGTTCGACCAGGCGCTGCGCTCGCAGGACCCGGCGCTCGTGCTGACGCGGCTGAACCTGCCGACGCTGCGGGCCCAGGCCGTGGTGCCCGCGGTGTGGCGCTCGCTCGCGGGCACCACGGCCCGGCGTGCGGCCGACAACTCGCGCGGTGGCGGGGAAGGACTGTCACGGCGGCTCGCCGGACTGTCCGCCGTGGAGCGTGATCGCCTGCTGGTGGAGCTGGTGCGCGAGTCGGCCGCGGCGGTGCTCGGCTACCCGTCGGGTGAGCGGATCGGCACGGACCAGCCCTTCCGCGACCTGGGTTTCGACTCCGTGACGGCGGTCGACCTGCGTAACACGTTGCAGGATGACGTCGGCGCCACCCTGCCGGCGACCCTGGTGTTCGACTACCCGACCGTCACCCGCCTCGCCGCGCACCTGGCCGAGGAGTTCGGGGACACGGCCCCGGCGGCCAGCGCCGTGACGCGGCCTGTCGCGGCGGCCTCGGTGGCCGATGATCCGGTCGTGCTGGTAGGCATGGCCTGCCGCTACCCCGGCGGAGTGTCCGATCCGGACGGTCTCTGGCGGCTCGTGGCCGACGGGACCGACGGCATCACCGCGTTCCCCGACGATCGCGGCTGGGACCTGGAGACACTGCGGGGCACCGACGGGCCCGGCTCCGGGACCTCGGCCACCGGCCGCGGTGGTTTCCTCGACGGGGCCGGTGAGTTCGATGCGGCGTTCTTCCGGATCTCGCCGCGTGAGGCGCTGGCGACCGATCCGCAGCAGCGGCTGCTGCTGGAGGTGTCGTGGGAAGCCCTGGAGCAGGCGGGAATCGATCCGACCTCGCTGGCGGGCAGCTCGACTGGGGTGTTCGCGGGCGTCTACTCCTCGAACTACGCCAACCTGGTCGCCCGCAGTGGTGAGCACCTGCAGGGGCACCAGATCACAGGTGGGGCGGCCAGTGTGATCTCCGGCCGGGTGGCCTACACGCTGGGGCTGGAAGGCCCCGCGGTGAGTGTGGACACCGCGTGCTCGTCGTCGCTCGTCGCGATGCACCTGGCCGCGCAAGCCCTGCGGACAGGTGAGTGTTCGCTGGCGTTGGCCGGCGGTGTCACGGTGATGGCCACCGCCGACGCGTTCGTCTGGTTCACTGCGCAGGGCGGATTGTCGCAGGACGGCCGGTGCCGGTCCTTCTCCGACTCGGCCGACGGTACCGGGTGGTCCGAGGGCGTCGGCGTGGTCGTGCTCGAGCGGATGTCGGACGCGCGCCGTAACGGTCACGAGGTGCTGGCGGTGCTGCGGTCGAGTGCGGTGAATCAGGACGGTGCGTCGAACGGTTTGACGGCGCCGAACGGTCCGTCTCAGCAGCGGGTGATCCGGCAGGCGCTCGCCGCGGCCGGTCTGTCCGCTTCGGACGTGGATGTGGTCGAGGCGCACGGCACCGGGACGAAGTTGGGTGATCCGATCGAGGCGCAGGCGGTACTGGCAACCTACGGCCGGGACCGCGTGGACGGGCAGCCGCTGTGGCTGGGCTCGTTGAAGTCGAACATCGGGCACACCCAGGCCGCCGCGGGAGTGGGCGGTGTGATCAAAATGGTGCTTGCGTTGCGCCACGGGATTTTGCCCAAGACCCTGCACGTGGACGAGCCCTCGACGCAGATCGACTGGACACAGGGCGACGTAAGGCTGCTGACCGAGGCGATGCCGTGGCCGGAGAACGGTCGTCCGCGCCGGGCCGGGGTGTCGTCGTTCGGCGTCAGCGGGACGAACGCCCACGTGATCCTTGAGGCGGCAGCCGCCGACGAGCGCCGTGGTGCCCCGGAAACTCCCGCTGTGTTCACGGCCGCGGTGCCGTGGGTGCTGTCGGGCCGGACGGAGGAGGCCCTGCGGGCGCAGGCCGCGCGGCTGCTGGACTTCGTGGAGGCGGACCCGTCGCTGCTACCGGCCGACATCGGGTGGTCGCTGTCCGGTTCCCGCGCGGTGTTCGACCACCGCGCCGTGGTGCCGGGAACGGATCGGGACGAGCTCGTCACCGGGTTGCGTGCGCTCGCGGCCGGCGAGCCTGGCGCCGGGACTGTCTCGGGTGCCGCGGAGGCCGGCGCGCGGCTCGGGGTGTTGTTCACCGGGCAGGGTGCGCAGCGGGTCGGCATGGCTCGCGGGCTCTACGGGGAGTCGCCGGTGTTCGCAGCGGCGTTGGACGAGATTCTCGCCGAGCTGGATCCGTTGTTGGACAGGCCGTTGTGTGAGGTGATGTGGGGCGAGGACGTCGAGTTGATCCACGAGACGGGGTGGGCGCAGCCTGCGTTGTTCGCGGTCGAGGCGGCGTTGTTCGAGGTGCTGCGGGCGTTCGGGACGACCCCGGACTATCTGCTGGGACATTCGATCGGTGAGGTCACGGCGGCCTACGTCGCCGGGGTGTGGTCGTTGAGTGACGCGTGTCGGGTGGTGGCGGCGCGGGCGCGGTTGATGCAGGCGCTCCCTTCGGGCGGGGCGATGGCCGCGATTTCGCTGCCCGAGGCCGAAATAGCCGAGATCCTGCCGGAGACCGTGTCGGTCGCGGCCGTGAATACGGCGGACTCGGTGGTGGTCTCGGGGCCGCGGGACGACGTGGACCGGGTGGCCGAGGTAGCGTCCGCTCGCGGCGCCGAGGTGAAGCGGCTGCGGGTGTCGCACGCTTTCCACTCGTCGGCGATGGAGCCGATGCTGGCGGAGTTCGCCGTGGTTCTGGAGACGGTCGCGTTCTGGCAGCCGCGGATCCCGATCGTGTCGAACTTGACCGGTGAGATCGCGTCCGCGGAAGAGCTGTGCTCCCCGCGGTACTGGACGGACCAGGTCCGGAGCACGGTGCGATTCGCCGACGGTGTGCGCCTGCTCGCCGATCAGGGCGTGACCACGCTGGTGGAACTGGGGCCTGACGGTGTGCTTTCCGGTGCGGCGCACCACAGTTGTGCGCCGGGCACGGTCGTGGCGCCGGTGTTGCGACGCGAGCAGGACGACGCGTCGGCGGTGCTGTTCGCGGTGGCGCGGCTGTTCGTGGGCGGTGTGGCGGTGGACTGGACCGCGGTGTTCGCGGGCCGGGGCGCGGTGCGGGTGGCGCTGCCGACCTACGCGTTCCAGCACCGGCGCTTCTGGCCCGACATGGTCGCTGGCGTCGCCGACGTGACCTCGGCCGGGTTGAGCCCGGCGGAGCACCCGCTGCTCAGCGCCGTGGTGCCTTCGCCCACGGACGACCGGATCGTGTTCACCAGCCGGCTTTCGCTGCGCACGCACCCGTGGCTGGCCGCCCACACCATGGGCGGCACCGCGGTCTTCCCGGGCACCGCCAGTGTCGAGCTGGCCATCCGCGCAGGCGACAGCGTGGGCTGCGACCGGGTCGAGGAGCTGGTGCTGGAGGCGCCGCTGGTGTTGCCTGCCACGGGAGTCGTCCAGGTTCAGGTCCTGGTCGGTGCGGCCGACGAGGACGCGCGGCGGAGTTTCGCTCTGTACGCGCGGGTGGACGGCGCGCAGGAGTGGACCCGCCACGCCACCGGTCGGCTGGGCACGGCCGCCCGCGCGGCCGGTCCGGACCCGTTCGGCCCGCTGCGCCAGGCCTGGCCCGCGCCGGAAGCCGAGGAAATCGACGTGACCCGGTTCTACGAGCAGTCCGCCGAGTACGGCCCGATGTTCCGGGGGCTGACGAAGGCGTGGCGCCACGGCGACCGGATCCTCGCGGAGGTCGAGCTGCCCGAGTCCGGCCGTGGTGCGGCGGAGTCGTTCGGGCTCCACCCCGCGCTGCTGGACGCGGCACTGCAGGCAAGGGCGTTCGCGGGCAGGGAAGGCGTGGGGTCCGTGTTCCGCGACGTGGATCTGCTCGCTTCCGGTGCGGCCCGGCTCCGGGTCGCACTGACTCCGCAGGCGCCGGACGAGGTGTCGCTCGCGGTCGCCGACTGGACCGGCTCACCCGTGCTGTCGATCGGTTCCGTGACGCTGCGACCACTCGACGAGGTCGGCACCGTGGTGGACACCGGGGACCGCTCGTTGCTCGAGATCAGCTGGGTGCCGACTCCTGGCGGTGCCGCCCCGGTGGGTCGCTGGACCGTCGTCGGGTCCATGGACCCCGTGCCCGTTGGCGAGGAGGGTGCGGTGGTGCTGCGGGCGTCCGGGGACTCGGCCTCGGTGGTGGAAAGCACGCATGAGCTGACCGCCGAGGTTCTCCGGCAGCTGCAGCAGTGGCCGGCGGATCCCGCGGGCTCGCCGCTGATCGTGTGGACCCGGGGCGCGGTCACCACCGCACCCGGTGACCCGGTCACGGATCTGGCCGCGGCGGCCGTGTGGGGCCTGGTCCGGTCGGCGCAGACGGAGAACCCGGGCCGGTTCGTACTGTTCGACACCGACCCCCACACCGACCGGCTCGACGCGACGGTGCTCGGCGAAGTACTGGCCGCGGGTGAGCCACAACTGGCGCTGCGCGGCGGCCGGCTCTTCGCGGCGCGCCTGACCCGGGCCGACGCGGGTGACGAACCGGCGCCGGTGCTGGATCCCGAGGGCACGGTCGTCGTCACCGGCGGCACCGGTGGGCTGGGCGCGCTGGCAGCGCGGCACCTGGTGACCGAGCACGGCGCGCGGAACCTCCTGCTGGTCAGCCGGCGCGGTGCGGCTGCCCCGGGTGCGGAGGAGCTGCTGGCGGAGCTCGGCGCGCTCGGCGCCACGGTGGTGGCGTCGGCCTGTGACGCGACCGACCGGCAGGCGCTCGCCGAGGTGCTCGCCGAGGTGCCGCCGGAGCACCCCGTGACCGGGGTCGTGCACGTCGCGGGCGTTGTCGACGACAGTGTGCTCGCGTCACTGTCGCGCGAGCAGCTGGATCGGGTGCTCGCCCCGAAGGTGGACGCGGCCTGGAACCTGCACTCGCTCACCCGGGACCTGTCGTTCTTCGTGGCTTTCTCGTCGCTCGGCGGCCTGCTGGGCGGCGGTGGCCAGGCCAACTACGCCGCGGGCAACACGTTCCTCGACGCGCTGATGCAGCAGCGCCGCCACCACGGGCAGCCGGGCATTTCGCTGGCGTGGGGACCGTGGTCGACAGAGCTCGGCATGGTGGGTTCGCTGTCCGGCACCGACCGGCGGCGGATCGCGCGCTCGGCCACCCCGCCGATGTCGGTGGAGCAGGGCATGGAGCTGTTCGACCGGGCGTTGCGCGCGGACCGTCCGCTGCTGGCGCCGACCCGGCTGGACATGGCTAGGCTGCGGGCCCAGCGGGACGTCACGCCACTGTGGCGTTCCCTGGCCGGGTCCGCGGCGCGGCGCGTCGCGGACAACACCGACGGCGGCGGGGACGGCCTGGGCCGACGGCTGGCCGGACTGTCCGATGTGGACCGGCTGGAGGCGCTGGCCGACCTGGTCCGCGAGTCCGCCGCGACGGTGCTGGGGCATGCCCTGGGCGAGCGGTTCGACATCGCTCAGCCGTTCCGCGAGCTGGGCGTCGACTCGCTGACCGCGGTCGAGCTGCGCAATCTGCTGCAGGCCAGGACCGGCGTCGCCCTGGCGGCCAGCCTGGTGTTCGACTACCCGACCGTCGGCCACGTGGCGAGGTACCTGGCAGCCGAGTTCGGCGAGCGACCGGCCGAGGCTGCTGTGGTGCCGGCTCTCGCGGCCGTCGCCGACGATCCGATCGTGCTGGTGGGCATGGCGTGCCGGTTCCCGGGCGGCGTCTCGGACCCGGAGGACCTGTGGCGGCTGGTCGCCGAGGGGACCGATGGGATCACGCCGTTCCCGTCCGACCGCGGCTGGGATCTGGACTCGCTGCTCGGCAGCGGCGGCCCGGGCACCGGGACGTCCGCGACCGGCGAGGGCGGCTTTCTTCCAGAGGCCGGCGAGTTCGACGCGGCGTTCTTCCGGATCTCCCCGCGTGAGGCGTTGGCCACCGATCCGCAGCAGCGGCTGTTGCTGGAGGTGTCGTGGGAGGCCTTGGAACGCGCGGGCATCGACCCGAGTTCGCTGGCCGGCAGTACGACCGGTGTGTTCACGGGCGTCTACCAGACCGGCTACGCCGAACTGGTCGCGCGAGCCGAAGAGCAGCTGCAAGGCCATCTGCTCACCGGCGCGGCCGGGAGCGTGATGTCGGGGCGCGTGGCGTACACGTTCGGGCTCGAAGGCCCTGCGGTGAGTGTGGATACGGCGTGTTCGTCGTCGTTGGTGGCGATGCACCTGGCGGCGCAGGCGCTGCGGTCGGGCGAGTGCTCGCTCGCTCTCGCGGGCGGTGTCACAGTGATGGCCGCGGCGGACATGTTCGTCCGGTTCACGATGCAGGGTGGTCTGGCTGCGGACGGCCGGTGCCGGTCGTTCTCGGATGATGCCGATGGGACCGGGTGGTCCGAAGGTGTCGGTGTGGTGGTGCTGGAGCGGTTGTCGGATGCGCGCCGCAACGGTCATGAGGTGCTGGCGGTGTTGCGGTCGAGTGCGGTGAATCAGGACGGTGCGTCGAACGGTTTGACGGCGCCGAATGGTCCGTCGCAGCAACGCGTGATCCGTCAGGCGTTGGCTGCGGCCGGTCTGTCCGTTTCGGACGTGGATGTGGTCGAGGCGCACGGCACCGGGACGCGGCTGGGTGATCCGATCGAGGCGCAGGCGGTGCTGGCGACCTATGGTCAGGACCGGCCCGAGGGCCGACCGTTGTGGCTGGGGTCGTTGAAGTCGAACATCGGCCACACGCAGGCGGCGGCCGGTGTCGGTGGTGTGATCAAGATGGTGCTGGCGTTGCGGCACGGGGTGCTGCCGAAAACCTTGCACGTGGCCGAGCCGTCGACGCAGGTCGACTGGTCCCAGGGCAACGTGCGGCTGCTCACGGAGGCGATGCCGTGGCCGGAGCACGACCATCCGCGCCGGGCCGGGGTGTCGGCGTTCGGCGTGAGCGGGACCAACGCGCACGTGATCCTTGAGGCTCCTGTCGAAGCCGACGCGGACGAAACCTCGGCTGTTGGAACCCCGGCTGTCGAAGCCGTGGCCGGGGAGGAAGCAGCCGAGGTCGAGCGTGTGGTGCCGTTGGTGCTCTCGGGCAAGACGGGTGAGGCGGTGCGGGCTCAGGCGGCTCGGTTGCTGGAGCACTGGGAGCGGTACTCGTCGGTGAGTGCGGTGGATGTGGGCTGGTCGTTGGTGAGTTCGCGGGCGGTGTTCGGTCACCGGCTGGTGGTGGCGGGAGCGGGTCGGGAGGAGTTGCTGGCCGGTCTGCGTGCGGCGGCTGCGGGTGAGGCGGCTGCGGGCGTGGTGCGGGGTGTGGCGCGGGCGGGGAGCAAGGCGGTGTTCGTGTTCCCGGGTCAGGGTGCGCAGTGGGTGGGGATGGGGCGGGAGTTGTTGGTTTCGTCGCCGGTGTTCGCGCGGTCGATGCGTGATTGTGCGGAGGCGCTGGATCCGTTCGTGGACTGGTCGCTGGAGCAGGCGCTCGGTGACGAGGCGGCGTTGGAGCGCGTGGATGTGGTGCAGCCGGTGCTGTGGGCGGTGATGGT
>NZ_JBIVON010000039.1:0-30928 GCF_044754145.1 Streptomyces sp. NPDC093149
GGCGGCGGCTACGGCGAGGGCGGCTACGGCGACTACTAAAACCAGCAACCACCCACACACACCCAACAACCCCGGCCCGCCGTAATCGGGCCGGGGCCCCCGCTCAAGCACAACACAGAATCCCGGCCCGCCGTAATCGGGCCGGGATTCCCGCCTGACCACCCAACAATATCCCCTCCACAAACACCCAGCCCACCCCACAACACAAGCCCCCCCAGGCCCGCCAGCTAGACGTAGCCATCGCCAAGCCGACGAACAACTTCAGCCTGGAAACCAAGCCGGCACCCGCACCCGGCTCGATGAAGTTCGGTGGCCGCCGAGCTGGCCGCCGCGGTGTGCTCGTCGTACTTGGTGTCCAACAGCTCCCCAGTCTCCGGGGCGTACTCCTCCTTGCGTAGCACCGAGATACGTACGCTCTCCGGCTCCAGCAGCTGCTTCGCCTCCCGGTGTCCTCGCTGGGGTGAGCACCCACACCTGCCGTTGGTCCCCCTGGAGCAACCCTGTTCTTGGGTTCAGTGGCCTGGAGGCGGGGGTGATCCACCGAGGTGGACCCGGTGGTGGCCAATGGGATGGGGCGTGAGGTGCGGCCGGTGGGACGGGGTGCGTTCGATGACCAGGAGGGCTGCGTCGTCGGCGGGGTGGCCGCCGGTATGGGCGAGCAGATCGCGGTGGATGTGGTGCAGCAGAGTATCGGGGCTACTGGCGGGGAAGGAGGCGACTCGTTCGGCGAGCGGGTAGAACGCTCGGGACGGCGAGCGGGCTTCGATGACACCGTCGGTGTAGAGGACGAGCATGTCACCGCCTTTGAAGGTGAACGGGTCGATGCGGTCGTCCTCGATCTGCCGTTCGCACACGCCCAGCGGAGGCAGAGGCTGCCGGGCATACAGGGCCGTGACCCGCTGATCGTGCACCAGCAGAGGCGGGGGATGTCCGCAGTTGATCATCTCGGCGGCCGGCAGGCCTTCGTCGGGGATCTCCAGGACGAGGCAGGTGATGAAGTGCTCGCCGGCATCGTGCTCGGTGTCCGTCACGTCCTCCAGGTTCCGGGAGACGCTGTCTCCAAGGGCAGCCACCAGCCCGGGGAGGGTGGCATGCCGGTGAGCGCCCTCACGGAATGCCCCCAGCACCAGCGAGGCCTCACCGATGGCGGCCAGCCCGTGGCCCCGGACATCGCCGATGACCACCCGGGTCGCGGCATGCGCGGCGCGGGCGAGCGCAAACAGATCGCCCCCGATCTCGGCCTCATCCTCCGCGGACATGTACAGCCATGCCACCTGCAACGGCCCGATCCGCCGTGGTGGAGGCTGCAGCAGAACACGCTGAGCCGTCTCCGCCACAGAGCGTGCACGGCTCAGCGCCCGGTCGCGCCGCTCCCGCACAAACCGCATGAAAAGCACCAAGGCAGAGAGCACGGCCAGCGCGATGATCTGCGCCACTCGGTTGGTCGTGGTCAGTTCGCCGAGGAAGACAGCGATGAACACCTGGGCCGCCACTGCCAGGACCCCGGCGAGAGCAGTGAGCCGTGGCCCGGCGAGGGAGGCGGTCAGAGCGGGCGCGATGACCAGCAGTGGGCCCAGCTGGACATCGCGCCCGGTGTAGATGTCCAGCGCGGTGATCGTCACGATCAGGACGAACGGCACCGCCTCCAGACCACGGCCCGATGGTGGCTCCAGGAGGTGATCCCACGAACGTCGCACACCCATATACCCCTTATGCTCCATCGATAGCGCGCCCTCAGCCAGCCGACGAGCACGGGTCGGGCCTTCTCTCAGCCTTCCTGCGGCGGCCTCATTCTGTCCGTCCCCTGACCCTGCCGTGACTTCCGATTTCGGAAGCACGGCTCCAGCGCGCGCCAGTCGAAGAGATGGGTACGTCCAGCCTTCGGTCTTGATCCAAGGACAGGGGCCAGTTCGAGTCGCTCTCGGCGAACTGGCGGATCCGCTGGGTCGTCAGCCGCGTCGGCCTGGCTTCTTCCATGCGGTAGGACATCTGCGCGGCCGAGGCGGATCAAGCCCGCCCAATCGATCGAGGTCCGTCTCGGAAGGCCTCGAGCAGGGGCCTTCTACGTCGCGCTCTACCGCGGCGCCGACGTCGACGGTCTGCCCACCACACGTGCCGAGGTCGACCGGAAGCAGCTGCGCAGCGTCGGCAAAGGCCGGCCCCGCTCGGCCTGAACCGGCGATCGCCGTATCGCGGTTCAGCGGCACGATCACGCCTCTGCCAGGAGGGGGCGAATGAGGAGAGACCTCTGTGCTGCAGAGAGGGTCTCGCCGCCGGGGCGGTGCTGACCCAGGGGGTGTGACCTGCGCAAGAACCGCCGCCAACTCCGGACCCCGGCATCCTGTTGGGCGCCTCGTCGCGCAAGGCGTTGCACGACTCGTAAGCACCATCCTTGCGCAACCCCGGCCGGACAGCAGCCCTGCCTGGCACGCCGATCAGGGCGAATACGGCCGGATGTCCGGAACCATGGCCAGGTCGAGATGGCACCGACGCCTGCTGACCTGACTGCTGACCCTCCGCCGCACTTCGCCGACGCCGCCCAGGCCCTCCGTACAGCGCCAGGACAGCCCCTCGGGCGTTCCGCCCGCCGCACCCCAGCCATCGATGAACTCGGCCAGGGCGCGGTGTTGCTGTTCCTCCTGGGCGATCTGCGGGGCGAGCGCGGTGCGGTCGATGTACGGGTCGACAGCGGCCAGGACCGAGCGCCGAAGTTCGGCCGGTTCGATATTCGCAGGTCCGACTGTTGGAACTTGCGGAGTTTCCTGGACCTCGCCGCCGCGCGTCCGCCCCGGTCAGCGCGGCTGGCGCAGACCTGCGATGAGGAGTGCGACCAGTTGGCGTGCGTCGTAGCGGGAGTCGCTGTCGGCGCCGATACAGAGGTTTCCGATGCCACGCATGAGCTGGTACCCGTCGAGGTCGGAGTGGACCTCGCCGGAGGCGGCGGCAGCGTCGAGGAGCTGAGTGCACACCGGCAGGAGGCGGTCGAGGAAGTGGGCGTGCAGTGTCTCGAAGCCGATGCTGTCGTTCTGCGTCGCGGCGGCAAGGCCATGTTTGGTGACCAGGAAGTCGACGAAGAGGTCGGCCCACCGGCCCAGGGCGGCATGGGGCGTCGGGCTGGACGCCAGCAGGGCCGGGCCGGCTTCGGCACAGGCGTCGACCTGGTGGCGGTAGACGGCGATGACAAGGTCTGCCCGGGTGGGGAAGTGGCGGTAGACCGTGCCCACCCCGACGCCGGCCTCGGCCGCGATGTCCCGCACCGGCGCGTCCACGCCCGAGTCGACGAAGACCGCGGCGGCCGCGTCCAGCAGGGTCTGCTGGTTGCGGCGGACGTCTTTGCGCTTGGACTTGGCTGAGCTTCCCGGGCCCTGGCCGCTGTCGCTCACCGCAGCACTCCTTCCATAACCGGTCTTGCAAAGCGGAACAGCGTTCCGTATCGTAATCGGAACGAGGTTCCGTTTCACTCATGATGACAGACCAGGGGGCGGTCGACCAGACCGCTGTCGCGATCACACTCCATCCGGGGCGAAGTGCACGCGACCGTACGCACCTGTTGTTGATGGGCTGCGGACGAGAAGCGCTCCTCGCTCCCTGCTTGCCCGGCCCGGCTTGCGGCGCCCCCAGCCGTCGGCCCCACCACGCCAAGACTGCCAAGAACCGAACGGAAGGCACTTCCATGTCCGAATCGAGCACCATAAGCACGAACACACAGAAGACTGCGGGTGCGCCCACCATGGTGGTATCCGCGAAGCCGGTCGTCCTGTCCGCCCCGGGCCGCGGCGAGAACCTCCAGGTCCGCGTATCCGCCCCCGCGACCGGCAGCGATCTGCCCGTCGTCGTCTTCTCGCACGGCTTCGGCTGGTCGATGAACGGCTACGCCCCGCTGGCGGACTTCTGGGCCGCCCACGGCTTCGTGGTCGTGCAACCCACGCACCTCGACTCCAGGACCCTCGGCCTCCCCGCTGAGGACCCCCGTACGCCGCGGATATGGCGCTTCCGCATCGAGGACCTCACGCGCGTGCTGGACGGACTCGACATTCTGGAAGCCTCCGTGCCGGGCCTCGCCGGGCGCCTCAACCGCGACCGCATCGCCGTGGCCGGCCACTCCTGGGGAGCCCAGACAGCCAGCACGCTGCTGGGCGCGCGCGTCCTCGACTCCGATGGCGTACCCGGAGAGGACATGTCCGACCCGCGCGTCAAGGCGGGTGTGCTGCTCGCCCTGACCGGCCTGGGCGACGGCCTGACTCCGTTCGCCGCCGAGAACCTCCCCTTCATGAAACCGTCCTTCGACACCATGACCACACCAGCCCTCATCGTTGCCGGGGACAACGACCAGTCCCACCTGTCCACCCGCGGACCCGACTGGTTCACCGACTCCTACACCTACAGCCCGGCAAGCAAGAGCCTGCTCACACTGTTCGGAGCCGAGCACTCGCTCGGAGGAATCCCCGGATACGAGGTCGCCGAGACGACCGACGAGAGCCCCGCGCGCGTCGCCCTGATCCAGCACCTCACCACGGCCTTCCTGCGCAGCGCCCTCCATCCCGAGGACACCAGTTGGAAAGCTGCGGCCACCGCAATGGAGGAAGACCCCGACCCGCTGGGGAAGCTCCAGAGCAAGTAGGCGAACCTCACCAGGACTCGCCCGCCCTGATACGGCCTCCTGGAAATGGTGGGGACCTCGCTTTCGCGGCCGCCGCGCCCTCCCGGCAGCGGTCAGGGGCTGTGCTGGGCGACGGCGGCACGGAACTTCTGCGTCATCAGGGCAACCGAGCCGCGTCGCAGGGGCGAGCCGGGCCCGGCTCGCCCCAGCCCTGATCCGTTGTTGGCGGCGTTCCGCAGGGGCAGGGGCTTCTCGGGGCGTTCGAGTACCAGACCGTGACATCCAGGCAGACGGGCCGTCGAGGCCTCAACGTGGATCGGTGCGCGGTCGTGGTGCTCAGGGTGGTGGCGCTCACGTGTGCGCCGGACGGATGTCTTCCCCACACGGCACTGATGCCTCGCACAAGAGCGGCGGCGTTCGGCGTCTCCGCGGTAGCCACCACCGTCAATACTCACTGCCCCGAAC
This sequence comes from Streptomyces sp. NPDC093149, assembly GCF_044754145.1. Taxonomy (NCBI): domain Bacteria; kingdom Bacillati; phylum Actinomycetota; class Actinomycetes; order Kitasatosporales; family Streptomycetaceae; genus Streptomyces; species Streptomyces sp. NPDC093149. Next base: position 5,066 of record NZ_JBIVON010000039.1, read on the forward strand.
ACTCGTTGATGTCGGTGGTGCGAGCCCGCCGCACGGTGACCTCTCGCGATGCCCGAGCCGCCTGAGCTCCCGCATGGACCGCGGCCTGTGGGGCGCGCCGGTGCCACGAACGGCTGGTGAGGTGGCGGCCCGGCTGCAATGCGGTTGCGCCTGGGATTAGGTAGCTGCGTGGCCCGCGTGCGCCCGTGACCAGCACCAACACTGAGCTCTATGGAGGGAACAACTTGATCTACTGCGGAATCGACTGGGCTGAACGCATCCACGACGTCCCGCTGGTCGACGACACCGGCGAGCTGCTGGCCAAGCGGCGCAGCGCCGACGACGCGGCGCCTCAAGCTCCTGCTGGAACTGCTCGCCGAAAGCCGCGATTGGCGCTGCCCCACTCGTTGAGCACCGCCTCGCCCACGCAGGCACCGGTCGCACGCTCGACGACGGCCAGGCCCAGCCGACGACGACCAGATCTCCCACCTCGAACAGTACGAAGACACGCTCGCCCCGGACGACCCGATCCGCAACGTCCGCCTGCAGACCGCCGGCGTCAACGCCTGGTCCGAAGAGCCCACCACGGCCGGCTGACCCTGCGGGTTCCGTCTCGACGGCTCGCCGCCCTCACGGTTGGCGAGCCGTCCCACGCAGCGCCACCAGGTCGTTCTCGCGGCCTCTTCACGTTCTCCAGCCGTGTCGGGCCGTCTGTCGCAGCCACGAGTCGAGAGCCGCATAGTCGGTGTCGGTCAGTCCATGGCGGGGATCGACGTGATGCAGCAGGGCTTTCCCCTGATGATGGGCAGCGACCCAGGCTCGATCGGCGTTCGTGACCTCGTCGTCGACCCAGGCGAACGGGCGTCCCGCAGCCCATTCGACAAGGGTGCGGGTCTTCCAGTGCAGTCCGTTCCGTTCGTCCTGGTCGTCGATGTCGGACGGCTCCGGCCAGGCCACCACCGCCAATTGCGGCAGGTTGATGCGGGGCGCGATGCACTCGTTCGCGTCCGCCATCCATGTCGTCGCCCAGACCACCTCGCACGGGAGTGCCGCCAGCCGGGGTCCGTGCCTGGGATTGATCCTGGTCAGGAGCGGATTCGCGTCGACACCAGGCAGTTCAGGACCCGCCATATAGGTCGGATACGGCTGGGACGCCGCGCCGAACGGGATGAGCGGCCCGTCGACATCGAGAAACAGCAGTGCACGCTGCACGGAGCCAGTCACGTGAGCACGATAGCGGCAGATCCCACCGGTGACCGCCTCGATGACCCCAGGCCCGACAACCGGCCGTCGCCCCGCCTGCTGGTGTTTCGCGTGAACGTCCACGGGCCCAGGATCCGCGGCTGCTGGTCAGGACAGCAGACAATCGCTGCTGCTAGAAGTGAACCGAGCTGGTCGACCTGGTCCACCAGGACCAGCCCGACAAGGTCGTGGCCCCGCTGACCATGCTCTCGCCGAAGGTCTGCGGCCTGTATCAGAACACCGGCAGCGGCCCGCCGGGACCGTGCCGGGACCGGCTGCGGCTCGCCCCGTACCGCCGGGGCGGGCCGCAGCCGCGTAGCCGCGCCAGCTATCAGCGCATGCCGCGCGCATCAGGATCAGCCCGGCGCTGCGGACTCAGCCAGAGCCCTGACCTCGCTGATGCGTGTGGAGAGGGAAGAGCGTTGCCGGGAATCGGCTCTTGGGCCGCCGCGGTCGGCGCGCGCCGTCCACGGCGGGTGTGACTGAGCGGCTCAACCGTTCCCGGATCCCTGGTGAGTAGGGGCAGGGTCAGGTGGCGGGCAGTACCTTCCAGGAGCCGGTGCCGGTGGCGCGGTCAGTGTAAGGGCTGGTGGAAACGTCGTACTTGGCGCCCTGCTGGGTCGAAACGCCATTGGTATCGAGGAAGCCGCCGTTGGCGGAGCCGTAGTCATTGAGCAGGCGGACGATGTCGTTGGTGCGGATGTGGCCGTCCCTTGGAGGGGACGTCTTGGCGAAGATGTGCCACTTGCCGGTGCCCGGGCCGCGGTCCTTGGTGACGGTGGTGGACACTTCGTACTTGGCGCCCTGCCGGGTGGAACGGCCGTTGGTGTCGAGGTAGGTGCCGCTGCCGTACTGGTTGACGAGGTAGATGACGTCACCGCTGGTGACACGGGTACCGTTCGCCTTGCCGGTGGCGGAGACGATCTTCCAGACCGACGTCGCCGGGCCACGACTGTTGGGGGTCTGGTTGGTGCTCACGTCATAGGTGGCGCCAGACTGGGCGGAACGGCCGTTGGTGTCGAGGTAACCGCCGTCGCCTCCGTACTGGTTCTGCAGCAGGATGCCGCTGCCGTAGGTGAGTTCACTGCCGGCCGCAGCGCCTGCGGCCGCCGTCGGGGCGGCGAGCGCGGCGCTGGCGGCGGCGAATGCTGCGGCGGTGCCGACTGCCAAGCGCTGCTTCATGGTGCGGAGCAAAGGTCCCCTCCATCACTTTCCGTGCTTGAACGATTGCCGATAGCGAGCATGCCCGACATCGGAGACTTACGCGCACGGCGCATGACCTTCGCTTCGCCAAACCCCCCTATATGGGGAAGCTTGCACATCTCTGCATCGTGGATGGCCGTCGGGGACGAGGCCGAACCCACTCGTATGTCGGCGAGGCCGACATACGACCTCGCGGTACGAGTCGGTGAGACGCGGGGCGCAACGCCGCCACCATCGACGAGCTCAACCACGCCCTTCGCCTCTGAGGAGCGGCGTCGATGTCGATGCGTTTCCAGGAGTCGGCTGCGGGCACAGGTCGAGACCGAGGGGGTCGCCGTCGGGTGCTTCGGTGCCGGTACAGGAGTTGCCGCCGCTCTGTGGGTGGCCGCGGAGCCGGTTCACCGGCCGCATGGCTCCTGCGCACCGCACACGCACAGCCGGATGGCGCCGCCGTCGCGCGGATCCTTCGCGCATCGCCCGCGACGGCTTTAGCGTGGGAGGGTGCACGAGGGTGTGGTCACCCTGTTCCTCGGCGGGGACGTGATGCTCGGCCGGGGCGTCGATCAGATCCTTCCGCACCCCGGTGACCCGGCACTGCGGGAGGCGTACATCCGCGACGCCCGTGCCTACGTCGACCTGGCGGAGGCGGCGAGCGGGCCGATCCCCCGGCCGGTCGGCTTCCGCTGGCCGTGGGGCGAGGCGCTGTCGGTCCTGGATGACGCCGCGCCGGACGTGCGGGTGGTCAATCTGGAGACAGCCGTCACCGGTGACGGGGACTTCGCGCCCGGCAAGGGCGTCCACTACCGGATGAGCCCGGCCAACCTGCCGTGTCTGGCCGCGGCCCGGCCGGACGTCTGCGCGCTGGCCAACAACCATGTGCTCGACTTCGGCCCGCGCGGCCTCCACGAGACGCTCGACGCCCTGGCGGTTGCGGGGCTGCGCACGGCGGGAGCGGGCCGGGACGAGGTGCGGGCGAGACAGCCGGCGATCGTGCCCCTGGACGACGGCGGGCGGGTGCTGGTCTTCTCCTTCGGGATGCCGTCCAGCGGGATCCCGAAGGACTGGGCCGCCACCGCGCAGCGGGGCGGTGTCGACGTGCTCGCGGAGCCTTCGGCGGCCGCCGCGTCCGCGTTCGCCGACCGGCTTCGGCAGGTCAGGCGGCCGGGAGACATCGTGGTCGCCTCGGTCCACTGGGGCCCCAACTGGGGCTACGACGTCTCCCGCTCCGAGGTCCGCTTCGCCCACACGCTCCTCGACGCAGGCGTGGACGTCGTGCACGGACATTCCTCGCACCACCCGCGCCCGCTGGAGGTGTACCGGGACAGGTTCATCCTGTACGGCTGCGGCGACCTCGTCGATGACTATGAGGGCATCGACGGCTACGAGAGCTACCGCGACGACCTGCGGGTCCTGTACCTGGTCTCGCTGGAGGCGGACACCGGCCGACTCGTTGACGCGCGGATGGTGCCCTTGCAGGCACGCAGGATGCGGCTGGAACACGCCTCCCCCGAGGACACCGAGTGGCTGCGCGCCGTCCTCGACAGGCGCAGCCGGGAGTTCGGCACCCGCGTCGACAGCGGGCCAGACGGCACACTCACGCCGCGGCCCCTGCACACCGGGCAGCACACATGACACGGACCTCGGGCGGGGACCACTCAGCACATGTGCGACGCACGCGACACGCCCGCGGCCTGCGGCGGAGTGCCGGGAGGTCTTGAGGCACGGAAGCGGAGATCTGTTGTGGGGGACGGTTCGCTGGTGGTCGACCACATTCGCGCCGGCTGATCTCGACCGGTCCGTTCGGGCTGCAGGGGCATCACGATGGGCGTTCGTGTCGTGGCGGGTTCCGCTCACAGGCACCGGCCGAGCACGACCTCCAGCCGGTCCAGCCGTTCGTGGAGGGCGCGGACGAGGCGGGCGCGGTTCTGGACGCAACGCACCGTGCCTTCCAGCGTCGCGGACAGCCGGTCTTCCGCCTCGCGCAGGACGACGCCGGCGAGCGCCCGGGGCCCGTTGCTCTCCGGCAGCCGGTCCCCTCGGCGCCGAACGTCGGAGGCGACCGCGCGAGCATCGCCGGTCGACTGGGGCCGATCTGCTCGTAGTCACGTTCGGCGAGCATGCCCTCGCCGGTCCACGCGAGGACGGCCTTGACGAGGCACTCGTACGGTTCACGGTCGATCGGGAGCTCTGCCTCGATCAGATGCCGAGCTCCGGGCGGGGTGTCACTTCAGTTCCATGAGGATGTCGGCACGAGCGTAATAGTCGGCCACCGGGAGACGGTCGCGGGTGATCCTGACGAACCCGGCTTCCTCGTACAGGTGGATGGCGGGAGCCAGCTTGCCGTTCGTGCCGAGGAACAGTCGGGCCGCACCAAGTGCCTGGGCGCGGTCGATCGCTGCGGCTATGAGTTGGCGGCCGATGCCGCGTCCTTGCGCGGCGGGGGCCACGGCCATCTTCGCCAGCTCGAACACGGCCTCCGGATAAGCCAGAAGTGCGACGCACCCGACAACGGCGCCACTGCCCTGCTCGCGCGCCAGAAGCACATCACCGCCCGGGCCCACGATGCGGCCGAGCGGATCTCCGAGAACCGCCCGGTCCTCATCCTGCAGGGTGAATAGGCGGGAGATCCACTCCTCGTTCAACGCGCGGAACGCGTCGGCATCGCTTTGTGAGGCGATCGACGAGACCACGGTGGGAGCAGAGGTGTAAGGCATGAGGCGGGTTTCCCTTCGGATGTGGCTTCCCGCCAGCCTCCGGCCCCGCTTACTCATATGTCCAATACAAACAGTCGCCCATATCAATAAGCTTGAACTATGGATCAGCGAATCGAGCTCCGCCATCTGCGGTACTTTCTGGCTGTGGCCGAGGAACTCCACTTCGGCCGTGCCGCCCAGCGGCTGAACATCGCTCAGCCCGCCCTGTCGCAGCAGATCAAGCAGCTCGAGAAGATCGTCGGTGTTGAGCTGTTCCGGCGGACCTCGCGAAGCGTCCGCCTCACAGACGCGGGAGCGACGTTCCAGCCACGGGCGAGGGACCTTCTGGGCCGTCTGGCGGCCGATCTCGACGAGGCCGGCCGTGTCGGGCGCGGCGAGACCGGTCGCCTGGATGTCGCCTTCATCACCTCTGCCACGGCGATCGTCAGCGACCGGCTCCGTGAATTCTCCCGCTGCCGCCCAGATGTCCAGGTCAAACTGCACGACGGCTTCACCGTCGATGTCCTGGCGGCTCTGGAGCGGGGCACGGCCGACATCGGGATCGTGCGTGATGCCGAGCAGCGGGACGACATCGACCTTTCCTTGCTGACGACGGAACGGTTTGTCGCCGTCATCCCTGCAGATCACCCCGCCGCAAAGGCTGATCGTGTGGAAGCGACGGCGCTGGCCGCTGACCCGCTGATCCTGTTCCCGCGTTCAGCGGGAGCCCAGGCGTTCGACGTGAACACACAGCCTTTGCGGGACGCCGGCATCGACGTCCGGGTCGCGCAAGAGTGCTCGAACTGGCACACCATCATCATGTTCGTCGCCGCCGGCCTTGGCGTCACCATCGCCCCCCACAGCGTCACGGCGCTGCTCCCCGCAGGCGCCCAACGTCTTGAACTCGACGGACCTCCCACAATGAGCCGGATCTTCATGGCCACCCGCAGGGGCGACAAGCGTCCCCTCGTACAAGCCTTCATCGCAGCTTCTGAGTCCGTGGCAGGTCGTGGCCACGACCGGACGACGAGAGCACGTTGACCTGCCGGGCGGCGCCTCCAAGTCCAAGGGTCGCTTGAAGGCGTATCGTGCGCAATCTCGTCCGCCGCATCCGCTGCACCCACCGCTGGTACGAGAGCCCAAGCCGGTGATCCTGAAACCCGCGCCTGTCCACGCGGCCTCTCAGCTCCCACGGCCCTCCTCGACGCGGGGCTCGAACGGTCGGTGGTCCGGGTAGGTTCTGAGCATCGGAGTCGCTCGTCCGAGCCCCTGTCGCGCTCGGTCATATGTGTGGATCTGTCCGATGAGCGGATCCGGGGGCTTGAGATCAAGGAGCAGCAGGAGCAGCGTGCCCGGGAGTGGGCGCGGGCCGAGCAGTCGTGGAAGACCCGGCTTCAGCGCAGTGGGAACGCAGCGCTGTTGCCGTCATCACCCCCTCGACCGCACCCGTCGGGCGCAGGCGTGACCGACGAGGACATGCTGTCCATGGCCCTCCACCTGCGTGACATCGCCGCCCGGCTCGTCATCGCCGCGGGTACGAAGAAGGGCCGGAGCCCCTCGCCCGCCACCGTCATGCGCATGCTGTGCGAGTACGACGAGCAGACCGCCACGTCGGCGAGCACGTGATCCCTCGTACTCTGCGGCTGGTGTCCGGGCTGGAACTTCGGGGCCGTGTCATGGGGGAATGGTGTCGATCGTGTCCTTCAGGCAGCGCAACGCGGTGCCGAGCTCGTCCCGGGGTGGTGTGGCCAGGGCAAGTCGGAGTGCTGGGGGGCGGTGGGGTCCGGTGGCGAAGGCGTCCGCGGTCGACACGAGGATCCCCTTCTCCGCGAGCACGGTCGCGACGTGATCGGGGCGCTGGTACGGCTTCAGGCCGAGCCACACGATGTATGAGACCGGGTGTGCCGTGATGTCCATGCCGGCGAGCGCGGCGCGGGCGATGGCCTGCCGGGCGGATGCGTCCTCGCGGCGGCCTTTCTCCAGGCGGGTGACCGTTCCGTCGGCGATCCAGCCGACGGCGAGCGCGGTGATGACACTCGGGGCCCCCCAGGCCGCGGTACGAAGGCCGCTCGTGGCCGGCTCCAGATGGCGGTCGGGCAGGACGGCGAAGCCGAAGCGCAGGCCGGGGGCCACGTTCTTGGACAGTCCGGCGACGTAGAAGGTGCGTTCGGGCGCGAGGGCCTGGAGCGGTGGCGGCGACGAGGGTTCGAGGAACGCGTAGGTGCCGTCCTCGATGATCAGGCAGTCGTGTGAGCGGGCGAGGGCGGCCAGCCGGTCGCGCTGCTCCCGGTCGAGCACCCAGCCGAGTGGGTTGTGCATGGTCGGGATCGTGTAGATCGCACGGACGGGGCGGGTGCGGCACAGCTCTTCGAGTGCGTCGAGGTTTGGTCCCGTGGCCGTGACGGGGATGGGGGCCAGGTCGAGGTCGTGTGCCGAGGCGAGAAGCTTGATGCCCGGGTAGGTGAGCGCGTCCACGGCGAGGACGTCACCGGGCCGGGTGAGAGTGTGCAGCACGATGTCGAGCGCCTGCTGGGTCCCGCTCGTCAGCAGGACATTGCGCGGCACTGTGTCGATCCCCCGCCCCAGCAGGTAGGTCGCCACGACCGCCCGGTCGTGGCGGTGTCCGCCCGGCGGGTGCTGGCGCAGCAGCGCCTCGACGTCTCCCGACATCGCCATCGCGCGCAGGGCCTGTCGCAGCTGGTCGGCCTGCCCGGGGGCCAGGGGCTGGTTGAACGACAGGTCCGCCATCCGGGGCACCGGCAGAGTGCGTGATGGTTCGAGCCCGTCGTAGCCGGAGCGCACCCGGACGAACGTTCCCCGGCCCGGCTCTCCCACGACCAGGCCCAAAGCGGCCAGTTCGGCGTAGACGCGGGTGGCCGTGGCCAGCGCGATCCGTCGCTCGCGCGCGAGAGCGCGGTGTGTCGGGAGCCGGGTGCCGACCGGGATCGCGCCGGAGCGGATGGCTGCGGCGAACTCGTGGACGACGGCCTTGTAGGAGGACGGTCGCATGCGACACCTGCTGTCCGTCGCGGAGGAGGATGGAAGACGAGCTCCATTGTATCCAGGACAATTAATGGATCGTCCTGGATCACGGCACATAGCCTCGGTGAATCCGAACCCAGGCGAAACGGAGTAACCCGGCATGACCGTGCGCATCGAGCGGGACGACCAGGTCGCAGTGATCACCATCGACCGGGCGCAGAAGCTCAACGCCCTGGACTATCCGACGATCGACGCGCTGCTCGCACAGCTCGACCTCATCGACTCCGACGACAGCATCCGCGCTGTCGTCCTGACCGGCGCCGGGCGCAGAGCGTTCAGTGCGGGCGCGGACATCCCTTCGCTTGCGGCCAGCATCGCCGGGGGGCCCGAACGTGCGCTGCGCGAGATCGTCCGCCGGGGCCACGCCCTGACCCGGCGGATCGAGGAATTCCCCAAGCCGGTGATCGTCGCGGTCAACGGCCTCGCCTACGGTGGTGGCTGCGAGATCACCGAGGCCGCCCCGCTCGCGATCGCCGCCGAGCACGCGACGTTCGCCAAACCCGAGATCTCCCTCGGCTTTCCGCCCCCCTTCGGCGGCTCCCAGCGTCTGCCGCGGCACGTCGGCCGCAAGCGCGGCCTGGAGATGATCCTGACCGGCGACCCGATCCCGGCTGCCCGGGCCGCCGAGCTGGGCCTTGTCAACGCCGTCGTACCGGCCGACGAGCTCATGGACGCCGCACGGGACCTGGCCGCGCGGATCATCAGGCACGCACCGACGGCCGTGGCGGCCTGCCTGCGCGCGGTCACCCGTGGTGTCAACCTGCCGATCGACGAAGGCCTGGCGGTCGAGGCGGCGTGCTTTGCAGCCACCGTCCCCACGGACGGTGTACAGAGCGGCCTGCGACGTTTCCTCGACCGCACGGCCGTAGGCGACCGAACCTGACGCGCTCGGCCGCGGCCGCCTCGGGCGCGCTGTCCTGAGCCGGGACGTGCGAGAACCCGTCGACCGTCGGAAGGGCCGGCGGTCGCCGATAGGAGACCGCGGTCAAGCAGGGCAGTCCAGCCAGTCCCCACGGCAGCGGCCCATTGGGGGACTTGCTGGACACCCGTGCTGAACGGATGGGCGCTCGCCGCCGGGTTCGAGATTGCGTTGGCCCGCGACATCCGCAGCGCCTCGGGAAATGTCGAACCCACCGTCAAACAAGGACCACGTCGTTCTACGAGAAGACAGACGAGGTCGGAGCAGGAGGGCACCTTGATCGATCGCAATGCGACCTATGTGGACGGAACGTGGACGCCGGGCACGGCGGAAACGATCGCCGTCGAGAACCCCGCCACCGAGGACGTGATCGGTGTCGTCCCCAACGGCACTGCTGCGGACGCGGAACGGGCAGTGCGGGCAGCACGCGCGGCGTTCCCCGCTTGGGCCGCGACATCACGCGCCGAGCGGGGCGAGTACCTGCGCAAGCTGCACCACTGCCTCGCCACACGGTCGGCGGAGATCGCTGAGACGATCGCCACCGACGTCGGCACGCCGATGCGTATCGCCACCCGGATTCAGGCCGCACTCCCCCTGACCGACATCGCCGGCTACATCGACCTGCTGCAGGAAGACGAGACCGAAGAGCGGATCGGCAACTCGCTCGTCCTCACCGAACCCGCGGGTGTCGTCGCGGCGATCACGCCGTGGAACTACCCGCTGCACCAGATCACCTGCAAGATCGCGCCCGCGCTCGCCGCCGGCTGCACCGTGGTGGTCAAGCCGAGCGAGGTGGCTCCCCTTGCCGCATACCAGTTGTTCGACGCCATTCACGAGGCCGGTTTCCCGCCCGGCGTGGTGAACCTGATCAGCGGCTACGGCCCGGGGGTGGGAGAGGCGCTAGTGACCCACCCCGAGGTGGACGTCGTCTCGTTCACCGGTTCTGTTCGCGGCGGTGCCCGTGTCGCCGAGCTCGCAGCACAGTCGATCAAGCGCGTCACGCTCGAACTCGGTGGCAAGTCCGCCAACGTGATCCTCGACGATGCCGATCTCGGTACTGCGGTGAAGGTGGGTGTGGCCAATGCGTTCCTCAACGGAGGGCAGACCTGCACCGCTTGGACCCGCATGCTCGTCCCCGCCCAGCGCCACGACGAGGCAATGGAACTGGCGAAGAGTTTCGCGGAGGGCTTCGCGCCCGGAGACCCGCTCGACCCGAAGACCAAGCTCGGGCCGCTGGTGTCCGGCGCCCAGCGCGACCGGGTACACGGATTCATCAGTCAAGGCATCGAAGCCGGTGCACGCCTGGTGACCGGCGGCAGTGCGGCGCCGGAAGGCTTCGAGCGCGGCTACTTCGTACGGCCGACCGTGTTCGGCGGAGTCGACCCGGGCTCGGTGATCGCCCAGGAGGAGATCTTCGGCCCCGTTCTCTCGATCATCCCGTTCGAAGGCGACGACGAAGCTCTGGCTATCGCGAACAACTCCGCCTTCGGCCTGCACGGAGCGGTCTGGTCGGCCGACCAGGATCGCGCACTCGCTTTCGCGCGGCAGGTCCGTACCGGGCAGATCGACGTCAACGGCGGCGCCTTCAATCCGCTCGCTCCGTTCGGTGGCTACAAGCAGTCCGGCATCGGCCGGGAGATGGGCAAGCAGGGCCTGGCGGAATTCCTCGAGACGAAGTCCATCCAGCTCTGAAAGGACGCGGAGATGGCCCCCTCCGGTGTTTGGTTCAGCCGTCGTGGGGTCACCCTCCGTCGGGGTCTCCGCGCGCGTTGCAGGGGAAGGTTCGGGCAGGGTCGGGTGGCGCAGGTGTCCGGCGAGCCCCGTGGTCGCCATCGACGCGGCACGGTCCTTGACGCCCTGGGCCGGTAGATGGTGGCGGCGGAACCCAGGGCCCTGAAGTTCGCATACGTCGAGGGGCGGATGGGGGTCGATGGCGCGACGCGGTAAGACGGCGAGTCCGGCGGTGGCGAGGCAGACGAGGACGTTCAGGTTGGTGGCGGCGGCACGGTGGCGGACCACCGGGGCGTAGGACCCCAGGTGCTTCTCCACCCAGCGGCGCAGCGAGGAGTCGGCGTCGCGGCCGACGAGAGGGTCTTCGGCGGTCTCGCTGCAGGTCAAGCGCGACCCGTCCGGCAAGGATCCCTCCGGCCCGGCCGATCACGACAAGGGAGCCGTTGCCGAGGGCTCCCTGCGCGGGCCGCGGTCGTCGGCCCCGTCATCGAGAACGACCCGCGCGTCCGCCTCTCCGTCGGCGAGCATCCGCACAGTTTTGGGGTGCGGCTGCGGGACACGGTGACATCGATGGCCGGGTGGGCGCGGAGGAACGAGATCAGGGCCTGTGGCACGAGCCGGTGCATCGCGGAGCCGCCACCGAGCAGGGTCAGCGGAGCGGTCGGGACCGGGTGTGGCTCTCGACGGTGCCGGCCGCTCCATCATCACGATCGCCAAGCTGCTGGGGTTCGCCGGGGCCACCCAACGGCCCGCGTGCGCTAAGGTTGATCTTGACGGTTTGCCGCGACTCGCGGCAACTGACGCTGCGTTGGTGGTCCAAGGAAAGACGCCCCGCTTCCTGCGGGGAAATGCAGGTGCAAGGCCTGCCCAGCGCTCGATCACGAGGCCCTTCCCCCACCGGGGAAGGGCCTCGTCACGTTCTCAGGAGAACCGGCCGAGGAGAGGCGCGGCCGGGCGCCTTGCACGGGGGCATCGGGAACGACGCGAAGGTCAGGCCCGCTGGCCCATGCGCTGGAAGACCGCCCTGGACGCCTTCGACATCACCTTCGAGGGCCGGCTCTCCGCAGCCCGCCGGTAATTCAACCACCCTTGCTGCATCGCTCGATTGACATACCCCGGCCCGGTCGAGATGGCGAATCACGGTAGCGATGAGTCGCGCTCTTCGGGGCGATGAGGGCGAGAACGGACATGGATGGTTGACGCGTTGTGGGCGTAGCTCGCCGCGGTGTTGCCGGTCCGGTTCAACGTGTGTGTCCGCGGGCGGGCGCCGCCAGCCCGGTCAGGTCCCACACCCGTACTGTCTTGTCGTTACTGCCGGTGACGGCGACGGGCCGGCCGTCCACCACGGCCGTCGCCGCTCCCCAGATCATGCCCTTGTGGCCTTCCAGGGGTTCGCCGATTGGCCGGCTGGTGACCGGGTCCCAAATCCGTACCGTCCCGTCCCCGCTGCCGACCAGGGCAATGAGACGGCTTCCCACCATCGTTGTCGTCACCGCGCCCACCTCGGCGTGTGCTTGCAGGGGCTCGGCTGCGGTCCGACCGGTGGTCAGGTCCCATACCCGTACCGTCCCGTCAAAGTCGCCGGTGAAGGCGACGGGACGACCTCCGACCACGGCCGTCGCTGCGGCGCGCACCTCGTTGGTGTGGCCTACCAAAGGCTCGCCGATCTGTTCCCGTTCGGCCAGGTCCCATACCCGTACTGTCCTGTCGTTGCTGCCGGTGACGGCGACGGGCCGGCCGTCCACCACGGCCGTCGCCACCGCCTCCACCCAGTCGGTGTGGCCTGTCAGGGGCTCACCGATCTGTTCCCGGCCGGCCAGGTCCCATACCCGTACCGCGCCATCCGCATGGCCAGTGACGGCAACGGGGCGCTGGTCCAATACAGTCGTCGCCACCGCGCACATGCAGCCGATGCTCTGGTCCAGCGGCTCACCCACGTGTCGGCCCGTGGCCAGGTCCCACATCTGTATGAGATTGATCCCGCCACCCGATATGGCGACGGGACGACCGTCGACCACGGCTGTCGCCACCGACCATACTTCGCCGTTGTTAATGAGACCGTTGTGGCCGACCAAGGGCCCACCCACAGGTCGGCCATCGCTGAGGTCCCAGATGCGTACCGTCTCGTCATGGCTGCCGGTGACGGCGACGGGCCGACCGTCCACCACGGCTGTCGCAAGCGCCCAGATACCGTGTTCGTGGCCGGTCAGGGTGGATCGGAGTCGGGAAGCCATGTCTGCACTCACGCTTTCGGACACGAACGACAGGATAGAGCTGCCATTCTTGCAGCCGAAGGCGCCTGATCACAGGCGTGATCGAGTTTCCCATGGCCGCGACTTGAATGCCCGGAGCCCGGTCGGCTGCAGCCGTCAGCAACGCCGCCAGAACTCGTGCACATCTTCCCAGCCGCGGATCACCAACCGCTGCTGTCGGTCATCGACGGACGCTGTCATTCGCTGTCGACGAAGCCACGAGCCGGGAAGGCACGCCCCTGTGCGCAGCCGCATGCTGGGGCCACACCGAATCGGTGCATGCGCTCCTCGCGCGGTGCCGATCCCAATCTCCGCGAAGATCACGGCATGGGCCGTTCGCCCCTTCAATGGGCAATGACCGGGCCCTGCTCCGAGACGATCGCCGTCCTTCTCGCGGCACGTATCCGACCACACGACCCGGCCACGTGACCCATCGCGTACTCCCACGTCTCGCCGTCCACCTTCAGGCCACCGCGCAGGGGATCCGAGCGACAGCAACGGCGCCCTTGTGACTTTTGTCGTTCGTCGGTTCAACGGGCCACCCGTCCGGTCGGCATCGGCTGCTGTCGCCATAGTGACGCCGGTGCGGGTGGGAGAGGTGCGCTCGTCTTCTCCGCGTGGGCCGAGGACGCGGCACGTGCTGGCGGAAAACAGAAACTGATTCACCTGGTGGCTCGTCTTGGGGAGCGAGGCCAAGCGGATGGGAAGCCATGGTGGAGCGGGTGGACAGCGGTGCGACGTCGGCGTTGAAGGCAGCAGCGCCCCGGTGGGCGCGGCGCCGGGCGGGGCGGTGGGAGGGGGACGCGAGGGGTCGGCCGGCCTGGACGCGTGGGCGGTTCACCGCCGCGCTTGCGGTGCTGACGGCCGGGCTGCTGGCGTTCCACCGGGCCGTGCCCAACTCCGTGGGCCGCCTGGGCAGCCTGCTGGAAGCGTTCCTGCCTTGGCTCGGCCTGGTGGTCGTGGTGCTGCTCGGCGTGGCGCTGCTACGCCGTTCGGCCACCGCGCTGGTGGCCCTGCTCCTGCCGGTGGCGGTCTGGATGTATCTCTTCGGCGAGCTGTTCCTGTCCGGGGAGAAGCCCGGCGCACACGACCTGGTCGTGGTGCAGCACAACGTCAGTGACGAGAACACCGACCCGGCGGGCACGGCCCGTGCCCTGGCTGACGCCGAGCCCGATCTCATCGCGCTGGAGGAGTTGGTGCCGCCGGCGCTGCCGGTCTACGAGAAGACCCTCGCCTCGGACTACCCCTACCACGCAGTCCGGGGCACCGTCGGACTCTGGTCGAAGCATCCGCTGGCCGACACCCGGCTGTTGGACATCAAACCCCCGGGGATCGCGGAGGCCTGGAGTCGCGGGCTGCGGACCGTGGTCCACACGCCGCACGGCGAGATCGCGGCGTACGTCGCACACCTGCCCTCGGTCCGCGTCCGGGCGAGCGGCCTCGCGTCCTCCTGGCGCGACGAAAGCGCCGGCCTGCTGGGCAAGGCCATCGCCGCCGAGAAGCTGAGAACGGTGATCCTGATGGGCGACCTCAACAGCACGGTCGACGACCGTGGGCTGGCCCCGTTGACCTCACGGATGAACGTGGCAGAACGGGGCTTCGCCTTCAGTTTCCCCGCCGCCTTCCCACTGGCCCGGATCGACCAGGTCATGGCCCGCTCGGCGACCGTCGGCCACATCCGCACCTTGCCCGCCACCGGCAGTGACCATTTGCCGGTCGCCGCCCGGATCACATTGGGCTGACGGAACGGTCTCGGTGACACCAGGCCTGCGCATGTGACAACTGACGATCTGGTGCGTGACAGCGGGTGAGGGTGTGCCGCGTCGTTCACGGGCTGGGGTTCAGTGGTTGACGGTGCGGTCCGGGACGAAGTCGGCGAGGGCGCGACAGGTGTCGGGCAGCCGGTCGCGGCGGTGCGTCCAGCGGGCCAGTTGCTTCCAGCGTTTGTGGGCGGCGAGGGCGTGTTCGACGGTGATGCGGTCCGATGAATGCCGCCGGTGACGGTCCCGTTCCCAGCGTTCGTTGAGGAGCCATCCATGTTCCGGAACCCGCCGCGCCGCTCGCCCCGATGACCCCGAACGCGGCGATCAGAACCTTCAACTGCCTCCGGGCAGTCCGGGCCGGGGACACCGAGGGCCGCCGAGCTCGTCGCCACCGAGCCGCGGGTGCCCGCGCTGCTCGCGGACGTCGCCGAACGGATCGTCGTCCCCGTCACCGCGCTGTGCGGCCTCGACCCGGAGTCGTGCGACGACTCCTTCGCCCTGGAGGCGGTCGGCCACATCTCGTGGCCACCCTGCACGATGCCGGGGCGTCCCCCGAGAAGCGATTCGGTGCACGGCCGTGGGCAGTGGTCGTGCTGGCCGCCCACGGCCGCGCCGCTGGTTCAGCGGACGTGCACCGTCACCACGTCAGAGGCGTGCAAGCGCACGGGATTCTGGTCATGCGGGCTGGTCAGGCCGTACAGCACCGCACGGAATTCCAGGTTGCCTCGGCGTGCGGACGTACCGTGTGCAGTGACCCGTGCGTCGCCCTCGACCGCGGCGCTGCAATTCTCCTGGTGCCACCCTTCGCCGAAGCCCTTCTCCTCCAGACACAGCTGATGCAGGTAGCCGGCGCTGTCATCGCCGCCGTGCGCCTTGACCGTGATGGTCTTGCCGACATGCGCCGTGCGCGGCGCCGTGATGTCCACACCGCCCTTGGCGAACGTCGGCCCGGCGGCCAGAGTCACTGAGGCCAGACCCAGCGCACCGATCACAGCCACACGCCCGAATCGCGCCTTTACCCCGGTCTTCTTCGTCCTGGTCATGGACTTCCCTCCCGCGGATCCCCCACCTGGTGAGACCCACCCCTTCGCGAAGGCGCCCGGTGCGCCCCGCTGACCATCCAGATAAGCCGGCCGCCCCGCACGTTGCCCCCTCGCTCAGCGCTGTTACGAATTGACGACATAGCCCGCTAACCATGGCTTGATCCCACCAACAGCCACCAAATCGCTTCTTGGGAGCGGTAGCTTGCTGACCCGAGTGCTCCGATGTCGCCAACAGAAGGGGCGTCCGGCGATGGGCGCGATGGCCCACCGCGTCGCCGAATGCCTTGGAGCGCCGGAGTGCCGACCACCGCGTGACAGCGGGGGACGCAGGAGACGAACGTCCTGACCGCCTCGCCCATCCAGGACGGCGAGGACGACGACTACATCATGTGGGCCTACGTCGCCCACCCGCACGCCCTGCCCGCCGACGCGACCAGCCGGCGCGGGCAGCAGTTGCGCGACCTGGTCGCCTCCCGCCTGGCCAGTTGGCATCCCGACCTGCGCGAACTCATCGGCCAGACGCCCCCGGACACCATCGAGCAGTTCGACTTCACAACCGCAGCGCGGGTGAAACCCTGGCCCACCACGAACGTGACCCTGCTGGGTGATGCCATCCATCCCATGCCACCGGTCGGCGGGCTCGGCGGCAACGCCGCACTGTACGACGCCAACGCACTGCGCCGTGCACTGATCGCGGTCAGCCGCAGTGAGCAGGAACTGCTTCCCGCTCTCGCCACCTACGAGCGCGCGATGCTGAAGAACGGCTTCGCTGCGGTAAAGGCAGCGACGTTGTACCTACGCCTGGCCACCCTGCGCAGCCGTACGATCCGAGCGGCCGCACGGACGTTCTTCCGGCTGTGTGGTGCCGTACCTCCTCTGCGCCGCGCCGTCTTCGCGGACTGACGAGCAGCGGGCCGATGCACCGGCCCACCGGTTCACGAGCGCGGGCAACAAGCCGGAGGACGAAGGTGTCCAAGGGCCTGTCGGCGTAGCCGAATCGACCGCGGCTCCGGCCGGCGTCTTTGCGATGCGATCACACCCACCTCGCGGAAGGACCGGGCTACGGGCAGAGGCCCGGCAGCGCGCCCTGTCCCTGCCTGGAACGGGGACATCGCCCTTCCCGGCGCTCCAGGGCCGCGGCGGCCGGACTCCGGTCGGGGACGTCACCTCGGCGGTCGTCCTCGCCAGGATGGCGAGCATGTCCGCCATGTTGCCCGCGAGCTCGAACGGGCCACGGAGGCCGGAGCCTGCTGCACGCAGACCGGCGGGTCCGGGTGGGAACACCTGGCGTGGATGTCGCCCTCGTACGTGATGCCCTCTTCCATCAGCTGGTCGCAGGTGGCGAGTTGCGCGCTTTGGCCGATGCCCCGCTCGTGCAGGAAGAGAACGAAGGCGAGCCGTTGGATCGTCTGCCGGCTGCGCGGGTGGGTCACGGTTCTCCTCCAGTGAGTACAGATGGGGAGAGATCAGCCGGGGAGATGCCTTGCGTGGTCAGCGCGGTGGCGTGGCGGTGACCATACGGGCTTTGCCGGCGGTGAGGCCGACCATGGCCTGAACGGCGCAGATGGTCAGCAGCGCGGCCAGGGGCCACACCCAGGTTCCGGTCATGTCGTGCAGCGTTCCTGCGCCCAGGGGGCCGAGGACGCCGATCAGGTAGCCGATGCCCTGGCCCATGGCGGACAGGGCCGCAGTTGTCGGTGCGTCGGGGGAACGCAGGGCGAACAGGCTGAGCGCGAGGGCGAATCCGGCTCCGAGTCCGAGTCCGAGGACGGCCGTGGAAGGCCAGGCAAGGCTTCTTGGCCCCGCCACGACGCCCGCGAGTCCTGACGCGGTCAGGCAGGCCACCGTAACCCCGGCCGCCCGTTGGTCGGCAAGGCTCCGCCCGGAGGCAGCCAGCAGCCATGCGCCGATCACACCCACGGCGTTGCACAGGGAAAGGGCGAATCCTGCGGATGCGGCGCTCAGGCCACGGTCCTGCCATATGGTCGGCAGCCACCCGAAGACGGTGTACGACAAGAGCGCCTGCGCGCCGAAGAACACGGTCACCTGCCAGGCCAGCCGGCTCCGCCACGGCAGCGGTGGCCGCCCGCCGAAGCCCGGTGCCGCCGCGGTGGCCCCGCCGGACGGTTGCCGGTCGAGGGCGATCAGAATCACCACGACCGTCGCCAGCGCGACGGGCACCACGAGGAGCAGCAGCGGTACCCGCCAGGAGGAACCGGTGGCCTCGGCGAGCGGGACCGCCACCGCAGGGCCTCCCGCGGCGCCGAACGTGAGCGCGCCCGAGTAGAACGCGGACACGCGTGGCACGGACTGCGGGAACTGGCGTTTGATGAGACCGGGTATCAGCACGTTGGCGATCCCGATCGGCGCCGCGACCAGCACGGTTCCCGCGAACAGCGCGGCAGGCGTAGCACCGGTCCGCACGAGTCCGCCCACGCTGAGGACGATGAGTGCGACGGTCAGCAGCATGCGGCCGGAGTAGCGGCGGTCGAGCCGCGGGGCGACGAACGCGAAGAGTCCCAGGCACAGCACGGGCAGCGAGGTGAGTACGCCCACGGCCGTATCACTGAGGTCCAGGTCGTCGCGCAGCGGCTTGAGCAGCGGGGCGACGGATGTGAGGGGCGCTCGGAGGTTGAGCGCGAGCAGTGCGAGAGCTGCCAGAAGCAAGGGCCTGCCGCGGGAACGTGACCCGGATGCCGCCAGCTGATCGGCTTCGCGTGGGGACGTGGGGGAATCGAGGGGCAAAGCACTGTCCGATCTACGACGTGAGAATCGACTGGTTCGTCCTGCGTCTGCTTGGTCGGCGCTGTCTGTCATGCGGCACGGGACCCGAGCCGGCGAGACAGGAGGACGCCGAGCGCGGCAAGGGCGGCGGTGACGGCGAACACGCAGGCCAGAGCTGTGCGGGTGGAGGAGCCGTGGGCGTGCGCGATGGCGATGGCCGCGCCGCCCGCTCCGCTGATCAGGGCGGTGGACAGGGTCTGTGCGAGCTGGAGGCTCGCGCTCACGGCGCCCTCCTGGCCGGAAGCGGCCTGTTCCATGGTGTCGGTGGTGGCGGCGTTGAAGGCCATGCCCATGCCCAGGCCGCCGACCGCCCAGCCCACGACCGCCAGCAGCGCAGGCACGGCGGTGGAGACCACGGCCAGCGCCGTGATCACGACACCCGCGAGCAGGGCGGTGAATCCCACCGCCACGCCGCGCGCGCGGGCCTGTCCGCCCGTAGCTGCGGCCTCGTCCCTCTTGACCTGTGCGGCGGACCCGGCGACCCAGGCCAGCGCGCCGGCGGACAGTCCCAACCCTGCCTGAGTGGCGGTCAGATGACGCAGTTGGGTCAGGCCCAGCGGCAGAAACGCCTCGCTCCCGAAGTACACCGCGCACAGCAGCCCCCGCACCACGATCCCGGCTCCCACGCCTCGGCGGGCCGAGAACGTACCGGGCGGGGTGACTCGGCGCAGCGCGACGAGCGTGATGCCCAGACCCACCACGGCCAGGAGCATCAGCAGGAACACGTTGCCCAGCGACAGGGCCCACAAGAAGACGGCCGTGCCTGCAGTGAGGGCGCAACTCGCGGCAACGGGGCTCTTCCACCACGGCCCAACCCGGACCGCGCCGTGGGCGTCGGGCCGGTCCAGGCGGCGAATCGCGGGCAGCGCGAGCAGACCGGCCATGGCGGTGAGCGGCAGCATGAGCAGGAAGACGCCGCGCCAGTCGACCGCAGCGGCGATCCAGGCGGCGAGGGTGGGTCCGACGAGGGAAGGCACGGTCCAGGCTGACGACAGCAGCGCGAACATCCGCGCCCGCAGGTGCTCGGGGTAGGCCAGGCCGACCACCGTGTAGGCCATGCCCATGATCGCGCCGACGCCCAGGCCCTGCGCGGCCCGCCCGGCAAGGAACAGCAGCCACGTACCCGCGATGCCGGCGAGCAGGCAGCCGGTGGTGAAGACCAGTAGTCCCACCAGCAGGGGGCGCCAGGGGCCCGTGCGGTCGGCGGTGCGGCCTGCGGTCACCGTGCCGACGATGTTCGCCAGCATCAGCGTGGACAGCCCCCACCCGTAGGAGTCGAGGCCGCCGAGCGCGCGGGCCGTCTCGGGCAGGACGGTGGCGATGCCCAGGGACTCGAAGGCCACCAATGCGACGCTCAGAATGACACCACAGGTCAAAGCCCGGTACGGGCGGGCGAAGACACTGCTGTCCGCGGCCACGGCCGGGGTTTCGGTCCGGGAGGTCACAGCGCAAGCACTCCTCTGTTTATGTTTCGTGCTGGAACGGAACGTAAGCAACATAGCCCTATACTGCCGCCATGACCAACCCCGCTCACGACGTGCAGCAACCCCCGCCACAGGGCAGGCCCCGGGACGAACGCATCGACACCGCGGTGCCGCGGGCCGTACTGGAGCTGCTCGCGGAAGCCGGGTACTCCGGCCTGACCATGGACGCCGTCGCCACCCGGGCACGCACCAGCAAGCCGGCGCTGCGGCGGCGCTGGCGCTCCAAGCAGCACCTCGTCGTCGACGCGCTGGTCGGCGCCGCGGGGACCTTCCCCACACCCGACACGGGCTGCACGCACTGCGATCTGATCGAGGGCATCACCACCCTCAGCGAGACGTTCTCCGGGGCCATCGGGCGGCGGGTGCTGCCTGCGCTCGTCGCCGACCTCGCCGACGACCCCGAACTGGACGCCGAGTTCCGGCAGAAGTTCTTCCATCCCCGCCGGGCGTCCACGGCAGCGGCTCTGCGCCGGGGCATCGAGCGCGGCGACCTCGAGCCGGATGCCGACGTCGATCTCCTGCTGGACATGCTGGCCGCCACCACCTACTACCGCGTCCTCTTCGGCCACCTGCCGATCACCGACGCCCTCGCCGAGGACGTCGTCATGGCCGTCCTGAACGGCGCGGCAACGGACGCCTGGCGTACCCGGCAGCACGGCTGACGCTTGGCGCGTGCGCGCCGTCGAGGCACCGTCCCGCAGCGCCTTCCGTCATTCACCGGCGCCGCGACCTTCCCCCGCCCCGGCGCCCGACCGAAGCGGGGGAAGGGTCAGAGGCCCGTTTCTTCTTCCCGCGTGTCGAAGGCTTCGCGTGCGCGCGCGATGGCGGGCATGTTCTCCGCAGCCCACGCCAGCAGCACATCGATGGGGGGCCGCAGGGTCTTGCCGAGTGGTGTGATCCGATACCTGACCGCCACCGGGCGGGTGGACACGACCTCGCGCTCGATCACGCCGTTTCGTTCGAGTCGTCGAAGTGTCGCGGTCAGTGACTTCTGTGTGACCTGAGGGACGGCTCGGCGCAGTTCGTTGAAGCGGCACGGGCGTTCGCAGAGCTCGTTGAGGACACTGAGCGACCACTTGTCGAGGACCTGGTCGAGCAGCTCGCGGTGCGGGGGGTCGATGCGGAGTTCGTCGTCGGTATCCATGGCGAAACCTGGTCTCGTTGAAGTGTCCTTTTTGCACTAGGTAGCTTATGGATACCTAGTGCAAAGGAGAAACAGCCATGACCGTTCAGCACTTCACACCGGAAGGCATGCTGCAGCCCGTCCCCTACCACCATGTGGCCGTGGGCACCGGGACGAAGCACGTCCACGTCAGCGGACAGGTTGCGCGCCGGGCCGACGGGACTCCGGTCGCGCCCGGCGATCTGGCCGGGCAGGTCGCCCAGGCGCTGCGCAACACCTCCGTCGGGCTGGTGGGCGCGGGCGCGTCATTCGCGGACGTGCTGCGCCTGACGTTCTACGTGACCCGGTGGAGCCCGGAAAAGATCGACGACTTCATGGCCGGTGTGGAGGCCGTCGCCGACGAGATCGGGCTCCGGCTTCCCATGCCGCCGGCCTCCCTCATCGGGGTCGAATACCTCTTCGAGCCAGATGTACTCGTCGAGGTCGAAGCAACCGCGCTGCTCGGCTGATTGCTGAGGTGGACGCCTTCCAGCCTCGTATCGACACGGTCGCCTCGAAGAGGTCGCGGTGGTCGGCCCACCGTCGCCCGCGGACCGTACCGGAGTGGGCGACATCGCATGTCCCGGCCGTCAACCGCCGGATGGGCCGGAGCGGGGCGGCTGTCTTCTGGGGTGTCTCCCGCCGCACGGCCCCAAGGCAACCGCATTGGTCTGCGCGGCCGGCTCGGGTGTTACGGCGGGAAGGGTGACGCAGTCGTGCCGACGGGCTCTGGAGCCGGACCAGGCGGCGGCATGGCGGGCCGGATCACGGCGCTCGGCAACGGCCGGGCCTTGGCGGGTCGGCCGCAACGGGCGGCCGACGGGCGCCTGTGGGCTCCCGGAACGCGCGGCCCGGGAGTCCACAGGGTCGGGGCTCGGCTCAGGCGACCGTGATGTTCTCCGCCTGCGGGCCCTTCTGGCCCTGCGTGATGTCGAAGGTCACTGCCTGGCCTTCCTGGAGCTCACGGAAGCCGGAGGCGTTGATGTTGGAGTAGTGCGCGAAGACGTCCGGTCCGCCGCCGTCCTGGGCGATGAAGCCGAAGCCCTTTTCGGAGTTGAACCACTTCACGGTTCCGCTGGCCATGGTCATGCCTTCCAGTCGTTGTCGGATCCGCACCGCGCGGACCCGGAGGTGATCGCCCTGGTCCAGCACTGCACAGCAAAACGCCCACGCCAGGGCGCGGGCAGGGACTGCGAACCACGACATCTGACACTGAAACTACACGCCGAAATCATCCTTCACCAGAGAGCAACAACGACCACCGCCTTCAGGCATGCCAGTTTTCCACTCCCGGGCGCAGCTCCCGGGCCATTCGATCCAGTGGGTGGTCGTCGAGTCGGGGTGAGCGGTGATGCGCCGGTCCCCCATGCGGGACGGTCGCCGGTCAGGTACTCCCGGACGCGGATGCGCGGTTCGCCACGCTACTGCTGCCGACGGCGGGCCGGCGCGGACGGAACCTACCGTCGGCCCCTGGCACCGTCCTGCTTGGCCTGGCTGTGGCGGGCGCGCAGCATCGCCCGCCACAGCGGGTACCGCCTGCGTCCGGCCCTGGTTGGTTCGTTCAAGATCCAGTACAGTTCCCGTTGCCGAGGGTCCAGGCCTCGATGTCGCGGTAATGGATCGGTCCGCGGCTACGGCCGACGTTGCTGCCGACCAGGTGCAGACGTTCGGCAAGCCATCGGCGGCCGGTGAATCCGGCGAACCCTTCGGCGATTTCCCCTGCCGAGGAACGATCTCCCCGGCGTGCACGGGCCAACGTCAGATGTGGGCGCAGGGGCCGGTCCTCGAAGGCGACACCACAGCTCTTGACGGTGGCACGCACATCGGCGGCGAGCATGTGCAGCTCGTCGAGGTCTCCGTCGATTCCGCTCCACAGCACCCGGTCGTCGAAGTTCCCGCTGCCGCGCAGCGCCAGACAAAGTGGTCGGCGGTCCGCTGCGAGTTCGGCGAGAGGCGGGCGCAGGAGCGGAACTGTCTCGGCCGGCAGCTCCCCGAGGAAGGCAAGGGTGATATGCCAGTCCTCGATGCGGTTCCACCGCATGTGAGGGTGTGTGTCATAGGCGGGGCGCAGCTCCCGGGCCAGTTCTTCCTTCGCGTAGTCGGGCGGGGCGAGAGCGATGAACACGCGAACGGTCGCGGGCTGAGTCTGTTCGTTCACACGGACTTCGTACCGCACCCGGGTAGTGGGCGTGGCGGCCGGCCCCGGTAATACGGGAGAGGCGTTCACGGTCGCGATGCCGCGGAAGCCACCTCCGGCAGGTCGCGTCAAGGCCGGGCTGGTGGGACCGCAGAGCAGGGAACCGGGAGCATGCCGGTCTGCGGTGGGACCGCGTGCCGCAGCTCGGGGCGGCAGCGCCGCAGAGACGCGCGGACCCTGCAGCACTTTTCGTGGGCCGGGTCCCGGCCGCCATCAGCACCGCATGGGCAGAACTCCAGGATTGGGTCCACGATATCAACGCACAAACACCGCTCGCCCCCGCGTCCTCCGGCGTCGGCGTCCGGATCGACGTCAGTGTCCGTAAGAACCTTTCCCCCGTCGTCGCCACCATCCACGGGCCGGCCTGCAAGGTGGCGGACGCCGACCGCACCCCCGAACGGCAGCGGCGCGCCGGTCAGGCGCTGCCGACCGTACTGCGGATCGAGCCGGGACCTCACCGACGAAGACCCCCGCCACGAGGAACGAGCGGCCTGGCGGCCGGAACCACCGACATCCGCACCCGGGTCACCATCAGATACATGATCACGCAGGCCGACGGAAGTCAGGAGAGACGGGATGCCCGCGATGTCACCGCCTCCCAGGGCGAAACCCGCTTGATCGTCCTCGCCCCGATGCCGGCCATACTCTCCCCCACCCTGCAGGCCCTGCCGTAACCGTCGCCGAAGACCGGCCGGGGCGGCCGGGTTCGCCGCACGCACGAGAACCTCGTCCCGGCCGTCCGCCGGAGCGAGGCCGATCCTGGAGCGTGGCGTGGTCGTCTCCCACGAGACCATCCGGCGGCAGTGCCGGAAGATCGGGCTGTGATGGATGGAGTTCGCCAGGGTGAACTGCCGCAGCGGGGCGGGCGCGAGTCGGCAGGCCCGGCATCCGACCGGGGCGGTGGCCGGGTGGCCACGCCGATGCGGGGTTCGCGGTTGCTGTTGGGCCTCAGCCGGAAGCCGGGTGCGGTCTGTTTCGCAGTTGCGGGTCCGTCACCCCTCCCGGGCATGCGAGCGGATCGATCGGCCATCCGGCGCGCCGGGCACCGGCCTGGTACGCGCTCTCGTAGAAGGCGAGTACGGCGGCACGCGGGTCGGCCTCGGCACGGACCTCGTCGTACGGCAGTACGGCCAGGTGGCTGCCGTTCCGGGCGACCCAGTGCGCCGCCGCGGGCTCGAGCGGCTCCTCGGCCAGGTGTGCCGGCTCCGGAGCGGTGTAGGAATAGAACGCGGGGGCGGGGAAGGTGTCGTCCCCGAACCAGAAGCCAAAGCTGATCACCTCCCGGGAGTACGCCTCCCGGGTGACAGGGTCCGGCTGCTGAGGCTGCTCGATGTGACGCTCGGAGAACCGGGTGTGCGCGATGTCGAAGGTGTGCCAGAAGTGGTGCACCGGGCTCACCTTCCCCGAGTACCCTGCGGCGAATTCCTCCAGCACCGACGCCACCTGGCTGAGGACGCGCCAGTAGCGGTTGGCCTGCGCGGGCTCGTACGTCGCATGCTCGGCGTCCTCGGCGAACGGCCGGCCGGAGTCGGGCAGGTCGAAGGGCCTGGGCACGTCCAGCCGCACCCGGATGCCCAACGTTGCCAGCGACTCCATGACCGCGTCGTGGAAGGAGGCAACGGACTGGCCGACGAGCGGAAAGGAGATCTCCCGGCCGTCCAGCGTCGAGACGACCAGCCGATGCGCGACGAAGTCGAAGTCCATCGTGAAGATCGGGTTTCCGTCGACCTGCCCCATCGGGCGTGTCGTGATACCGCGCCCCGTAAGGTGGAACGGGACATTCCACCAGTGGTTGCGCCGGGCACTGGCGGCGAGACGGATCTTCCCGACGATCTGCTCGAAGCGCTGGAGCGTCTCCTTGGTGTCACGCCACTCGGCAAGCGGGATCGGCACGAACAGCTCCATGGTCATCACCCTTCCCTCTGAGCTTGCTGAACGGACCCGCACCGTTTGCTGGTCCTGACACGTCCCGCCCCGTTGTCGGGATCGCTTGTCACCCTCCCGGGCGTCCCCCGGATCGAGCTTCCCCGGCTTCACCAGACCGTTGCGACGGCCTGACGGACGCGCGCGTCCCAAGGCATCGCTCGGGGCCATGGCGAGGCTCGCACCGTCCTTCCAGCAGGAGAACAGTACGGTGACCACGGGCAACTCACTCGCCATGACACGGGCCGTCGATCGCTGTCCGATCGAGGACGAGGCCGAATCCGCACCCCCCGCACCGCGGCGAACGTGGACATCGGGCGACCGTTGTATGGCAGTTCGGAGGCGTGAACTACTAGGGTCTGTTTCTCGGATCTCCTGACAGGGGTGGGGTGTTGAGGTCAGGGTGGTGGGATGGGACGTGGGGATCTGACGAATGCGGAGTGGGA
>NZ_JBIVON010000040.1:0-30273 GCF_044754145.1 Streptomyces sp. NPDC093149
CAGCCAGGTTCCGCACGCCCGCCGACGTCACCGCGTTCCTCACGAACAGCAGCCCCACGGAGATCAAATCAGCATGTTGATTCTCTGCGAGCCCTTAAGGGGACGGACGTGGTCAACCGGCTACGAGCTGCCGGAGGAAGCGCTTCTCCTTGCGCTTGCGCAGGATTTGGTACCAGCGGGCGTTATAGGAGAGCTCTTCTCGGCAGGTGTTCAGGAACGTCTTCTGGGCGGCAACCACAGCCTCGGCCTGGAGCTGGAAGAGCTCTGCCTTCCTCTCGTTGAGGTCCAGGCCGCCGACGGCTATGACGAGCTCCTCCGCGGCGTCGATGACCTGGACGCTGCCGCACAGGCGAACACCTTGAGCGCACTGATCAGGTCGCTGCTGATTTCCCACATCGAGGGCATCTGCGCACTGAGCAGCTTGTACGAGGCCCGTCCGGCTTCGCGGCGCAGGTTGGCGAACTGGTAGCTGTAGGCGAAGGAGCGGGTCGAGGCGTCCAGCATCCGGCGGTACGCGCCTGCCCGGTCCTCCCTGCTGCCGAGCCGGGGGATACCCGTAGGCCGGTAACGGCCTATCAGGGCACCGAGCGGACCACCAGCAGCCTTGATGCCTGCGGAGGCCGCACCATAAGCGATCAGGTCCATGCTCGGTTCTATCACCTACGCCGGACCGAACGCCGGTGGACTGCACGGGCGCACGATGCTGAGCGGGTGCGCGGAGCAGGCTGCCGAGCGTGAGGAAAGCCTCCGCCTCCAGGCGCGCCAGCTCCCCATGCCGGGCGGCCGGGAGGTTGCGGGGCGAGGGCCTGGGGCGATTCGTAGCGTCCCGCCTGGCCCGGCGTCAGTCCCCGGCTGTGGCACGGTGGAACGGCGAGTGCACCCCAACCCCACGGGAGCCATGGGGGAAGACCAGTTCGATGAGTGGGCGCAACGGTTCGCCGACATCGCACGCCAGTCGCAGAACCGACTGGCAGAAGCGGAGGCTGCTTCGCAAGAGCGTCAAGACGACCTCCCCGATGCCCCCGGCCGAGGAAGTCACAGCTCTCCCGGGCTTTCGCCGCCGCAGTGACCGGGGAGACCGGTCACCTGGGTTGTTGGGGGGCCTCTATGGGGTTCGTCAAGGAAATCGGGCTGCGTTCGAGCGGGTCGGCGGGCAGCATGGCGGGATGCCGGATCTGCTGTGGGACGACGTCAGGAACTTCTTCGACCCTGACCTGATGGGTGCTCTGCCGGATGTGTCCGTGGCTGACACCTCGGTCGAGGACTGGCAGGCGGTGTTCGAGCTGGTCCGGTCGAGCGGATGGACATGGGAATACTCCGAGGGCGGCATTGCTGGGCCGCTGCCCTCTGCGGCGGAGGTGTTGGCGCGACCGGCCGACGCCGAGACGGTCGATCTGCGGGTCTGGCCGGTCCCGGAGGTGTTGGTGATCTTCCGGCCCGGCACGGCCGAGGAGATCGACTTCGATGTTGACCTTCGGGAGTTGCAGGGGCAGGGAGGGGTGGATGTCCTGTGCGGCTTCCTGGGTGCGATCGGGCGTCGGCTGGGCAAGTCTGTGTTGATGACCGGGGAGGGTGACTGGGGGAACCCGGTGCTCGGGTTCGATCCCGGGGTCGACCGTGTGGTGCTGCTGGCGGATCCCCTCAGGGTTCAACTGACTGCCGCGGCCGACCGGGACTCGTAGAAGGTGCCGTCGCGGAGCATGGCGAACAGGACGCTGATGCGTTGGCGGGCGAGGCGGAGCAGTGGCTGGGTGGCCTCGGCTTCGGTGTCGTACACGCGCATCCACGTTATGCAGACCTGCCGCCTGCAAACAGCCGGACATTGCACCCGGCCAGGCGGTAGTCGGACCTCTCATCAGCGTCTCCAACGGCGCCTCTCGTGCCCGGGTTGAGTCGGCACGGAGCGCGGTGCCGGTGTTGCCACCGGTCCGTTTCTCCGTGCCGCTCGCCGAACCCGCCGTGCGCCTTACGACGCAACGGGCTCTCCACGGTCTCTGCCGTTCTGCGTGGTTATGCAGGGACCCAAGGATTGGGGATCTTGTTGCCCCGGTAGCGGTAGCGGTAGCGGGTAACCGGCACCGCTGCCATATCGAACAACTCGACACCGTCCACCGAAATCGGCTTCCAGCTCCCATTGGGTGCCTTCAGCCAGCGGCGGACGTCCTTCCACCTCCAGCGATGCAGGGTCTGCATCCACTTGACCACCCGCCACCAAGCGAAATTCGCCAGGTTGCTCAGGGTGTGTTTGCAGACTGCGTGCCTGAAGTAGTTGGCCCAGCCGTGCGTGATCAGATTGAGTCTGGCCAGCACCTCTCGTGGATTCTGCTGCGACTTCCTGCGTGTCAGGGCACGGATCCTGTCCTTCAGCGACCGGATGGGCCGGTCTCCGATGAAAGGCTGCAGTGCACGATCAATGCCGAAGCGGCATACGGCAACTCATCCAACCCCTGGTGACAGCTTGCGGCCACCGCCAGATCCAGGCAGCGATCACCGACTACATGCGGACCGGTTCCAACCGCGAAAAGGTCGGTGCCAGCATGGCCTGGTACTTCGCTCGCCCGGGACTTCAGTACGCCTCCATGGGGGACTTGCGCCGGGGAGTACCGACGGAGGAGAGCAAAGCGGCACTGGAGGCGCTGACGGATCTCCGCAACGACTACCGATCAGCTTGCCTCTCCGCGTTCCTGGCCTGCGAAGACCCACAGACACGACAGGACCTCTCGCTGGAACTCAGCCTCGACCCGGCGGACTACCCCGCCGAACTCCGGAACAGCCATGAGAAGGCCAGGCTCATCATCGAGGCAGACCCTGAGCAGTATCGCCGGCTTCTGGAACGCTGCACGCACACGCCGCCGCCGACACAGGACGAACAAGATCGATCGGCGTGCCGCTCGCTTGACAACGGTCATTGGGAATCAGTCACACTTCGCCACCACGGCTGATTTCCAGGCCCATGCGGCCATGAGCAGGCAGAGGCCGTTCGGGACAAGGCGCTCGTGGACCAGCACCCCGACCTGTGGACAGGGCGCCGTGCCGCCTACCTGCGCGGCATCCTGGCCACCTACCAGGTGCTGTGCCCGAGCGGGACGAACTCGCGGCCCGCATCGAGCGCCACCTCACCCGGACCGTGAAGTGCCACCCCGAGCACGCCCTGCTCCTCTCCCCTTACGCCCGCTGGTCGCTCCTGCCCCGCGCCCGCCGCGCGCACCCGCGACCCGCGGGTCAGAGGCACCGCATCCGCTGGGCCTACACCCGGATCAACACCGACACCAGGCTGGCCCGGAACGCGGCCCTGGTCGCGCTCGCTGGGCGTTCTGCCCGCACCCGTCCTCGCCAGCCTCCTCGGCCTCTACCCCAACACCGCCGTCCGCTGGGCCGGGTTCGCCACAAAACCTCCTGGGCCGACTGCCTCGCCGCCCGAGCCCACGGCGTGCGGACGCACCCGGGCAAGGATGTCCAAGACGGAGGCCCCCGTCTCCTCCCAAGCAGAAACACGCAGGACAACTGCCACTGACTCCGGGACCATCAGCCAATGACCACAGAACCGCATCTACTGTCCCTCCGCATCGTCGTGCCACCACTGGGAAGCCGACAGGGCGCCGTGGAATGCCGACCGATCATCAACGGACGAGACATCCTGGCCGAAGTGTTTGATGAGGGCCCAGCAGATGACCCTCGGTATCTCTTGGGGCCGGATACGTTGCTTCACGCGACAGACACCCCCCGTGAGGTTCGGCTTGCCGAGGCCGAGTGCACGGAAGGATGCTGCGGCGCTGTCTACGTGACCGTCAGGCGCGAAGGGCAACACGTGATCTGGAGCGGCTGGCGCAACCCGTATGAAGAGGATGTCGAGCTCCCAGAGATCCGATTCGACGTTAACCAGTACGAAGTGGAGGTCCGCCGGGCTTCGACGGATCGCAGCTGGGAGTGGCCGGCCCAAACAGTCGCCAGGCTTCTGGAGGAAAGGCTCCGGGAGCATGTCGGCCGGCTGACGACCTGGGAATGTGAACTGGGAGCCGTCTCAGCTTGGCACTGGGAACCTGACCAGATCAACGTCTTCCTGTTCCACCCCGGCCGTTCCGCGATCAGGGAAGGCCGTCCCTGGCTTCAGTTCAGAATGACCCTTCCGATCTCGGGAGACGACCCGGCGGACCAAGTAGAGCGCCTTGAGGCGCATCTCACGGCCGAGGACCCTCGCGAGGTCGCCGAGGTTTGCGGTGGTTCGAAGGGGTTTGCTGATCAGCTCGGCTACCCCTGGCCGGGCCCCCGACGACGCGCATGAAGCGCGATTGAGGCGAGGAATAGGACATGGCAGGAATAAAGTGATCTCCGCCAGTAAACGACCAGGCCGCCGGGATCGGCTCGATGGTCGTGCGCGGCACTCCGTGCGACAGCCTCTACACAACCGCTTCCGGCACTATCTGCTCGACGACCCGGCCGAACAAGGAACCGTCTGGCTGCGGTTGCGACCAGACTCCCTGGTCGCGAAGGACCTCAGCTACTCGGTCTGAGGAAGCCCACAACACCTCCCACCGCACAGTCCGCGCCCGAGTCGTGCACGTCTCGGCCCGCATGAAGACCTGGAAGATCCTCCGCGACTGTCGCCCGAAGGGCGACGGCGTCCACCGCGCAGTCCGCGGCATCACCCGCCTCCACGACCTCGCCCCGATCGGGGAGGGGAGCCCTGCCCACAACTGGTGAGGAGCGCGGCTGAGATCAATTGCGGTACAAGCATGAAGAGTTGACGGATTCACGCGTGGCTCAAGCGGTGGACATGTCACTCAGTGTGTTTTCATGTGCAGCATGAAAACGAGGCGTCCATGAGCACCACTCGATTCTCCGCGTTCGTCGGGGTCGTCTGCGCGGCCGTTCTCTGTGTCGGCTGCGGCTCGCAGGCGGAGGAGCAGCCGAAGGCCGCCGCGCCGACCGCCGACAGCCCGTCGCCGTCGGCACCCGCGGCGCCGACCGCCGACCCGCACGTGGTGCCGGGTTCGGTCCTGAAGACCTATCTGCCGACCAACCGCACCCTGCCCGAGGGGTGGAAGGTTTCCACCGTGTTCGAGGAGCACGACAGCGGCCCGAAGCCGGTGCCGCCGTCCGCCGATCCCAGCCCGACGGTGAACTTCGGCTGCGACCAGCTGGTCCGGAGCGGTACGGAGGCGGCCCTCGGCGGCTGGGGCGCGTACGCCAACCTGGGGGTCACCGACCCGTCCGCCCATGAGGTCGGGATCATGGTGCGCGCCTACTCCACCGGCCAGGCGTCGGAGGTGTTCGGCCAGCTGAGGTCGCTGGAAGGTGTCTGCGGAACGACCTACGAGCCCAATTCGGCGGGGCTGTTGAACAGCCCGGTCACGATCACCGTCAGCGCCGTCGACGGTGTCGGGGACGAGGGCGTGCGCGTCACGATCGACCGGAAGGCGTACGTCGGCCTGGATCTCGTCGTCATGCGAGTCGGTGACCGGCTGCTGTCCGTGACCTCCGACAACGACGGCGGGAAGTTCGCCGACGTCATGGCACTGACGAAGGCCATCGCACCCCGGGTGAAGTGAACCGCGTTCCAGCGCGTCTTCCAGGACGGGGACGACGATGCCGCAGGACCAGGCCGCCAACCGGAGGAAGAAGGGGCGCAGGGGCGGCCGTCCGGTCAGCCACGACGCCGCCTGATTCAGCCAGTGGTTCGGCGGCCGACTCCAGGTCGCCCCCGAGGACACCAAACTCCTTCTCGACACCCTCGACGACTACATGGCCACCCTGCGCGCCGCCCACGGCCCGGACGTCTGGGCGACCGACAATGCCGTCGTCCGCGAGGCCTACCAAGAGGCGGTCATGACCCTGGCCGACCACCGTAACCCCCGCGCGCTCTCCGACCTGATCCGCTCGCTGGAGACCCGGGTGGACGACTGGCGGGTCCTTTACGGCGTCGGCGGCTACCCGCAAGCCGCCGACCGGCTCGTCCCCCTCCCCGCCGATGGCCTGCGCTTCATCGACCCCGTCCGCCCCAACGCACCCATCCCCGCCAGCCTATACCTGTCCTGCCTGGCCGAGCTGAAGGACCCCATTGCTGTACCCGTGATCACCGACACCCTCACATGGGCCGGCCGACACCAAAGCTGGGGCGTGGTGACCCGCGCGCTCGACGCCCTCGCGTCCTTCGGCCTCGACGCGCAACCCGCCCACGTCGTCGTCCGCCCGCTGACCAACGCCCCCGGCGAAGCCGTGCGCGCCGCGGCCCGAGCCACGCTCAACGCGCTCAGCGACCCCCATGCAACCCGCACCCCCTTCCCGAAGTCCGGAAACGCCTACGGGAAGGAACCACCCCACTGAGCCCGCTCGACGCGACTCGAAAGCCATGAGATGAATGCTGCGCATCCAAACTGCCTATCTGGGTCATCCGTCATACTCAGTCACAGCCGCAGACCCTGTCCTGCGGCCCACCTCATGGCACAGTGATCAGGTTGAACTGCGCACAGTGGGGGAAACACGTGAAGCGACGTCTCAAGCCGGCGGCAGTTGCGATCATGGCCACGTTGGCGCTGGCTGGCTGTGGTAGCAGCGGAGAGAGCAGAAGCGAGCGGAGCAGCAGCCCAACGGACAGCACATCGACGAATGGCTCGGGACCGGTCTCGGATCCATCGGGGCCATACCGGTTGAAGATGCCTGAGGCGGTACTCAAGGGCACCTTCACAGAGGCCGATCATTCCGAGCCCGATCAGGGCATTGCAGCGATGCTCTCCGGACAGATCGAAAGCCCAATCTCCGCGTTCGCCGCCTATCAGCCCGCCGACCGTACTTCCGAAACGTCGGGGCCCGTGCTAGCAGTGACTGGTGTGTATGGAACCGTGCTCAGTCCGGTCGCCGCCCGCGACCAGTTCCTACAGATCCTCGACAGCCGGACCACGGACCCCGACAGTCGCTCCACGGTCATCATCGGGCCCCGTACGGTCGTCCCTCAGGGCTTCTCTGAACCCGTCTCCTGCCGGATCGTTAGGGAGGTCGACCAATTCGGAACGACCTGGGCCCCCGGCTGCTCCTGGGCGGATGGATCTGCTGTTGTCTACGTAACCCAGAGCGTGCAATCCGACAAGGATCCTGCCGCATTCGACCTTGAGAACTTCGCCGCCAAGACAGCGATCATCCGTAATGAGGTCCGCGCCCCCATGGCGCCGTAGCCGATCGAGCCTTGTCGAACGAAGCCCGTGGCAGCCTCCCGAATGCTCGCGGCTCTCCTCCGACCCTGAGTATCGGAGTTAGCCATCCGGGCCAGGTATCGCGCTCGGTCACTGTGACGTAGCGCTGTAGTTGGCCAGTCTGGCCAACCAGGTACTCAGGCAACGAGTCAGTGGAACCAGACGATTAGGCGTACGTTCTCCGCTCCGTGGACTCGCTGAGGATGCGCATGACGCTCCAGACCCGGCCCCAGTCGATGTCGATTCTCGTGGCACTGGCCACGAGTTGGACACGCATGGGGAACTACGAAGCTGCGTAGGCGGATTGTCAACAAGATCACCCGTGTCCGCCTGGAGCTTCGCGTGTTGTCTACCCGTCGTCGATGGAATTGGAAGCCTCAGGGGTGCCCGGAGTGAGGGCGTACGCGGCTTCGCCGGGGCCGTGGCCATGTTCCGGGCGTGGTCTACGGCACCTGGGCCAGCTACTTCCCGGCACGCTCTCACCCACCCGCCCACAGCTTCGCCGGAATGCCTCTGGCCTGGTGTTCTCATGGATCCTGCATAGGCTGCGGAGATCTGCCGAACACCATGGGAGGGGTCTTCGTGAGTGGGAAGAGAATGGGGTACGACGCTGTCAGGATCGAGGCGCTGGAGGGGCGGGAAGCCGTTCGGAAACGGCCCGGTATGTGGGTTGGCTCGACGAGCGAACGCGGGCTGCACGAGTTGGTGCTCCAGGTCGTGGGCTGGTCCGTGAACCGTGTCCTGGCCGGCCGGGAAGGCGGCTCCGTCGATGTCACGCTGACCCACGACGGCGGCGTGCGGGTCGCCGACAATGGGCCTGGGGGTCCCTTGGCGGCCGACGGGGACACCGGCGGCCGCGGTCTCGAAGCCCTGCTGACCGGTATGTCCGCCGTCGAGCGCGGTGGTCGGCACATCGCGCACGTGAGCCATGGCGGCCATGCGGGGCTCTTCGTAGCCAACGCCCTGTCGAGCAGACTGACGGCCGAGGTGCAGCGCGGGGGGACCTGCCGGGTCCAGGAGTACGCGCGCGGTGTCGCGGCCGCCCAGCCCGCCGCCACGGGGCCGATGGCCGGAAGCAAGACGATCATTGCCTTCTGGCCCGACACCGAGGTCTTCGAAACGACGTGGTGCTCATTCGCCGTGCTGGCGGAGCGTTTCCAGCAGGTGGCCTTCCTCAACCGGGGCCTGGGGATCTCGCTGACCGACGAACGCCCGGCGGGCGGGGCCCGGGCGGTGAGCTTCCGGTTTCCGGACGGCGTGCGGGACTTCGTGGCCGCCCTCGACGCGGAAACGGGGGCCGCCCTCCATCCGGACGTCATCGGCTTCGAGCACGAGGATCCGCGGATGGCGGGGACGGTGGAGGTGGCCCTGCTGTGGAGCGGCTCCCGCCGGGAGCGAATACGCAGCTTCGCCAACAGCCGGGCCACTCGCCAGGGCGGCACGCACGTGGACGGCTTCCGAGACGGAGTGGCGGCGGCGGTCACCGCGTACGCGCGTGAACGAGGGCTGCTGACGGGGGACAACGCTCCCTGGGCCGACCGGATCAACGATGGCCTCACGGCAGTCGTGTCGGTGAAACTCGAACACCCCGAATACCTCGGCGCCACGCACGACCTGCTGGGCAACACCGACGTACGCGGCTGTGTCGGGGAGGCTGTCCGCGAACACCTCGGCAGCTGGCTCAACGAGCAGCCGAAGCACGCCGCACAGGTCGTCGACCGAATCCTCCGGAACACTCACCAGGACTGAACAGCCCGCAGAGCCATGCGAAGCGGCGCGGACGCCCGGCGGGGGCGCCAGCAGGGCACTGCTGACCGGGCCCTCGCACTTCTCGGGGATCAGGGTCATGGACCGGGAGTCGCCAGGGGCGATGACGATCCTGTTCCGCTACAGCGCTAAGTCACAGCCATTGTGATCGTGCATCGTAGATGGCCCGGGTGGACAACTTCGATGCTCAGCCTCAGGCGGGGAGCGTCATGGGTGCAGGGTGCGGTGGCGGGCAAGGTCACAGCAACGCAGCGATGCCCTCCCGGTTCTCGGGCAGCCCAGCCGCGCGGAACCACAACACGTTCCCGGCGATGCCGCCCGTCGCCTCCTCGGTGTCCACGAAGGCCCGCAACAGGCTGCGTTGGGCGGGGGTGAGCGGGTGGGTCGGGTCGTAGCCACCAGCAAAGGCTCTGAGCAGGATCGGCCCGCGTTCGTGGTCGGTGACCGACGTGCCGCCGGCGGTCACGATGGCGACCGCCACCGGTGCCACCTCCTCGAAGGTTTCGGTCAGGGCGAGCGCGGAGCGCAGCACGGTGAACCGGAACCACCCGTCGAGCCCGGGCAGTGGCTCGGGGAACCAGCCGTCCGTCGTTCGCGGGTCCCGCAGGGCGTCGAGGAGGACGGCGAGAGCGCGTGGCCGATCAACATGGGCAGGACCGAGCACGGCACAGACCCGCACAGCTGGGTCGGAGTCGGCGAGCAGGTCGGAGGTGTCCATCCCCCACACGCCGAGCGCGCGCGCCACACTCGCTCGCTCTCGTCGCCTCGCCACGGGGCCCAGCCGTGCCCGCAGCAGCGTGGCGGCCCGCGGCACCCGGTCGGCGAGCCCTGGAGCGAAGAGGAGTGGCACTGCGGCGCCGATCGCGGCCTCGCAGACGTGGGGATCGGGAGAGGAGAGGAACGGCTCGACGGCGTCGTACAGGGTGGAGCGTATCTCCCGGCACGCGTGCAGTGCGGCGAGCTCGTCCGGGTCGTGCTCGCGTCGCGTCTCGTCGTGCCAGGGCGCCCACTGCCAGTCGGTTCGGTCGCGCACCAGATCCTCCCCATAGGCGGCCGACTCGGCAACCTGCCCCAGCCAGACGAGCAGGGCGGCCCGCAAGGTGCGCGGCGGCCCGTCGTCCCACGGGAAGTGCCCCTCGTGCTCGGCGAGGCCCATGGGGTGGTCGAGGATCGCGGCGACGAACAGCGCCACGGGCGCGGTGACGGTGTACAGCGAGCCCTGGTGCAGCACGCCCATGTCCAACGCGGCCAACGCCTCGGACCGAACCTCGGGATCTTCGTCCACGAGGGAGCACAGGGAGACTGGTATGTACTCGCCGGAGCCGTAGGCGTGCTGGAGAGACTCCCATTCCGTCCCCAACAGCAGTTCTCGGGCCGCTGTCGGCAGCCCGCTCAGGATCCGCGTCATGCGGGCACTCTCGCTATCCGTCATGCACGCACCCTGCCAGCACCCACCGACAACGCCCCCTTCTCGGAAGAGGGGCGAACGGGGAACACGCGGGTCGTCGTCGTTCGGGAGGGGAAGGGCCGCCGGGAGGTCCGGCATACCGGTTCGTGCGCAGAGCACCTCTCGTTCGAGGTGTACGAGGAGCGGGCCGCGCGCAGACGTGCCGACGAGGAGGAGCTGCGCGCTCCCGTCGCCAGGATGCGGGCGCAGTCCGCACGCATCGCGGGAGAGCCAGTGATCGTGATGATCCAGCCGGAAACCGTGTCCTGGGCGAACACGGACGGCACTTCACGCGTCCGCGACACCGTGGAGACGTCCATGCAGTCGTGCGGAGCCAGGAAGTTCACCCTGCCGCCCAGCTTCGAGGCCGGCACAGCCCCGGGGTGGGAGGCGTACCTGTCGCCGTCCACCGGCGAGATGCGCATCTCCCTGCCTGGCGGCCTTGCACTCTACGAGGGCACGATGCCGACGACGCCGGATTGGCCCCGTGATGTCGCAGCGGCTGGCAGTGCAGTCCTGATCACCGGCCCCATGGCGACGCTCGCGGACTTCGAACCGCTGATCGACATCGGCCGGGTGCTCTGGCTGCGGATTCCGTTCGAGATCAGGGCCTGGCGCACTACGGCCCCGAAGCAAAGTCCGCGGTCGGCTGTGGGCAGATCGGCCCCCTGCCTGCCTGGGCGCGCATGATGCGCCAGCTGATGCGCGGCACGAGGTAGACCAGGGTGACGACGGCCCGGCGGCCGACGACGCCACGAACCCATGAGACCGACAGTCCGACCCCGGACCAGGCAGCCGGGTGGTGTGCGGGCAGACGTCGCCGCTGGGGCGTCCGTATGACGGCCGGTCAGGGCGAGTCCCTGACGTCCAGGCGCCGTGTCGGCCCGCATACGACGACGTACGACGTGGCCCGGCACCCAGTGGCACAGCAACGGGCTGATCGACACCCTGCGCGAGGTCCATGTCCCGCCGGCCTGGCCGGACGCGGCCACGTTCCTGCACGAGGCCGTGGGCTGGTTCGCCCTCGACCGCACCGAAGGCCAGCACCCGCTGTACGTCGCGGCGGAGAAGGACACCCTGAGGCAACTCCTCACTTCCTGGCTGGCCGAGTACGGCATCCCAGTCCTGGTCGTCCGCGGTTTCGCCTCCCAGTCCTACACCGAAGTCGTACGCCGCCGCACCGCGTGCCACGGCCGCGCCACGCTCCTTTGGTGCGGTGACTTCGACGCGAGCGGGGCGGAGATCGAACGGGACTGGGTCCGTCGTACCAAAGACTGCTGGGACGAAGTCCGCCGGGTGATCCTGACCCGCGAGCAGACCATCGAGTACGAACTGCCCCGGCCCAGGGCAGCACGGCGACCCGAGATGGCCAGCCTTCGCCGACCGCCACGGCCTCGCCCCCGCCCACCCCGTGCAATGGGAGGTGGAGGCGCTGGAACCGGCCGAACTCCAGCGCCTGGTCCTCGCCGCCATCGACCCGTACATCGACCGCGACGTCCTCGCCCGGCAGATCGACCGCGAGAACGAACAACGTTGCGCCCTGACCGACTTCCTCGGCCGATGGGGCACCACACCCGTGACCGCCTGACCCCGCCCGCCCCACCACGTCCGAGGCTCTTGGCCGAAACCGCACACACAACCGGCCAACGGCACTCGAAGTCGCGTTGCCACTGCCTGCCAGCGGCCAGCGGCCAGCGGTGCGAGGAGAAGCCGCCCGGGGCCGGTTCAGCCGGTGATGGAGAAGAAGATCGATCCGTCTTCGGCCCACCACCAGGCGCCCTGGCCCTCGGCCCATTCCGAGTACCAGCTGTCGAGGGCCTTGATCAGCTCCTCCAGGTCATACCGCAGGTCGGCGTCGATCCGGTCCAGTACCGCCCGGTAGGCCTTTATCGCGGGTCCGGCCTTCGCCAGCGGCCAGTATCCGATCTCCGGAGAGCCCTCCAGGGGGCTGGGGATACGGAACCCGATCTCCGAGGGCGGACCGCTGTAGATGTACTGGTACGGCAGCAGGTCCGCCTGGACACCAGCTGCGCTCAGCGCGTCGTCCAGAGTGGAGAAGAAAGTGGTGGGGCTTCGGTAGCTTGCCAGGGTGGCGGAGTCGGATGCGTTGTGGTCGATGATGATTTGGAGGGCTGTGTAGTAGGCGCTGCCTGCGTACCTCGCGCTGGAATCGGCCCGACCGGTAATCAGCTCTTCCAGCGCGTCCTGAACCGATAGTCCCCAGTCCACCTCTTGGGCATCGAGATCGTCCTGGCGTGCCCGCGCCCGCTCCCGCATCCTGTTCAGGAGCCGCGATTCGTCATCGCTCAGGTCCAGGGCCGGCAGAAAACGCGCAACTTCCCCGCGGTTCGCCATGGAGTAACTGACTACTTTGCTCATACGGCCACCCTGCCAAAGGGCACTGACATTCCCAGCACCCGGGGTCGTTTACCTGAACCATCCCAACAGGCAGGCCGCACCCAGCCCTGCCGCACACGAATCGCCCCTCACTCGGGCGGATGAGGGCAGAGCCCGGCAGACTCTGAGCAACCTGGCCCCCTACGTCACCGGGATCGTTCGGAAGGGAGCGGAGGCCGGGACTGGCACGCCGGCGAGACGGCCGAAGTACGGCCGGGCGTCTGCGCCACGGCCCGGGAGTGGGCCGGGCGCCCGCTCCCCACCGAACCGGGCCTGCTGCCCACCGTCCTGGAGAAGACACTGCTGGACAACGGCTCCGGCACCGAAACCGACATCCTCCTGTATGCCCCGGTCACCGGCGTCCCCGCGCTGCACTGCGCCCCGGGCACCCGCAGCGCGTACCTGCTCACCCACACCCTGCAGCGCCTGCCCGCCCGCACGACGCTCCCCTCACCACCTACACCCGCGCCCAGCTCCTGGCCGTCCGCGCCGGATGAAGTCGCCGTGGCTGCGGCCGCGGTCGCGGGCTGGGCGGGTGGCACCGCGAGGAGTGGCAGGACACCGTTGACTACCTGCAGGGACCGCTAGGGCAGACCCACCAGTCCCCAACTGCGGCGCGCGGCCGTTGTGATCACGGCGCCCCATTCACGCAGCAGCGCGGTGAAGTCCTCGAAGGTGTCCGGGCTTCCTGCCCAGCCCTCGCACTCGGCGGCGAACGGCTCGCGCAACACATCCAGGTGGGACACCGCTCGCTTCCAGGCGTGGGCCTTGCCGGTTACTGCCTCAGGCGGGCACACCAGGAGGACGCGCAGGAGCCCGCGGTCGGTGGCCGGCGGGAAGAACCCTCCGCCGCCCGTCAGCGCAGGATCGTCGGCCGGGTTCGCGTCCCAGATCAGACCGTCGAGAAAGGCGTCGATCGCCTCGCGCACGGATGCGTCGACGAGGGGCCGTATGTCGTCCCATGCATCGCCCGCCCGGGCATGCGGGCTATAGCTGCCGGTGGTGGTGGAAAAGTCGTACTCGGCGCACCATGCAGACTCCCGATCCGGGGGCCACAGCCAGCCGCCGGCCAGTCCGTACCGCTGGGGGTACTTGCCGTCGTGCACTGGTGGCCAGGTCGTGTCATCCAGTGCTCGGATCCGGTTTTCCACAGGGATAGCGCTCAACTTCTCCCAGTCCGCCATGAACAGCGTGATATCCAGACCCATAGCGGCAGCATAGGCAGAGCTGCGCGACAAGCCGAGGCGGTCAGCCGCTGCAGATCAGCGGCGTCCAGGGATCGATCACAGCAGCACACCGATGCCGCGCTCCGGCAGGTTTGAGCCCAGGCATGTGACCGTACGTCAAGGAGCAGCAAGTTCTGACGAACGGGGAATGCGCCCGCAAGTACGGCCGCGGTTGGGGATGTCGCTCGATCACCCCGATGCTCTGGACCACGCGGTGCGGCTGACGGCTTCCCGGCCGAAGGTATCGGCCGAAAATCGATGGCGGCGCTAAATGTTTCGTTTAGTTTGGGGTGGTGACCTTCCCTTGGACGCGTAGCCATCACACCCTTGCTGACTCCTATTCCGGCGCCGCCATCGCGCGACTGACTGGCCTGACCCCGGGACGAGTATCCCAACTGCGCGCCGAGGGAACGTCGGAGGCGCTCCCAGAACCCGATGCCGCAGACAGCACCGCAGCACGGCCCCTGTGGCGAGGCGACACCGTGGCCCGTTGGTGCGCGAGGACCGGCCGCCGTCTCCCGCCGCGCACCGCGTCGTGGCTGCTGCCGGGCCCGGACGGCCCGAACCTGCACCGTGAGGGCCAGCAGACGCTGCGTCTGTGTCAGCTGGAAGAGGCGACCCGAGGCACCGAGCTGCGGCACCCGCCGGTCGATGTCCATGTCACCCGCTACACGGCCCCCGATGGGCGTGGCCCCTCTGTGTGGCTGGCTACCGTGCTCGCCCCGGGTGAGATGAGCCGCCTGCTCGGCTGGCCGCACGCCTGGCCCCACGGAAGCCCGCTGCAGCACCTGGTGCACGAGATCCTCGCCGGTATCGAGCCCGATCACTTCGCGGCCACCGACCTGCTGGGCACCCTGGTCCTGCTGCCCACCCGCGCCGAACCCCAGTACGGCTCCCTGTCTGGGGACGTGCGCATGCTCGACCTCTACGACATCGACGCCGACGGCCGCGGCCGTATCGAGGATTCCCTCCACCGCCTCCTGCGCCAGATGCGCCCCGCCGATGACGAACTGGGAGACCTGGTCCGGGCGCTGGGGCACCGGCTGCCGTGGTGGCCGCCCGGCTGCGCCACCCCGGCTCTCGTGGCCAGCTGGGCACCGGACACCCAGCGGATTGCCGACCATGTTCCGCCGCCCCTGGCCGAGGCGCAGGCGTTCGTCCGCCGCTGCGAGAGCGCCGCCGCCGGCCTGGAGGGCACGCTGCGGGCCTCCGTGCTGGAGCTGGGCAACGCCCGGTGGGACAGCGCCACCTCCGGATGGCGCCGCGGAGGCGTCCCCGACCACGGCGCGCTGCCCAAGGACAGCGATGCCACGATCTGGCAGGTCCCCGTGGAGTTCGTCCTGCCGCCCGCCCCCAGAATGACCGGTGACTTCTGGGAGGGCCTGGAATGGGTCATGGACCACGCCCCGTCCCAGCGCCTGGCACGCGAAGCACTGCGCTTCTTCGGAGACCCCAACAGCGCAGGGACCGTACTCGTCGACACCGGCCAACTGCCTCACCCGCTTCGGCCCTTGTTCACCGACCGGGTCACCCCCGCAGAGAACACCGGCAGCCTCCGGGCACACCGAGCCCTGGAGGCCCTGGACTCCCATCCGAACGCGGCGGCCGGATCCGTCCTGGGCACCTGGCCCGCACCGGCCGGCCCGGCCTGGTGCGCTACATCACCCGGCACCGAGCTCATCGCTCTGCACGTACCGCGCACCATGCCCGCGCCCGGCCCTTCCACCGGGGCTCCCCTCGAAGTCGTGCTGCTGCGCAGCGAGTCCGTCACAACCTACGGGCAGCCGGCTTCGGGTTTCGGCTTCGTCGTCACCGACCAGGACCAGGTTCTCCTCCTGCCCGCCCAGGGCGGCCCTGCGGAGATCGCGGCTACGGTCGAGCACGCCGTCTGGCATCCGGGCGTGCCGACTCTGGTCGTCGGACTGGAGCCGAGCCTCAACGAGCCCCTCGTCGCCGCGGTGGACGCGCTGGTGGAAACAGGTCCCCGCACCACCCCGTGGAAACAGCTGACCGCGCTGGTCGGCCCGCACCCCGACGACGTCCACTGCTTC
The DNA here is from genome assembly GCF_044754145.1 of Streptomyces sp. NPDC093149. Classification (NCBI taxonomy): domain Bacteria; kingdom Bacillati; phylum Actinomycetota; class Actinomycetes; order Kitasatosporales; family Streptomycetaceae; genus Streptomyces; species Streptomyces sp. NPDC093149. Next base: position 16,076 of record NZ_JBIVON010000040.1, read on the forward strand.
TACTGCCGTCAACGAGAAGCCGATGACACCCTGCCCGACACCGAATCCGGAACAGGCGGCTGAGACATGAACGCTCGCCTCGACCCTCCCGCGGTGTGGGCCGACCGCAGAGTGTGCGCTCCTCGCTGCGGATGATTCGGGCCCGGACGCCCTCCGGCCGCGCCCCTGCGGGTCAGGCGGGGTGTCAGTCGTCCTTGGCATCATGGCGCCATGAGCCACGGGATCTGCTACTCCACTGCCGACCAGGCCGACGTCCTTGCCTTCCTGGGCAGCAACGGCAACCTGACCGCAGATCAGCAAAGCCGCCTTGAGAGCATGCGAGACTCCGCCCGTGCGCGGCAGACCGGTCTCGACCACCAGGAGGTCGACTGGGGTCTGACCGTCCCGGAAGCGCTCGACCACCTCCTGGCCGGGCGCATGTCCTCGGAGGCCGAGCGCGCGGGAAACGCCTATCACGCCGCGCTGCAGATCGTCATCGACCACAATGCCTGTGACCCTTACACTCTGGGCACCTATGCGGATCCCTCCAGGTTCTTCGGTCTGGTTGACGAGGAGCTGCGCCGCCTGGGTGTGCCGGGCGACCTGCTGCCCGGCGGATACCTCTTCGGCGGGCTGCCGGACGGCTTTCCCGGCATACCGCGCCCGGTGGACGGGTATCCGGCCATCGGCCACCTGCCGTTGGACAGGGCCAAACCCGCCGCGGACGCCTATGGTGACGTCCTGGCCCGCATGGCCCCGGACTTCTGGGTCGACGTCCAGGAACTCATGGAGATACTCGAATTCGAGCACGAGCAATGGTGGTACTCGAAGCACAGAGCCGACGGGTACACGCAGGACACCCTCTTCTTCAGTCTCACGTGATGCCGTGGGCCCGGGGCTGGGCGCCGGGCGGGTTCAGCCCCAGGTCTTGCCGCTGACTTGGTCGGGTCCGAAGTAGCGGGAGGTGATTGCGGCGAGCGCTGGTACCGGACCGCCGTCCAGGCCGAGGTCGCCCAGCGCGTGCTTGAAGGTGTGGACCACGCAGGTCCGCACCGGAAGCGTCGGCCCGTCGTCCATGTTCCCGTAGGTGTCGGCGGACAGCGGCCGGTTCTGCGGGCGTGCCAGGGCGAAGCAGGTCAGCGTCGTGCGTCTGTCCGCGTACTGGAAGTAGTTGGTGATCGCCCGGTTGCCGAAGTCCATGTGGGCGAAGACGACGGCGATGTCCTCGTCGCCGTACGGGGCGGCCCGTAGCGCCGGAAGGATGTCGAGCGCCTTCTCGCCGGAGGCGAGCAGTTGGGCTTCCTCGTGCGAGGGGCCCCAGGGCGGGGGGTCGTCGTCCGGGTCGGGCACCTCCCCCGGGTACTCCTCGGTCCGCAGCACCGTACCGACGGGAGGCCGGTCCCAGTTGGCCTGCCCGCTGACGCTGCCCCAGTTGAGGCTCGCGTTGACGCAGAGCCGCCCCGCGAGGAGCGCCCACGGGGTCCGGACCACACGCTCGCGCGCGAGCTCGACCGCGAGCCGGCCGAACGCCTCCGGCCGCAGGGGAGTTGGTGCCGGGGGCGCGATGAAGGCGTCGGTCCAGATTCCCATGCCCCTTCTTGTAGCAACGGGCGACGGCCCGGCGCGACCGTGTTTCCGGGAAACCGGACGAGCCGCGAGGCGGGTGCGGGGCTGGGCGCGGGACGGCGAAGGCGAAGCGGGCGCGAACAGCTGCGCTCGCGAGTCCTGAGCATGGTCTGCCCCCTGTGCCAAAAGGAGGAACAGGCCGAGCGGGAATGCGAGGCCGCCAGGGAGGAGACACGCGACATCCGGCGCAAGGCCCGTCAAGCACGGAGCCGGGCGATGTAACCAGCACGCGGACAAGCCCCAGATGACCCTGGGGAAGCCCGCAGTGTCGGAAACGCCTGGAAACGGTACGAGTACCGGTAGCCAGAAGTGGCCCTGCCATCACGACTGCTGCGCCCAGCCGATGTCGCGTACTTCCAGTCCGTCCGCGTAGGCCACGTAAGGCGTGGGCGATCTCCTCTCCGCCAGGGGCCGGCCACCGGTCCGGGTGCCCGGCGGCATCGGCGAGCAGAGCCTGGACTGCCGTCCGCGCCTCGGCGGACGGCAGTTCGTCCATGACCTCAGCAGCGAGCCATTCCAGCCGGACGTCACACATCCCGAACCCCCTGGTGATCGACAGAGGCAGCACGCTACGACGTGCCCGCCGCCCCTGCCGGACCCTGTGGATAACCCCACTGAGGGCGGGCCTCCCGTCTGCTCAGGGAGCCTCAGGCTCGGTGGCGAGGAACTCCTCACCGGTCACCGGTCCACCGCACGACATGACCGGGCAGGCACCGGCGCTGCCGCGGGGCCGCACCCCGAACAACCTGCGAGCCCCGGACCTGCGCGTCCGGGGCTCGCTCGCGTATCCGCGGGGAGGAACGGATGTTCATGCACACGATGCCGTGGTCAACGACGCAGCATCGCGCCGGTCACCCCGCACCCGTGGGGGTGCCGGAAGAAGACCGACCGTCCTGGAAGTTCTGCAGCAGGAGGACATCACTGTGATCGACTACCGGACGATCCAGCGGGTCTGGTCTCACGACGCCGGCCCTCGTTGATCCGATCCGGCCCGCTGCCTGTGCGGGCAACGGGCCGCTGAGTGCCTCTCCGAAGGTCAGCCAGTCTGTGCTGGCTGCTCGGCCCGTGCGCAGGTGATCTGATCTCGTCAAGGTGTGTCAGCTGCCGGATGTGCGTCGGCCGACGGATGGGCGCAGTCAGCCCAGGCCCATTGCGTAGTCGCGACCGGTCCGGTTCGCCGGTCTCGCGTGTGACGTGGCGTCATGTCCCGGCTTAGGCTGGCCCGGTGAGAGTCTTCGCTTCCTTGTCCGGGGTGGTTCTCGGTTCGGTGTCCGGTCTCGGGTGCTGTGGATCGGGCTGTTTCGGTTTGGTTCATGGGGCGTTGAGCGTTGATGGCTGGGCGCTGGTGTCGGACAAGTCGTGAGGATTGACTGGTCACCAGGTGAGGATTACCTGGTCAGGGGAGTGAGAGCTCCCACGCCGAAGGGCTGGGTGACTGCTCTGGTCCAATTCGCTCGTCGGCTTGCGGTCGCAGCGAGTGGTGGGAAAGCGTTGGACAAAGATCGCGCGAGCGGCAGACTGACCCGTGTGAAACGACTGCTGGTGGATGTGGAGAGCGTCACTGCGCGGTTGGTACGTCGATTCGGTCCCCAGGTTGCCGAGTGGTGCGCTGACACGCCGGGTCTCATCACGCGGCTGACGTCCCAGTGGGGCCTTTCGCTCGGTGAGCCCCTCCCGGACGGTGCTTCGTCGGTCGCGTTGCGGTGCCGTTGGCCCGACGGCACGCCTGCGGTGCTGAAAATCAGTCCGGAGCGGGCCCTTATGGCCGAGCAGGCCGGAATGCTGGGGTGGTTCGCCGCCTCGGGCCGGGTGCCCGCCGTGCTGGCCGTCGACGAGGACGCGGGCGCAATGGTGTTGGAGGAGATCGTGCCCGGAACGCCAGTGGAAGACATGCCTGCTGCTTCGCTTCCGGGACAGTGGTCGGAGCTGCTCGCAGCCCTGCACGGAGTCGCTCCGCCTCCGCTGCCCACGCGTGTGCTGCGTGGGCGGTGCGAAGAGGCCTTCGCCCGGGTCGGCAGGCGGCTGTCCGAGCCTGCCATCAGCGCACGGATGGACGTCACCGCGTGGGACAGGGCCATCCAGCGGTGCGAGCGGCTGCTGGACACGGAAGCAACCACCGTGCTGCTCCACGGCGACCTGCACCTGGGCAACGTGCTCGACGGCGGCGCGGAGCGAGGTCTCATGGCCATCGATCCGAAGGCATGTGTGGGTGATCCGTGCTTCGACGCCGTGGACTACGTCGTGGCCGGCGCCGGGCTGGAGGGCGTCGAGACCCGCTGCGCGCGCGTGGCGGCGGCGTGCGGGCTCGATGGCGACCGGCTCCACGCCTGGAGCCGGGTGATCGCGCCGTTCGCGGCCATCGCCCACCTCGGTAGCGGTGGTGAGGAGCCGGTGATCGATGAACTGCTCGCGTTGACCCGGTGAGCACACCCGGTATTCCCGATCGCCTCGTGCCCTGCGCTCACCGACGTCGCCGTACGTGCCGTGCAGAGCTGTAGCGGTCTCAAGCCCGACGGCCAGGTCGGACCCCAGACCTGGAAGTACCTCGACACCCCCATGTCCGGCTGCGGCCACTGAGCCAGGTGCTGTTCGGTCCAGGCGCAATGGCTTGACGTGATGTGAGACTTGCAGCATGGACATGGGGCGTGAGTCGCGGTGGAAAGGGACGCAATGACGGTGGAGATCGTTTTTGCTCTGGTGACTGCCGTCGTGCTGGCTGCGGCGGTCTTTGCCGTCGCTCTGGCCCTCGCGCTGGCTTTTGGCGTCTCTGGTCCAGCGGGGAAGGGCGCGTTGGTGGGGGGTGCGCTGCTCGGAGCGGCGGCCGGAGTGTGGCGTCTGGTGCGGGTGCTGCGTCGGTTCGACGCACAGCGCCGTAAAGGTCACTGACCGCAGGCCTCCTCCTTGGGGTCGGTAGCCCGTCGGCGGTTGTTCCAGCATGTGGTGCCGGAGGCACCACCGCGGCCTCAGGGTGGCGGTCGGCGTCGGCATGGCGACCGTGCCCTGGGCTTGCCGATGTCCCGGAGCCGGAATCACCTGCGGCACCTATTGCGTCATGCCCCCGTGCGATTTCTCGGTTTCGGGACAGTGGTGGTGAGAGACAGCCAACAGTGGTGTGTTGTCACTGGTCAGCGGCGGTTTCGGGATGCGGTTCGCTGGAGCAATTGTCAAGAGTTGTGGATTGGTTGAGATGCTGATGCGTTCTTGCGTTCCAGCAGCGTGACTGTGACGCCGGGCGCGACCTGGCGCTTGCCGACAGGGACGAATCCGCGCCGACCATAGAGCGCGACGGCAGGCAGGTTGGCGGTTCCGGTGGAGACGACGGTCAGTTCCGCGGGCTCGATCGAGTCCAGAGCGTCGAGCAGTGCCGTTGCGACGCCGCGGCGATGCGCGACGGGATGGACCACGAGGCGGCAGATGTCCAGAGCACGGTTCGGCAAGCGGGTCCAGGCGACCGCTCCAACAAGTCTCAACTCGTCGCGAACTCCGAGGAAGGACTCGTCACATGCACGCAACTGCTCAAGGGACTCGTGCAGGGGCGGGATGCCGTCGAAGCCGATGAGCCGGGCTTCGACCGCGTAGGAGGCCCGCTGAAGGTCCCACAGATGACGCAGGGTGTCGGGATCGGACAGGTCGAGCCGGACCGGTTCGGCAAAGGGCCGGTGGGATTCGGTGGAGGCGTGGCGTTGGCCGCTCATGCTGCGATCCTCTCAGAACGCTCGGCCAGGAAGCCGTTCTCGAACTTCGCGCCGGAGCGGACCAAGGCGACCAGGTGGGCTCCGGTGACCGCGCGCCAGCGTTCCTGGGCGGACTCGACGAGCTTGAACACCATCGCCAGGGCGGCGGCCGGGCTGCCCGCGCCGCGGGTCACCTTGGTGCGAAGCTTGACGGTGGAGAAGGTCGACTCGATGGGGTTCGTGGTCCGCAGATGGATCCAGTGCTCGGCTGGGAAGTCGTAGAACGCCAGCAGCTCCTCCCGGTCCTCGGTGATCTTCGCGACGGCCTTGGGGAACTTGGCGCTGTAGGTCTTCGCGAACGCCTTGATCGCCTTCTCAGCGTGCGCCCGGTCCTCGGCGTTGTAGATCTCCTGCATCGCCTTCCTCGCGCCCGGCTGTGCGGATTTCGGCAGGGCGTTCGTGACATTCCGGGCCTTGTGGACCCAGCAGCGCTGGTGGCGGGCGGCCGGGAAGACCTCGGCGAGCGCCTTCCATAGTCCCATCGCGCCGTCGCCGACGACCAGCTCGGGATCGCGCATGCCGCGTCTGCAGCAGTCGCGCAGCAAGTCGGCCCACGACTCGGTGGATTCGCGCAGCCCCTCGGCCAGCGCGACCAGCTCCTTGGTGCCGTCCAGCCGCACACCCATCAGCACCAGGACGCAGGAGTGCGCCTGCCCGAGCCGGACCTTGGGGTGCACCCCGTCCGCCCACACATATACGTAGCAGCAGTTCTTCGGTGGTGGCTTCGTGCGGGTTGTCCAGGGCGGTCCGGTTTCTGCGGGACGGACAGCCGGTCTGGGTCCGCGGGGCAGCGAAGATGATCCGCGACCCGCGCAATGCCAGCCGCACCGCGGTGCTGGCGACCTTCGACCCGGCCGCCCCTGCCCACCAGACCCTGAACGCGGCCAAGGCTGCGGCGGGGAGGCGGGGCAATGCGGCCGGGGTGGAGACGGCCCGCTTGCGGGGCCCGCCCCTCAGCACGTGCAGGGCCGACGCTCGGGCCGCCACCCAGGGCGGGGCGAGGGAGCCGAACGCAAGCCGCGCCTGGTGATCACCGACCGGCTCGCGGCCACCCTGGCCCACCTGCGGCTCGGGCTGCCACATGCCGCCCTGGCCGAGTTGTACGGGGTGGACCGCTCCACCGTCTCCGCCGCGATCCGCGAGACCAGCCCCTTGCTCGCCGCGCGGGGCTTTGCCATCCCCGGCCGCCCTGGTCTGCGCATCCGCACCCTGGACGACCTGTTCGCCTACGCAGATGCCGAAGGCGTCGACATCCAGCTCGACGGCACGGAAGTCCAGGTCCGACGCCCCCGCGCGGGCCGCCCCGGACGCAACGCCTTCGCCTCGGGCAAGAAGAAGCAGAACACGATCAAGACCACCACATTCAGCGACCACCAGGGCCGCACCCTGTTCTCCGGCGTCGTCCGCCCGGGCCGCATGCACGACCAGACCGCTGTGCGTACCGAGGGAATCGCCGAACAGTTCCGCCTCCACCCCGATGTGCACGCCGAGGTCGACTCCGGCTACCGGGGTCTGGCAAAGGAGTTCCCGTCCCAGGTCAGCGCCCCGCCGGAGAAGCCGGCCCAGGGCGCTCCCGACGGCGACATGCGTGCCTGGCGCGAGGCGCGCAGGCGGCAGTCATCGGCCCGTCCGGCCGTGATCCGGCGAAGTCGTGCGGGGCTGGTCGAGCTCCTTCGCGAAAAACACCGAAGCGGCTTTCAAGATCTCGTTCGCCCGCCGCAACTCGGCCATTTCCTTGCGAAGTTGGGTGAGCTCGGCGCGCTCGTTGGTGGTCAGCAGATCGGGCCGGGTCCCCTGGTCGGCCTCGGCCTGACGGACCCAGTTCCGCAGGGCTTCCTTGTGGATCCCGAGGTCTCGGGCCACATGAGCGACCGGACGTCCCGAGGTCTGGACCTCACGGATCGCTCGCTCACGCAGTTCATCGGGGTACTTCCGTGGTGCAGACATCGGACCTGTGTTCTCCCATCCGCCGAGGCGATCATGCCTGGCTTCAGAGCCGCTACGAAATCCGGTTCAGCTCAGTATTGGCTGTGCGTAGAAGTGCGTAACTTGCTACTGAACCTTGGATATGACCGGCGCTATGGCCACTGGCCATCGCGGCTGGCTGGGTAGGGTGCATGTCATGTCCGACGAGCAGGCGACCTACCGGCCCTTGGCCGACCCGCGGTGGTTGGTGACAACTGATCCCGACCGCGTCTTGGCCGCACTCGACCGCGCCGCCGGCACCGAGGAGGTGTTGGCGGCCGCGGTCTATCGTGCGTCCGCGCACCTGTATCAGGATCATGACGTCCGGGCTCGACGACAGCTGCTGGCGCTGGACGCCGTCCGCTTCGGCGCCGATGATCTCGCCTCGCGGCTGGCCGCGGTGCGGGTGGACGGCGTCGCGGCAGCGGTGTGGGAGGTGCTGTGGGCCACCGGGGGCCAGGTTGACGCTCGGCTTCGGCACACGTTCGTCGGGCACTCTGGAACCGTCGGCGCCGTTGCGACCGCGGAGGTGGACGGCTGCCAGGTCGTTCTTGCTGGCGACAGGGTGGACGGTACTGTCCGGCTCTGGGACCTCGTCACCGGGCAGCCCGTCGGGGAGCCGTTCACCGCTCATGACAAAACAGTGGGCACTATCGCGACCGCTGTCGTGGGGGATCGTGCGATCGCCGTCACCACCGGTTCTGAGGTGTCGGCGCGCGTGTGGGACCTCACCACCCGTCGGCAATTCTTGCCGGAGCTTGTTCCCCTCTCTTATGGGTTTCCCGGCTGGTTGGCGTGGGGGGTGGCGACGGCGGAACTCCGTGGTCGGACAGTCCTGGTGGCCGGAAGGCTCGGCGAGGTCGAAGCCTGGGACCTGGCCACCGGTCGCTCGGTCGGCAAGCCGCTGACCGGCCACAGCGGCTTCGTCAAAGCGGTGGCAACGGCGGTCGCGGGCGGCCGGCCCGTGGTCGTCACCGGCGATGACGACGGGGTCGTCCGAGTCTGGGACCTGTCTGCGGGCAGCCTCGTCGGGGAACCGATGACCGGCCACACCGGCGCGATCCCGTGCATCGCGACGGCATCCCTGGACGGCCGCCCCGTCGCGGTCACCGGCGGCGCCGACGGAACGGTCCGCATCTGGGACCTGGCTGGCGGCCACTTGGTCGGGGAACCCCTGGTCGGCGGCGGCGACGCCGTCACGGCGGTGGCGACCGCCATGGTCGGTGACCGGCTCGTCATCCTCTCCACCGAAAGCGTCGGTTCGGTATGGCGTTGGGATCCGGCCGCCGGCGAGGCAGTCGGCGCAGCTTTTGACGAGTTGGTGGACGTGCTCGCGACAGCCGAGGTGGACGGCCGCCCAGTAGCCGTCACAGGCGGAATCGAAGGCGAGGTGCGTATCTGGGACCTGACTACCGCATCGCCGCTCGGCGAACCGCTGACCGGCCACTCCGACGGGGTGACCCGGTTGGTGACGACGACGGTGGACGGTCGCCCGATCGCCGTCAGCGTCGGTGACGACGATACAGTCCGCCGCTGGGACCTGACCGGCGATGACGCTGGAGGCGTCCTGCTCGGCTTCGCCGACGCGGTGGGCGCGTTGACCACGGCGGTGGTCGACGGTACGCCGGTGGCCGTCACCTGTGCCTCCGACGGCGTAGCCCGGCTGTGGGACCTGACCGCCACCGTGCCCGTCGGGCCGGTCGGGTGCGTCGGGCCCGAAGACGAGACCGTCGTGACCGCGGCGGCGACCGGGATGCTGGACGGCCGCCCGATCGCGGTCACCCACAGCTACGGCGCGAACTTCGACGGGATCCTGCAAGTCTGGGACCTGACCACCGGCGTACCGGTCGGCGACCCCGTCAACCGGCATGCCGAGGACATCTGCATTGAGGCGTCGTACGTGGCCACCGCCGAGGTCGACGGCCGCTTGGTCGCCGCAACGGGTGGTTGGGACGTCGAGCTGTGGGACCTCGCCACCGGGCAGGTGGTCGGGGAGCCTCTGACCCGATCCGGCGGAGTCCCCGTTGACGCCATAGCCTTCGCGGCCATGGAGGACGGCCGCACGGTCGCAACCGTCATCCGCGGCTTCACGAACATCGGGATTTGGGACCCAACTACCGGCCGATCAGTGGACGACCTGCTCGAAGGCCACATCGGCTACGTGTTGAAGGTCGCCACCGGGATCCTCGACGGCCACCCGGTCGCCCTCAGCGCCGGCGAGGACCGCGGAATCCGCGTCTGGGACCTCGCCACCGGCCGACCCGCGGCCGTCCCCCTCACCGGCCCCACCGGCAAGATCCACGCCCTGACCACCACGACCGTCGCCAGCCGCCCCGTAGCCATTGCCGGGGGTGAGGACAAGACGATGCGCGTGTGGGACCTGACCGCAGAACCGCGGGTCGGGGCGCCGAGGGACGGCCACGTGCGGCGAGTGGACGCCGTCTCGACGGTCACGGTCGACGGCCGCCTCGCCGCTGTCACCCTCGGCCGGGATGCGGTGCGCGTCTGGGACCTCGCCACCGGAGAGCCGGCCCGTGAGCCGTTCTCCGATGACGGCACGGCCACTGTCATGGCGACCTGCGACCTCGACGGCCGCCCCGTAGTTGTCACCGGCTGCTGGGACCACGCGGTCCGTGTCTGGGATCTGAGCACCGGCCGCCTGATCGGCGTGCCTCTCAAGCTCCAGGGGCGGACTCCGTGGTTGAGCGCCGTGACCACGACCGTGCTGGACGGGCGGCCGGTCGCGATCACCGGAGACCGTGACGGTGCCGTCCGCTCGTGGGACCTGATCGACCTGCGACCGGTCGGCGCGGGCCTGCTCGGCCACGAAGACGCGATCAACAGCCTGACGACGTGCACCGTCGCCGGGCGCGCCGTGGCGATCTCGGCCAGTGTCGACCGGTCGCTGCGCGTGTGGGACCTGGCCGCGCGCGAACCGCTCAGCACGCTCACCAGCGATGTACTGATCAATTCCATGGCGACAGCCCTCATCGATGGCGGCCCGACCGCCGTCGCCGGGTGCGCTGACGGGACGCTGCGGATGTGGGATGTGGCCAGCGCGCAAGCTGTCGGCGAGCCCGTGGCAGCCCACGTCGAGGGAGTACTCACCCTGGCAGTGACCGTGCTGGGCGGTCAGCCGGTCGCCGTCACCGGTGGCCAAGACCGGACCGTCCGCTTCTGGGACCTGGCCACCGGCGACCAGGCGGATCAGGAAGTGGTGTTCCCCGCGCCGATCTCGGCGCTGGAGGTAGCTCCCGACGGTCGGCTGGTAGTGGGCTTCGACTGCGAGCTGGCGGTGCTCACCCCGCACCGACACGCCACCCACTGATCTCGTCGGAACGCCCTACAGGGAACTGCTGTCAGGAGATGCCCGTACCCTTCACCGACCTATGAGCCGGGCTCAAGAAACGCCGGTGCGGTTCGAGTCGGTACGGCCCGAGCGCCGGTTCCCGACTTTCCGAGGCCAGGGCAACTGGTGCGACTGGTACTGGTCGGCGACCTGCGGCGGGCATGGATGAGCGACGACTTCTACGTCTCCCTCGGCAGCATCGCCCAGTTCCACCAGCGCTTCCCCACCGAGAGCCCAATTCGCGGCACCGGCCACGTCTGGCTCACGAAAACCGTCAGGTCATCGGCTGCGGAGATCGAGTATCGGCTCGGCAACCCCGCCGCCATAGCCACACTCGTTGCCGCGAGAACGCCAATCAGCGCGTGACGATGCAGAAGGGATGTCCAGCAGGGTCGGTGAGGACACGCGCCTTGTCCCCGTGCGGCTGGTGATCCGGATTGCCCGCACCCAGCTCCAGCAGCCGGGCCTCGGCCTCGTCCAGGCTCTCCGCGACCTTGAAGCAGATGTGAAGCTGCTGGGGAACGATCTGGCCAGGCCAACTCGGAGCCCGGTAGTCCTCGACCCGCTGGAAGCCGATGAAGAGTCCGTCCTCACGGTTGAGACCGGCGAACTCGGCATCAGACTTCGGGTGCGGTTCAAAGCCGGTGGCCTGCTGATAGAACGCCGCCAGAGCCAGCGGATCAGGGCAATCGAGCGTTATCGCGACCAATTCCATCTGCAGGGACATGAGACCTCCAAGCGGATCAGTGGACTTCCGCGCACGCCATAGAGGCGGCTGACTACGGATGAGCGGGACGGGAAGGGCGCGTTCGTTTCACTCAACCGTAAGCACAGCAGGTCAGGGCCTCACCATGCCAACAGTTATCTGGAACAGGACATCCCGGCCAGCTCACCGTGTGCCCTGAGTCGTCGGCGTGGGCGACGAAGGCTCATTCGTTAACTGAACGGGTTAAACGTAAGAGTTAAATCGAATCTTCTGTCAGGGTTAAAGCGTGAGCGGCCGCAGCAGCCCGGCGTCGCGGGCGTCGATGATCTCCTGCCCAAGATACGCGTCGATCAGGAGACCACCGGCGTGGGAGACCAGCGCTCAGCAGCGTGGTTGCTGTCGCTCATCTCCGAGGGCGCTGCGGCGATCACCGAGGAACTGCGCAGGGTCGGAACACTGCCTCTTCACCAGTAGCCATGCGGCACCCCGCCGTCCCGGCGACCACCACCAGCGTCCCCAATCCCGACGCAGGTGCACCCGTGACCTGGGCGACCTGACCGAGCGACCGGTAAGACAAAGGCCTGCACTCCCCAGCGTCCGCAGGGAGTGCAGGCCTTTGTGCGTTTCAGGGCCCTTTGCGCTTGAAGTCTGCTCCTCGTCAGGCTTGACCGCTGCTCCCGCTGACTTTGCTCGCGAAGTAGGGCATTGAAGGACCCGGTGAGCCGACCTTGATCTGAGCGTGGTTCAAAACCGGGTTTTGAACCACTGTCGTCTGTCACGACAACGTCAGTGGTTCTGCCAGACGCGTCAGTGGGGCTGGAGTTCGACGAGCAGGCTGTAGATGTGCCCGCCAGCACCGACGAGACCCTCGCCAACCTCGTCATCCACAAGGCGCACAAAGAACTTTTGCCAATCTTGAAGCAACCAATAGACGGTGCCGACTTTCTGACGTCTCGCGTCCTGCGATCGATGGGAGACACGAGATGAAACCGCATATGGCGAAGGGCAGCCGGCCTCGGTCGGCGGTCCCGGGCCGTCTGTACGGCTGGGCTCCGGCCACCGCACTCCTCCTGGCCGTGACGACGTCCTGTACCGGCTCCGCACCGGGAAACGGTGCCGTCGTCGGAAAGCCCGGCACGGCCGGAGTGGGGGATCGGCTGTTCCCCGCGCTCGGCAATGGCGGCTACGACGTGGTGCACTACGGGCTGACACTGGATTACGTACCCGAGACCAACCACCTGAAGGGCACGGCGGTCATCACAGCGCGCGCCACCCAGGACCTGAGCCGCTTCAACCTCGACCTGTCAGGGCTGCGGGTACGCACCGCCACGGTGCAAGGAGCCAAGGCCCAAGTCGCTCGCTCGGGCGACGAATTGCTCGTGACACCGGCGAAGACGCTACGGAACCGCGAAGTCTTCAAGACAGTCATCACCTACGACGGCACACCGCGCACGCTTGAGGACGACGATGGAAGCCTACAAGGCTGGATAGAGACCGACGACGGCTCGACGGCCCTGGGGCAGCCGTCCGGCTCCATGACCTGGTTCCCGGGCAACCATCACCCGTCGGACAAGGCCACGTACGACACCACAGTCACCGTGCCCAAGGACGAGGACGGCGACCCCTACGACGTGATCAGCAACGGTGAGCTGATCACGGAGGAGGACAAGGGGAAAACGGTGACCCGGCACTGGCGCACCGAGGAGCCCATGGCCAGCTACCTCGCCCACGTCTCCGTCGGTTACTTCGAGGTCCACAAGGGCCGGACGGACGGTGACGTGCCCGTCTACGTCGCCATCGACCCCGACGAGGCCGAAGACTCCGCCGATGTCGCAGACCTGGTGCCCGAGATCGTCGACTGGGCCCGCAAACGCTTCGGCCCCTACCCCTTCTCCTCGACCGGTGCCATCGTCGATCACCTGCCCGGGCTCGACTACGCCCTGGAGACCCAGACCAAGCCCTACTTCGGCAAGGCGCCCGAAGAGGCGTTGCTCGTGCACGAACTGGCACACCAGTGGTTCGGCAACTCCGTCACCCCGCGCAAGTGGAAGGACATGTGGCTCAGCGAGGGTCTGGCCACCTACGCGGAGTGGCTTTGGGAGGAGGAGCGGGGCAACAGGAGCACTACGGAGATCTTCGAGGACTTCTACGACGGCACGGACGCCGAGAGCGAGGGCATCTGGGCGTTCCCGCCGGCGGATCCGCCCAGCGGAGGGCGCGTCTCCGACCCGCCCGTCTACGGACGCGGCGCCATGGTCGTGCACAAGGTGCGCAGGGCCGTCGGCGACGAGACCTTCTTTGACATCCTTCGTACCTGGACCCGGCAGCACCGGCACGGCAATGCTGACACCCGGCAGTTCATCGCCCTGTGCGAGAGCAAGTCCGGGAAGGACTTGACCGCGCTCTTCAACACCTGGCTCTTCGACAAGAAGAAGCCCTCCCGGATGTGAGGAGGGCGATCCGACGAGAGAAGGGCTCTCCCCATGGGAAAGCCCTTCTCTAGCTGGCAGGAGGCCCTACGCAGGCGGGTACACCAGCGTGATCTCGCGGTTCAGGCCGGTCTCGTCAGCATCCGGGTACATGGACACCTCACCGTCGGACCACCGCACCAGGAAGTCGTCCGGGTGGCGGTTGTCCGTGTAGTCGCCGGCGCCCAGGATGGTGGCGTGCGTCCAGAGCCGGTTGGGCTTCTTGACCTGGATCTCGCCGTGGAAACCGTTCTGGTCGATGTCCTTGTAGAGGGTTAGGGTCTGTTTCTCGGATCTCCTGACAGGGGTGGGGTGTTGAGGTCAGGGTGGTGGGATGGGACGTGGGGATCTGACGAATGCGGAGTGGGATC
>NZ_JBIVON010000041.1:0-26399 GCF_044754145.1 Streptomyces sp. NPDC093149
CTTCTGGCCTCCAGTGAGGTGTTCGCGGGGGCGGTGGATGCGTGTGATGTGGCGTTGAGGCCGTTCACGGGGTGGTCGGTGCGTGAGGTGCTGGCTGGTGAGGAGGGGGAGCACCCGCCGTTCGACCGGGTCGATGTGGTTCAGCCGGCTCTGTTCGCGATGGGTGTGGCCCTGTCCGCGCTGTGGCGTTCGCTGGGTGTGGAGCCGGCGGCGGTGGTGGGTCATTCGCAGGGTGAGGTGGTGGCCGCGGTGGTGAGTGGTGCTCTCGCTCTGGAGCAGGGCGCGCAGATCGTTGCCCAGCGCTCGAAGGCCGTCCTGGCCTGCGCCGGACAGGGCGGGATGGCGCTGATCGAACGCCCCGTCGCGGTGGTGGAGGACTTCCTCGCCCCCTATGGCGATGCCCTGTCGGTCGCGGCGGTCAATACTGCCGGGTCGACGATCATCTCCGGCGGGGCGGACGCGATCGCACAGATTGTCTCCGAGCTTCAGGAGCGGGATGTCTATGCCCGCAGGATCAATGTGGACTACGCGTCCCACAACGCCCAGATGGATCCGCTTCTCCCGGACCTCGCCTCGAAGTTCGAGGATCTGGTGCCGCAGCGAGCACAGATCGCGTTCTACTCCACGGTGACGGGTGAGGTGTCCGACGGGACCGGTCTGGACGGTGGCTACTGGTGCCGCAATCTGCGCGAGCCCGTCCGCTTCGACCGCGCCCTGGACCGGCTCCTGGACGACGGCCACACCGTCTTCGTCGAGATCTCCGCCCACCCGGTCCTGTCGATGCCGCTCACCGACGGCAGCGCCGAGCGCGGCGGCATCGTCGTCGGCTCCCTCGCCCGCGACCACGGCACCACCAACCAACTCCTTCGCAACCTCGGCCTGTTGCACGTCCAGGGCCACCAGCTCGACTGGGACCGGGCCCTCGGTCTCGGGGCGGACACCGGCTCTCTGCTGAACCTGCCCACCTACGCCTTCCAGCGCGAGCACTACTGGCTCCCGGTCCCGAAATCCACCGGCGACGCCGGATCGCTC
Source organism: Streptomyces sp. NPDC093149 (assembly GCF_044754145.1). Classification (NCBI taxonomy): domain Bacteria; kingdom Bacillati; phylum Actinomycetota; class Actinomycetes; order Kitasatosporales; family Streptomycetaceae; genus Streptomyces; species Streptomyces sp. NPDC093149. The sequence goes on from NZ_JBIVON010000041.1 coordinate 1,033, forward strand.
GGCCTCGAAGCCTCACCACACCCCTGGCTGGGCGCGGTGACCGAACTCGCCGACGGTGAAGGCCACTTGTTCACCGGCCGGCTCTCGCTCGCCGACCAGCCGTGGCTGAAGGACCACGCCGTCTTCGGGACCGTCCTGGTCCCCGGCACCGGTCTCCTCGAACTCGCGCTCACCGCAGCACATCACATCGGTGCCGCCGGAGTCGGCGAGCTGACGCTGTCCCGGCCGCTGGTGCTCGCCGCCGACGAGGAGCTCCGCCTTCAGGTGCGGGTCGGCTCCGCCTTCGACGGGAACAGCCGGCCGGTGGAGATCTACAGCCGGCCGGGTGGTTCGTCCCACTCGGCTCCCTGGACCAAGCACGCCACGGGTTCGCTGACCGACACGTCGCCCGGCGCGGCGCAGGAGACGGCGGTGGCCGAGCTGCGCGAGTGGCCGGTGGCCGGTGCGGAGCGGGTGAGCCTCGACGGCTTCTACGAGGGGCTGTTCGAACAGGGCCTGCAGTACGGAACGACGTTCCAGGGCCTCGCCGAGCTTTGGCGCAAGGGCGGCACGGCGTACGGTCTCGTCCGGCTCCCGGACGAGGCGAGTTCCGGCACCGACGGTTTCGCGATCCATCCGGCGCTTCTCGACGCGGCCCTTCACGCCTTCGCGGCAACGGGCCTCGGAGCCGACGGGGAGGACACCGACGGGGTCCTGCTGCCGTTCATGTGGTCCGGGGTGGAACTCTCGGCCGTCGGCGGCAGGGAACTGCGGGTCCGTATCGAGCTCACCGGCGATTCGACTGCGACGATCCTGGCCTCCGACGCCGCGGGAGAACCCGTGGCGAGCGCAGTCGGCCTTGAGCTCAAGCGCGCCGGCGCCGCACAGCTCGGGAACACCGGCACCCACGACACCGAGCACCTCTACCGTGTCGAGTTCCAGCCGCAGACGCTCTCCGAGGAACCCCGGTCGTTCTCGGAGGAGTCCGACGGCCTGCTGGTGATCGGACCGGGCGGGATCGTCGCGAAGACGCTGGGGATCGATGCCGTCGCGCCCGTCGGTGCCCTTCCCGAGTTCGGCGAGGGCCGTCCCCGTACGGTGATCGTCGACCTGACCGCGCCGGACGCGTCCGGTGACGGCGGGGACGCCGTGGACCTGCGAGCCCAGGCCGTGGTCACCGGGGTGCTGGAGTGGCTGCAGACCTTCCTGGACGATCCGCGTTCCGAGGGCACCGACGTCGTCTGGGTGACCCGGGAGGCGGTCCCGGCCGGCCCGGTCGACATGATCGGGTCCCTGGCGCACGCGCCGCTGTGGGGGCTGGTCCGAGTGGCTCGGGCCGAGCATCCCGAGCGGGGACTCCGGCTGGTCGACATCGGTGCCGACCTGCCGGACGGGGAACTGCTGCGCCGGGTCCTCGCCACGGACACCGAGCCCGAACTGGCGGTCCGGGGGGAAGGCGTACTGGCCCCCCGTCTGGTGCGGGCGCGGAAGACCGGCTCGCCGGACACGCTCGTCCCGGAAACGGGGGAGCAGCCCTGGCACCTGGACATCCAGGAGAAGGGCAGGCTGGACACGTTCTTCTTCCGGCCCGTCGACCACAGCGAACCGCTGGCCGACGGTGAGGTCCGGGTGGGCGTCCGGGCCGCCGGGATGAACTTCCGTGACGTGCTCAACGCACTCGACATGGTGCATGCCCCGAAGCTGGGCCTGGAATGTGCGGGTGTCGTCCTGGAGACCGGGCCCGGGGTCGGCCACCTGCGCGTGGGCGACCGGGTGATGGGCCTGGCGGTGGGCACCTTCGGGTCCGAGGTGCGCGTGGACGCCCGCTGGATGGTCCGCATCCCGGACTCGCTCACGTTCGTCGAGGCGGCGACCGTCCCGCTGGCCTACCTCACCGCGCACTACGCCTTCACGGATCTCGGGACGCTGAACCCGGGGGACAAGGTTCTCGTCCACGCGGCGGCCGGAGGTGTGGGGCAGGCCGCCATGCAGCTCGCCCGCCACGCCGGTTGCGAGGTCTACGGTACGGCGAGCACCGGCAAGTGGGACACGCTGCGACAGCTCGGCCTGACCGACGACCGCATCGCGTCCTCGCGGAACACCGAGTTCGAGGACAAATGGCTGGCGGCCACGGACGGTGCGGGTGTCGACGTGGTGCTCAACGCCCTCACCGGGGAGTTCGTCGACGCGTCGCTGCGGCTGCTGCCCAGGGGCGGCCAGTTCCTCGAGATGGGCAAGACGGATGTGCGGGACGCCGATGAGGTCGCCGCGGAGCACCCCGGAGTCCGCTACCGCGCGTTCGACCTGGTCGAGAGCGGTGCTGATCGCATTCAGGAAATGCTGTGCGAACTGGTCGCCCTCCTGGGGCAGGGGGCCGTCACACCGCTCCAGTACGCGGCGTTCGACGTGCGGGAGGCCCCCAGCGCCTTCCGGATCATGGCTCAGGGCCGTACGACGGGCAAGCTGGTCCTCACGGTTCCGCAGGCCCTGGACGGTGCGGGCACGGTCCTGCTGACCGGAGGCACCGGCGAACTCGGCAGGCTGGTCGCCCGGCGCCTGGTCGTGGAGCACGGTGCACGGCACCTGGTCCTGACCTCCCGCCGCGGTCCCGACGCGCCGGGCACCGAGGAGATCGTGGCGGAACTGACCGAGGCGGGCGCCGAAAGCGTCCGTGTGCTCGCCTGCGACGTGTCGAAGCGTGCGGAGGTCGCGCACGTCCTGGCCGAGATCGGTACGGAGCACCCGCTGACCGGGGTCTTCCACCTGGCGGCCGTGCTCGACGACGGCGTCGTACGCAACCAGAGCGCGGAGCGCTTCACGCGGGTGCTCGCCCCCAAGGTCTCGGGCGCGCTGCATCTGCACGAGCTCACGGCCGGGCTGGACCTGGCCGCGTTCGTGCTCTTCTCCTCGGCGGCCGGCACGTTCGGAGCGCCGGGACAGAGCAACTACGCGGCGGCCAATGTGTTCCTCGACACGCTCGCGGCGCACCGGCGCAAGCTCGGGCTCTGCGCGGTGAGCCTGGCCTGGGGGCTCTGGGAGCAGGCGGGTATCGGCATGACCGCCCGCCTGGGCGAGGCGGAGCTCGCCCGGCTGCGCAGACGGGGCTCGCAGGCCCTGTCCGCGGAGGAGGGAATGCGGCTGCTGGACGTCGCGCTGGGGCGCCCGGAGACCCGGCTGATACCGATCAAGCTCGATGTGGCCGGCTTGCAGCACGGCCCCGGCGACGAAGCCGCCCCGCTCTTCGCGGCGTTGGTACGGCCGCGACTGCGGCGGGCCCAGGAGGCCGTCGCACGGACCGAGTCGTTCCACGAACGGCTGGTCGGGCTGTCCGCGGAGGACCAGGTCGCCGCACTGCTGCGTGCGGTCCGCCAGGAGGTGTCCGGCGTACTCGGTCTGCAGGGCGCGGACGCGGTCCCCGCGGACAAGTCGCTGCGGGACTTCGGCTGGGACTCCCTGATGGCGGTGGAACTGCGCAACCGTCTCTCCGCGTACGCCGAGGTGGCCCTGCCGAGCACGCTGGCGTTCGACTACCCGACCTCGCGGGCCATCGCCGAGTTCCTGTACGTACGCCTGGACCTCGGCACGGCGTCCGGGGAGTCCGGGCCGCCGCAGGATCCGGCGAAGGCGGCCGAATGGGCGCTCGGGCGGGTGACCCCCGAGCAGCTTCTGCAGAGCGGACTGCTGGCGCAACTGCTGGAGCTCGCACAGCCGCAGGCCGATTCCTCCGGCGGGGCGCGCACGGCCGCGGAAGCGCTGCAGGTCGCGAGCGAACTGTCGGACGACGACATGGACCGGGCACTCGATGCCGTCCTCGGAAAAGCGACGTGAGGAAAGCCTGTGATGAATAAGAACACTTCTGAACCGCGATCGTCGCAGACTTCGGGAACCCCGGACCGGCCGCAGGACCTCTCCGGCCCGGTCGGGGAGTCCGGCGACCGCGCACCGTCGCCGCACCGGTGGATCGCCCTGGTCGTGGTCACCCTGGCCTCGTTCCTCGACAACCTGGACGCGAACGCCGTCACCGTCGTCCTCCCCACCATCCAGCGGGACCTGGGCGCCGGTTTCACCGCGGCCCAGTGGACGCTGGCCGGCTACGCACTGGCCTACGCCCTGTTCCTGATCACGGGTGGCCGGCTGGGCGACATCTACGGGCGCAAACGGCTGTTCATGTCCGGGGTGGCCGGCTTCACCGTGGCCTCCATCGTGTGCGGCACCGCGGTGCTGCCCGAAGTGCTGGTGGCGGGACGGTTCGCGCAGGGGTTCATGGCGGCCCTGATGGTTCCGCAGGCGGTCTCCGTCATCGTCACGATGTTCCACCGGGACGAGTGGGCACGGGCGTTCGCCGTGCTGGGGGCCGCTCTGAGCCTGGGCAGTGTCGGGGGGCCGCTCCTCGGCGGGATGCTGACCGAACTCGACCTCCTGGGCCTCGGCTGGCGTGCGATCTTCCTGCTGAACGTGCCGCTCGGGCTGATCGCCCTGGTGCTGTCCGCCCGCAGCATGCCCGAGTCCCGTTCGGACGAGGCGCTGCGGCTCGACATCGTCGGTGTGGTGCTGCTGACGACCGCCTCCCTGGGAATCCTCTGTCCCCTCATCCAGGGGCGTGAACAGGGCTGGCCCGGCTGGATGTTCGTGTTCATGGGCGTCGCGGCCGTGGTGCTCGCCCTGTTCGTCGCGCAGCAGCGCCGTCGACACCGGCGCGACGGCTCCGCGCTGATCCCGCCGACACTCTTCAGGCACCGCTCCACCGTGGTGGGCCTGACGGTGACATTGCTGGTCTTCAGTGGTGTCGCGTCGTTCTTCCTCGTCCTCACCTACCACCTGCAGACCGGTCTCGGCTGGTCCATCGTGAAGACCGCCCTGGTCACCGCGGCATGGCCGGTCGGCATCACCGCCACTTTCCAGATCGCCTGGAAGTTCGGCACAGGCCGGGGCCGGTTGTGCGTACGCTTCGGATCCCTCCTGATGGCCTGCGGCGCGCTGTGGACCCTGCTCGCGGTCTGGTCGGCCGGGAGCGGAGAGCTGTCCTGGCTGCAACTGGCCGGCGCCGAGCTGGTCATGGGCTGCGGCATGGGTCTGACCACGCCCGTGCTGACCGCCGTGGTCCTCGGCGATGTGCCTCCGCAGGACGCGGGCGCCGGCTCGGGGGTGCTCAACGCCGCCATCCAGTTCAGCACGGCCGCGGGTGTGGCGATCCTCGGCGCCCTCTACTTCGGGGGAGTGGAAGGCGGGGTGGGGGCGAGCGCCGGCGCCGGACACTTCAGCTCCGTGACGTCCTCGGTGCTCTGGTGCAACGTGGGCGTTTTCGTACTGACCACCGTGCTCAGTTCCTTCCTTCCGGGCAGCGGCGCCGCGGAGAACAGCGACGCCGCGGCCGAATCCGGCGAACACAACGGAACGGCCGAACGCCTCGCACCGGACCCGGTATAGGAAGAATCCAATTCTCTCTGACCGAAAGTAAATCTGGCCCGCTCTTAATTCCTGTGTCAGGCTGACAGGGCTGTCCATTGCGTCCAGGAGGTTCGCATGACCGACACGCCGCGCATTGATGTCGAAGAGAACGATGCCCGACAGAAATTCCGCGAGGCGCTCGAGCGCAAGAGCAATACGAACAGGGCCAAGCAGGCCCACGAGGAGGGGCGCCTGAAGGTCAAGAACATGAGCGGAACAGCCGGAAAGAAGCGGTACTTCCGCCGTAAGACCGGGTGACGCCGGACAGGGAAAAGGCTGCTGCCGCCCCGGGAGGGCGACGGCAGCCTTTCTTTTTCTTCCGCCCACTCGAATGCTGCTCAATTTCTCCTGGAATTCTGCTCGAATCACACTTGAGTCGTTCTCGGACGTGAACCGAATGATGGCCGGATCTCGATTCCGGGCGGCTCGGTGACCGATCGAGGAATGACGGACGATGCATCGAGCATCGCTCCAGCACCGTGCGAGGCGCCCCCGCCAGGATCGTGCGTACGGGCGCGACACCTGGCGCGCACCCTGCGACGACGGAGCTGACCCCCGCTGCCATGACCACCACCGCCGAGATCACCGGAACCACGGCCACCGGTCGCAGCCGGTGGGAGGCCGACGCAGACCTACGGGCGTCCCGGCTCGAAGCGCTGCTCGGCGACCCCTACGACCCCGCGAACCCGCACGGGCTGCGCGCCCTGTTCGCCGCCGACGCCCGAAGCACCCCGCCCGGCGACACCGAGGACCTCCTCGCCGACACGGGCCTGGGCGCCGAGTTCGTACCCGTCGAGTACGGCGGCCGGCTCACCCGGGCCGACCTGCTCGCCCGTGTCCTGCGCCCCGTCTTCCGCCGCGACGTCGCCCTCGGTTTCGGCTACGGCATCACCTCGCTGTTCGCCACCGGCGCCGTCTGGGCGGCCGGCACCCCCGAACAGCGGCGCAGCACCGCCGACCTGCTGCTCGGCGGCGGCCGGGCCACGATCCTCCACCACGAACTCGCCCACTCCAACGCGATCCTGCGGCACGAGTTCACCGCCGACACCACCCCCGACGGCTACCGGCTGGACGGCCGCAAAGACGTGATCATCAACGCCGCGCGCGCCGACGCCCAGGTCGTCTACGCCCGCACCGACCCGGCCCGCGGACCGCGCAGCCACTCGGTGCTGCTCCTGCACCACGCCCGGCAGGGGAACCCGTCAGTGCGGCACCTGCCGCGCGTCACCACCCCCGGCATGCGCGGAGCGCTCTTCTCCGGACTGGAGTTCACCGACTACACCGTCCCCGACGACGCACGCGTCGGCAGCACAGGAGAGGGCGTCGCCCTCGCCCTGCGCACCTTCCAGGTCAACCGCAGCCTCATCTGCGGCGTCGTCACCGCGGCCGCGGACACCGTCCTGCACTCCGCGGTACGGGCCGCGACCACCGGACGCAGCGGCCCCGTCGCACGCCGCTGGCACAAGCCGCTGACCGGAGTCTTCGCCGACCTGCTGGCCTGCGACAGCATGGCCACCGCCGCCCTGCGCGCGCTGAGCCTGCTGCCCGATCGGGCCCATGTCCTCGCCGCCGCCGTCAAGTACGTGGTGCCCGACCTGCTGCGCGAGAATCTGGAGGAGCTCGCCACCGTCCTGGGCGCGCGCGGCTACGAGCACGACAGCCCGGAGTACGGCGCGCTCGGCAAGCTCGTACGGGACCTGCCCGTCGCCGGACTCGGCCACGCCGGAACCGCCTCCTGCCAGGCCGTGATCGTCCCCCAACTGCGCGGCCTCGCCGAACGCTCCTGGTTCACGGAAGAGGAACCACCGCCCGAACTCTTCTGCCAGGGAGCCGAACTCCCGCTGCTGGAATACCGGTTGCTGGGCATCGCGGGCGGCGGCGACTTCATGGCCGCCTCCCTCGTCGGCTCCGCCGCCCGCCTCGCCTCGTCCCGCGGCCTCGGCGGCCAGATCACCGCGCTCGCCGAACTGGCCGAGGGCTTCGTCACCGAACTGCGCGCACTGCGCGAGGAGTGCCGCCGGCTGCCCGCGTACGGCACCACGACGCCCGCCGACCCCGCCGTGTGCGCACTCAGCGACCGCTACAGCCTGATCGTCGCGGCCGCCGCGGTACTCGGCGTGTGGGAGGGCCAGGACGGCCGGGACCCGTTCCTCGCCGACTCGTCCTGGGCGGTGCTCGCCCTGTCCCGGCTCGGCGAACGGCTCGGCATCCCCGTACCCGAACTGCCCGACGGCTGCCAGGCACAGGTACTGGACGAACTGGTCCGCCGCTACCGGACAGGCCGCAGCTGCGACCTGGGCGGCATCACCCTCACCCAGTGAAACGGCAGCGCCCACGGCCCAGGAACAAGGCGGGCAACGACCCAGGGAAGGAACGACCGTTGACGCAGGCAGAGCCGACGACCGCGGCACCGGGCGACACGGCACGCATCACCGAGCCGATCCACGTCAGCGGCCCCGACGGACCGTGGGACCCGGTGCGCGAGGGCATGGACCTGCGCGGCAACGCCGTGGTGCACACCACCTGGGGGGAATGGCTCCCCGGAGCCGTCGCCGACCCCTCGCTGCGCCCGCTGCTCGGCCGGGACTGGCAGCGCTACCGCCGCACCAACGACCCCACCGTCCGCTACCGCTTCGTCGCCTCCCGGCTGGCCACCAAGTTCACGGCCGCGGCCGCGCTGGGCACCCGGCCCGCCGAACTCGACCTCGCGTACAAGATCGGCGGACGGCCCTATCTGCGGGGGCTCGACCAGATCGACGTGAGCCTCACCCATACCGACGACCTGATCGCCGTCGGAATCAGCCGCAACGGCAGGATCGGGGTCGACGCCGAACCCGCCGACCGGCACATGTCGTTCGAACTCCTCCAGAGCCACGTCTGCACACCCGCCGAACGCGCCGGTCTCGCGGCACTGCCCGAGGCCGAACAGACGGCGGAACTGCTGCGGCTGTGGACGCTGAAGGAGGCCTACACCAAGGCACTCGGCCAGGGACTGCGGCTCGGCTTCACCGAATTCGGCTTCGGCACGGCCGGCCTGCTCACCCCCGACGGGACACCGGCCGCCCGCGACGAATGGGCGTTCACCACCCACCGGGTGCTGGGCCGCTACCTGGTCAGCGTGGCCTGCCACGACTCCGGACTGGACACCTCGCGCGACACGGCGGTCCGCACCATGCTCGACGAAGGGTTCATGGAAGCCGTCGCGGCACTCCTCGCCCCCGGCTGACACCCCGGACACGTTCGCGGATCCGTCCAGAGCGGCTGGAGAAATCCGGCCCCGCTCTCCCGCACGGCTAGCGTGCCGGATGACGGTTGCCGACAGGAGAACGAGGAGGCTGTCCGTGGGAGAACGGGACCTCTCTGCGCTCACGCACCGCCGCGCCACCCTGCACGTACTGCCCGGCGGCGCGCCGCCCACCACGCCCCGCGCGGCCGGAGCGACCACGCCGGTACGGGTGTACGTACAGGGCAGCGACATCCTGGCCCGCGGCGGCATCAGAGCACTGCTCGACGGCCGGCCCGCCATCCACGTCGTGGGCGACGGGGCGCCGGGGGCCGGCCTCACCGACCTGCGGCCGGACGTCGTCCTCGCCCACGGCGGCCCCGGCCCCGGAACGCTCCCGCCGGACTGCCGGCTGCTCACCATCGGCGGCCCCGAACCGGCCGCCGGACCCGAACCGGCGCACAGCCGGCTGCCCGGGACGGTGACCGCCACCCAGCTCGCCTCCGCCATCGTCCTGACCGCCGCCGGATACACCATCGCACCGCAGGCCACCGAGCCCGCGACGCCCGACCGCCACACCGCCCCGGCCATCTCCGACGTCGGCCCCGAACAGCTCACCGACCGCGAGCGGCAGGTACTCGGGCTGCTCGCCCGCGGCCTGACCAACACGGAGATCGCCGGCTCACTGACGCTCTCCGAACACACGGTCAAGACACATGTGCAGAACCTGCTCGGCAAACTACGGCTGCGCAACCGCGTCCAAGCCGTCATCTACGCGTTCGAGGCAGGACTGCGCGGACCGCTGAGCCCGCTCCGATGACCACCCCACCGACAGCCGAACTCCCGGCCCACCACCGTGCCGACGCCGTATCAGGCCCGCACGGGCGGGCCTCGCACACTCGTTCCGTACTCGCAGAGAGGGGAGGGAGGGGGTACGCGCCCCGAACACACCATGACCGCCAGCCATTTCTCACGCATGCCGCCGGACGAGCCGATGACCGTCGTCGTCGACCCCGGAGAACCCCCCTATGACGCCCCGCCGTTCCTGGAGCTCCGGGGCCCCCTGGACACCCGGCGCCTCGAAGCGGCGCTGGACCGGATCGCCGCCCGCCGGCCGGACGGCCCGGCCTGGCAGCACCGGCTCCGGCCCCACGGACCAGGCCTGCACACCCTGAGACTCACCACGGGCACCCCCGGGGAGTTCCCGGCCGGCCTGCTGGCCGACCTCCTCACGGACCCGCCCCCGGCCGGCCGCTTTGTACGCGCCGTCGCGCCGAGCCCGCTCCAGCACGAACTGCTCACCGACGCCGACGCCCACCCGGGCACCGGCCACCATGTCGAACAGCTCACCTGGGTCTGGCACGGGCCGCTCGACCCCGAACGCTTCACCGCCGCCTGGCAGTCCCTCATCGACCGGGAGAGCGTGCTGCGCTCCGCCTTCACCGACGGCCCCGAGCCGCGGATCGTGGTGCACGACCGGGTCAGGGCAGAAGTGGTAAGGCTGTCGCACAGCGCCGAGGACTGGGCAGCCGTGGTCGAGTACGACCGGCGCCGCGGACTCGACCCGCGCCGCCCCGGACCGCTGCGCGTGACCGTACTGGGCGGCGGCCCCGCCGCCTCGGTCACCGCACCCCCCACCCGGGTGCTGCTCACCTACCACCACGCACTGCTCGACGACTGGAGCGCGCGCCTGCTGCTGCGGGAGTTCTACCGCGCCTACCTGGCCGACGGCACCCTGCCGGGCGGCGAACGCCGCCCCGACATGGGCGACTACGCGCAGTGGCTCGCACGTCAGGACATCGGGCCCGCACGCGCATTCTGGACGGACGCCACACCACCGCCCGACGTCACGCACTCGCCCCTGCCCGTGGCCACCGCCCCTGCTCCGGCCTCCGCTGCCGTCCCCGGCGGGACCGGGACCGGGCGCACCCGGCTGCGGCTGACCGCCGCGCAGACGGCGCGGCTCGGCGCCTGGGCGGCCGGCTGGGGCAGCACCGAGAGCGGCGCGCTGCAAGCTGCCTGGGCGCTGCTGCTGTACCGGGCCGCCGGAACCGCCGACGCGGAGCCGGTCCGCTTCAGCGTGACCGTGTCCGGACGCGGGATCCTGTTCGAGGGAGCGGAGCGCCTGCCCGGTGCCCTGCGCAACCCCCTGCCGATGTCCGTCGTCGTCGACCCGCGAGCGAGCGTGCCGGAGCTGCTCGCCCTGCTGCGCGACCGGGCCCTGGACATGGCGGCGTACGAATGGGTCTCGGCGGGCCAGATCCGTACCTGGACCGAGGACCGGACCGACGCGCCCGGCGCTGCAGGCAGCCTGGTCGCCTTCGAGGGCCGGCCGGCCGGTCCGGACGGCCTCACCCGGGAACTCGCCGCCCAGGGAATCCGCGTGGACCACCCGGAGACACTCGGTGCCCGAACGGCCTTCCCGCTCACGCTCGTCGCCCGCCACGACGGCGACGGCCGCCTCGTCGTGACCGTCTCCTACGACCGCACCCGGCTCGCAGGCATCGACACCGTCCTGACGCACGCCGCCTTTCTGCTGGCCGAACTTCCCCGCGTGGCGGGCGAGTCCACCACCATCGCCGAAGTGCTGGAGCTGCTGGCCGACGCGGACACCGGCGCCGACGCCGACACCGATACGGACACGGAGGCCGAGGCGGCCCCGCCCACACCCGTGGACGCCCCGGCCGCCGCCCATGACACCCCCGCGCTCATCACCCTGCGACCGGCCCGGAACCCCGGCGCGGGCACCGTCTGCCTCGTACCGTCGCACGGCACCCCCCGCTTCTGCTACGACCTGCTCGCCCGCTCGTACCGGGGCCCCGAAGCCCTCGTACTGCTGGGCTCCCCGCCCGACGACGACCGGGCCGGGTACGACGCGCTCCGGCCGCTCATCGACGCGGGCGGGCACCTCGTGCTCGGCGGATTCTCCGGCTGCGGAGTTGCCGCGTACGGAATCACCCGGCTCATCGCGGCGAGCGGCGGCCGGCCGCCGCTCATCGTGCTCACCGCCGCCGCGACGCCCGCCGACGACCTCGCCCGGCTGCTCGAATCCGCCGCCGAACGCGCCGGATGACGAACACGCCGACGCTCGACCGTTCCACGGACCTCACACCTCTGGAGAGTCATGTCCCGCCGCCTGTTCACATCGGAATCAGTGACCGAGGGCCACCCCGACAAGATCGCCGACCAGATCAGCGACGCGATCCTCGACGCCCTGCTGAGCCAGGACCCGGCCTCCCGGGTCGCCGTCGAGACCCTGATCACCACCGGCCAGGTGCACATCGCCGGCGAGGTGACGACCAAGGCCTACGCCGACATCCCCGGCCTCGTCCGTGCGACGGTCCTGGGCATCGGCTACGACTCGTCGGCCAAAGGATTCGACGGCGCCACCTGCGGAGTCTCGGTGTCCATCGGCGCGCAGTCGCCGGACATCGCGCAGGGCGTCGACACCGCGTACGAGAAGCGCGTCGAGGGCGCCGCCGCGGGCGAGGAGGGGGACGAGCTCGACAAGCAGGGAGCCGGCGACCAGGGCCTGATGTTCGGCTACGCCACGAACGAGACCCCGTCCCTGATGCCGCTGCCGATCGACCTGGCCCACCAGCTCTCGCGCCGGCTCACCGAGGTCCGCAGGAACGGTACCGTCCCCTACCTCCGTCCCGACGGAAAGACACAGGTCACCATCGAGTACGCGGGCAGCCGCCCGGTCCGTCTCGACACCGTCGTCGTCTCCTCGCAGCACGCCTGCGACATCGACATCGACAACCTGCTGACCCCGGACATCCGCCACCACGTCGTCGAGCACGTCCTGGCCGAACTCGCCGAGAGCGGGCTCAAGCTGGAGTCCGACGGCTACCGGCTGCTGGTCAACCCGACCGGCCGTTTCGAGATCGGCGGCCCGATGGGCGACGCCGGCCTGACCGGCCGCAAGATCATCATCGACACCTACGGCGGCATGGCCCGCCACGGCGGCGGCGCCTTCTCGGGCAAGGACCCGTCCAAGGTCGACCGCTCCGCCGCGTACGCCATGCGCTGGGTCGCCAAGAACGTCGTCGCGGCCGGTCTCGCGGACCGCTGCGAGGTCCAGGTCGCGTACGCCATCGGCAAGGCCGAGCCGGTCGGCCTGTTCGTCGAGACCTTCGGCACCGGTGCCGTCGCCCAGAAACGCATCGAGCGGGCGATCAGCGAGGTCTTCGATCTGCGCCCGGCCGCCATCATCCGTGACCTCGACCTGCTGCGCCCGATCTACTCCGGGACCGCCGCCTACGGCCACTTCGGACGTGAACTGCCCGACTTCACCTGGGAACGGACCGACCGCGCCCGGCAATTGAAGGCCGCGGCCGGTCTCTGACCGGTCGGCTGCTTCGTCCTTCGCACCTTCGAGGAGAGCCCGATGTGCGCGTCAGCGGCGGGACGTGCCGGTTCGGCCACTGCTCGGGCCCTGCGCCTGGCTCTGTCGGTTCCGGATCGACCGCGAAAGCTGCGTGGTCGACCTTCTCGGTGACAGTGCGCGTATGGGTGCTGCCGATGGGGCCGGGGCAGTCGATTCCGGTCGTGGGGCGGGCAGTTCGGCCGGCGTCGCAGGTCTTGCTTTCGGATGGGAATGACGGAAGGAGAGATGTCTGGCCAAGGGCTGTCCCGTTGATGAGGGTGAGAGGCCCGGGGGGCAGTGGGTTGACCGGTTCGCGCTTCTTGATCGCTGCCGAGCCTGCTGGCTAGGTTGGCCTGCATGACCGACCTCAGACCCCTCGCCTGGCCACCTGCCCCGATAAAGACCGAGCGGCTCGTACTCCGCGAGTCCGAGGCCCGGGACCGTGTGGGGGTCATCGAGCTGAGTGCTTCGCCAGAGGTGGGTACCTACCTCGGTGGCCCTCGACCGCGCGACGAGCTCGAGCGCACCGTGCCCGAGGTACCCGGACGGCGCCCCGGCTTCTTCGTGATCGATCTCGACGGGGCGATGATCGGCACGATCTCGCTCGATCCGCACGCAGAGCGTCCGGGGCACATCCGTCCGGACGTCGGGAGGACCGAGCTCGGTTACCTGTTCCTGCCGCAGGCGTGGGGATTCGGGTACGCTGCCGAGGCGTGCGCAGCGGCACTCGCCTGGTTCGCCGACGCGTTGCCCGGCGAGCCGGTGGTGCTCCGCACCCAGACCGCGAACGAGCGCTCGATGCGCCTCGCGGCAAGGCTGGGGTTCACCGAGGTGGAACGGTACGAGGACTACGGCGCCGAGCAGTGGTTCGGCGTGTGGACTTCGGTCACGCCACCCGCTTGAGCTCGTTCCCGGCAGCACGACGGATCCACGAGGCCGCCGATCTGCCGTCGTCCCCGGCGCGGACAACCGCTGCGTGATCCGGGCGTTTTGAGAACGAGTGACGTGCGCGGGCCCCGCGACCGTGCGGCAGCGGATCAAGGGGTGCCTGCGCGTACGGCGGTGGTCGCCAGAGTGGTGTAGTGCATCGTGAAGCGGCCCCCCAGAGCGTCGACAGCGTGGCCGACCGCACCCAGTATCTCGGCCAGCTGATCGGGACGAAGCCGGGTGAGGCCGCCGGTGGTGGGGAGCAGGGCCAGCCATTGGTCGCGCGTGTAGGACTGCTCCCAGTCGAATCGCCACTGTTCCGGGTCGTTGAACTGCTCGGTCTCGCGGATCTTGTCGGCGATCCTCGCGTACCCCGCTTGGTACATGTCCAGCGGACGTCGCGCCGGCTGATCGCTGAACGGGGAGTCGGGCGCCACCCGACGGTGAGCGGCCGCGAACGGTTCGGCCACCTCGGCAGGCGGCTCGAATACGTGCCCGAAGATCGCCAGGCGCCCGTTCGGACGCAGCACCTGAGCCGCCTTCACGGCGCCGGCGGCCGGGTCCACCCAGTGCCACGACTGGGCGGCGATCAACGCGTCGAACACCCGGCCGGCCGGCTCCCAGGCCTCGAAGGTCGCCACCTCGGCCCGCAGGCCGCGGGCCTGCGCGAAGTCGGCCATCCGCGCATCCGGCTCGACACCGAGCACGACGCAACCGGCGGCCTGGAATTGACGGGCCGCGATGCCCGTGCCGCAGCCGACGTCGAGCACGTCGGGCCCCGGGCTCCCGGCGACGACACGCGCCACCAGGCCATCGGGGTAGCCCGGCCGGGCCTGGTCGTAGCGTTGCGCATCCGTGCCGAAAGACTCGGCCATCTGTCGAGCCCGATGCAGTTGCACCGGCACTGGTTGCTCTCCCGATAGAGTGGGCATGCGTTCACTTTAGTGGGCAAGTGCCCACATGCCAACGGGTGCCAGGAGCCTGGCGCACGAGAGGATCTGCAGGTGCCGACCGGTGTACACCTTCGCGACGCGCGGCAGCAGTTGTTCGACGCCGCCGAACGCGTGCTGCTGAGGGATGGCCCGAACGGGCTGACCAGTCGGGCCGTCACCGACGAGGCGGCCTGCGCCAAAGGCGTCCTGCACCGGCACTTCACCGACTTCGACGCTTTCCTCGCCGAGCTCGTGCTCGACCGGGCCGCACAGCTCGAGACGCAAGCGCAGGCGCTGCGCGAGACCGTCGGCACCGGCACCGTGGTCGACAACCTCACCGGCGCGCTGATCACCCTGTTCGGACCGGTTCCCGTGGCGATCGTCCCGCTCATCACCTTCCGGGACGAGTTGCGCGCGCGGCTGCGGCAAGCCGGGCCCGGAGGTGGCATCGCGATCCTCACCCAGGTCGCGGCCGCGGTCTCCGCCTACCTGGCCGACGAGCGCGCGTTGGGCCGCGTCTCGGCCGACGCCGACATCGACTCGCTCACCCTCTCCCTGGTCGGGGGCGGGCATCTCCTGTTCGCGGACCGCGACCCCGGCCCGCCGACCACGGCAGCCGTCAACAAGCTGGTGACCGCGGTGCTCGCCGGCGTCGTGCAACGGCGGCCCCGCTGAACCCGACTTGAGGCCCGCAACGGTCCGCGTCGAAAAGAGGTTTCGGCGTCGGCTGTCGCCGGGCGTGAGCAGGCCGGTGAGGCCGGCGATCGCCTCGGGAGAGGGCTTGGGGCGGCGGCGGACCCGGGCAGGACACCCCGTTCCCGCACCTCGCGGTGCTCCCTCTCCCTCAACACCGCCGAGGCGGCCCCCTCCATCAACTCGCCCTCCATGTGCGGATGTCCACTCCTGGCGCGCTCCTCTGACGCCACGTTGAAACATGTTCGGACGGGTTAAATGTTTGAGTTAAACGCAAGGGTAAATTCTGCTAGTGTCCAGGCTGGAGGTGGAGGCACATGGCATCCGAGGAAGAGCTGTTCGCTTCGGTCGACGCCCTGTTGGAGGAGGAGCCGCAGCTCCCGCCCCCGGCGGAGCGCGCCCGACTCCGCGAGGCCGCCGGCATCACCCAGGCCCGCCTCGCGGTCGCGCTGAAGACGTCGACGCAGTCGGTCAAGAATTACGAGAACGGCCGCTCCGAGCCGAAATCACCGCGCCTGGAGGCGTACCAGCGGCTACTGAACGGCTGGGCAGTGAAGTACCCCGCCCACGGCACCTTTGCCGCTGCGCCCGTCCCGGCCGCCGCGCCGCAGCCCGCCCCGAAGGCGTTCACCGGCCCGGCCGCGCCCGAGGCGCCCGAGGCGGAGACCGCCGCGCCGGCGGAGGCACCCGCCGCCCCGGTCACGCCCAAGAGCCCCGCCCGCCCGGCGACGTCGTCTCGCCGTCCGGCCGCGAAGAAGGCAGCCAAGCCCGCGACCGATCCACGCTTCCCGCACGGCCCGCTCGCGGTGCTGGACGGCGACGGCTCCGCGTACGGCGTCGACGGCATCGTGCTGGACTGCCCGGCGACCACCGTGCCTCAGCTCGTGGAGTGGACCCTCAAGGAGTCCGGTCTCGGTACGCCGAAGCTGCACCGCAACGGCAAGGACTCCGACCCGCTGATCGTGCTCACCGCGTCCGCGGCCGTGAGGCTCGGGCTGCCGGAACGCCTGGAGGGCCACGAGCAGCGCCGCTCCCTGCGCCTGCCCGAGGACCACCCCGTGGTCAAGCAGGTCACCAAGGCGAAGTGGCAGCTCACGCGGCGCGGGTTCGGCCCGTGGGCGAGGATCTACCGCAAGGCCACCGGAAACCAGCGCCAGTGCGTGCAGCTCGCCGTCCTCTCGTGGGACGCCCTCGACGAGCGGTCGTGGCCGGGGGTGTCGCAGATGGAGCCGGCCGACGTCGCCCGCGTCCTCGGGATCTACGCCCAGCGGGTCATCACCCCGCGCGGCAGCACGGCCGTGTCCGGACTGGAGCTGATGACGGCACTGCGCCCGCCGACCCGGGCCGTGCAGGACAAGGAGACCGGCAACTGGGTCTCGGGCCACAACCCCGGCTCGCTGGGCACGGACCCGATGGCCCCGGCGCCGCCGGAGGCCCGCCCCGAGCACCCCGTGGTCGTCAACTCCGGCTGGACCGGAGGCTTCCTGAACGAGGAGGCGTACCAGTGGGTGCGCGACGTCTCGCTGCTGTCCGATGAGGAATGCCTGCTGCCGTGGGCGGTGGGGCTCGACTTGAACACCGCGTTCCTCGCGGCCGCGGCGAGGCTGACGGTGGGGCTCTCCGCCCCCGACCACTTTTACGCCCCGACGTTCAACCCGAAGATCCCCGGCTCCTGGCTGGTGGACCTCTCCCACGTTGAACTGGACCCGCGCCTGCCCTCGCCGTTCGCGCCGACAGGCGAGCGCCCGACGGGACCTGCCTGGTACCAGACGCACACCGTCGCCTACGCCCAGGAGCTCGGCTACAACGTCGCCCCGATCGAGGCGTACCTGCGCCGGGAGACCGGGGCGTACCTGGATCCGTGGCACGACCGGCTCAAGAACGCGTATGCCGACACGCTCGCCGACCTGGGCGTCACGAAGGACCTCACCGACACCGAGTTCCTCGCTGCGATGGAGCAGCACAAGCAGGCCGACCCGGCCCTGGCGGCCGTGCTCGCCGCCATCAAGGGCACCGTCAAGGGCGGCATCGGCAAGCTCCGCGAGGGCCCGCAGGGCAAGCAGTACCGCGACGGCGAGACGTGGCCGGCCCTTCAACGGCCGACCTGGCGCCCGGACATCCGGGCCGCCGTCATCAGCAAGGCCCGGGTCAACATGCACCGCAAGCTCAGCAACATGGCCAAGATGACGGGCCTGTACCCGCTGGCCGTGCTGTCCGACTGCGTCGTCTACCCCTCACCCGGGGCCTCGCCGATGGACTTTCTGCCGTACGCCGCCTCCGGCAAGCCGCAACCGGGCGGCTTCCGCCTCGGCCCCACCCCGGGCCTGGCGAAGCTGGAGGGCGTCCAGTCGATGCTGTGGGCGGTCGGCCTGATGGAGAAGGGCCTCAACCCCGCTCGCCACATCAAGGGCGGCGACGCCGTCCTCGAAGAGGGCGAGTAGGCCCTACCCCGGCGCGCCCGCACCGGAGACATCACCGAAGGAGCCGTACCCGATGAACACCACCGACGCGACGGCCCTCCCGGAGTGGCCCGCTCCCTCCGCCTCGCCCGTCCACGACCCGGCCTTGTTCGCGCGGGTGATGCGGGGCATGCGTCCGACCTGGCGTGCCCGCGGCGTCCTGGCCGAACTCGCCACCGGCTACAACCCCGGGCAGGAGGCCACGATCAGCGAGCTGGTCTCCCTCACCCGTGACGAGCGCCTGGCCGCCGAGGGCCGCGAAGCCTTCCGCAAGGCGGTCGGCGAGCCGCGCAGTCTTGGCTGCCTCACGCCCGACGCCACCACGGCCTCCGGCGTGGGCGAGCGCCTGGTCGTGGACCTCGCCCCGGCCGTCGACGCCCACCTGATCCGCCAACGCCACGGCGCGCTTACGGACGGGAGCTGACCGGTGGGGGAGATCGAGGACGCGATCGAGCGTGCCGACCAGGAGGCGTTCACCCGGGAGCCGCCCAAGACCCTCCAGGGCCGCATCAACTTCCTGATGAGACAGCTGAGGACGACGCGCGCCGTGGCTGCCGAGCTGGGCGTGACCCAGCGGTCGGTGGAGCGCTACCGCAAGGGCGAGCGCAAGCACCCGCCCAAGAACATCGCCGCGAAGATCGACAGCGCCGTCCGGTCCCGCTGGCAGCCCCAGGTCCGCAAGCGCCGACGGAAGCAGGCCGCCGCCACCGGGATCACCGTGGAGACGCGGGCCCGCTTCGGCTACACCGCGCCGATCGGCACCACCGACGACGGCCGCTTCCGCCGCCTCACTGTCCGCCTCCCCGCGACGTACGCGCAGCGCCTGTTCGACGCCCGCGACGCCGGGGCCAGCGACCAGCAGATGCGCGAAATCATCGCCGAAGGATTCAAGGACGTGTACTTCCAGGACGGCGGCGGCCGCGCCATGGGAATCTCAGACGTCGCCATCAACGACATCGACTACCTGGATCTCGACTACTGAATCCGGGGCCCTTCCCGGGAGGCCCCCACAGCGACCCCATCCTGGTATCGACGCGTACGGGAGGCAGTGCCCATGGAGACCTCCGCGCCGACTACGGACCCGGTCGGCCCGGCCACCAGGCCCCGTAGCCGGCGTCTTTGACCTCGGCTCGCTGGAGCACGAGCAGCAACACCAGCAGCGCGGCGTCGCTCCCGCCCCCGCCACGGGCTGACGTGAGAGAGGACGGGATCGGTGTGAAACTGGGCACGGAAGGGGTGATCCCTGTGTCGGACCCACCGCACGCGTCCTTCGGTCCCGACACCGTCGTCGACGAGAATCTGCTGGAAGAGCTGATCGTCGAGGCGCAGACTGCCCTGCCGGTCGAACTGCCCGCCTTGGCGAACCGGTGTGCCTGTGCCCTGGGCCTGGACACCGCGTTGATCTACCTCGTCGACCTGCAGCAACAGCTGCTCATCCCGCTCGACGAGGCTTTGGAGCCGCTGCCGGTGGACCGCTCGTCGGCCGGCTGGGCATACCGCACGGTCTCCTCACGGGTGGCCGAGGCCGACGACGGCTTGATCCTCTGGATGCCTCTGGTCGATGGTGCGGAGCGGCTGGGCGTGCTGGCGGTGCGGACCGCCTCGCTCGACAAGGTGCGGATGCGCCGCAGCCGGATGCTGGCCCATCTGTTCGCCATGCTGATCACCTCCAAGCGCGCCTACAGCGACTGGCTCGCCGCCCGCACCCGCACTGCGACCATGCGGTTGCCCGCCGAGATGCTGCGGGCCTTTCTGCCGCCCTGCACCATCGGCAGCAGCAGGTGCGTATCGACCGCGGTCCTGGAACCGGCGTACGACATCGCCGGCGACGCCTTCGACCACTCGGTGGTCAAGAACGTCCTGCACACCGTGATCCTCGATGCCATGGGTCACGATCTGACCGCCGGCCTGACCACTTCGGTCGCCATGGCGGCGGCACGCAACGCCCGCCGGAGCGGTGTCGACCTGGCCGATGTCGTCGGCTCCGTCGACCAGGCGCTCGCCCAGTGGCTGCCCGACCACTTCTGCACCGGCGTGCTGTGCCGGCTCGACGCCGAGACCGGAGTGCTGCGCTGGGTCAATTGCGGTCACCCCCCACCGCTGCTGATCCGTGGTGAGCGGGTGCTCGCCCAGGCGCTGGACAGCCCCCCACAGCCGCCGATCGGCCTGGCCGGCCCACTCGCCCCGGCAGCCCGGCAAGTCCACGAGGCGACCCTGGAACCGGGCGATTGCGTCCTGCTCTACACCGACGGCGTCGTGGAGGCTCGCGACGCGGACGGTGCGGAGTTCGGCCTCGACCGGTTCACCGACTTCATCATCGGCTCCTCCTCCGCCGGACAGCGCCCGGCCGAGGTGCTGCGGCTGCTCATCCACGCCATCCTCGATTACCAGTGCAACCAACTGCGGGACGACGTGACCATCCTGCTCTTCGAATGGCGTCCGCAGCATCGGTGACGCGGCATTGCGCCAGAGCCTCGCCGGGCCCGGGGCCACGGTGTGCGCCGCTCGGACCGCCCGGGCTCCCGGGCCCGGCCTCACGCCGTCGCCGTGCCCGCCGCCCCGCACGCGGCGCGGGACCGGATCAGAATGATCAAGCGTCAAATGTATGGCCGGGCAGGCTCTTCCTGTTGCGGAATCGAGTCCTTCTTGCCTGACCGCGGCTCTGTCGCTCGACGAGCGGGTCCGTTCAACTGATCGCCAGCAGTACGGGATCCAGGCCCAGCTTGCTCCGGCATGAGTCGACGGCCCGGGTGACCCGGCCGGTCACCGCGCCGTGATCTGCCGCGACCGCGTGGAGCTCACGTGCCCTCTCCTGGGCTTCGACCATCCAGGGCGTCAGCGCGTCCTCCCGCAGGACTCGCTCGAAGAGGTCGCGGGCCGTGTCCGTGTCCCCGACCCGCCGGGGCGCTTGGCGAGCTGGCCGGACCGGGGCGCGGTGGCCGGGGACCGCTTCTGTCTACGGGTGGGAGGTCCGCGGGGCCACGACGGGACGGGGCGCGCGGTCGAGGTCGGCGAGCAGGCGTTCGGCGTCGGTCATCAGCGATCCGTACACGTGCCAGGCGCCCGGCTCGGTCAGTGTGCCCTGCTCGATCTCGCCGGTCATCATCGTGTGCCACGCGGCGGCGTCGTCGATGGCCCGGCGCAGTCGCTCGCGGGCGCCGTCCTCGGCCGGGCCCTCGGCCGGGCCGGGGGTGGCGAAGCACGTCACCGCCCCGCCCGCCGCCTCCAGGGTCGCCGCGTAGCGGTCGAGGAACATCTGCCCCAGGGCGTGGTCGTCGACGGCATCGGCCAGCGTCCGGGCGATGCCGCGGACCTGGAAGGTGATCCGATGCAAAGCGCGCAGGGCCTCGCCGTTGGCCGACTGCTCGCGTCGCCCGCGTACGACGACGCACCGCGTGTTCCAGCGCAGGCTCTCCTGGCTCTCACGGACGTCCTCGTGCGCCCGCACCGCCAGGTCCTCCAGGCGTCTGCCCTTTTCCAGCCAGGTGTGCGCGCGGCCGGCATGTTGCCGTTCCCTCAGCCCGCGGCCCATGTCGACGAGCAGTTCCCCCATGGCCACGGCCAGACCGCGTACCGCGGAGTCGGAGGCGCTCAGGTGCACGGGCGGCAGGATGAGGGCGTTCACCGCGATCCCCACCGCGGCTCCGGTCAGCGTCGCCAGGGTCAGCGCGACCACATGGCCCACGGGAACGGCCGTCGCCGCGGCCAGGGCCAGCACCGCCGTCGAGGCGATCTGCAGACGGCCGTCCGAACCCCGCCGCCCGGCGACGACCAGCGCGATCGCCGGGATGGCGGCGGCGCTCCCCGCGGCAGGACCCAGCAGCCACACGACGGCCACGGCCACCGCCAGCCCGGCCGCCCGGGCGGCCACGCTGCGCAGCGCCTGCGTCACCGACCGGTAGACAGTGGGGGCGCTGACCATGGCCAGCGCGGTGGCCACGGCGAGATACCGCTGCTCTCCCGGCAACCACCACGAAGCGGCCTGCCAGGCCAGGAGGGTCGCGATCAGGACCTTGGCGGTCCGTACCACTGCCGGCCTTACCGCCGCGGACCGTATCGCCGCAGGCCGTACCGACCGGACGACTCGCGGCGGCCACCAGGCCCGGCCCGCGTTCCGCCACCACACGGCGACGGCCTGACCTCGTGCGAGGACGTGTGCTGTCATGCTTTCGGCTCCTGCTTCATCCTTCATCCGCGACGGCGCCGCGCCGCTCATCCGATCGGCAGCCGCCGACGCCCCCTGCGTGGAGCGCTCGGCGGCCCTGCGGCCCGGAACGGTGATGCCCTCGCCGCGGTGACCGGCCCGCTGTCGTACGACAGCGGCCCGGCGGTACCGACCGGTCCCGGTGCGGGGAGTCCGGTGCGGTCTCGGGCGGCCGGAGGAGTCTCACCCGGGCCGCGGCCCCGCGCCAGGTCATGTACCGGCCCGTCTCCGAGAAGCGTGCTGCCGCACACCCCGTCGGTGTACCGGCATCTGCCCTCCCGCCTCGCCCAGGCCCGCCGCAAGGCAGCTTCCCCGAGGTCGTCGCGGCGGGTACGTTCAGGACGCCCCGTTCAGGAACCGGTCGAGGTGGCTTTCCAGGTCCAGTGCCTCGGCCTCCTGGGCTGCGGGCACCAGCTGGTAGGTGCGGAACACCCAGTGTTCGAGGGCCGGGAGCGGAGCGATGAGGTGGGCGGAGCCGCCCGGAGGAGTCAGGAGAAGGTGCAGGAGTGCGCTCGGGCCGGTCCCGGTGGGCCGTATCCGCACGTCGCCCTCTCCGCTGGGTGCCAGCATCCCCCGGGCGAGCAGCTCGCGTGAGATCACCCAGGGCACGGGGCCTCGGGCGGGGTCATGGAAGAGGAACTCCACCACGAGCGGGTCCTGCGACCTGTAGAGCAGGTGGGCCGGTATCGGGAGCCGTGTGCCCAGGGGTGACACGAGCTCCATGTCGAGCGTGTGGTCCAGGCAAGTGGTCATGGTTCTGTGTTGGTTCGGGGGCTGGGGGCGGCGCCTGGTGGCGGTGGTTGCGGGGCCTTCGCGCGGGGCGCGGGGGCGGCATGCGGTGTCATGGTCGTTGCTGTCCCTTGAGCGGCCATGACACCGCATGCCGCCCCCGCTGCCCTGGGGTGCCCGCTCGCATGTGGTGCAGGGGGTGATTCGGGCCGCGTCGCCTGCCCGTCGGTGTGCGGCGGCCCAGGCGGTGGCGGTCCTGGGGCCCGCGATGCTCAGCGGTGCGAACGGTCGTGGTGCTCCAGGCTGCCCCAGTAGATGTGTCCGTGGTTCTCGGCCCAGCGGATCTGGTCGAGGACCCACTGGCGACGGTCTTCGTCGATCCGCGCCTGGTAGCCGTGGCGGTCGTCGTGCCGGATCCGGTGGCTGCCCCCATCGTGACCCTGCTCCCAGTGGCCGCGGCCGTCGCTGCTCCGGCTGCCGAGCGCGCTGTGCCGGTCCCCGTTGTGGTGGTCGGTGATTCGGACGGTGGATACGGCGCCCGACTGGCTGCTGCTCGGGTGCGTCGCCGCCGAGGCGGTGCCGCTGGTGGCGAGAAGTCCGGCTGCGGCGATGGTGGTCGAGGCGATCGCGACGACAGTCCGACGAACAATCCTGCTTATCATGATTCCCTCTCTTTCCTCGCCCGATGATGTGAATGGGCGAGTTGATGCTTGTTTGCCTTGCTGACACTGAAGACACTAACCCCAGATGGTTGAACGATGAACTATTCGTTGGGTGAGGTCCACCACGCGACGAAGAGCCGTTGTGCCGGAATATCCCTGCGAAACCCGATGTTGCGGGCCGGTTCCCCGGCGGCGGTCGAGACCCTCTCCTCACGCGCCACCGGACTTGATCCGCTTTGACGGACAACTGGGACCAGGGGGCTGAGCCCCGGAAGGGCGGCCGGAGAATCACGGCCGAGACCGTCGGTCCGCGCAACGCGGTGACCGGTCCATCGGCCAAGCATCCCGGTCCTGCGTGGCCGCGCTGCGCGCCCGCGGCGCGGCCGGTACGGAGTCCGCCGAGGTCACTCGCTTCCGCAGCATCGAGAAGCGGGCCGAGCGGGAGACGCGTGGGGTGGAATCACCGGCGTCTCGGGCGAAGCAATCGTCAACCAGAGTCCAGCGGACGGGAGTTGATCCCGGGGCCTATGTCCTTCGCGAGGGCCACCGCGAGCGCCCGGAAGATCCGCACCTCCGGGTTGTCGTCACCGGCCCGCACCGCGAGATAGCTGCTCTCCCACCGCGCATCGAGGACGGGTACGAAGACGGCGCCCGGCCACGCGTAGTACCGCGCGAAGGAGCGCAGGCCGGAGCCCGCGGACCGCCCGGTGACGACGCCGGTCAGCACCTCCTGCGGGGTGACGGCGAACTCGGAGCTGCGACGCTGGGCGCGGTCGTCGAAGTACAGATACTCGGTGAACGAGTGCGGGGTGTGCCCCGGGACACTGAACAGCGGCAGCTCGGCGAGGTCCGCGACGCCGACCCCGGACGTCCGGGCGTCGGCCAGTGGCGACCGCTCGTGCACGACGACGATCCGCTGCTCGGTGGTGAGGACATCCGCGACGAGCCGCTCGTCGTCGGGGCTCGGTCGCACGAAAGCCACGTCCACCCGGTCCTCCACCAGTGCGGTCACATGCTCGGTGAAGTCCAGCTGCCGGATCTCCACCCGCACCTCGGGCCGGGCTCGCCGGGTCGGCTTCGGCAACCAGGGTGTCCTCGCCGACAACGACCCCATCGAGCAGGAGAAGGCGATGAAGTTCAACGCCCTGCTCACGAACGCGGTGATCTTCCACAACGCCCTGGACATTGCGGAGATCGTCCGCCAGCTCCTTGAAGAGGGATGGGAGATCAGCCCAGAGGACCTGGCCCACATCTCGCCGTACCTGACTGAGCACATCAAACGGTTCGGCGAGTACTCCACCCATGAACTCGGCATCCAGCCCGAGGCGTACGAGACGAAACTCGACGTCGACTTCACCCAGCTTCGCGACCAGGACCTGCGCGCCGAGGGCTTCGGTACAGCGGCCTGATCAGCTGAAGTCGGACGGCAGCTGGTCGGGGATGTCGGTCATGGCATCGGTGATGAACTTCGCCGGCAGCACCAGTGGGGGCTGTCCCCCTTCCAGGTCGCGGATGCGCTGCCGCAGCTTGTCCATCTCGGGCTGCAGCACCTGCATTGCGGCGTGGGCCAAGTCGAGGCAGATGGCGCCGTCGAGGACGACGGGGACGCCTTCGTGGTGGCAGATGGGGGCAAGCTGATCACGGTCGACTAGGGTCTGTTTCTTGGATCATGTTCGGAGCCAGATCGCGAGGGCCGCGAGGGTGACGGTGCCGAGGTAGATGTAGGCGCGTTTCTCGTAGCG
>NZ_JBIVON010000042.1:0-26040 GCF_044754145.1 Streptomyces sp. NPDC093149
GCCGGATCCGCGAAAGCCTTCCTCGCCCACGTCCGGGACATGCGCATACAAGGAATCCGCACCTTCTTCTCGGTTGGATACGCGGTCACTGAGCCGGTCCGCCGCGCGATCAGGACCCTGCCCGAACAGGTCTGGCACCCCGCCCTGGACCAGGACGGGACGCTGTGTGCCGGCGCCGAAGTCGCCGAACTGACCGGCATGGTCGACCTTGCCGGCTATCCGGACGGCACCCGCATCATCGTCCGCCGCGAGCGACCGCACCCCGGAGCCCAACTGTCCCTGTTCGACAGGGACGAGGGCTTGCGGCACCAGGTCTTCATCACCGACACACCGTTCGCCTGCACCAGCTCCGCCCAGTTCCTGGAGGTCCGCCACCGCGGACACGCCACCGTCGAGGACCACATCCGGTGCGGCAAGACCACCGGGTTCGGCCGATTCCCCTCCCGCCACTTCCCAGTCAACGCCGTATGGCTCGAACTCAGCCTCGCGGCGATCGACCTCCTCGCCTGGACCCGCGTCCTTCTGCTGGACAGCGATCTGGCCACCGCCGAACCCAAGAAACTGCGCTACCGAATCCTGCACGTCGCCGCCCGGATCACCCACGGCGGCCGCCGCCTGCGCTTGCGGATATCGGCGACCTGGCCCTGGAGACATGAACTCACGGCCGCATTCCACCGCCTGGCCGCCCTGCCTCGCCCGCCACCTGAACGACCGCCCCCTGACCACCCACGACCCGAGGGACCTTGGAGAACCCGACCAGCGCGCCGGGTCGTCACCATGCCCACCGACCGGCACCACTCCCAACGCCCCCGCTCAGCCACCCAACAGCCTCAACTGAAACGGCGAGGCTAAGACGTCGCGCGGATAGGCGCGTTGGGGATACCCGGCAGGCAGGTGGGACGCGGCCTTGGTGATCATGGGGTGGTGACGTTCCGTGATTGCTGAGGGGTGTTTGTGCCTGTCCTGCCGTCCTGGCTGACCGAGCCGTTGTGGGAGCAGTTCGCGGCGTTGCTGCCCGAGCGGCCGGTCTACGATCCGGCTCATCCGCTGGGCTGTCACCGGCGGCGTATCAGTGACCGGGTCGTCTTCGACAAGTTGCTGCAGCTTCTGCGGTTCGGCTGTTCCTACCAGGCGATTGCCGACCCCACGTGTTCGGCCACCACGATCCGCACCCGCCGCGATGAGTGGATCCGGCTGGGTGTCTTTGCGCGGCTGAGGCAGCTCGCGCTTCAGGCGTACGACCGAATCGTGGGGCTGGTCCTGGACCAGGTCGCCGTCGACGGCTGCATCACCAAGGTCCCGGGCGGTGGTGAGGTCGCGGGGCGCTCGCCGGTTGACCGGGGCAAGCAGGGCCTGAAACGCTCCGGCATGGTGGACGGCTACGGCATCCCCCTGGGTCGTGTGCTGGCCGGGGCCAACCGCCACGACTCACCACTCCTGGCCCCGACCCTGGACCTCCTAAACGGACTTGGGCCTCTGCCTGGGCAGACCGTCGTCCACCTCGATGCCGGCTACGACAGCGACAACACCCGCACCCTGCTGGCCGGGCGCGGCCTGCACGGCCGCATCGCTCACAAGGGCGAGAAAGCCCCTGTCCAGGCGAGTCGGCGGTGGCATGTGGAGCGGACACATGCCTGGCAGAACGCCTTCCATCGCCTGGCCCGCTGCTTTGAGCGCCGTGCCGTGGTCGCCGACGCGTTCTTCGACCTCATCGACTCCATCATCACCGTCCGCAGTCTGATCCGCCGGGCATGGATCACCCACCGCTGGCACACCCGACCCCACCACCGCCCTTGAACCGCCGACGTTGGCACGCCCCTGGGGTGTCGGCCACGCGGCAGCCCCCGGGGGCGTACCGTGCGGGACGTAGTCAGCGGGGGGCCAACACGACAACTTCGCAGCACGGCGACGCTGATCACCGCTCGTGTTGCATTCCGACCATCCGGGTATGACGCAGATCACTGATGGGTTTTAGATCTCGAGGCGGCGTTGCCACCAGGGAAGGTATCGAGGGGCGAACGGGTCGTTGACGGTTCGGCTGAGAATTCGGGCATCGACGGGGATCAGCGCCGCGAACAGCTCTCGCCGTGCACGGGGCCGAAGGTTCCGAAGGGTGGTCTCGAGCAGAGTGCGGGCTGAGGCATCGGAATACTCGCAGCGCCATTCGTAAGGGCGTGCTGCTCGGTTTTCCCAGCGGAAGAACGCGCTTGCGACGTCCCCTTGGGTTAGCCGCCGTTCGCGCTCGAACCGGGCGATTTGCCTGTTAGCGGATGCGGACAGGCCTCGTATGACGGTCCGCTGTGCAAACCTTGTGTCCCGAGGCGGCAGCTGGGCTCTGATATCGCCCGGTGTCCGGCGAGGTATGAGGACTTCCTGAAACTGGAACGACTGAAGACGTGAAGGCTAGCGGCAAGGGTGTGTCGCGTTCAAGGGCCGCCGGCGGCCTCTTCGATCGCTGCGGGCTGGCTGCGGAGAGCCGGGACGGTCGCTGGAGGCTGATTCTGGCGGGTATGGCGGGGCCCGCTTCGACGGTCCGACCGGGGCCCACCTGCGGGACGGTTTCAGCTGGGCCCACCTCCACGCCGCCGGATTCGACGGTCCAAATGGGGCCTACCCTTGGTCGAGTGACTTTCACGGCAAAGCGATCTCGGGCGATATTGTTGGTGGGTAGCGTGGTGGTCCCGGGCCCTCTCGAGCTTTGCTCCCGACAGGTGTAGACCCGGGTGGACCCGGCGCCCTCCGGGGTCTCTGTGGTGGTCCGAGGTGTCTCAGACGATGTGCCCCCCGGGTCGTGACGGAAACGCTGCGCCTGCACACCTCGGTGCGGATGGTTACCCGCATCACCACGGCGGAGACCACGCTCGCTGGACTCCGCCTTCCCGCGGAGACCTCGATCGGCTACAGCCCCTGCCTCCTCCATCACCGTCCCGATCTGTACGAGGAACCGGAGTCCAGGACCAGCCCCACGATTCGGTCGTACGCCTGAAGCGCGAGCTGCCTCAGCCGCGCAAAGACACCCAGCCGGATCCACTCATCGCGGCGGGTGCGGATCGTGGTGGCCGAACACGTGGGGTCGGCAATCGCCTGGTAGGAACAGCCGAACCGCAGAAGCTGCAGCAACTTGTCGAAGACGACCCGGTCACTGATACGCCGCCGGTGACAGCCCAGCGGATGAGCCGGATCGTAGACCGGCCGCTCGGGCAGCAACGCCGCGAACTGCTCCCACAACGGCTCGGTCAGCCAGGACGGCAGGACAGGCACAAACACCCCTCAGCAATCACGGAACGTCACCACCCCATGATCACCAAGGCCGCGTCCCACCTGCCTGCCGGGTATCCCCAACGCGCCTATCCGCGCGACGTCTTAGGCCGCCGGCGTGGCCTCTGTGGAACTGATCGCACGCGGTGGATCACATGATCCGTGAACCCGCACATCGCGTAGATGACAAGAACGGATATTCCGAGGAGTCCAACAAGGCTCTGTGGGACGTCATACGCCGAACCGCTGAGAACAATCAATGCATGAGCCGACTCTGGAACCAGACGCTGACGGCCCCAGCCAGGGCAGTACCGATGCCGTAGCAGACACCGCGGAGCAGTTGACCGGCTGCCACACGGCGCCGGATGAGAATCCAGTGCACTAATCGCGCTCCGGGTCTGGAAGGGACGGGCTGGCAGGGTTCGGGTTCAGCGTTCACGAGTCGCTCCTTGAGAAGGGAAGGCATGGCGAGGCAGCCCATGCCGGGTGTTGCGGCAGGGGTCGGGCTTGGTGAGTGAAGGCCGACTTGGCCAAGGCTGGGGAGAGAACTGCCCGCTACCGCGCTGGCGCCCCTGCAGGGGATACCAGCGCGGGTCGGTGAGAGTCAGTGCCGGACGAGTGCTTCGGGCAGCTGGTCGTACGTGAGGAAGTTGCGCAGTTCGGGTTCCATCGGGACGCGGAGCGCGAAGTCCTTGTCGATGTGGTTGCCCCAGCGAACGGGCTGTGGAAGGTGCCTTTTGGTGTATCCGAGCAGGCGGGCGAAGGCGCGCCATACCCGGGCATCGGGCGGAGAGCCGACGGCGGCGTGGTGGGCGGCGAGCAGGTGGGCGGCGAGCGGGTCGCCGGCGCCGGCTGCGAATCCCCACCAGTACAGGGCGCTTTCGTGGTGATCGATGGAGTAGAGGAGGCACGCGAATGTGCGCGCTCCTGCCTGGTCGTAGTAGGTGTCGAAGGCGAGAAGCGTATCGATGTCGTTGGAGCACAGCACGGATTCGCACAGGCTCCGGACGTACGCCGGAACGGCCGACGGATGGGCGGCGGCGTCGGTCATCACGATGGGAGTGGGGCGCCGGCGCCGTTTTCTGTGAGGGCGCGGGCGCGTGGACAGGTGTCGCTGTGTGCTGAACGACGGCGGCGACGGCGCTGCCTGTTCAGGTTCGGCTTCGCTGTCTTGCTGGACGGGCGCCGTCGAGTCGGTCGCCCTGTGCACCCTCGGCGGGCGAGCAGCTTCCTGCGCGATGCGGACGGCGAGGCGGCGCATGAAGTCGTCTGTGTCGTGAGTGCCCAGCATGTCGTGGAGGACCTGCGCTTCGGCGCGCAGGGTTTCTTCAAGCATCAGGAATCCCCTTTCCCCGGTTCGGGGAGATCCATGAGATCGTGCAGTCCCTTCCGGTCCAGGTGAGTGTTGCCTTTGGCAGCGCCCTTCGTGATGTTGAGGTACTCGGCGATTTCGTCGTAGCTCATTTCTGAGAGGTAGTGGAGCCGGACGCAGTCGGCCTGCTTGGGTGCATGCTCTTGGAGTTCGGCCAGGGCTCGGTCGAGAGGTTCGTAGCCGCGCAGCGTGAGGATGTCGTCGACGTTGACGGTGTTGGCATAGGTCGTACTGTCCGTGCCGACAGGTACTTCGTGGTCGGCGTAACGGGCGCGGCGCCGATAGAAGTCCGTGATCTTCGCGTTGAGGATGGTGTAGGCGAGTGCGATCGGATTGGAGTGGGCCTCGATGCGGGGCCACTTACGGTGCATCTGTATTGCGGCGTCCATGAGCGCTTCGTCGGCGTCGTGCAGGTTGCGCAGTCGCCCAGCGGCGACACGCAGGAAGTCGTCTTTGTGTCGCGCGAAGAACGCCGCGAACGCTTTGTCCAGTTCGGCCGGCCGTGCTTCCTGTTCGGGTGTATCGGTCACGGTGGCGCCTCAAGCAGGAAGGTCGCGGCCACACTGGGCTGGCGGAGCCGGAAGTGCGGAACATTCCGGTGGGAGGTATGCCGTGGGCGGTGGGTTGCTGTGGTGCACACATCGGAGCGCGGCTCCGTGCGAGCCTGCGAGGCGATGCGGGCAGTGTGGCGTGCGGTGGCGCCGACGCCCGATTCGGTCAACCGGTAGACGCCGGGCAATGCCAGCGCGTACCAGGGCCTGAAGAGCCTCACGGACCCTCCTTCGTTCAAGTCGGTGACTGACGCGCTTCGTTGCGAGTCAGGAGGAGCACGTACGTTCTCACTCACTCCACCGATCCATGCTCCTGTTCGAGTTAACCGAGAGGTGCATGTTCTTCGCCGACCGTGACCACCGTGTCGTTTCTCAGTGCTCCGACCACGTGATTCATGTCACATTGATCGCGGATGCGTACGCCGGGATGCGCCACCCTTGGCCATACCCCGCGCCACCTGCATGGACACGACAGGACCCAGCTTCGCGAACGTGATCCTTGGCTCTCAAGTATTCAGGGAACCGATACCCCGCCCCCTGGCCACGGGGACAAGACTCAGCAGGGCTCAGGGGAACTCACGGGATGTCGCACAGACAGCGGAGCCACGGCAATGAAGTACGTCCGAGCCGCCCACCCCGAGCGCACAGCCACGCTCCCTCGCTGATCGTCTCCGCCTCCACAGACAGTCCAACGAGTCGATACTCGCGTGATGCGACGGGAAGACACCGCCAAACTCCCTTCATGGCCCTCGCCCAACAACTCGCACGCGTGAGCCTCCAGTACTTGGCCCAGTGCCGTGAGACCGCTGCGGATTCGCAGGAGAACGACCCCGGCTGGAACCCGCCGGCCGAGGACACCCTCGACCTCGGCTGGGCGATCTGGGGCCTGATCAAGTTCTTCCGCTGGGCCCACATCGATGCCGCGCACACGAACGCCCTTGAGCGGAGCATCACCGGCAACACCGGAGGTGACATCGGATTCGTCGATCACCCTGAGGTCTACGACAGCTTCGGTGCCCCTCCCGCCCTTCTGCCGCCGGAGCTCGTGACCGAGATCGCCCACGCGCTCAATGCCATTGACGTGCGCAAAGCCATCGCCCAGCTTCCGGAAGACAGCGCGGAAGCAGCCCGGGCATGCGGCTTTGAAGGATTCGACGGGGACCTCCCGGCATACCTCGGCCAGCACTTCGACGCACTACGGGACTTCTATCACTCCGCATCCCGCCGTCGCCTCGCGGTTGTGACCTGGGTTGATTGAGCAGCCTCGACCGGTACGCCACGACGCTCAACCCGCCTGAGATCCGCCCTGAACCAGCCATCGCCGCGCGGGTTCCCGGGTTTCCCCTTCCAGGAATCCGCGAACTCGCGCGCTTTCGACCCGGGCGACGCCCTTGTCCTGGCGAACATCCCCCGCACCGACATGCACGCCCACCGGCCCCTGCCTGACGACAGCGACCTGGCCCAGGCCGTTGCGGTCCTGGCCCGCGCACAGCAGGACGCGGTCTGGAATCGACAGCAGGTCGCCAACCAGCTGCGGTCCCTGCTACGGGAGTGCTTCCCGGCGATGATCGAGGCGTTCAAAGACAAGCCGGGAACCCTGACCCGCCCCGATGCCCGCCGCATCCTCGCCGTCGCGCCCACACCTGCCCTGGCCGCCAAGCTGCAGATGTGGAAGCTGACCGCCATGCTCAAGCGAGCCGGCCGCCGCCGCGGCATTGAAACTGACGCCGAACGAATCCAGCAGCTCTTCCGCCAGGAAGCCCCACGACAGCTGCTCCTCGTCGAAGACGCCATGGGCAAGCAGGCACAGGCCCTGCTGCTGCAGCTGGACGCGGCCTGCCAGGCGGTCGATGACCTGGCGCGGGCCACCGAGGAAGCCTTTCGGTCACACCCGGACGCGGCGATCATGCTGAGCTTCCCCGGGATCGGTCCCCAGGTCGGCGCCCGCATCCTGGGCGAGATCGGTGACGACAGGAGCCGGTTCGCCACGGCTGCAGGACTGAAGGCATACGCTGGCTCCGCCCCGGTCACGCGGGCTTCCGGCAAGCGCCGTTATGTCGGTCGCCGGTTCGTGAAGAACAACCGGCTCAACCACGTCGGCCACCTGTGGGCCTTCGCCTCCATCAGCGGTTCATCCGGCGCGGACGCCCACTACCGGCGCCGCCGGGCCGGAGGGGACTGGCACATGCAGGCTCTGCGGCACCTGTTCAACCGCATGCTGGGGCAGCTGCATCACTGCCTCCTCGCCCGCGTTCCTTTCGACGAAGCCATCGCTTTCCCTCCAGGGGCGGCGATGCTCCAGCCGGTCAGTTCATAGGGCTCAGGGCATGAAGGCAGTCGACACGCGAGCCAGGTCTTCCGGCGTAAGGGCGAAGCCATTGGACGGGTTCCGGTACGAGTACGCGCCGTCGTCCACGCGGACACCGTTCCTGCTGGTCCAGCGGGAGGCCCCTCCCGCACCTTGGCCCTCAACGAGAGCGGCAGCGAGTTCTTCGGGGGCCTCAATGGCAGTAAGGACGCTGAGAGCTGCCATCAGGCGGTGCTCTGCGTCGTCCGGGATGCTGTCGTCTCCGAGCGCGGGCAGCAGCAGCAGGAGGCGGCGGTGTGGATCGGCTGTGCTGCCACCGGGCAGCCCGTTGTCGACGGCGGAGAACAACTCGAGCCAGGACAGGGCGGGACCCATGAAGTGCCCGTCGACCTTGGCCAGCAACAGTGCCCGCTCCCAGCTGGGGTGATGCAGGAGGTAGTCGACACCAGGGTCGTCCTTCCACGCTCGGTAGACGACGTGGAGGAGGTGCCCGGCGGCCAGCGGGATGGTGAAGGCGGGCTACTCCGCCCGCTCCCGCAGCTCCCGGTGGAACACCTCGGCCGCCTCGTAGTCCGCACCGAAGAGCAGCTCTTCCGCGTCCTCGTCGTGCGCACACGAGTACAGGTGGCCAAGCCAGAAGAGAGGTTCCTGCAGCAGCTCTGGCTCGTGGACGAGAGGGTGACCGTCGTACCCGGGTATCTCCATCATGCCGATCATCATGCCGCCGACCTGGGTGCCCTTACACGATTGGCCCCGATGCTCCGGGGCCAGGGCGCGAAGCCTCGCGTGCGTCATCACGGCGATGCTGACTACGAAATCCCACGGTGCATCTTGACGGCTTATCTGCATGAGGTGTCTTTCCTCGCGATAGCCGAGGGAGAGGTCTATCCGTATTCCGGGGGCCAGCGGCCGCGCGGACCGGTACCTGTACCGGTATGGCGCGGGAGCGGATCCGGTGGACGGTCGTCGTGGATCGGGCTACGTGTTGGGAAGGCCGCGGAGCATGACGGCGTAGAGGGGGAGTCGGGGAAGGGTTGGCGTTCGCCGATCTTGTGGTAGCCCCATGTTTCGTAGAGGGCCTGGACGCGGGGATGTGTGGTGTCGACGAGACCCGGTCCTGGGGTGTCGACGTGCCCACGGCCGTGGCCGACGGCGGCTACGGGGACACCGCGGCCTTCCGGATCGGTCTGGAGACACGCGGGCTGCACTACGTGGTGGGCAGCTCGACCACCCTCACGGCACACCCGCACGACGCGACGCCGCACGTCCCGCCCCGCAGCGGCCGCGGGCGCCCGCCCAAGCCTGCATACCCCCAGGCGCCGAGGAGCGTGAAAGAGCTGGTCATCGCCGCAGAGAAAGCGGCCCGGCCGGTGCGGTGGCGGGAGGGCTCCCGCCCGGGGACCGGCCGCAGCGGGTTCAAGCGCATGTACTCGCGGTTCGTGGCCTCGCGGATCAGGCCTGCGGGACGCGAGATCCGCAAGGCCGTGGACGGCCCGGAACTGCCCGCGTGCTGGCTGCTGGCCGAATGGCTGGCCCGGGAGCCGGAACCGGTGCAGTTCTGGCTCTCCAACCTGCCCCAAGACACTCCGCTCACCACGCTCGTACGGCTGGCCAAGCTCCGCTGGCGCATCGAGCACGACTACCGTGAGATGAAACAGGCCCTGGGCCTGGCTCACTTCGAGGGCCGCACCTTCAACGGCTGGCACCACCACGTCACCCTCGTCTCCGCCGCCCACGCCTTCTGCACACTCCAGCGACTGGCCCAAACCCCAAAAGAAACGGCGCCGGCCTGAGCCTCTACCAGGTCGTCCGCGAGATGCAGTCACTCCTCGCAGTCTGGACCGGCGCCTGCCCCACCTGCCACCGCGACATACCCACGGCAATACCAACCTGACCAAGCACTACTAGGGCCTCGCTGAGGTTCGCGGAAAGATCGCCGAGCGGGTGTCGGCGCTGACTACGGTCCGGTCGTGCCGGTGGAGTTTCTGACTGATGAGCAGGCTGTTATCTGTACTTTTCAAGATCGCAACGTATCGTGGCGGTTGGCGCCGGCCAGGACTCGGCCCAGCGGAATGCCATAGCCATCCGTCATGCCCGAGCGTTTCATGCCCTGTTTGCCGCGGTCGACCGGTGAGCGTCCGGCGGCGTCGCCGCCTCCGGGAGCCTTGGTGATGGAGCCGTCGACGGCGATCTGATCGAGGATGAGGCCGACGATCCGGTCGTAGGACTCCAGTGCGATCTGTTTGAGCCGGGCGAAGATACCGAGCCGGATCGGGGGATCGCCGAGGTAAGCCCAAAAGGGGCCACGAGATGATCTTGATGCTCTGGTGAGTCACCGTACGGTCTGCGGCTGGGCCCTGGGGCTGGGGAGTTCGCCAGTCTGGAGGGCGGCGAAGTCGGCGTGGGCCGCCTCGACGGCTTCGGGGTACGCCTCGCGCTTGGCGTGCTCGGAGAGTGCCCGGTAGACGCTGGCGACGGACGGGCTCAGCCCTTTGCGCTTGCCTGTCGGGATGATCAGGTCGGGCTGGATCTGCTCGACGGACTCGCCGTTGGCCCTCCGCCGGAGCACGGTGTGGAGCATGTCGTCGGTGATGACCGGCGGCCGGCCGCCGTGCTTGCCCTTGCGGGCCGCGGTGTCGAGCCCCTCCAGCGTCGACTCCCGGATGTTCTCCCGCTCGGTCTCCGCCATCGCCGCGAAGAACGCGAACAGCAGCGGCGCGGCGCCGGTGGGGTCGTAGATGCCGGGCAGGGGCCCGGCGAGCATCTCCAGGACCAGGCCGTGGGCGGTGAGGTGGTCGGCGAGCGCGGTGAGTTCGGCGGCGTCGCGGCCGAGCCGCTTCATCTCGTAGACGGTGAAGATGACCCGACAGTGCGGTGCGTGAGCCTTGATCTCCCGCGTCGTACGCAGCGCCGCCTCGAACTGCGGGCGGACGCGCACTCGGGTGCTGATCTTCTCGCTGAAGATCTTGTCGCGGGGGATGCCGTGCGCGGTGAGCGCGTCGAGCTGGGAGCCGAGTTCCTGGCCGAGGGTCGAGCAGCGGGCGTAGCCGATGCGGATGTCCGCGCCCGGGGTGTCCGCGACGGCCGGAGCCGGGGGCGGGGTGCCGGGCCGCCAGGGCTTGCCGGGGTTGCGGTCCGCGGGGGTGGGGACCCGCAGTGCCTTCTTCAGGCGGGGCACTTGGGTGAAGCGGCGGGTGTGGTAGGCGGAGGCGACCGCGCCGCCGCGCGAGCGGCACGGCGAGCCGGGCTGTGCGTCGCACTTCGGACAGGCGTGCTGCTCGAGGTCGTCCGCGTCCGACCGGTCGGTCGGGGAGGGGTGCTGAGGGTCCGTCAGGGGCCCGAATTTTCGCACAATGCAACTCTCAGAAGGGGGTCCGTCCCCCTTTTGAGTGAGAACGGGTTCTGCAAACCCGAACCGGTCTCGACGGTCTCCGGCGGCCGTTCTTGATCTTGCTCGGGCAAAGGACCGTCTACGAGAATCACCGTGCGCAACGATCATCACTCAGAGCTACATATCACTTCGCCGCGGTGGTGCGAGCGTCGCTCGGTTCTCGCGTCGAGGGCGCTGCGCACGGCGTTGCAGATGTCGGATGTCAAGGACCCCCGCTTCAGGCTGACTGGCGTGCCAGAAGCCCATGATCACCGGCGTGGCGTTAACCGTCGTACCGCTGTGCCCCAAAGCCGATCTCACGTTCTGAGGGCGGCGTCCGTCTACGGGGTGAGAGAGGGGAGACGCGGATGAGTACTCGACACGTCGTGATCGAGACGTACCTTGGGCCGATCACGATCGTCGCCAAGGGCGAGACGATCAGCGGCCTGTACTTCCGGCACCATGTCCGCCGGCCCGCGCAGGAAGCGTTCGGTCCCGAGGTCGGCCCCGCGACGGACCCACTGCTGAACGAGGCGGTCCGCCAGTTGTGCGACTACCTGGCGGGGCGGCGCAGGGACTTCGACCTTCCGCTCGAAGCCGAGGGCGACGCGTTCCAGCATGCCGTCTGGGACATCGTGAAGAGCATCCAGTGCGGGGACACGACCACCTACGGCTGTATCGCCGAGCAGGTCGGAGGCAGCGGTCTCGCGCAGAAGGTCGGGCAGGCCGTGGGTGCGAACCCGCTGTGCATCTTCGTCCCGTGCCATCGCGTCGTCGGCTCCACCGGGGCCCTGACGGGGTACGCCGGCGGGCTGAAGCGCAAGCAGGCGCTGCTGGAGCTTGAGGAGCCGCCCGCAGGCGACGCCGGACGGTTGTTCTGACCGGGAATCTCACGTTTGCCGCCGCACGTACGTCTTCATTGGAATGGACATGAAACAACCGTTCGAAAGCGTGGTGGCGCAGCACGGCGCGACCGTGCTGCGCGTCTGCCGGGTCGTTCTCGGCCCGCATGATGCGGACGACGCGTGGTCGGAGACTTTCCTGGCCGCCATGCGCGCCTATCCCGATCTGCCGGAGACGGCGAACGTGGAGGCGTGGCTGGTGACGATCGCGCACCGCAAGGCGATCGACGTGCTGCGTGCCGCGAAGAGGAATCCCCTGCCGGTCGACGAGGTACCGGAGACGCCGGCGGGACAGCACGCTGCGGACGTTGAGGCCGCCGGTCTGTGGGCCGTGGTGAAGGAACTGCCCAGCAAGCAGCGCCAGGCCGTCGCCTACCGGTATGTGGCGGGGCTGGCGTACGCCGAGATCGCGGAGATCCTCGGCGGCACCGTCGAGGCGGCCCGAAGAGCCGCCGCGGACGGACTGAAGAATCTCAGGAAGCATTATCCGGGCGCGATCACGAAAGGAGCATCGTCGTGAGCGACATGCGCAACGATGACGACATGGCCGTCCTGCTGTCGGCACCCGTGGACGCCGGTACTCTCAGTCGCCTCCACCGTCGTCTGGAGCGGGCCGCGGAGCAAGCCGACCTGATCGATGTCGCTTACACGACCATCGACTCGCCCGTCGGCAAGCTGCTGCTCGCCGCCACCCCGAAGGGGCTGGTCCGCGTGGCGTACGACGGCGAGGACCACGA
This sequence comes from Streptomyces sp. NPDC093149, assembly GCF_044754145.1. Taxonomy (NCBI): domain Bacteria; kingdom Bacillati; phylum Actinomycetota; class Actinomycetes; order Kitasatosporales; family Streptomycetaceae; genus Streptomyces; species Streptomyces sp. NPDC093149. Next base: position 12,499 of record NZ_JBIVON010000042.1, read on the forward strand.
CCGGGTCCTGGAAGCCCTCGGCCACAAGCTCAGCCCGCGGATCCTGCGCGCCCCTGGGCGGCTGGATGAGGCGGCTCGCGAGATCGACGAGTACTTCGCCCGCCGCCGCCGGGTCTTCGACGTGCCGCTGGACCTGTCCCTGTCGCACGGGTTCCGGCGCCTGGTGCAGACGCACCTGCCCGAGATCGAGTACGGCCAGACCCGCAGCTACCGCGACATGGCCGAGCTCGTCGGCAACCCCAAGGCCGTCCGGGCGGTGGGCACCGCCTGCGCGACCAACCCACTGCCGATCGTCGTCCCCTGCCACCGCGTGCTGCGCACCGACGGCACCCTCGGCGGCTACATCGGCGGACTTGAGGCAAAAACCACGCTGCTGGACCTGGAGGCCGCCGCATGAGCACCACGACAGCGACCAGGAGCAAGACGGACCGCTGGCACCGGCGTGTCGCGTCCGGCGACTGGAAGGCGATCACCGCGGAGGTCGACGAGTACGGCGGCGCGCTGCTGCCGCAGTTGCTGAGCGCGGAGGAGACCGCGGAGATCAGGGAGCTGTACGAGCGGGACGACCTGTTCCGCAGCACCGTCGACATGGGCCGCCACCGCTTCGGTGAGGGCCAGTACCGCTACTTCAACACGCCCTGCCCCGAACCCGTCGAACGGCTCAAGCAGGCGCTGTACCCGAGGCTGCTGCCCATCGCCCGCGACTGGTGGACCAGACTGGGCAGGCCCGCGCCGTGGCCCGACTCCCTCGACGCGTGGCTGCGGATGTGCCACGACGCCGGCCAGACGAAGTCCACGGCGATCCTGTTGCGTTACCGGGAGAAGGACTGGAACGCGCTGCACCGTGACCTGTACGGCGACCTCGTGTTCCCGCTGCAAGTAGTGATCAACCTCAACGAGCCCGGGGTAGATCACACGGGCGGCGAGTTCCTGCTCCTGGAGCAGCGCCCGCGCGCTCAGTCCCGGGGCACGTCCACGCTGCTGCCGCACGGTCACGGATACCTGTTCACCACCCGCGACCGGCCCGTCCGCTCCGCCCGCGGATGGTCCGCCGCACCGGTCCGTCACGGTGTGTCCGCCATCCGGTCCGGCGAACGCCACACCCTTGCCCTTGTCTTCCACGACGCCGCATGAGCGACACGATGGACACCTACGCCCTCCTGGGGGCCGACGGCCAGCCCTACCGGTCGTCGGCCAAGGGAAAGTGGGGCGGCCACCGGGGCTCGAAGATCTACGGACGGCTCGACTGTCCCGCCGCTCTGCGCGCCATCGCCTGCGGCGGCTACGTGAAGCACCGGGTCTTCTTCGCCGACGAGGCCACCGCCGTCGCCGCCGGGTTCCGGCCCTGCTGCGCCTGCTGCAAGGACCGCTACCAGCGATGGAAGACCGCCCGAGAGGAGGGCCGACCATGAACCCCCTGACCAGCCCCCTGCTGAAGAGGTCGGCGAGCCATGACACGGACCTGAGGGTCACGGCCGCCGAGGCCGAGGCCATCGTCCGGCTGGCTCGCGCCCGCCGCGCCCAGAGCGTCGCGATCGGCTCCGGCCGCACCCCGCACGCACGGGAGAGCGCACACCTGATCGAATCGGCCTGGGACCGAGCGGGAGGCGCAACCCTCGCCACGATCACCTGGCCCGAGACCGGGGCCTCCTGGCTGCGCCACGCGTCACGGTTCGCCGCCGCCAACCCCGACCTGTGGGTGATGACCGGCCCGCCGACCGGCTGGGCGCAGATGACCCGGCGGCTGCTGTGGTCGACACCGTGGCGCCCCGAACGCACCCTGGCCACCGCCGCGATCGGCGATCCGCGCACGCTCGCGCTCGTCGGCCTGATCAATCTGAACGGCCTGGCTGGCACGACCGCCCACGGCACCACCTGGCTCGTCGAGGACGACACCTTCCAGTACCCCGCCCGCACACAGGAGGGGCCATGACAGCGCTGTTCACTCCGCAGCTCCCCGAACGCGGCGCGCAGGAGATCACCCCGGGCGCCACCCACGTCCCGAACTGGCTGCCCCTGGAACAGCAGCAGTGGATCGCACACCGGTTCCACGAATGGGCACAAGGCCCCGTCCCCCTGCGCGCCGCGACGGTCCGAGGACACCAGATGTCCGTGCGCACCGTGTGCCTGGGCTGGCACTGGCAGCCGTACAAGTACACGCGAGACGCCGCCGACGTGAACGGAGCCCGTGTCCTTCCGTTCCCCGACTGGATGATCCGACTGGGCCGCCGTGCCCTTCAAGCCACCGGGCACGATGCGGCCACGATCGGCTCGTACACGCCCGACACCGCGCTGGTGAACCACTACGACACCAGTGCCCGCCTGGGGATGCACCAGGACAAGGACGAGGAGTCCCGTGCCCCGGTCGTGTCGCTGTCGATCGGCGACAGCTGCACGTGGCAAAACCCTATGAGGATCTGCTGCTGGCCTCCGGTGACCTCTTCGTCTTCGGCGGACCCGCCCGCCTCGCCTACCACGGTGTCCCCAAGGTGCATCAGGACACCGCCCCCGCAGGGTGCGGCATCAGCAGCGGCCGGATCAACATCACGATGCGCATGACAGGGCTCGACGGATAACCACATGACACAGGAAACCAGCCCCACCACCGCCGACCCCGGCGTCGTTGTCGGAACAGACGGGCTCGCCCGCCCCGCATGGGCAGCCGTCGACCCCCTGCTGCGCGACTACTACGACGGTGAATGGGGCATGCCGGTCACCGACGAACACGGCGTCTACGAGCGCGTCAGCCTCGAAGGGTTCCAGGCGGGCCTGTCCTGGGCGACGATCCTGCGCAAACGACCCGCGTTCCGCGAGGCGTTCAACGACTTCGATCCGGACGTGATCGCCGCCTACACCGAGAGCGACGTCGAACGGCTGATGGCCGACGTCGGCATCGTACGCAACCGGCAGAAGATCCAGGCGGCCGTCACCAACGCCCGCGCCACCATCAGACTGCGCCAGGACATGGGCCTGGCCCACTTGGTGTGGTCCTTCCGGCCCGAGACCACTCCGCGCCCCCGGACCTTCGCGGAGATTCCCACGAAGTCCGCCGAGTCCATCGCGCTGTCGAAGGAACTGCGACGCCGCGGCTTCGTCTTCGTCGGCCCGACCACCATGTACGCGCTCATGGAGGCGATCGGCATCGTCGACACCCACCTGCTGGACTCGTACCGGCGCGGCAGCTCCGGGATCTGGACCTCGTGACCCTGCTCCGTCTCTTCCCCCAGGGCCCCACCGACTGCGAGACCGCGCTGCGGACGCTAGTGCTGTGGCCGGAAAGGTTCACCGGCTCGCGGCGCCCGGTACGGCACCTCGCCGCGTTGTCGCATCACCCGAGTGCGTCCAGCACGAGGGCGATCCTCCGCCTTGCGACGCACCGCACCGGACGCCGCGAGCCTCCCGGCAAACCTTTCCGGCCACAGCACTAGCCGCCCACGCGATCCCGGGAGCCGAGGAAACGGATGTTCCGGGCCGCGTCCACACCCGGCTCCTGCACTACGCGGGAGCGCCCGTGCGGGTGACGGTGACCTTCGCCGAGGACCAGATCACCGTCGACCTGCCCGACGAGATCCCCGACCCCGCCGGCTTAGCGGTGCCGATCCGCCGCTGGCTGGACCTCGACTCCGACACCGCACGGATCGCCGACGCCCTCGCCACCGACCCGCTGATCCGCCCGCTGGTCGAGCACCGGCCCGGCATCCGGCTCATCGGATACCCCGACGAATTCGAAGCAATCATCGCGACGGTCGTCGGCCAGCAGGTCTCGCTCGCCGCGGCCCGCACCTTCATGGGCAGACTCGTCATCGCCTACGGGACGTCGGCAGCCGGGCTGAGGGCCCTGCCCGCACCACGGGAACTCGCGGCGATCCCCGATACCGAACTCCAGACGGCAGTCGGCCTCACGCGCGCACGCACCCGCACCCTGCGCACCGTCGCCCAGAGATGGGCGGACGGATTCACCCTCGCGCACCTCACCACCGACGAAGCACGCGGGGCCCTGCTCGAACTCCCCGGCATAGGCCCCTGGACCGCGGACTACCTCACCGTGCGCGCACTGCAGCACCCCGACACCTTCGTCCCCGGCGACCTGGTCGCCCGCAGAGCGCTCGGATCCGTCACCACCGACCAGGCCCGGTCCATCGCCGAGCGGTGGGCGCCATGGCGCTCCTACGCGCTCATGCACCTGTGGGCGGACGCCGCCTACACACCGCCCGGGAAGAAAAGAACGCGCGCCTGAAGCCAGATCCGGATCTCACACTTCCGAGTGAACCGACGTCTTCCTTGTGCCGGGAGGCAACCTTCCGGCGCCGCTGACCTCTAGTCAGCGCAGCGTGCCCGTGGCCGCCACGCGCCCGACGGCCACGGGCATCGCCGCAACAAGAAACGCGCAGAAGGAAGACGAATGGCCGACCGGCAGAGCAAGACATACGACCTCACCGCCTTCGACGCCCATGAATACGGGCCGCAGAAGCGACGCGCGACCGCTGCCGAATACTCCTTCCCGAACCTCTCGGAAGAAAGAGCCCGATCGGCCCAGCTCGGCAGTGCGGTCGGAGATCTACTCCAATCCGCCATGCTCTTCGGCAGAATCGACGTACTTCCTTTCACGATCCGCGACGAAAACCTCGTCGTCGTAGCGTGCCGTGCCAACCAACCGGTCGGCATTTCGGTCATCGACCCGACCGGCGACACCGCCCGCGACGTCGTGACATGGATGGAACCCACCCAGGAGGAATGGGTGGCGCACGTGCTAAAGATCGAACTCCTGCGCAACGCCCGCGCGGCGGGCATCGACCACGTGATCGTCCGAAACGGCACAACGGCGGAGACCATCTACGAGGCCCTCGGCCTGCACCCCGTCGAGACAACCGCCTGACCGAAGGCATCAAGTCCTCGCCCTGCGGCATTCGCCTCCGCCCCTCTCACCGCCGGCCCGCCCGCAGAGTCCTGCCGCGGCCGGCCCGCGAAGGCACCGCAGAGACCTCGCGGCCACCGTGAGGACCTATTCCGGCACGACCCCGCAGCCAGCGTTCCCTGGGCGGATCCGCACACCCTCACCGCTAGCTCCCCAGTTCGGCCTTATAAATCCTCGCCATCGATCTCACGTTTCGAATTCGACGAACGTCTTCGGAATGTCATCACGCCGCAGGCGAACCGATGACAACAACAGAAAGGACAAACCCATGTCGCTCGAAGAGAACAAGGCGATCGTCGGCCGCTGGTTCACCGAGTTCTGGGGCAACCCCTTCAACCCCGGAATCATCGACGAACTCGCCGCCCCGGACATCCGGTTCGAGTACTCACTGCACAAGCCCATGCGCGGCCGGGACGAGGTGCGCGCCTTCGCGACCAACTTCCGCACCGCGTTCCCGGACCTCAACTTCTGGGGCACCTCGGACCTCATCGCCGAAGGCGACTACGTCGTCGGGCAGTGGGAGGGCGGCGGCACCCACACCGGGCCGACCGTCTTCGACGACCTCCCCATCGGCTCCGCCCCCGCGGCATCCGGCAAGACACTCCGCTTCACCGGCAAGACGGTCCTCAAGGTCCAGAACGGCCTCATCGTCGAGGAACTCGGACTCGACGACGGCGTGAAGGTCCTCCAGCAGCTCGGCATCATCCCGACCGCCTGAACCCGACCGCCGGCATCCAGCAGCGAACCGGAGGGGGCCTGCCCTTGCAGGGCAGGCCCCCTCCGGCAGTTCCAAGACGCCGACCCGATCGTCGCCACCACCCCACGCAGCGGCCCGCAGGCGCACCTCACGGAGCCGCTCGCCGTATTGCGGGAGGCGGCCCGAACGGCGGGCGTGCCCTGACAGCTGCCGCTGACGGGGTGTAGCCATCATGGATCGCTATCAGCTGACCCTGACGATCGGGGCCCGGGCCATCATGCGCGGCTGGTGGCCCGACCTACCGACCGCCGAGCGGAAGTACCTGCGATGGATCGGCAAGCGCGGCAGCGTCAAGGGCGCCCGGGTCACCCTCGCCGACGAAGCGGCCGACGGGCGCCCGCTGAAGTCGTGGCCGCCGGCCTGACCCAGCCCGGCTGCCATACCGTTCGTAGGAACGAAACATCAAGAACGCCAAGGGTGCTGCGGTCGGATCAGTCGAGGTCGTTGCCGAGCTGTGTCAGCAGTGCGCGCTTGCACGCTCCCGGTCAGTCGACCAGGTCGACGAAGTCGGCGATGCTCGCGAATGCGCACGTCATCGCTCGCGGTTCGCTGTCGCGGACCGGCCTGGTCCCGCCAGACGGCGGCGCCGGGTACGGGCCGCCGCGATCGGGGCCGGTGTGTCGCCGGGCGCGGCTGCCGGCTCCGGGAATGCCGTTGCGCGGAAGTTTCAGTCGAGCAAGTCGTACTGTCCGGGCGTCCAGTCGGCAAAGAGAGTGAGCGCCGTCTCCTTCTCTGCCCGTTCGGGCGTGGTGCCAGTGGTCGGCCACCAGTTCTCCACATGGTGGGCGTCGACGAGGACGGATTCGCGGTACCCGACGAAGTCGCCGGGGTCTTCGGCGACTCCAATGTGAATGGGGGTGTCGTTGGGCAGGTCCTTGAGTGCTTCACGGAGCTGCGCGGCGTTCCATACCTGCGGGGCGTGGTCAAAGACGTCAGTCATGCGCACAGGGTGCCGGGCCGGGCGGTCTTGCTGGTGGAGACACGGCTGTACCCCGGGCCAGAGCGCTGATCCGGGGTACAGGGGGCTGGGGTGAAAGCTGATCACCGGTGGTGATGCAGGCCCAGCCGGTGGATACCGTACCGGGCGGCCGCGCGGACGGTCCGCGGGAGGGCCCAGCCTCTCGGGACAACGGTGTCGACTCCCGCCTACAGACGTGGCCAGGCGACGGCTTCCGCCCGGCCGGGCTCCTTCGGTACCGCAGCTGGCGACGAGCGGCCAGAGAGATCAGGCGGAGGGGAACCGGCGTCGGAACTGTCCAACTCGGGTCTGATGCGGGTGGCCGCTGGGAGTCGTGCAGCGTTTCCCGGCCGCCACCCCGCATTCGGGGCAGGCGATATCCGTCACTCGCCATGAAGCCGATGGCGCAGGCGTCGCTTCCCGGTTCGCCTGCGTTCTCCGCTTGCCCCGCCTCCTACTCCGAGCCGGGCGCTCATCAACCGACGCTTCCCGATTCGTTCGCGATTCCTGCGGGACCTGCCCAATGGTCAACTGAAGCCGCTCATCGTGAGGGAACGGCCTCCAGCTCCACCTTCCCTGCCCGCCGTCGGGACAGCTCGCGCATCGCGGCGGTCCGCCGCTCCACTGCCTGAGCGATGCCCGGGTCTACCTGGGAGGGCGGCGCGGCCTGGCGGTGCGCCTCGATCGCACGGCGGTAGCCGTCCGGCGGTGTCCGGCGCTCCACCGGTGCGGCGGGTGCAGCTGGCTGCGGGGGCGGGTCGACGGTCGCCGTGGCGGGGCCAACCTTCATGGGCGCGGGCTCCAGGAGGCCAAGGAACAGGGATGGCTCGGCGAGGTCGCCGCGATCGAGGCCAGCCTCGTCGCCGCCGAGCAAAAGCTCACCGCGATGCGCGACCTCGCGGCCAGGCACACCACCGTCCACCTCGGCATGCCCGACTTCCGCAGCAGTGCCGGACGTCTTGATGCCGAGCAGTGACAGTGGTGCCGCCTCGCATCAGTACCGTCGGTCCAAAGCCTCAACGAGGCTGCGGAGTTCGCGCGACCGGCGGCGGGACATCGCCAGCATCACCGCATCGAGGAACTCGCGGGCCTGCCACGGGTCACCGCAACATGCCCACTCCGTGCAGCCACCGCTCTCGTACTCCCACAACCGTCGATTCGGCTGGTGGACGAAGCTCCGCCAGCGCACCATCGCCGACCCGGTCGAGCCCGGCCACAAATACTTCTTGTCACGTTCGATCCGTCGAACCTCGGCGAGTGCTGCCGAGGAGAGGCCACGGATGGCCGTGATGTCGTCATGCGTCCGGCGCCGGCGCGGCAACTCGGCCCGGACGCGCCCAGGCCGCCTACGCGGCATGGGCCTTTCTGTTGATCGTCATGCTGGTCATCTTCCCATCTGCGGGCTCTACGCGACCAGCCCGGACTGACCCGCAGCCCTCCGCGCGGCTCGGATACCCTGCAGATCGCGCCTACAGATCTCCCTCGCGCCCAGCGACGGAAGGCGGTGTGACCTCGGTGATCACGGCCGTACCGACAGCCGGCCTGCCCTCGTGCATGGTAATCACGTCGCCAGGCCGGACATGGCGCCACTGTTCGGGGCTGAGTGGTGCCAAACGGACCGTCGCGCTTTCTCCCGGTGCCAGGCCGGGCGCACCCTCCACCCACAGTCGCGCAACGTTCACTGCCTGCCCGCCATCGGGCGCCCGGTTGCCGATGTCCCAGAGCGGCTGCAGCTGCCCCTGCCCGGAGAAGGCGGTCTGACGTCCGCCCTCCTCCGTGCTCAGCATGCTCAGCCTGGCCCGGAGGGCGCCGTGCTGCATCTCCCAGGCCCGCCACTCGCACCAGTCGGCGCTGTGCTCCAGCATCATCTGGCGGGCTGCGTCCTCGAGTAGCGACCAGAATCGCAAGGAAACCGGCTGCTCGTCCGCGATCTCCATCAGGAGGTCGAGGACGAGCTCCCACTCCTGGTGCCGTTGATAGTCGCGCACGTCGTCAACCGTCACACCGTTTTCGGCCCGGGCGCCGGGGAGTAGATCAGTCGCTCGCCGAAGGAGCGTGAAGGCATCGTCCATGAGGAGCATTTTCCAAGGCCCCAGCGATGTCCTCGTCGGGCACCCTTGCAAGAACCGGCTCGGCGACACGCCCGGAAGGCCGCCGATCCTCAAGGCCCGTTGCGGTTCTTGCTGAGGATGAGGTCGCCTTCGCCGGCCCGAGGGCTCTCGGGGTCGTACAGGTCAGGGCTGCAACACACTCTCACTCTCGCGTTGAAGCCCGATGTTGCACCCCCGTCGCACGCCCAGCCCCGCCGCGCACGGTCCTCGGGAGTGGGACACCGTGCAGCACGGCCACATCTGCCTCGCAGACGACGGAACCCCTTACCGCCCGGCCAGTCCCGCCCTGCAGTTGGCCGATCATCTCGCCGACAGAGCGACAACCTGCGGGGCAGGGCGATCAATGACAGCAGAGGCGAGGGGGCTTCCGTGGAATGGTCCGACGGCCACCACCCACTCCCCGAAGCACCTCCCTACCCCGGCTGACACCCCAGGCCCCGGTGGAGGGCGGCCGTACACCGGCCGCCCTCCACCCGCCAGACCCTCGGTGCGCAGGTCAGGAAGGGGAAGCGGCGCTGCTGTCACCGCCGTCGCCGCTGTCGTGGGTGCGGGGTGCGCGGTCGTCCAGGGTGATGGTGACGAGCGGGCCGTCGTCGAGGGAGAGGGACGCGAGGCTGTCGCTGATACGTTGGTAGACGGCGCTGGCGAGTTCCCGGTCGCCGTCGCCTTCGGTGGCGGTGCGCCGGAGGGTCGCCAGACTGATGAGGACGGCGATGAGGGACCGGCCCGAGATATCCGCCGCGATCCGGTTCTCGCTCTGGTCGGCGATGTGCGGAGGCATCCGGAAGTGCGGGTGCCGACCGGCCCAGCCGGACAGGAGCTCCCAGAGATCGCGGTGGCACACCAGGACAGCGGACGAGAGCCCCGCGGCCTGCTCCAGCACCTTGCTGTGGTCCGCATCGGCCAGGGGCCGCTCCCGCCCGTCGGCCTCCTCGTCATCCTGTGCGGGCGGGAGGCGTTCGGCGAGGTTGGCGACCTCCGTGCGAAGGGCGGCGATCTGCTGGCCCAGGTCCGCGACAGCGGAGGATGTGTCATCAGTCTCCGTACGGGGCGGTGCGGCGATCAGCGGCGCGAGTTCCTGTGCCAGCACCTCGCGTACGGCTTCGGCCACCTGGTCCCGCGTCAGGGGCGCTTCCTTCTCAGGCCCGGCCTCGTCTTCGGGCCTGGTTTCAGCCGCGGGCACGGCGGACTCGTCCGCGTCGCCTGCCGGGGCAGACTCTTCCGCGGTCGCCGGGGGAACGTCAGCAGTGGCGCTGTCCATCCGCTGCTCCGGTACCGCGTTCAGCAAGGGCGTTCCGGCGCGAACGGTGTCGGCGGCCGCCGTGTTGTGCCCGCTGTACTCTCCGGACGCGACCACGACCGGGACCGGTGCGGAGGCCGTAACGGTCTGCGACCTGTCGGCGAGGGCGGCCTGCATGCCTTCTACGAGCTGCCCCAGCCGCCGCAGTTCGTCAGCGGTGGCGTCGTCCCGGCCCGAGTACGACAGAGGCAGCAGGTCCTTCGTGTTCTGCAGGGCCTTGGTCATCGAGGAGATTTCCCTGGCGACGCGGGTGTGGGCCGCCTCGTTGTTCTTCTTCACCTCGTCGAGCCCCCGGTCGAGGCTCTCGCTCAGCGTGTTCCCGGTATGCAGCATCGCCTGGTGCAGCATGGTCAGGCCGCTGGAGACGTCCTCGCGCTCCCCGTTGCCACCCGCGTTGTCCCCATCCTTCTTACCGAAAATCACGCCACCCTCACTTTACGTAGGCATACAGATACATGGGTACTCTCCCGCGCGGCCGCCCCCCGTACAGCCGATTCCCCCACTCCAGGAGTGAATGGCCGGATCTTGCCAACGGCCTGATACTTACTGACGGCTCAGCGCCCGCCGGGCCGGAATAGGGGCAAGCCGCCGTCGCCTCCAGGAGCACACCAGGCCCTGACCTCACTGCGACACGTTCTGGTGTGCACCGACAACCCCGTCGCTTAGAGGCCGCGCGCATGGGCGGTGGCAGCTGCCCTGAGGGACGGAGACAGGGCAAGTTCACGTGGTCACGGACTGTTAACGCTCTGTGATCTTCTTAAGAGTCTCGTGCAACCGCATGGTGGGGGCGTTCGGCGGGGGTGGGTGCCGGTGGCGGGTGATTGAATGCGGGTCATATCTGATGATCTGCAGCGGGATGCCTTCATGACTCTTGTTCCCCCGTTCGGAGACGACACCCGTACTGGGCAATATCGCGTCAGCGGTGTCGACGACCACCCTCGGATAGCCTGGCGGGCTGCCACCACCACACCAGTGGACATCTCACCGCTGCTGATCGGGGACCACCTTGTTGCCCTGGACCGTACTGGAACGGTCACCTGCTGGAACGCCCGTACCGGTGAGCTACGTTGGTCCGTTTCCCGCGCTGGCCGGCCCCGGCGGTTGGACGGGGTGCCGGCAGCAGGTCTCGCGGCCTTCGGCGAGCTCCTCTTCGTCATGGACGAACCGCAGGCCGAACACCTGGTTGTCAGATCGTTGCGGACCGGCGAGATCCTGGACGGGCTGGGTCCCGTCCCGAACGGTTTTCCCACCGTCGTCAGCGAGGAACTGCTCATCCACGGTTTCCGGTCGCCCGACGAGGATGTTCTGCTGTCCTTGCCCGATCTGACCGAACGCTGGCGTGTCACGCTCGATCAGCGCCGGAACTGGACGCATCCCGCGGTGGACCGCGCCACTGGAATCGCGTACGGGGCCAGGCAGTTCGAGCCGCACCATGTGCACGGTGGTGTGGGTGCCTTCGATCTGGCAACGGGGAAGGCGGTCCTGATTGTTAACGAAGTCCCGGAGCAAGAGGAATGCCCGGAATGCGGTGAGGGCGCGTCGAGCGGAGTGATCAGCCAGCGCCATCCGGTTGTGGTTGATGGACTGGTCTGGGTAACCATGAGCGTCGCTGGTCACTGTGACACGGAAGGAGAGGCGCAAGCGATAATCGTCGGCGTCAATCCTGCAAATGGGCGGCTCGAGAAGACGTGGCGGTCGCCTCTGTCCAGTGACGCGTTCATCACTGGTACGGACGATTCTGTTACCGCCGCGAACGGCCGACTGTTCTTCCTCGATTACGACGAGGCTTCCTCCGCGAGCGTGTTGACTTCGGTGGGCATCACTTCCATGAGCACGCTGTGGAACCGGCCGTTGCCTGGCACGACAGTGGGACCGGCTGTCGTCGCGCAGGACACCGTCTACCTGGCTACCAGCACCGGGACGCTGACCGCCGTGGACGAAGCCACCGGCGACATCCGGTGGACATTGGAGACCGGCGAGTCAATCACCTGGCCGGACCTGGGCGACTGGGGGGAGGCCGGCGAGATCGATCCAGCCGTCATTCCCGCCGACCGCATGCTCTACCTGCGAACCAGTACAGGCATCCTCGCCGTCACGTCCGAATGACTCGTCCCCTGGCGATGGGTGCCTTCAGTTGACAGCGGGCCGAAGAATCGAGGTGGTGCGCGCCCATCGGGCCGGGTAGGGCCTACACGCCGACGGAGGCTCTCGGAGAGAAGCCGATCGTCTTGAGGGACCGTCGACACGATGCCGCGTCGACGACTGTCGCGCTCCTGCCCCGGCGCTGGGTCGTCGAACGCTCCCACGCCTGGGTCATGCACGCCCGTCGGCACGCGCGCGACTACGAACGGCTCATCCAGCACTCGGAATCGCTCATGCCGGATGACCACCCAGCCGCCTGACACAGGAGGCGCCCGAATCACCGGCCCGGGCCGGTCCAGAACTGGCGCGGTGCGAAACCCTCGCGCCGCAGCCAGTGCTCGGTATAGACGATCCGTTCGGCCTCGATCACGACAAGAGGCCCCGACGGTGGTTCATCGAGAGAACGCGAACGCTCGACGTGGTCGGACTGCCAGCGGACGGCTGACCAGTAGTGCTCGAAGTCGGGTTCGTCTTCGGACAGCGCGCGAGCCCGCCCAAAGACCTGAGCGCCTCGGCTGCTGGCCTGCCCGACCAGCGGGGCGAAGATCCCCACCGAAACCCGGGGGTCCGCAGCAAGGTTCCGCATCTTCGGCGAATTCGGGGCGGCGGTGAACATCACCGCGAAGTCGAGATGGAAGTAACGCACCGGCGTCGCCAGTGGCCCCTGCGGCCCTGCCGTCGCCAGCACGCACATGTTCTGCGACGACAGCAGGTTGAGTATCCGCTCCTCCAACCGCTCTCGATCGAGCCGCTTCTTCGGTGCAGGGCCGGCCAGCCACGGGTTAGTCACAGGCATGATCGAGTTTCCCACGGCTACGACTCGAATGCCCAGAGCCCGGTCGGCTACAGCCGCCAGCGACGCCGTCAAAACTCGATGTCGACGAAGCCAATCGGGCAACCGCACCAGCGAGGGCCAGCCGTCCCCCGTCGATCAGCCGACCTCACCACTCAAACCCTGTCGTTCGAATTCCGAGCTGGGCAAACACCCAAACCCCAGCCAATCTCATGTCATGCCCAGCTCAGAAACAGGCGCATGGGCTCCAGCCAGCCAGCTGCGGCCCGTGAGACCAGAACAAAATAGCCCTGGTCTTATAGACGGCGTGTGTGGCCTCCATTGATCTGGCCAATCTGATCGAGGAGGGCTGCGTTCAGCTGTGCCCGCGCAGCCCTGAGTCGCTCCAGAGCCTCCAGGACCTCACCGCGCACGGGTCCCTCCCACTGGGGACTTTGCAGGACAGCGGCACGGACTTCCCAGGTCGCCTCCCGCAAGCGGCCCAGGAGCTGGGAGCGGGCGACGAACGCTGATCCGTCCGCACCGTCTGGCCGCGCCCCGCCTGGGGCTGGGACCAGCGGAATGCC
>NZ_JBIVON010000043.1:0-25512 GCF_044754145.1 Streptomyces sp. NPDC093149
CAGTGGGCCATAGACAGTCGCGAGGCTGGCAACGGCAGCTCCCCCCACAGCCCCGAGCAGTCCGTACAGCGCGCCGGTGTCGGCCATACCCCCCCAATCCGTCGGCGTAAGGCTGCCAGTAGCCATACCCGTGCGCTCTGTCCCCGATGCTTGCCCAGCTGCAGGGTCTGCCCCGCGCTTCTGGCCGGAAGGCGCAGCCCAAGCTCTTCACCTGAACAAGTTCGCCAGAGACCCCTCGATACCGTCGACATACGGTCGGCGAACTCGGATCGGCCACAACCAGGACGTCAGCGATCAGCAGTCAATCAACCTGACGACGGGAAAGGCAGCCACCCAAAAGCGGGAAGCCGAGCCGGCCCGCACCACCACTACCGGCTGGACCGCACCATCGCGCACACGCGTGTCACGCCAGCAGCAGGAGCAATCCGGACGGGGCCGCTACGCGTTCTTCCGTCCCCAGGAGGCAGGCCACAGGCCGCTGCGCGAACCGTCGCCGGACGAGAACGACAACAGCGGCCGGTAGCCGCCGAGGCGGCCGTGCTCGTGCGTGGATCCGGATCCGCTTCCTCCCCCGCTGGATGCAGGTCAGCGCACGGTTCAGGGGGCGAGTCGGCGGGTCGGTCCGGTAGTGCGGGTGCCGTCTGCGGTCACCTCGAAGTAGCCGGCGCCCGAACGGCCGGGGTACTCGCCGGTGACGTAGTAGTCCGTCAGGAAGCCGAGGGCTGCACTGGGTCCGAGGTCGTCGCCGTTGCCGCGCCGGGTGATGAGCCTGTGGTGTTCCATCCACAGGCACGCGGAGCTGTGCGGGGGGATGGCCAGGCCGCGGGTCTTGGAGGTCGTCGGTGTGGTGGCCGGCCGCGTGGAGGGGGAGATAGGCGAGGATGCCGACCGGGCACCACCACAGGCGGGGCCAGGGCTCACCGGGCTGATGGGCAGTCGTGTGGCCGAGGCCGGTCAGAACAGGCTCAGCGACGGTGTCCCACAGCCAGGCCAGAACGGCGAGGATCTCCTGCTGGGCTTCGACACGTGCCCTGGGGCGGCTGCTGGCCGACCAGGAGATACCAATGCACCTTCGCGTCGCCGGAGTCATCGTGCTTCTCTACGCGCAGCCTTTGACCCGGGTGGTCCGGCTCACTGTCGACGACGTGGTCCGCGACGGAGACGCCGTACTTCTACGGATCGGGGAACCGGCCTCACCCGTCCCCGCGCCGGTCGATTCCCTGCTGCTGGAGCACATCGCGAACCGCGACAACATGGACACCGCCACCAACCCGGCCTCCCGCTGGCTCTTCCCCGGCCGCCGCGCGGGCCAGCCGTTCCGCCCCGACCACCTGTCCGCGCTCCTCAACAAGGTCGGTGTCCCAGCCGCAGCCGCCCGCGGCGCCGCCATCCGGCAGCAACTCCTGGAGATGCCCGCCCCCGTCGTCGCAGAGGCTCTCGGCTACCACGACAAGACCACCACCCGACTCCGCAACGAGACCGGCGGGACATGGAGCCGATACGCCCCCGGGGACCACACACGGTCACCAGCGGGCTGGGTTCCTCGGGGATCTGACGACAGTTGAATACGAGAGCCCACCAGTATCACACCCGGATTCCTCGGGACCTGGCGAAAGCTGAACACGACAGCCCCCGGTACCGACGTCAACTACGACCTGGAGCCGGCTACGACGGCCAGATGACGACGTCATCACGCACAACCAGCGGCTCCGCCTGGCGTGATTCATAGAATCGGGTCCACCCCAGGTCCACGCTGCCGTCGAAGCGTCGATGACCGTCGCCGGCCTTGGTCGCAAGCCAACTGAGCAGCTGGCCGGTGAGATCGAACTGGTCAGGGTGAATCTCCTGCCGGCTGGTCAGAGCCCACGCTCCACACCAGGTGTCCTCTCTGCGAAGAAGAACGGAGATGAGTGCGCCGTCCACCTTGAACGCCTCGCCGTGACGAGCGAGGAGAGGCTGAGGATGGTCCTCGACGACGAGTTCGCCGTTGTCATCCTCGTCCCAGAAGGGGAACTTGGTCACGATGCGGAGGATCTCCGGCTTGGGGCCGAGCCCGAGGTGCCATCGGAGCTCGGCGAGCTCGTCCTCCGACAACTCGTCGCGCAGATCCAAGGTGAGCATGAGCTCAAAGATGTCAGCCATGGCACACACGGTAGCGCCTACCTGTGACGGTTTCGTCGCTCGGGCCGCGGCCGGCCTGCTCAAGCGCCCAGGCAGAACGGGGGTAGATCACTGTCACTAACCGTGATCAGTTTGGCTGGCCCAGCTGGGGGACTCGCGACAGTTGAATACGCGAGCCCACCAGTATCCGCCGATCGCGACCCGGCGGTACGCGGTCACGCCCTGAGTTGGATGGCGCGGTGGTGGCCCGACCACCCGGAATACACTGCTCTCTTCGTTACCGACCCGCGAGCGGCGGACGCGCCCGAGCCCGAGCGGCGCACCGTAATGCTCCAAGCGCTCGCCGCTGGCGGGCACGAGGAGGAGTTCGAGGGACAGCTCGCCCGGGAGGAGGCTCCCTGGATCCGGAACCGGATGCGGCACGTCGAGCGGCTGCGGACGGCTCCCGGAGCCGCGGCCTCCGCCGTCTTCCACGAGCGGCTACTGACCGGCCTGCGGCGGCTTCTCAAGGCACGGGCCAGGGCCCGGAGTGCGGGCTGAGCCGTCGCGCCGCCCGGCGGCCAAGCCGCTTGCCCTGCCCCCGGCGTTGCCGCGGCAAGCATCTCCGCCTGCTCGACGGGGTCGATCGCCTTCAGTGCATTGAAGGCGTGCTCGCCGAAGGCGACCGTGCCGCCGAGCTGGGTCATCTCGAAAGGAAACGGTGTCGAAGTTGGAGAGGAAGCCGAGCTCGTCTCGGATCTGCGGCCGCGGATCCGCGGATCCCCACGTGTACGGGAAAGAACCCTCCCCGGCGCAGCACAGGGCTGTTGCCGGGGAGGACTCAATTACGCGGTCACCGCATCCTGGACCGGTACCCACGCGAACACCCGGTGGGGGAAGCGGTCCAGGACCTCTTCGATCCGGTCGAGCTTGGCGTCGCGCCGCGAGTCCGGGGACTCTTTCCAGGTCTTGGTGCGCTGGAAGGTGATCCCGTGGCGGGCGAGCAGGCCGCGTAACGCCTCGCGGCTGATCCGGATGACCCGGCTATGGACGCGGTGCAGGTAGGCGGCGAGCTTGCGCAGGGTCCAGGCAGGCCAGGCCGATCTCGTTGAAGCGGTGGATCACGTCGCGGACGGTGTCCTCGTCTGCCGCCACCAACTGCGCGATCACCAGAACTCGGTTCCCACCCACCGGTCGGATCGGACGTCACCGCACATCCAACCGCCCCGACCACCAGCCCGGCGAACCAATGTGGTCACACGGCGCCCGGCGAGGCAGGCCCATGACGGCGCCTTTGCCACTCCTGCGCCAAAGGTAACTGGCGTCGGGTTCTGCCTCGTGCGATGTGCAGAAGGGGGCGTGCGCACCGGAGTGTGCACCCGGTACGCCCTGTCTTGGCGACAACATGTCGGTATCTACTCACGGCATGACCGCACCCACGAGACCACGAGTACCGGCAACCGCCCCCCAGGGGGTCAACCCGAGCCGAGCGCGACAGGCCGTACGTGACCTCTACGCCCGGCCCGCACTCATCCCTGCGGACCTCAGCGCCCCGCTCCTCGTCTTGCCCCGCTCGCAGGACCCCGGCCCGGACAGGCTGCCCGGCGCCGTGCCGCTGGAGGAAGTCCCGCAGACCGTGGAGCGCTGGTCCCGGCTCGGGATCCGAGGCGTGAAGCTGTTTGCCTACGGCCACGACCGCGACGCCCAGGGCTCCGCCGCCTTCGCCCCCGGCAACCGCATGGTCCGCGCCATCGCCGCAGTCAAGGACACCGACCCAGGCATGGCCGTGACGACCGAGGTATGCGGCTGCTCCTGGACCAACCACGGCCAATGCATCCTGCGGACCCCCGGCGGAGACATCGACCTCACCGCGACCTTCCACCTGATGGAACACATGGCCGTGCTCCACGCCGAGGCCGGCGCCGACGTCGTCTCACCGACGGCGATGCTCGACGGGTCGGTCCGCGTCGTGCGCAACGCCCTGGACAACGCCGGACGTAGGGACGTCGGCGTGAACCCCAACCTCGCCATCCATACCACCCTGTACGGGCCGTTCAAGGCACCGATGAAGACGAACCCCATCGCCGGGAACCGCCGCGGCCTCCAGCTCGAACCGGGCCGCGCCAACCGAGACACCCTCGTCCAGGCCCACCGCTGGATCAGCGAGGGCGCCGACTCATTGACGCTCCAACCCGTGATGAGCGCCGTCGACGTCCTCACACGGCTCCGCGACAGCCAGCAGGTGCCGCTGGTCGCCTACTCGACCTCGGGGGAATGGCCAGCACTCCAAGCTCTCGGCACGGAAGGGATGACGGAGTACACCGCGATGCTCAAGCGGGCCGGAGCCGACAGCATCCTGACATTCGCCGCCGAGCAGGTGGCCGCACACCTTGAGCCTCAGCGTGGATGACCGCCCGTACTTCCGCCCGGCTGCCCTGGACAGCATCCTGACCGAAGCCGCCGAGCTCGGGTTCGCCATGTCCTGCGCGGACCGGACCGGCTCACTCCTCGCCACGTTCGCCGCATCCAAGCCCGGCGGCCGCATGGTCGAGCTCGGCACAGGCGTCGGCGCGGGCGCCGCGTGGCTGCTCCACGGCATGCGCCACGACGCCCACCTGATCAGCGTCGAGATGGACACCGCCCGCCAGACCGTCGCCACCAAGCACCTCGGCCACGACGCCCGCGTCACCTTCGAGACCGCGGACGCCGACACGTGGCTCGACACCTACGACGGACCGCCGCTCGCCCTCGCCTACGTCGACTGCCGGCCCGGGAAGTTCCACCGCCTCGACAACCTCCTCGACCTGCTGGAGCCGGGCGGCCTCTACGTCGTCGACGACCTATTACCCCAACCCACATGGCCCAGTGACCATCAGCCGCGCGTAGACAGCTTCCTCGCACAACTGCCCGAGCACACCAACTTGCTTGGGACGGCCACGACATGGGCATCAGGGCTTCTCGTCGGGGCCCGTACCTGACGGTCTATCGTGGGCCACATGGCCACTGATCTGATTCGTATCGTGTCCCGCGACTCGCCCATGGCGCTCGCCCAGGTAGAGCGCGTCCGCGCCGAGCTGGCCGCGCTCCACCCCGGCATCCGTACCGAAGTCGTCCCGGTCAGAACGACCGGCGACAAGTGGATGGGCGACCTCAGCGCGGTCGAGGGCAAGGGCGCGTTCACCAAAGAGGTCGACCAGGCGCTGCTCGCCAGCGAGGCGGACCTCGCCGTGCACTGCGTCAAAGACATCCCCGCCGACCGGCCCCTGCCCGCCGGCACGACGTTCGCGGCATTCCTCAAGCGCGACGACATCCGCGACGCTCTCGTCCACCCGGCCGGACTCCACCTCGACCAGCTCCCGCCCGGCACCCGGATCGGCACCTCGTCCGTACGGCGCATCGCCCAGCTGGCCGCCTCGCACCCGCACCTGGACTGCGTACCGATGCGCGGCAACGCCAACAGGCGACTGGAGAAGCTCGCCGCACAGGAGGCCGACGCGCTGCTCCTGGCCGTCTCCGGCCTGGAGCGCATCGGCCGCACAGACGTGATCACAGAGGCCCTGTCGCCCGAAGTGATGTGCCCACCGATCGGCGCCGGCGTCCTGGCCCTCCAGTGCCGCGAAGGCGACACCGCTCTCATCGACCTCGTGAGCGCACTCGGCGACCCGGCCACCCACCGCGAGACAACGGCCGAGCGCATGTTCCTCCACGTCCTGCAGGGCCACTGCAACAGCCCGATCGCCGGATACGCCCAGGCCGAAGGCAACGGCGAACTCTCGCTGCGGGCCAAGGTCTTCACGCCCGACGGAAAGACGGTCCTCAACGCACACGAATGGGCTGGCCGCCTCGACCCCGCCACCCTCGGCACCTCCGTTGCCGTCGCCCTCCTGCGCCAGGGGGCGCGCGAGCTGATCGACGGCATCGCCCACTGAATCACCCATACGGGGCTCACCCCACCCACCCGACGTCGAGTACCTCAACGCCATCGAGGTAGACCACGAAGGAGACCCAGCACCACGCCCCGAAGACGTCGGCGACCTCCTTGCCGCCGACTGCCGGCCACCGTTCTGGACGTTCCGCGACCTCGGCGCACAGGTCCCGCACCGCGGCCCGCGCCTCGTCGGACGGCAGCCCAGCCATGACCTCCGCAGCCAGCCACTCCAGCCGTACGTCCCGCACCCTGCACCCCCGTGATTGACAGGGTCAGCACGCTACGGGTGGGTAGCCGTTTCTGCCGGGCCTGTGGATAACCGCGTGGCGCTACTCGCGTACGCGGGTGACCGTGACGGTTGCGTGCCTGGAACCCGAGCCGGCGGATGCCGGGCGACGCTCCGTGCAGGTTTAGCCATCGCTGTCATCGGGAGGTACGTGCGCAAGTCGCATGCCTGAATCGACGCTGTGGGCCTCCCACAGATATCCGATGGGCACCTGATCAGTGTCCAGGTCTAGGCACTGTCCGGCGGATCACGCTTCGGGGTCGAGGGCCAGGAGGTCGTAGAGGTAGGAGCGGTCGTCTTTGAAACTGCGCCAGAGGGTGGCCGGGGGTTCGGGTTCGTCAGCTTGGCTGTTGAGGGGATGGGCAGTGACGAGGCCGTCAGCGATCTCGCAGTGCCAGCCGTCGGTCTGCGACCAGACACACCACACGTTCCCGTCCGTTCGGCGGTAGGCAGGGCGGCCGTTGTACTCGCCGTCGCGCTCGAAGCGGTAGCGGAGCCCATCGATGTGGCGCGCGAAGGCGAAGGATGCAAGTGCCGTCATGCCTTCGGAACTGTATGGGACGAAGCTGCTGGTGGCTAAGGAGTTCTGGGCGTAACCAGGTGCCGGGTGCATCTCAGGGGTGGAGCAGAGCCGGAGTGCGGCGACGGTGATCCGCCGGACAGTGCCTAGACCGAAACGGACCTCGACCTCAGCTGCGACGGGCCCTGTTGGAGATGGACACCCCCACCTGCCTCCGCATCGACGGCGACCCCGGCGCGGCAGCCGACGTCTTCGCGCGGTTACCTGGCAGATACCCCATCGGCCTGGTCCGGTCCCGTGCCGTTGACCTCCAGAACCAACTCACCGGCCGTCCGTGTGCTCGGGCCCGCTCCGCCATCGCATCTCGTCGCACGGGATCCGTGAGGAGTGGTCCCACCGCATCGCGCAGACGTCCCCCGGTGACGTCACCGAGCAGGGCCACGGCGGCGCCAGCTTCTTCGAGGTGGCGGGCGTCATGTGCCTGTTCGTTCCCGGCCGAGGCGGCGAGCGGGATGAACACAGCCGGTTTACCGAGGGCGGTCAGCTCGGCGAGCGTCCCGGCGCCGCTGCGGGACACCACAATGTCGGCCAATGCCAGCACGTCGGGGAGTTCCGGCCCGACGAACCCGGTGAGGTAGTAGCGGCCCGCCAACTCCGAAGGCAGGCCCGCCGCGTGCTGCGCAGGCCCTCGACATTGGTCGGCCCGCACTGGTGGACCACGTTCGCGCGCTCCAGCAGCCACGTCAGCGACTCCCGCACGGCGTCATTGATCTGCTGCGAGCCCTGCGCGCCGCCGGTCACGTACACGGTCGGCAGACGCCGGTCAAAACCGTGCAGCTCCAGCTCCGCAACTGCCTTGTCCGCGTGGCCGGTCAGCACCTCGGGGCGGATGGGATTGCCGGTGACGACCCCCGCAGCGCGTACTGATTCCGGCAGGAGCGGCAGCGACGACTGTGACGACACGGCGATCCACGCCGCCGAGCTCGCGAGCTTCCGGTTGGCCAGGCCCAGGCGCACGGTCTGTTCGTGAAGGACCAGAGGGCGGCGGCACATCCGGGCGGCCAGACCAGCAGGGACGGCCACGTAGCCACCGGTGGCCAGCACAACGTCCGGCCGGAAGTCAGCGACGATCCTCCGAGCCTGCGCGACCCCGAGCGGCACCCGGGCCATGTCCTTGATGTTGGCAGGCGACACCATCTTGAGCGGGTTACTGGAACGTCGGATCTTGCCCGTGGCGACAGTCATGAACGCAATACCCTCGGCTGGTGCGACCCGAGCCTCCAAGCCGTCAGCCGTACCGATCCACAGCACATCGAGCGCCCTGCCCTGCGCCGCAAGCCGGTCCCGCAACGCGCGGATCGCGGTCAAGTCCGGATAGGTGTGGCCGCCGGTACCTCCCCCCGTGACGATCAGACGGAAGGCACGAGAAAGAGGGGAAGCATTGGTCACCCGGCGCACCCTGCTGGCTGCCCTCACCCACGATGGCCACTTCCGGCCGTTCCACCGCTGCCCGTCACGCAGTCCACACGTCCGGGCCTCCACCGCGCCACTCAATCAGCCGGGACCGTGCGACCTCGATGGCGACCCCAGCGCGGCGGCCGACATAGCGGCCGGCGTCTTCGCGCGGCTACCGGACAGCTACCGCACCGGCCTGGTCCGGTCGCGCGCTGTCGACCTCCAGAATCAACTCACCGGCCGACACCGTGAGCGGCTGGCGGACGCGATCGAATAGAACAACACCTGCGCGGGGACCCCGGCCTCCGAAATACCTCGACCTCCGCCGGACCAAGACCAGTACGGTCGGCACATGGAAAAGATCCCGACCCTGTTCGTCCGAGACTTCAGCGCCCGTCCCGCAGTCGTACTTCCGGAGGTCTCCCAGGGGTGCGAATGGGTGATCAACGGCGAGGGCGAAGCAACACGGAAGTACGACGGGACATGCGTCATGCTCGACCCGGCCGGCCAATGGTGGGCACGCCGCGAGGTCAAACCCGGCAAGACCCCGCCACCCAACTACGTGACGATCGGCACCGACGAGAAAACGGGCAAAACAGTCAGCTGGGAACCTGTCGCGCAGTCCGCCTTCGCGAAGATCCACGCCCTAGCCGTCAAGAACACGGCCATCGGGAAGGCCGGCACCTACGAACTCCTCGGCCCGAAGATCAACAAGAACCCGGACGGCTACGCCGACCACGTTCTGATGCCCCACGGCTGGTCAATCCTGTCCATTCGGCAGGACTTCGCCACTGCCCCCCGCGACTACGACGGCCTCCGCGAGTGGCTGCACGCCCGACCATACGAGGGCATCGTCTGGCACCGGAACCCCGGCCACCCCAACACCGAGATGGTCAAGATCAAGGCCAGCGACTTCCCATCGCCTGAACCCACGGCATAGCCCGACGCCGGCCACGTGCAGTGGCTCGGCGAACGGTCCGGCAGGAGCGACACCCCCGTCATCCGGTTCCGCGAGAAGTCCACCAGCCCGGCGCCGCCCCGCCCCGTGTGACAGCGGACCGGGGCGACGCCGGGCCAGCCGGTCATCACTTTTCTGGCCACCGCCGGACCGCTTCGCCGGAGATGACTTGATTCCCGCTGACGGCTTGTCGCGTATATGACATATACGTGTGTGGTTGCAATCCGACAGGGGAGGAATCATGCGGTCGACCAAGAAGCTCAGAGCAGGGATAGCCACGCTCGCCATGACCGGGGCGGCACTCATGAGCACGGCCACGCTGGCCAGCGCTACCGAACAGGGGACCACGGCGACGTGTGCGTACCCCTACGTCTGCTTCATCAAGAACGGCAGCATCATCGGCCAGTTCCAGGATGTGACATCGACCTGGCAGGCGCTGCCCTCCAAGCCGACGGCACCGCTCACCGTGGTGAACACCCGCCACGATGATGTCGCATACATTCGCTGGGTTGGTGGCGGGACAACGTGTATCCCTCCGCAGCAGTCCTTCGGTGTCACGGGCGGCCAGCTCGATGCAATGCGCATTTCCAGCGCAGCTACCTGCTGACTACCCAGCCGCCCCGAGGATCACGGGCGCGGCTCGGTCGTAGCCAACACCGAATGCTGCCCGCCACGGCTCCGACTTGGTGGCGGGCAGCACCTTGGCATGGCGCAGACGGCACCACCGCCGTCAGTACCTCGCAGTGCCCGGTGCGCCGCAGGTAGGTGCCGCCGTGGACCGGGACGGCCAGGCGGGACTCGGGACCTGCTCAGGCAGCGTACGCGGGCTGGCTACCACCAGCCGCAGGCGGGTCACGCGCCGGACCACGGACACGGACTCAGCGCTCGGCACGCTCCCGGCACGCCTCACGAAACGCCTCCTGGTCCCTATCGCTCTTGTACTCGTGCGCCGACTTGACGATGCATTCCACTTGCGGGTCACCATGCACGATGGTGCTCCCATACTCCTCACCCGCTTGATGACTTGTGTAGCCTGCGGTCGGTGGACATGGGACCGAACGCAGATGACTGGCTGGCAGATACGCGGACCTCTTATGACACCGTGGCTGCAAGCTACGCAGAGCTGACACGTCACATCTTGGACGAAGCACCCGAAGAACGCGCGGCCTTGGCTCTGTTTGCCGACCTGGTGTGTGCCCAAGGCGGCGGGCTGGTCGCGGACGTAGGGTGCGGGACAGGCAGGATCACAGGCCACCTGCGGACGCTGGACCTGGATGCGTTCGGCATCGACCTGTCACCTGGAATGATCGATGTGGCCCGTCGTGAACACCCCGGCGTGCGGTTCGATCTCGGTTCCATGACGGACCTCACCTTGGCCGACACCTCCGTGACTGGCCTGGTCGCCTGGTACTCACTGATCCACATTCCTGACAACGAGATCAGCTCGGTCCTTGCGCATTTCCGTCGAGTGCTTCGGCCCGGTGGGCCGTTGCTGCTCAGCTTCCACGTCGGCGATGAGTCGCAGTTGAAGACGGAGGGCTATGGCGGGCACCCGATGAAGGTCTATGTCCATCGCCGACAACACGAACAAACGATTGAGTGGCTTAACGAAGCTGGCTTCGCCCTCGAGACGCACAAGACCCTCACCTCGGCCGAGAGCAAGCTGGGAGGGATCATCCTCGCGCGTCGCCAACCTTGAGCGGCTCCGCCAGTCTCCTAGCGGAGCCGGGATCAGGTGGTCCGTGCGGCGATCTCGCCGAAGGTGGGCAGGCCCAGGTGGATGACTGAGGGCTTGAGAGCGGCATCGAACTGGGTCAACTTGTCCTCGGCGCCGGCCAGGCTGATCTCCAGGCCCTCGACCTCGCCGAGCCAGCCCTCCCGCTGAGCTTCGGCGATCCGATCGAGCAGGTTGTCGCGGATCTCGATCAGACGGTCTCGCTGGGACGGCTCGGGCCGGAGGAGCGAACAGCGGACACAAGCTTATCCGAACTACCCAGTTCACGGACCGACGGGGCCGCTCGCAGGCGAGTTGCTAAAAGTAGTGGGCGACAATCTCGGCGCCCCGAAGTGTCCGGGCGTGTCGCGCCGCCGACTCCTGCAGGGGCGCCGTGACTGGGTGTCGGGGGACAGGGGTGGACGACGCTGACTGGGGTGCGGCGGCGGGCAGGGATCAGTCGAAGTTGAGGCGGCGTCCCCATTCGCTGCTCCACCCACCGCGCCAGACGGCTAGTCCCGCGTAGGTGAAAATGCAGCCGACGCCAATGCCCCATTCGTCGCCTTCGTAGCGGATGGCGGCATCCGTGAGAGCAGTGCGGAGTCCGTCGAGGGGGATCACGGTGAAGGCATCGCTGCGCTCGTCGGGGCAGTGCTGGACCTCGATCCAGCCTTTGCGGACGAAGGGCAGCAGCGGGGCGAGTTGCCGGTCCACCCAGGCAAGGCGCTCGGCGCTGTCCAGGTCGTCCGGCGGTTCCTCCCAGATGCCGAACGCCCCGGTGAGCATGCCGCTCGCCTCGGCCGCGCAGACCAGGACTTCGCGTTCCTCAACGCTCAGCTCGTCCCAGGTGGGAAGCGCGCTGGTGTCGGCAGTCGGATGTGCGCCGTCGAACCAGTGCTCGCGCACGTGCTGCGGGGCGGCGAGGCTGAAGCGGCGGTGAGGGCGGGCGGTCCACAGCCAGTTGGTTGGATCGGTGAGGACCTCGTGGAGTTCGGGCCCTGCCACCAGGACAGGGGCGATGGCGCGGTGGCTTTCCCCCTCGTGGACGGTCAGTAGCCCGCGTTCGGCGAGATCGAGGGCCACGTCGGCGAGCTGTGGGACCAGGGCGCGTTGCTCGTCCTCTGTGAAGCTGCGCAGGGGCGGAGCCTGTGCAGCACCGGCCCAGCGAAGTGCCACGCCGTAGTTCTGGACTACCCCGGCCAGGGAGTACCCCGAGATGGCACGACGCATGAGTGTCTGTTCGGCGATCGTCAGCGAGTCCCAGGCGTGCATGACGTGCATGCTCTCACTGCGAGCGGCCTGAGCCATAGCCGATTATCCGGCCAGGCCGGCCATCAGCCCAGGTGAGGGGCCTGGCTCCCGCTAGTCGTCACCCAGCGCGAGCAGTATCGCGAACTGCTCGCTGTTGGTTCCGGCAACCACGACATCGATGCCGTGTCGGGTGACGGGCGTCCATGCGCGGCCGTTGTCCATGCCCTCCATGTTCGTGACCCAACTGGTGCCCGGGCCAAGCGGCTTCGCCACCCGCGTAGCCGCCCGCTTCGCGTGATCACGGTCACGGAGAAGGATTCGCGAGTAGACGAGATCGAAGGCCGACAGGTCAGTCATCAACTCGATGGCTCCGGCGGCGTCGACGGGCTCAAGCGCTGCCTCGATCTCACGGGCAGACGCGGGGCCGACCGCTCCTGCGACGGCCTGATGCGCCCAGTCGTCCTGTGCGATCATGACGAGGTCGAAGGCCTGCTCCGCGATGGTGGTCTCGGATACCGCGCCGCACCTGGAGTAGACATGGCTCGATGCCGCCAGTGATCCCAGCAACGGCGCGATTTCCTCCAAGATCTCCATCCAGGCATCCTGCCAGGCCCCGCTCCATGAGCGGCCCGCATGTCGCTGGCCGACGACCAGCTGACCTCAGTCCTCAAGCTCAGCGCTGCTTCGTCCGGCATCGCGGCGGAAGTCGGGCATGCCGAGGTGGACGGTGGACGGCTGGGCTGCACGCTCGCGCATGGCCTCCAGCTTCTGTCTGGCGGCGGCCATGGTGGTCTCGATGGCGGCGATCTCGCCAAGCCAGCCCTGGTCCTTGGCCTCTTGGAGGCGGTCGACGAGGTTGGCGTGGATCTCCTGGAGGCGTGGCATTTGGGCTGGGTTCACGAGAAGTAGGGGGCATTTGACACAGGCGTTTTCGTGCTGGCACGGGGTCGCGTAGTCGCGGCCGCAGGTTCCCAGGGCGACCTTGCGGAGTTCGAAGTGGGTCAGGAATTCGTCCCACTCGGTGGCGGTGAGCTCGCGGTATTCCTCGCTGGGCCGCTCGGTTCTGCGGCGGGCGATGAAGGCCCGGTGATGGGAGATCACGTCTTCCGGGTAGATCGCGGCATAGCCCATGGTGGTGTCCAGAGCGGCGTGTCCGCAGATTTTCGCGGCGATGTGCGGGGGCAGTCCGGAGCGGATGGCGTCGGTCACGAAGATCCTTCTGAAGTCGTGGGGGCGCCATTCGAGCGGGTCGCCGGCCACGGTGATCTGGGCGGACTGCGAGGTCGCGACCAGGCACTCGCGGATGTAGCTGCGGGTCAGCGGCCGGTCCTCGGTGCCGTACCGGCGTTGGAACAGGAACGGCATAGGCGGGCTCCAGGTCTGCTCGAACACGTCGTAGGCCGACACCAGCGGCAGGGCGGCGTTCCCGGCCCGGACCCGGAAGATGACCGCGGTCAGCACCTCCGCCAGCTCCGGGGAGACCAGCAGCAGGCGCTCCGCATCGGTCTTGGACGGGGCGGCCTGCAGCATCGGCACCACCTCGCCGGTGGTGGGCAGGGTGTAGGCGATGAAGCTGTGGTGGGTGAGCTCCAACATCTCCTCGATCCGGATGCCGGTGTGCCGCAGCACCTCCACCGTCGCCCAGGACCAGAACGCCGCCTCCTCCTCGTGGGTCAGGTTCCGCCGCCTGCCGGCGGACGCCTCGGTGACATAGACGCGGCGGGCCTGTCCGGACCCGCAGCGCTCGAACTCCTCCCCGGCAACGAGGAACCGTCCACCGGCCGGCGTCGCGCGAGCCGCGGTGATGCGAGCCTCGGCGTTCTTGCGCTGCCGGTCGACGGCGCGGAGCAGGGCGGGCAGCAGCGGCAGCTGGGTCCTGGTCCGCTGGTCCATCCGGGACTTCACCCCGGACCTGGACTTCTTCGTCGCGCACTCGCTCGCCTTGATCGGACATGGCGCAACCCAGGGCGCCCACCGCGCCGGATCGTCGGCGGCCCAGCGGGCGATGTCCTGGTAGAACGCCCGGACGAACACCAGCTCGCTGCGGAAGTTCACCCGCGGCCGCACCGGGTGGCCCTGGGCATCACGAATGAAGCCCAGACGTTCCTTCCACGCCTGCGCGACCTCCGGTGTCAGCCGCAGCGAGTCGATGCCCGGATGGTGGATCTCCAGGTCGCGCCAGAACAACCGGCACAAGTTGCGCGCGATGGAACGCAGCGAGACGTGGTCGAGCTCGGGAGCCCGCTCGGTGAAGTACTCGACCAGCAGGTCACGGACAGCCCGGCACTCGATGCCGTACGCGTCGACGATCTGCTCGACGCTGCGGCGGCCCTCGATGCGAAGCGCCCGCAGCCGCAGCGGTGCGCTGGCCGGGAGCACGCCTGTCTCCTTGAGTAGAGCGTAGAACAGCGGCCGGCCGGCGCTGCCGCGGAAGTGGTGTTCCCCCAATGCGGCGGTCAGCTCGATGCAGTCGCCGACGGTGATGTCGCCAACCAGGCCGCCCTTGCGGATCACGATCCAGGTGAGCTTGTTCAGGGCGTCGGACCTCGCTGTCGGGGTCGTGTGATGAGCCAGTTGCTCGAGCCGCTGGAAGGCATCGGGGTCGCTGGCAGCCCGGGACTCGGTGAGCATCACCGTCCCGCGCTGCCGCAGCAGCCACGGGTAGCTGGGGCGGATCGCCTGCCCGGCGACCAGAAGCACCAGTCCCGTGGCCAGTTCATCGCGCCAGTGGCTCTTGGGCGTGCCGCGTCCCTGGAGGGGCAGATCGGTCCACTCGAAGCCGGCGTCGTCCGCCCCGCTGGCCATCCAGCGATCCTGCCAGGTCTCTCCGGGCTGGCCTTCGAGCCAGTCCAGCAGTTTGCCCAGGGCCCGCCGCCGGGTCTTGTCGCGGGTCAGGCCCGCACCGGGGTCGGTGAACAATCCCAGCAGCCGCTCGACCAGGCTCTCCCGGCTCTGACGGGTCTGCCACCAGCTCGCTTCGCCAACTCGCGGTTCCCACTCCAGCGCTTTGTCTACCTCAGGTGACTCGACGGGCCTGGCGACGTCGACGTTCGCGGTCGGGTTCACCGGCTTTCGCCGCCCGCAGCCGAGGTGCCGAACAGCGCTGCCAGCACCTCGGGGCGGTAACCCGGCGCCGGCGGGGCTGGGGGTTTGGCCTGCTCGGCGCGCTGTCGTTCATGGTGGGCCAGGACGTGGGCGACGACCTCGTCGGGCGTGGGAGCAACGTAAATTTCCGTGGTGGTGATGTGGGCATGTCCCATGACCCACTGCACGTCGGCGAGGGTCAGGTTCGGATCGCGGGCCATCCGCTTGGCCGCGCTGTGCCTCAGGTCGTGCAGGGTCCAGTTCGCGCCGAGCAGCTGGTTGGCACGGGTGAAGACCATCCGGGCCGCGTCATACTCCAGCGGGCGGAAGGGCCGTCGCAGCGTCCACCACAGTGGCTCCGACGGGTGCTTGGGGACCATGCCGCGCAGTTCTTGCTGGTAGAGCCGCAGCCACACGAACGCGTCGGCGGAGGCGGGAAGGTGCTGCAGGACCTGACTGCCCTTGCGGACCACGCCGATCGTCTGGTCCCCGGGCGCGACCAGGCCCTGCGGGACACCCAGCAGTTCGGAGGCGCGGGCGCCGGTGGAGATGTAGAACGCGATCAGAGCCCGGTCCCGGTTGTACTTCAACCCGGCGAACAGGTCGTTGAATGCCTGGTCAGGAATGATCCTCGGGGTCGGCTTGGGCTCCTTGGGCTGATAGGTGCCCCGGCGCGAGGGCCGCCGGAACGGCTGCATCGGGTTGTGATGCGCATTCGGACTCCCCTCGTCGGCAGCCCCGCCCTGCGGGAACGGGTTGATCAGCGGTCGGCCGTAGGTCTCGCGGTGGTACTCGTAGAACGAGCGGATCACCGCGCGAGCGTGCCGCCTGGTCCGAGCGGCATAGTTCTCGCCGGGCGCGGCCTTCCCCGTGACCGGGTTCACCGAGCCCGGGGCGGGTGAATCGGGACGACGCCGCCGAGGCGGCTTCTTCGTCGTCTTCAGCCACAGTGCGAAGTCACGGGCGTCGGCGCGGCTCGCCAGATGCCAGGGAACGTCCACGGCGCGTAAGAACCGGACCCACGCCAACAGCTCATAGGCGTAGGACCGCAGCGACGTCGGACTCGCGTCGTCGGCGAGCATGTGGTGCAGGAACTCACTGACCGCCGCTACCTCGGTGCCATCGGCGTCCAGGAGCCGAAACGGCTTCAGCGGGTCATCGCTCTTCTCGACGCGGCCGACCCTCGCCACCTTCAGCGCCGCCACATCCCGGACCGTCGTGCTGTGCTCTGGCATCCATACCTCCACGGGCCGACCTACTCGACGACACGCGATGAAACCAGATCCATCACCACACGCGCGGTCACCACGAGCCGCCAGTAGCGGCCGCAACGTCCTTGTGCTCACTATGAGTTGACCTCGAAGGGAACCCAAACTAGTTCGGTCAACGGGACGTGCTCGTGGATGCACGACGTTCCGAAGGCCCGAGCGCAGGATCCCAAAGAGAGCTTGCGCTTCTCGAAGTGAGCGAGGAAGGCGTCCCACTCCTCGTTCGTCGGGGTCCGGTATTCCTCGCTGGGACGAAGCCGATCGACGGCGGGCGATGAACGCATGGTGGGCTTCAATGGCGTCCGACAGGTATCTGGCTAATGGTGGAGTCGGGTATTGGAACTCTCTGAATGCCTCCCGCCCTCGGGGCCCCGCGTGGGTCCACGACGTGCTGCGGACATGTATCAGGTCAGGTCAGGTCGGTGCGAGGGTCGATAGCCCAGTGGTTGGTTTGCAGGACTCGACCGGCGAAGGGCACGTCTTGCTTGCCCAGGAATCGGAAGCCGAGCGTGCCGCAGATGCCGTTGGACGGGGCGTTGGTTGTCGCGGGGAATGCGTGGATCAGCCCCCACCGGCCGTCGTCGCGGGCCAGCTCTAGCAGCGCGCGGACGCCCTGCTTTCCGAGTCCCTGTCCCTGGTACTCCGGCAGCACCATCCAGCCGATCTCGGAGATGCGCTCGCCATCTGCGTTTTGGGGCCACAAGGTCACGGTTCCTGCGACCGCGTCCAGCTCGGCCTCATTGGGCACGATCATCTTTGTCCAGTCGGTGTCCGCTGCCACCCGTTGAACATCACGTTGGACCTTCGCCTCCGTGCCTTCGCGAGGCAGCGGGCCGCCCAGCTCGGCCATCATGACCGGGTCGCATCGCATCCGGACGTAGGCGTCGACGTCGCCGTACTCAACATCACGTAGCAGCATCTGTGTTGCTCCCTTGCCTTTGGATTCAGACGTCACGGTGGCGGCGGCTGACCTCGGCAGCGTGGGCGCCCCAGTCCCCGGCGGCGGCTCGCTGCCATTTGACGGCAACGGTGATGTCGATGCCGAGGGAGCGGGCGAGGACGGCGGCGGGCAGCTCGGTGGCGAGCTGGAACAGCGCGGTCGAGCGGGCTTCCGCGAGCCGGATGCCGAGTTTGCGGAGTCGTTCCCCATGGCCCAGGCACTGATCGGACGGCCGGGCTGGCCGCCGGGAAAGAGCGCGAGTCACGCATGGTCAGCAACCGTACCGCGGAAGGGCCGATCTGCCCGAACTGTCGTCCCCTGCCCATCCTGCTCTGTTCGATCTGCGATCGCACCGCACCCGGCGTGCTCTCGAAGCTCACCGGCCTGCGTCGCTGCGGCGGCTGTGACAGGCGCCAAGCTCACTGCACCGTCTGCGGACGAATACGCGGCATCCACTCCGGCACCGCCGAAAGGGATCACTCGGCAACGTGCCTGCTCACGAGGCCAGTCCATAGACCCTGCAAACTCGTTCCGCTTCCCGTCTCGACCAGGCCACCTGCAGTTTCTCGCCCGCCTGATGCAATTCCCGAGGGTTGACGTATCGCATGGTCGTGGCGATCCAGGAATGTCCGAGGACTTCCTGGATCGCGATCAGGTCGAGTTCGCCGAACCCCCTGGCCACGAGGTCGAGGACTCAGCGCGGCTCAGAGCCACCCACGGGATGTCGCACACCCCGACCCGCCCTCCGTCCCGGACGAGGCACCGGCCCCGATCGACCAGGCCCGCCTCCAGCGCCGCCGCCAGGCAGGCGTCAACCACGGTGCCACGCCATACCCGTTCCGGTGATCTCCGAGTGAGAGCCGCCATCTGATGGCCCTCCCAGACCGCACCCGGTGCGTGGGCGGGCGCTTGCCGAACACGTCATGGGCACGCCGCGCCGCCCGCACCCCAACGACCAGTCGACCCCTATCGTCCACTGCGCCGAAGGATGTACAGGGGGGTCGTCCGCGCGCACGACGCCCCCGACTGGTAGTCGGGCGAGCCTGGAAAGCACACGGGGTTGTCGATAGGAGGCGGCCCTACCGTCACCAGGAGTGCTATGACCGAGCTACACATACGACACCCCGCACCCGCGCCCACGGCCACCGGGGCCATGGGCCGCGCGTTGGCTGGCGGCCTGATCATGGCGGTGGCGCTCGGTGCCGGCAACGGACTCGGACCCGTACTGGCGGACGCCACCGGAGCCAAAGGCTTGGCCGCCCGGCTGATCGCTGCGGCCCTCGTCACCGTCGTGGCCGTGCCGTTCGTCCTGCGCCTGTCACACCCCCGGACGGTCGGCTTCGGCAGTCCGGGCGCGAGCCTACGGGCGTTCCTCACCGGCGTTGGGGTGACGGCCGCGGCAGCGGCGCTGGTCCTGGGCGCGGGCACGGCCATGGGGCTACTCGTCTGGCAGCAGCTGGATCTCGTCACCCTGGTCGGCTTTCTCGTCACCAACGCCGTCGTCGCATTCCTGCTTGAAGCCTTGCCCGAGGAGACAACGCTGCGCGGCTACACGTGGACATCGCTGCGCAGACGGTTCGGGCCCGCACTGGCGGCGCTCGGCACCACGGCGGTCTTCCTCCTCGTACCGGGCACCTCGACGCTGGTGACGGTCGGCATCGCCCGGCTGGCCGGTGACGAGAGGGGCCACATCGGCATCACCCCGGAGGGACAGCACCCGGTCGACTACCTCATCCTCCTGACGGTCTTCAGCCTGACCCTGATCGCCGCCCGTGCGGCCGTGGGGCACGCCCCGCTGTGGGCGGCGATCGGCACGCACCTGACCGTCCTGACCGTGAACCGCATCATGCTGCAGGGCGAGGACCGCGACACGGGCGTTACGGTGGAGCAGGCGTCCGGTGACGTGGTGCTGCTCGTACCGCTGTACCTGGTGGTCGTCGTGATCGCGTTCCTGGTGTGCCGCCGGGTCACGCGTAGGCACACGCCCGGCGAAAAGTAGGCGGTCATCGTCACCGGCCTGCTCAATGCCGGGCCCGTGGTCCGCGCAGAGGACGGGACCGCCGCCCTGGCCAACGACGTCCGGTACGGCCTCCGCCTCACGGACTCCGTGCGTCTTCCGACATTGAAATGTCAGTGGTCCCGACATCGGAAACGTCAGCGGGGTTCGTGCTTTGAGGCTGAGCCAGTTCTCGCCGATCGGCCCAAGGAGTCGACCTAGGTGGAGAGCTGACCGGCGGCGTACAACTGGGCCAGTCCACGCGCCGCGTGGCGCAGCTTGGGTACACGGCGGAAGCGGGCGACGTGATGCACCGGGAGAAGCAGCGCAGCAACCGCACGTACTCGTTCTGACGTTCCCCCTGGTCTGCTTGCAGGTCCGACGGGCGCCCGCTGGAAGCCATCCCAAGAGCTACCACCTGCACATTTGACTGACTGTCACCAAACCATCTACTCCTGCAATGATGAGGGCGCATCAGTCCCTGACCTGCCGGAGTCCCGCTGTGACAGCACGCCGTTCCGCCCCCATCGCCGCAATCCTTGTCGCGGCCTCTCTCACCGCTTGCAACCCGAATACCGCAACCGAGTCTGATTCGAAGCCGTCGACCCCCGCGACCTCGGCCGGCGCTCCCAGCGCTCCGACCGGTAGCCCCTCCGCGGCCCCAGGCGCCCCTGCGGACGGCAATGGCCTGTCCCTCGCAGAGGCGATCGCGAAACTGCCGGCCGCGGAGGAGAACCGCACCGGCTACGAGCGCGACAGCTTCAAGCACTGGATCGACGAGGACAGTGACGGCTGCTCCACGCGGAACGAAGTACTCTTGGCCGAGGCGACGAAGAAGCCCGAGCAGGGCCCCCGGTGCACGCTGACCGGCGGTGAGTGGCTGTCGTACTACGACGAAGTCACGGTCACCGATGCCCGGAAGCTGGACATCGACCACATGGTCCCGCTCGCCGAAGCCTGGGACAGCGGGGCCTCAGCGTGGGATGCCGACCGGCGCATGCGGTACGCGAACGACCTCGATGCTGAGCGCAGCCTTGTCGCGGTCACCGCGAAGACGAACCGGTCGAAGGCCGACAAGGATCCGTCGGAGTGGATGCCGCCGGCTGAGTCCGCGAAGTGTACGTACCTGGCCGACTGGACCGGCACAAAGCTCAGGTGGAAGCTCACCGCGGACGACAAGGAACGGACTGCCCTGGAGACGCTCGCCAAGGGCTGCACGAACACCGTGAAGTACGAAGTCGCCCCGTAGCCCGAACTGATGTGAGTGGTCGGCGCGATCCTGCCCGTATGGACGAGTTGATGCGGCGCCGGGTGTACGGCGCCGACCACAACGACCCCATCCCCGGGCCGCAGCCCGGCCACGAATTGCGGAACTGGTCGGCGGCCCCGTCGACATTCTCCTGCTGTTCTTTGAAATACCAGGACGTTGGTCCGACGGGCAGGAGGCATCACCCGTCCGTCCCGGCTCCAGCCGCTCAGGCCCACGATGGTGGCCCACCCGGAGGAATGGGGTGGGCCACCGGTCCATGGCCGGGTCAGCCGCAGTCGTTGCGGTTGACCTTCAGGGATCGGGTCTGGTCGTTGAGGTTGTAGCCGCGCAGGTCGTGGAGGGAGCCGCCACTGCGGGTCACACACACCCAGCGGCCGGAGTAGTTCCGCTTCTCGTAGACGCGGGCGGTGCGGTCGGAATTGTTACGGATGGAGCTGCCCCGGTCCCGGATCACGGAGGGCAGGTCTTTGACGCCGCCGTCGACGGCGCGGCGGACCCAGGGCTGGCCGCCGAAGTTGATCTCGGGTAGATGCAGACGTAGCCGGGCGGGCAGTCAATTTCCGCCCGCACTCCGCCGGCCGGAGAGAAGGCGGCGGCGGTGGTGGCGGGAACGGCGAGCGGCATGAGGGCCAGGGCGGCGAAGGCCGCGACACGCTTCACAGTCTTGATCACGGCGCCAGACTCCCCGGCCGCCCTGGCCGGATGCAGGCGATCTTCGGCGCGTTCACTCCGCCAGAGGAGTGCGGAGGGAGCGCGCCGGGCGCGAACACGGCAGGCCGGCCCAGTTCAATACACCCGGCTGCGAGCCGGTGATATGGCTGCCGCTGGAGGAGACCCGTTGCAGCCTTGCGCCGTTGATCCGGACCGGTGGGACTGGCAGGGGGGCATGGCCGTAACGCGCAGCCTTTGGGCAGGGGACGTCCTGGCTGTGGCTGCTTTGAACGTTCTTCCGTTCGGGGGTGGCTTGGGCGTTCTGTTACGGATGGCGGATATCAGTCATTCCCATGCGCTATTTCGTCGTTCGGGTAGGAAGATGCCGGTGCGATGTCGTATCGGTCGTAGCTTCGTCGCGCTGTCGTCGCGGCAGGTGCACAGGGTGCCTGGGTGGTACGGCGGCGTGGGGGAAGCACTGTGTTCTTCCGATGGATGCGTACTGCCGTGAGTGCTGCTGCGGCGGTGGCTGTTGCAGGTACGTGTATGGGGGCGGCCGCTGAGCCCGGCCCGGATCACCTGGTGGCGAGTGTCGCTCAGGGCCTGGCGATGACGGCCGCCGCGGATACCGGCGTCGCCGCTGCCAGGTGCAAGGTCGGCAACATCGTCTACACCCGCATCACGGAGTGTGAGACCGCCCGGGCGACGGTGGAAGTGATCCGTAACCGTGCCGTGATCGGTACGGCGACGTTCACGATCAGCCACGAGATGACCCTCGACAAGAAGTCGCTGAAGTGGTCGGAGACCATGCGCGTCAGCAAGGCGACGATCGTCAACAACGCCGGCGGCATCCGGATGGGCGTGTCGGTTTCCTGCGGCAGCCCGTGCAAGGCGTCCAGCCACGTGCCTGGGCACACTCTGGGGTCCGCCTTCTCGGGGAAGGTTGACTACAGCGACGGGGTCAAGAAGAACAAGACACACAGCGGCGCGGCGAACTACACGTTCACGTTCACCAAGCCCGGGTACACGCTGGGCAGCTTCTCGTACGCCTCGCTGGGCTTCCGCTGCGACGACACCTTCTGGAACGCGGCCAACACCCGTCGGCTGGTGCGTCCCGGCTGCGTGTTCCCGAAGTTCAAGCCCACCCTGACGACCATGAGCACGCTGCCGGAGATCGCGAAGAACATCCGCCGGATCCAGGCCAAGGGCGGACACTACGGCAAGCCCGGCTCCGGCCACCCGCTGCACCGCCTCACCGACGACAGGAAGGCGACCGCGAACCGGCGTGCCGTGTGCGGGAGGACGACTCCGCCGCGCGGCAGGTCCTGTGACGAGTACCCGTTCGCCCGGACCCACGAAGGGGGAACGGCACTCCCGGCGGCGAGCCGGGGCATCGCCATGGTCCCGGAGAAGGAGCAGGACCAGCAGGGCGGCCGGATCATCGGTTTCTACAAGCAGGAGCGCCTTGTGAACAAGGATGGCTTCTGGGTTGCGGTCTGACCCAGCAGCGCACAGCCCGTCCTGCGGCCCGTCTGTCTGCTGAGGGTGGGCGGGCCGCGGCGTGGTGTCGGAGAGTTGAGAGGACGGGGAGAACGATGACGGTTCAGGGGCCGGCCCGTGTGCGGGTGTCTCACCATCAGTACGTTCTGCTGGACACGGACGCGCAGGAGCCGGATCAGGACATCGACGACCGGCTCGCGGGCAGCGGACTCGTCTACGTCAACGCGGAGGCCACCTACGCCACCGTCCTGACCGGGACGTCCTACGGTGACGTCTATGTCGTCTTCGACGTGACCGCCGGCGAGCCGCCGCTGAGCTGTGAGGGCTGGGACGAGGTCGTCGAGGTCAGCCTGTACTTCCCGTCCGAGGGACCGCTGGTGGGCGATCCCCTCTCCGAGGACCTGGTGGAAGTCCCCCTCCTCGGTGAGGAGGGGGAGTACCAGTGGTGGAGGTTCCGGATCCACGCACGTGGACGAGATGCCGCGTCCGCGGTCGGCGACATCTACGCAAAGGAGGGCGACACCGTACTGGAACAGCACCTCGTCCAGATCTGGGCCGCCCCCCAAGCACCAGAGACCCGGCACCGGCTCACCGACGAGGCCGGTAGGCGCAGACGCACGGCCAGCCCCCAGGAGTACACGGCAGCGAAAGCAGCGGAAGCAGCCCACGCAGCAACACCCCCCACGCCCGCCGAGAAGATGCCCATCGCCCCCATGCACGCCGAGCTGCACGCCCGCACCCCGGACAACCCAGCTGAATGAGCTGAGCGAGTGGGCCCACAGCCCCAGTAGTCCAGGTCCGGACGCTGACGTCACAACTCAGGCTCTGGTCCACTTCGTGTACAGAGCCATCCGTAGCTCACCGCATCCGAGTCACCGTCAGCGTCCCATGCCGGCCCGACCCAGCCAGCACCTCCACGACCAGGTCCGTCTCCACCCGCGTGTACGACTCACCCTCCGCACGCCGCTCCCCCACCACCGTCGCACCGCCCAGAGCTTCACCGACCCTCACAGCAAGGACCGGATACAACCGCGCAGACACCCGGACCGGGGCGCCCTCGTCCCCCACCGCCAGGACCAAATGGTGCGGGCGGCGACGCGGCCCCGTGAACCCGACCACCAGGGCATCAGCTGTGTCCGCGTGCCACTGGCGAAGAGAAGGTATTCGCTATTCGCGCAGCGATCCGCGGCATATGGTTCCCACAGCCCGCCCTATCGTCGGCGCGAGGGCTACTGACGAGCCTTCCTAAGGGCTATCCAGGGGCGCCCCTCAACCAGCCTCTGGTGCACCGTAGGAGAACTTGTATCCGGCGAAGTCGGCTACATGAACGTACCCAATGCGCTGGTAGAGGACGTTACTGGCGGGATTATCTGGGTCTGTGAACAGGACAACGTCCGTTGCCCCTGCGGCCTGCGCGGCCCTACTCGCCTCGACCGTTACAGCTCCCGCGTAGCCGCGGCCGCGAAGGTGGGCCGGGGTGTAGACGGGGTCCACCCGGACCATGCCGCCGACGACCGAGGTCGAGGCCGCCATCGAGACGGGGGTGCCCTCCGGGGTCTCCCAGAACGTAAAGTGCCTGTCGCCGAAACGCGAGTCTTCCCAGGAGCCAGCATCGATCAAGTCGATGGAGTGTTGCTCCCCGACATCGATGCAGAACTCCCGGCACCAGCGCACGATTTGGTCACGGTCCCTACCGCCCGTGAGACGGCCCTGGCCCTCCGGACGCGGCTGCGGTGGGGTGAGCGCGCCGAGACGGCAAAGATGCGTCCTCCAGAAAAGTACCGACGCCGCGCCCGTGTGCTGCTGCCAAGACTCGGCGAAAGTGCTGGCGGTGTCGTGGTCTGCGATGACGTTTGCGGGTGAGTAGCCGAGGTCGGCCAGGTGCGCAGCGAGGGTGTTGGTCTGCTCGACGGAGAGGGGTGTGAGGCCCAGGCGTCTGCGGGGGGTGAGATAGAAGATCGCGCGGACCTCGCCCTGTGACTCCAGTCGGCCGAAAACGACGGCTTCGGCGTTGTGATCGGCTGCCCTGTGTATCCGCAGTTCCTCGATGTCCGTCAGCGGCGTGTTGTGCATGGCGGCGCGCGAGCGCAGGAAGTTCCCGGCTTGGGCCAGGAAGTCGTGGACGTCTTGGGTGAGGTGCCAGTCGTCCGGGAGCATGCTTCATGATCCCGGACGATCTCGACTTGGGGCCGCTTCTTCAACGCCTTTCAGCCACGTCCCGTCCCCCTCGTCCAGGGCGGGCGCGTACGAGTCCTGCAGGGACGCTGGCCCGGGTTACAACTAAGAAGTCGCACGGATTGGCGTGGGTGGGTGCTGCCTATGAGCCTGGCAAGGGTGCGTTCGTGCAGCTTGCTCATGTTTCGGCGCTGAACACTGCGTAGTCGGCTACGTAATCGCGTGGTTGGGGGTTTTGACGGGCTTGATGTGTGGGTGAGGCATGCTTGTATGTGGGTTATGCCTGATGATCTGCGTATTGATGGTGTGGGCTCTGGGTCCGCTGATGTGGATGGGCAGTTGACGGATCCCCAGTTCCTCGTGAAGGCGAATCCGGACCAGGTGCTGGAGTTGGCGACCGCGGCTTCGGGACCTGC
>NZ_JBIVON010000044.1:0-25424 GCF_044754145.1 Streptomyces sp. NPDC093149
GAACGGCACTCCCGCTACGTCATGCTCGTCCGGGTCGCAGGCAAGGACACCGCCAGTGTGATCTCCGCACTGAGTCATCAAGTCCTTTACCTGCCCGACGGGTTGATGACTTCACTGACCTGGGACCGGGGTACTGAGCTGGCCGACCACAAGCGGTTCACGATGGCCACCGACGTCAAGGTCTACTTCGCCGATCCGAAAAGCCCCTGGCAGCGGGGATCGAATGAGAACACTAACGGCCTGCTCCGCCAGTACTTTCCCAAGGGCACCGACCTGTCCGGATATACCCAGGCCGACCTGGATACCGTCGCGCTCAAGCTGAACACCCGCCCCCGGCAGACCCTCGGGTTCGAAACTCCCGCTGATAGGCTCGCGGCAGCTGTTGCATCAACCGGTTGACTCCGCCGCCGCCGCCTTCAGGATCTCGTTGGCCCGCTTCAGCTCGGCGTTCTCCTTCTTCAACGCCTTGAGCTGGGCGGACTCCTCCGTCGTCGTCCCCGGCCGCTGCCCGGCGTCGATCTCGTGCTGCTTGACCCAGTTCCGCAGCGTCTCGCGGGAGCCGATGTCCAGCTTCTCGACCACCGACTGCAAGGCCGCGGTCTCGGTCGGGTGGTCGCCGCGGACCTCGGCGACCATGCGCACCGCACGTCGGCGCAGCTCAAGCGGGTAACGGGAAGGTCGTGCCATGACTCGATCCTTTCATGAAATCGAGCCTCCACCTGACCCGGGGCGGTTCAGAGAGTCGGTGGTGACGTTCTGGGGCGTCAGGTGCCCGCGGGGCCGCCCGGTGGCTTCGTCGACATCGAATGGTTCTGGCACAACTTCTGTGATGCCACTCCGCCTCTACTCGTGCTCGCGCCGGGTCAACTCGCTGACCTGCTGTTTCCACGCGGCTCACGAGCCGACGCAGCGATCGACAGGCCGTAATCACAGAAGTTGTGCCAGAACCCATCGAATGACAGCGTTTGTCGATGACTGACAGCAGCAGTTGGTGATCTGCGGCTGCCCGAGTTTTGAGGCGTTGCTGATGGCGGTAGCTGACCGGGCTCTGGGCATTCAAGTCGTGGCCATGGGAAAATCGATCATGCCTGTGACTAACCCGTGGCTGGCCGGCCCGGCACCGAAGAAGCGGCTCGATCGGAAGCGGTTGGAGGAGCGGATACTCAACCTGCTGTCGTCGCAGAACATGTGTGTGCTGGCGACGGCAGGTCCGGAGGGGCCACTGGCGACGCCGGTGCGTTACTTCCATCTCGACTTCGCGGTGATGTTCACCGCCGCCCCGAATTCGCCGAAGATGCGGAACCTTGCTGCGGACCCCCGGGTGTCGGTGGGGATCTTCGCCCCGCTGGTCGGGCAGGCCAGCAGCCGAGGCGCTCAGGTCTTTGGGCGGGCTCGCGCGCTGTCCGAAGACGAACCCGACTTCGAGCACTACTGGTCAGCCGTCCGCTGGCAGTCCGACCATGTCGAGTGTTCGCGTTCTCTCGATGAACCGCCGTCGGGGCCTCTTGTCGTGATCGAGGCCGAACGGATCGTCTATACCGAGCACTGGCTGCGGCGCGAGGGTTTCGCACCGCGCCAGTTCTGGACCGGCCCGGGCCGGTGATTCGGTTCCCTCCGCGAGGTAGCGGTGAAGCGAGGTCTTGGGGATTCCGGTCTTCGCGTTGATCCGCCCGAAACTGGTGCCCGCCGACCGGTTGTACGGGAGCATCGCGGCGTAGTCGGGGGAGGGGTTGGCCGGGTTGGCGGGCGGGTAGTTGATGTCGCCAGCCATGATGCCGTAGGGCCCGTACCGCAGCGCCCGGGTGGCGATGAGTTTCGCCTCGTCGCGTACTTTGTCGGCGACGAATGGGTTCAGGTGCGCGGAGGTGATGGTGAGCGGGGCGGGCAGGCCGATGTCGAAGCCGTGCAGGGTCTCCTGGGCGAAGTCGGTGTTCCAGTGCGTCCAGCGGCCGAGTGTCTCGCGCCGGTAGAGGAGCGTCGGCGGGATCCCGGAGCGGGACGGCGGGATCGGCATCGCGTCCAGGTCCAGGTCCCGCATGG
Source organism: Streptomyces sp. NPDC093149 (assembly GCF_044754145.1). Lineage (NCBI taxonomy): Bacteria > Bacillati > Actinomycetota > Actinomycetes > Kitasatosporales > Streptomycetaceae > Streptomyces > Streptomyces sp. NPDC093149. The sequence goes on from NZ_JBIVON010000044.1 coordinate 2,041, forward strand.
CCAGACCGAGTTGCCGGTGGCCGTACTTGTCCCGGTCGGAGGCTTCCTGGAACAGGACGGCGTCGACGTGCCGGGCGCCGACCCGTTCGGCCGCGCTGTTGATGCGCTCGGCCAGCTGCGACCAGCGATGGTCCGGATCCCCCGACCCGGTGCGGAGCCCGCCGAGCCCGAGGTTCTGCACCGCGATCGTCAGCTCCATGCGCTCTCCCCTAGCCTCGCTGTTTCGCTTGGGGTGACGAGGTGACGCTGTGGGGTCGATCGAGGCGGTATCGGGCGGTGGGCATGTTGGGGACCGGCGCGTTGGTCGGGTTCTCCAAGGGCCTTTCGTGTCGTAGGTGGCCGGGGCGGCTGGTCAGTTGGCGGGGCGGGGTAGGGCGGTCAGACGGTGGAAGGCGGCGGCGAGTTGGTGTCGCCAGGGCCAGGTTGCTGCGATCCGCAGGTGGAGGCGACGGCCGCCGCGGGTGAGACGGGCAGCGACGTGCAGAATCCGGTAGCGGAGCTTCTTGGGTTCGGCGGCAGCCAGCTCGTCGTCCAGCAGCAGGACGCGGGTCCAGGCCAGAAGGTCGATGGCCGCGAGGCTGAGCTCGAGCCAGGCGGCGTTGACGGAGAACAGGCGGGATGGGAAGCGTCCGAAGCCGGTGGTCTTGCCACACCGGATGTGGTCCTCGACGGTGGCGTGTCCACGGTGGCGGACCTCCAGGAACTGGGCCGAGCCGCCGCCGGAGTACGGGGTGTCGGTGAGGAAGACCTGGTGCCGCAGGCCCTCGTCACTGTCGAACAAGGAGAGCTGGGCGCCGGGGTGCGGGCGTTCGCGGCGCACGATGATGCGGGTGCCGGCCGGGTAGTCGTTCAGGTCGACCATGCCGGTCAGCTCGGCGACCTCGGCGGACTCACGCAGGGTCCCATCGGCGTCCAGGGCGGGCTGCCAGACCTGTTCGGGCAGGGCGCGGATTGCGCGGCGGACCGGTGCGGTGACCGCGTATCCGACCGAGAAACGCAGGTGAAGGCCGTTGTCACGCAAGGCGCGGAGATGCGTGAGGAACGCCTTCGCGCTGCCCGCGCTGTCGGTGCGTACCAGGATGTCGGTGCCGTGCCGGTGGGCGTCGGGGATCTGCGCGAGGGCCTGGTCGAGCACGGTGATGTGATCGGCGGCGGTGTTGACTCCGGCGTTGCCAGGCCGCAGTAGCCCGGACATCGCCTCGCCGGTGTTGGCCAGGAAGCACAGCAACGGGTGGAACCCGAAGCCGCCTTTGTAGGTGGGTGCGGCCTGGTCTTTCTCGGAGTGGCAGGTGACCAGCGTGGCGTCGAGATCCAGGACCAGGCTGGGCAGTTCGCGTCCGCCGGCCTTCACTGCGGGTATCGCGGTGCGGGTCTCGGCGGCCTGCAGCCAGGCCACCTCCCGGGCTGCGGCGCGGGCCGACCGCAGGCGGTCCAGTGTGCGTTCGTCGACGGCGGCCAGCAGCCGCCAAGCCGTCGGCGTGGAGGCCACCGGGCCGAACACCTCGCGCTGGTCCCGCAGAACGGCCAGATCCGCGATCGCCTCGCCGCCGTCGGCGAGCATCACTGCGAGATCGGTGGCGATCCGGCCTGGGTCATGGCCGGTGCCGCGCGGCCGAAGCGGCCGGAGCACGGTGGACCACCTGACACCCCTCTTCGGTCCCACTGGACTCCCAGCGGAGATCACTCGCCGTGCACGCATCACGGAAAGCGAGCCAGAGCCCGACAACGGGCAGCACTTCAACACCGGTTTGGGAGGCATCGGTTGCTGTGAACGAATCGGAATGTTCACGAGTTATGGTTCTGGCACAACTTCTGTGATGCCACTCCGCCTCTACTCGTGCTCGCGCCGGGTCAACTCGCTGACCTGCTGTTTCCGCGCGCCTCACGAGCCGACGCAGCGATCGACAGGCCGTAATCACAGAAGTTGTGCCAGAACCCGAGTTATGACGGCGTGGCCTGGCTGTCGGGGCAGCAGATCAACAATTCACTGTGATCCGCGAAGCGGCGCCCGTAGGGTCCGGGCATGACGGATGAGAACGAGCGGGCCGTGCAAGCAGCTATCGATGGGGAGATGCGCCTACTCGATCCCGAGGTGCGTGCTTCCTCGTCCCGTGTTCTGGAGCTTCTGGATCCGGAGTTCACCGAGATCGGGGCTTCTGGACGCTGGTGGAACATGGACTCGGTGCTCTCCGTGACTGGTGACGGGTCAGTGACTCCGGAGTCTCCGTTCAAGGTCAGCGAGATGACCGGGGTCGTCCTTGCTCCGGGGCTCGTCCATCTGACGTTCTTCACCGACCACGAGAGCCGTCGGGCTCGGAGGAGCTCGTTGTGGCGCCTGACGGACACGGGCTGGCGGATGTACTTCCATCAGGGCACTTTGGCCGCCTGAGTAGATTGTCCTGCCGCCCGTGAGGGCGGCAGGACCAGCGGGCTGGAACCGTTGTGTGTCAGCTGGCCTTGGCGGGGCTCGACCTTCGACATCCGCGGCATGACTAGGCCCTTTCACCAGGAACACCTCGATGCTGTCCCTGCAAGGACCCAACTGCCTTCAAAACTCGGGTTCTGGCACAACTTCTGTGATGCCACTCCGCCTCTACTCGTGCTCGCGCCGGGTCAACTCGCTGACCTGATGTTTCCGCGCGCCTCACGAGCCGACGCAGCGATCGACAGGCCGTAATCACAGAAGTTGTGCCAGAACCGCAACTCGTGGACAAAGCCAGTCCCCCGCGCTCCCGACCCAGATCAGTGGTGGAGCCCAGCCCGATAGCATCGGCGCATGTCCGACGATGACCTGGCTCATTCCTCTTCCTGCGCGCCTATGCCGCCCGGCATGCTGATCCGCGAGCTGGATCTGGGCGATGCCACGGTCGCGTCCACCGTGCACGCCGTGGGCCTGCGTGCCTATGCCATCGAGGCCGGACTCATCGGCTTCGACGGCATCCCCGCCCTGTCCGAATCTCTCCAGGACATAACGGCCCGGCCCCTGCGCTGGCTAGGCGCGGTGACCACCGAAGGAACGGTGGCCGCCTTCGTGGCCTGGCAGACCGACACCGGCCAGCACGTCACCCACATCGACCGGGTCTGCGTGGACCCTGCCTGGTTCCGCCGGGGCCTTGCCTCCTGCCTGCTGGACCACCTGCTCGCCAAAGTGACCGACAGAGATGAGGTGAGAGTCAGTACCGGAGCGGACAACCAGCCCGCCGTGAAGCTGTACGAAAGGCTCGGCTTCAGCCGCACCGTCGACTTCGAACCCGTACCGGGCCTACGCATGGCCCAGTTCGTACTGCACCGCTGATTCCGAGACCACCTACCCCCACACGACTGGAAGATCCGAAGAGCTCCAATCACCCACCCCAAGATCAATCGTGGGGTAAGCCGTTACGGGACAGCCCTTAGGGCTTGCAGGGAATCAAGGTGTTGCTTCCCGTTCTGTGGCTCGTTGGTGTGGTATGCGCATCCCGGACGAGACTCGTAGCCAACTCTCCGTGAAGTTTGCGGTGTTGTTCCCGCATCTCGACGAGAGGCAGCGTCGGTTGCTGCTGGCTGCCGAGGCCCGTGTCCTGGGGCACGGCGGCGTCCGGGCCGTCGCACGGGCGGCCGCGGTGAGTGAAACGACGGTCCGCAAGGGCGTGCTCGAGCTGGAGGCCGGCGAGGAACCCCTGGGCCGGGTGCGGCGTCCGGGCGGGGGACGCAAGCGAGTCGTGGAACTCGATCCGGGACTGCGGCCGGCTCTTTTGGCACTGGTCGAGCCGGACGAGCGGGGTGATCCGATGTCGCCGCTGCGGTGGACGGTGAAATCGACCCGCTCCCTTGCGAGGGAACTGACCCGGGCCGGCCACCGGGTCAGCGCGGACACCGTCGCCGATCTGCTGCGGGAGGAAGGCTTCAGCCTGCAGGCCGGCGCCAGGACACTCGAGGGCGGCCGGCATGTGGACCGGGACGCACAGTTCCGCTACCTCAACGAGCAGGCCCGCATGCACCGGGACGCCGGCGAGCCGGTCATCAGCGTGGACACCAAGAAGAAGGAGCTCGTCGGCGAGTTCAGGAACGACGGCCGCCAGTGGCGCCCGGCCGGTGATCCGGTGCTGGTGAACATGCACGACTTCGCCGACCCCCGGCTGGGGAAAGCGATCCCTTACGGGGTCTACGATCTTGCGGCGAACACCGGCTGGGTCAGCGTCGGCACCGATCACGACACCGCCGCGTTCGCGGTGGAATCGATCCGCCGCTGGTGGCACGGCCAGGGCGACATCTCCTACCCGCAGGCGACACGGCTGCTGATCACCGCCGATGCGGGCGGCTCCAACGGCTACCGCACCCGGGCCCGGAAACTCGAGCTCGCCCGGCTCGCTGCCGAGACGGGCCTGACGATCACCGTCTGCCACTTGCCGCCGGGCACATCGAAGTGGAACAAGATCGAGCACCGTCTCTTCTCCCACATCACCATGAACTGGCGGGGCCGCCCGCTGACCAGCCACGAAGTCATCGTCCAGTGCATCTCCGCAACGACCACCCGCACCGGACTGCGCGTCCATGCCGAACTCGACAACAACGCCTACCCGACCGGAGTGCAGATCGGGGACGCGGAGATGGCGGCTCTGCCGCTGACCCTGCACGCCTTCCACGGCGACTGGAACTATGTCCTGCATCCCCGGCAGGCCCCGGCCATCCCGGCGGCCCGGGTCCCGCAGACACCAGCGCCGGAGTGGGACGCGTCCCTGCTGTCCGACCCCGCACTGACCGGCTTGTCCCCGCAGCAACTGACCGACCTCACGCAGACACTGGCCCAGGACAGGGACGGCCGGCGCGGCCGCCCGCCCCGGCTCGACTTCCCCGATCAGGTCCTGGCCACCGTGCTCCACCTGCACCTCGCCCTGGCAGCGGAACCCCTCGCCGTGCTCTTCGGCAGCAGCCGCACAGCCATGCACCGCACACTCCTGAAGGTCAGGAAACTCCTCAAAGCCCACGGCGTCGTCATCCAACCGACGACCACCCCGCCCGCCGCCCTCGCACCCCTCCAGGCCCGGGTCCTCGCCCAGAGCAGCGATCCAGAAGGGAACACCAAGACAACGTGTTAATGATCTGCAAGCCCTTAGACCGGACGCGAGAAACGTCGGCGGGCTTTGTACACACTCCCGTCATCGGATTCCTCCGTGGACCCCCGCCTTTCAGGGCGGAGAGGGAACGGACTCCTTCGAGGGAGGGCAGGGGAGCTGACCAGCGACGAGAAGAAAGAACTGCGCCGACTGCGGCGGGAGAACCGGGAACAGCATCAGACCATCGAGATCTTGGAACAGCCGCGGTCCTCTTCACGAGGGAGCCGATGAAGTAGCCGAGCGCTACACCTGCTGGTACCCGCTCGCCTGCAAGGCGAACAGTTGGGCGTACGTGCCTCCGGTGAGTAGCAGTGCATCGTGAGTGCCCTCCTCAGTGATCCGGCCGTCGGTCAGGACGACGATCCGGTCGGCGTCACGGACCGCGCTGAGGCGGTGGGAGACCAACAGGCTGGTGCAATGCGACCGGTGATGGCGCAGGCGCAGGTGGATGTCGTGTTCGGCCTCGGCATCCAGGCCGGAACTCGGCTCGTCGAGGATGAGCAGGTCCGGTTCGGTGCGCAGCAATGCCCTGGCCAGGGCGAGGCGTTGCCACTGGCCTCCGGAGAGCGCCGTGCCCGTCTCGTCGTCGTGTTTCGCCTCCCGGGCGTACGTCCGGCTCAGCATGGTGTCGTAGCCGTGCGGGAGTCGGGACAACAGCTCGTGAACCCCTGCCCTTCGCGCCGCTTCGTGGACTCTGTGCGGCTTCGTGAGGGCGTCAACGTCTCCGATCGCGATGTTCTCGGCGGCGGTGAGGTCGTAGGGCACATAGTCTTGGAACACGGCGCCGAGACGCCTGCGCAGTTGTGGCACCGAAATGTGACGGATATCGATGCCGTCCCAGAGCACTGCGCCGCGTGTCGGGTCGTAGAAGCGGCAGAGGAGCTTGATGAGGGTACTCTTGCCGGCGCCGTTCTGGCCGACGAGGGCGACCGTCTCGCCGAACGGAATGAAGAGGTTCACGCCCCGCAGGATCCAGGGGTGGTCCTCGGCGTAGCGGAACCAGACATTGCGGAACTCCACTCCCTTGCTCAGGGCAGGCAGGGGCACCCGCACGTGTGGTGGGCCGGGCGGGACTGAGAGGTCTGGGCCTGCCCGTACGACCGCGAGGTAGTGGCCCATCATCAGCAACTGCTGGTGGCCGTCGGCGAGTGACCGGATGAGGCCGGACAGCGCACCCTGCACGCCGACGACGGCGGCCACGAACATGGATACTTCGCCCACCGTCAGCTGGCCGCGCCGGGCCGCGAGAGCCGCCCAGATCAGACCCGCGCCTGCCACGAGTGCGCTGAGCAGGGCGTTCAGCCCCTGCGTCAGGAGTTCACGGCGGTCGGTGCGCTGGATCTCGGCATTGGCGGTGCGGCGCTCTGCCAGCATGCGTTCCTTGAGGAACCCGCCGGCTCCGAACAGGCGGATCTCCTTCGCTGCGTCCAGGCCAGAGAGCAGCATCTGGAAGAAGAACTCCCTCCGTTGGGCCGCGCTGACGTGCCACTCGGTGCGTGCCCGGCGACGGGAGAGCTTCAGCTCAGCGACCAGGGCCGGCGCGGCGCTGGCCGTAACCAGGGCGGTCATCGTTGCGTCCAGTGCGTACAGCGCGGTCAGGAAGCCGACCGTGGTCAGAGTGCTGCCGGCAATCCGCAGTCCGCTGTCCACCAGGCGCCCGACCGACTGTCCGGCCGCGCCGCGCGCCATGCGAAGCCGGTCCTGGAAGACGGGGTCCTCGAACCGCGCCAGCCCGTGGAACGAGTTCACCGCGCTGTACAAGCGGTTCACCGCGCGCAAGCTCGTCGCGCGGTTGAACCGCGCGCCCAGGAACTGGCTCAGGGGCGGCAGCAGCGCCGCCACCAGACCCGTGGCCGCCAGCCCTGCGGCCAGGGCGAATAGTTCCGGCTCCCCGGCGCCGGTGAGGCTGTCGAGAACGAGCCGGGTGAGCCAGGCTGTCACCACTGGGACCGCCGCCAGTGATCCCGTGAGGGCGATGAGCGCCGCCAGCTCCCAGGGCGCCGCCCGCCAAGCCAGAGCGGCGGTGCTGCGCACGGTGTCGGCCGCTGTTTTGGCGGTGACCCCGTCCTGCGCCCGGTTCATACGGCGACGTCCGCGCTGGGCCGGTTCCGGGCCGGCTGGCGGGGCAAGATGCGCCCGGTGCCCGCGACCCGGCCGTCCGCCCCCACCTCGGCGTATGCGGGCAGGCCCCGCAGGGCGAACGCCGTAGTGAGGTCGCCGCCCATGTCGGTGACCGCCACGCGGGCCACCGGGGTCAGCCGTTCCACGTAGGGTTCGGGATCGCCCGGCTTGTCGCCCTCCCGGATGATGACGGCCAGCACCCGCTCCCGGCCGTATGCGCGGGCCCGCTCCAGTACGTGGGGCAGGGTCTCCTCACAGGCGGGGCAGTCCGGTGACACGAAGACGACCATGAGCCCCTCAGGCAGGTTGTCTTGGGTGAAAGGAAACCCGTCGACGTCCATGGCGGAGAAGGCCCCCACCGGGTCACCGACGGCGAGTTGCGAGGACCGGTCCCATTCCTCGCCCACCGACGGGTCGGGGCGCTCGCGGAGCCTGCGGACGACTCCGAACGTCAGGGCCAGGTTGAAGACGCCCAGTAGTGCGAGCAGGAGTACGGCGACGGTCAGGTACGGCATGGCGAAGTGTCCTTTCAACGTAACCATTTCGGGCAGAGCTCAATGGGCGGGCGCCAGACGCCGGACGACGACGCCGACGATCTGGTTCTCGCGGAAGTAGCCGCAGAATCGCGAGTCCAGGCTTTCGCTGGGGTTGTCGCCGAGCAGGACGACCCGGCCAGGCGGCACCCGTGCTCCGGCCCCGTCCGGTACGGCGGGGACGACCTGGGCCGGCACCGGGTCACCGGGCACGGCCACAGCACGCTTGATCAGCCAGGTCGGCAGCGTCATGGCGTCCCAGCGCCCGCCGGCCGGGGCACGGGACACCACGAGATCGCCCGTGCGGACCCGGGCCAGCGCCGAACGGCGGACCAGCACCCGGTCCCCGGCGGTGAGGGTGGGCAGCATGCTGGCGCCGACGACGGTGACGACGACATATCGCTGCCGCGCCAGCGCCAAGGCCAGGACGATGACGCCGCCCACCGGCGGGACCAGCACGGAGGCCATCTGCGAGAGGTTCATCCCGAAATCCGGCCCGTGCTCTTGGAGCCCATCGGGCCCCAGAGGTAGGCCAGCGAGTCCATGGCGACCGTCACAAGCGCGAGGAACGCCCCCGCGGCAGTCGTGCACAGGAAGGCGGCAGGCTGTGCGGTGGCGGTGGTGCCCTCCATCATGAGCTGGGCCGCCAGACCGGCCGAGGCGGCGCACAGGAGACTCACGTTGCGCACCACGTGCCGAGGAGCGACAGGCTGTCCGCCGTCTCCGAAGCAGTGGCAGGCCACCATCTCGTCCCTGCGCAGCGCCCCGACCAGCGCTGCAGTGAACGTAGCCAGCAGGAGAGCGGCCAGGGCGAACCCAGCGGTCACGGTCGAGGGCACCGCGAGGGCGCCGGCCACCGCCGTCTCGGCGCCGACCACGAGCACGGCGACGGGCCTGGTCCGGCCGCGCAAGGAAGGGACCAGCCGCGCCACCGCGATCCGGAAGCCAGCGAAGGCCGCGGGGCTGCGGATCTTGCCCACGACTGAGCAGAGGAAGACCAGGCCGAGGAAGATCCGGCCGGTGTCGATCAGATGGTTCACCGGGCTGAGTCCTTCGTTCGAGTAAGCGCCTGGGACAGGGGGCAGGCACGGGCCCGGCTGCTCCCACCGGTGCAACCGGACCCGTACTTGGCCGGGATCAGGACTTCAGCATCCGCACCACTTCTTGTAGTCGCGGTCGTTGCACGGGTCGTACGCCCAGTACGCCTTCTTCTGGGCGCACCCGCTGTAGGGGATGCACTCGTACTGCCAGCACGCCACGGCCGAGGCCTCCGCCTTGGGTGCGACCTTCTCCAGCAGACGGTCCGAGACCGCCTGGATGACGACACGCATGATCCATGCCTCCTTCTGGGGTGGGTGATATGGAGAGGAACGCGCCCCGGGGAGTGCCCGCTGCGACTGGTTCCCTCCGACGGTCAGGAGCTTGCTGGGCCATACCCGGTCGGCACAACTACCTCGGCCTGTCCCGGACACACCGCTGCTGTCCGGCATGGTCAGCGCTCTGTCCGGGATTCCCGTCCGGCGCTATCCGGACTGCCGGAAGCGATCGGTGAGGGGGCCGGGCTGCGCGCAGGCAGTGTCCAGTGCGGTCGGGGATGGCCGGTTCCCTCCACTGGTTGTCCAAATGCGTGTTTGCTGGAGCGGGCCGGACCGACGAGCATGTTGGGCGTGGGCTCGGACAGGAGTGAGGAGTTCGATCTGCGAGGCGTACGCGACGTGGCCGATCTCGTCGGCCTGTTGCGCGAGCTGAAGGGACGATCCGGCCTGCCTCTGCGCGAGTTGGAGAGGCGGGCCCAGGCGCGGGAAGAGCTGCTGGCCCGCAGCACGGTCAGCGACATGCTCCGCGGAACCCGTCTGCCGAGCCCCGAGACGCTGGCTGCGTACGTCCGGGCCTGCGGTGCGGCCGAGGCGGACGTGCCCGCCTGGCTGGAGGCCAGGCAGCGGGCGCAGGAGGAGGCGGGTACACGGCCGCCGGAACCCGGTCCCGGCCCTGGTCCCGCAGCCGCCGACGGGACGGCGCGGCGGCGGACGAGGTGGTGGGTCCTGGCCGGGGCTGTTACGGCGAGTCTGGCCGCCGTCTTGATATGGGCACTCTCGGCGGTGGCCCCCCATTCCCCGCCCTCGGCTGCAGCCTCCGCCAGCCCGGGGGCGGCGGAGGCGAAACCCCTCCGGGGTTTCGCGGAGATCCGCCCCTCCCGCTCGCCCCATCTGTGCCTCACCGAAGGCCGGGACACCCAGGGCGAATACCTGAACGCGGTTGCGGCACAACTGCCCTGCGAAGAAGCCAGGCCGCCCCACACGTACCTCAGGCCCGTCGACCCCGCCGCGTCGCGGGCAACGTACTTCATCGAGTGGCAGCACCCGCAGCACGGCCGGGGCTGTCTCACCCTGCGTCGCGAGGGCCCGGGCAAGGATCTACTGGAACCGTGGCCGTGGAAGAGCTGCGACGCTACCCGGCCCTACCAGCACTTCCGCATCGAGCCCATCGGCCGAACCGCCACCCGCTACCTCCTGCGGCTGGAGGACACCCGGCGCTGCGTGGGCCTGCGCAACGACTCCACCGAGACCGGAGCCGATGTCACGGTGGAGCCCTGCGACGGGACGGCGGACCAGGAATTCCTAATCAGCTCGGCTGCTTGAGGCAGCGACAGCGCGAGCTGTCCGCCGGACTGGGGACTGGGCATACGCTCCAGGACGTCAGTGGCCATTCCTGTCGGGGTCGTGTTGTTTTGATGAGGTGGTCGAGAGCGGGCTGGTCTCTGCCTGTTGCGGAGTGGCGTTTTGAGCAACAGTCCACAGTAGGTCACCAGAGCGCTGGTCGAGGGTCCAGCGCTGGAGGAACCGTGAGCCGACAAGCGTGTCGAGTACGTGGACGAGCTCTGGTGGGGTGAGGCCGCACATCCAGGCGAGCTGGTCTCCCTCGGCATATACGGGTGCCTGGGAGCTGTCGGCCGGGAGAATGGGCTGCGAGAGCCAGTGCAAGTAGGCGCGGGAGCGGGCCGAGTGGGCGAAACCGTGCTGCTGGGCAGGTGCGCAGGGCCCAGTCGGCAGCGCGGGCCCGGTCACGCCGTGCCGGGGCCTGCGTGCGTACTGCGGCATCCAGCAGCTGCGCGGTGAATCCTGCTCGGCCGGTGCCGGGGGAGCGCAGCCAGTGGGTGTCCTCCAGTTCCTCGTGCGGGGCGGTATGGGATCCGAGCCGCATGCCGCGGAGTAGCCCGGTGGGGATACGTACATACCCGGCCATATTGGAGCGCAAGGCGCACTGCAAGGCGAGCAGACGGGCCGATGGGCTGGTTTGCCGGGGGAGCGCGGAGGCGAGATAGCTGAGCATCTCGCGTACGCGGACCTGCTCGGACGGACCCCGACGCTCCCGCCTGATCTGTGCCCGGTTCCTCGCAGGCGCTGTGCGAGCTGCTGGTGAGGCGGGAAGCGCGGTGTCGGGGACGACTGCGGCGTGTGTGGTGGCTGCCGCGCAGGCGGCGCAGACATCGGCGAGCCGCCAGAGCTGGCCGCCGTGTTCCCGGGTGAGAACGAGCAGAACCGGGCCGGAGCAGCCGCGGTGGCGCGGATGCCAGCAGCAGCCGCGCGCCTGGCACTGACAGGTGCGCAGATGGTGGGGCAGCGCGTCGCGGCGTGCATGTCGGGCCAGGTGGGTCAGTGCCTGGGATGCCGCAGCCCGCACGGGCGGGGTGCCGGGCGGACACTGTGGGCAGTGGAGCGTCGGTCCGCCGCGCTCCGGGCGCAGTTCCACGGTCCAGGTGCGCTGCACCACTGGATGCGTCGTGCACAGCCTCATGAGGCGCGCCTTCCTCCTGCCTTCGTCGGGTACCGGCCCGTTTCCCGTTCGTGCGGGATGGGGGAGCGGGGTGCTGGCCGCACACCGTAGTGCAGACCTCTGCCCTCGCGTGCGGTGCGGCGACCTGCGGAAATAGGGCAGAGGTCTGCACTGACAGGGCAGGGGGCTGCACCTTCGGATGGGGGAGTGACAACCTTCCCGCCCGACCCGAACCTCACCGCCCTCCGCCTGGAGCTCGCGCGGCTGAGGAGCGACCGCGGCTGGACCTACGACGAACTCGCCCGCCGCACCGGCCTGGCCAGACGCACCCTCATCGAAATCGAGCAGGGCCGCACCATCGGATCCCTCAAGACCTGGCACGCCCTCGCCCACGCCCTAAACGTGCCCGTCGACCACCTCTTCGGCACCCTCTGCGAAGGCCACGAACCACCCGCCGGGTCCGCCGAATAGCACCACCGGCACCGTTGCTGAGGATCACCCGATCCAGTCACCGACGGGAACTCCCGTACGAGAAATCGCACACCTGTCCCGCCCGGTTGAGCCATCCGCAGGACAATCCGGCACGCTCACCACGGCCACGGCGCGGCACCTGTCACCTTCACGGCCATGTCCTCCACTGCCTCATCCGGCCGCCGATGGGACGGAACCCCCAACCGCCCCCACCACCGCCAGCGGGCCCTGCGCGTCGCCTACGACAGCCCCACCCGCCTCGTTCGCAGCGCCCAGCCCAGCCGCTGCCACGACTGCGGCAACCGCATCGACTGGTACACCCGCCCCGACACCCGCCCCGTCAGCCTCCACCCACAAGAACTCGACGCCACCACCGTTCCGGCCGCCAGCCGCTGGCACGTCAGCTCCGGCATCGCCCATCCCGCCCACGACGGCACCCCCTGGTGCCGCATCCCCCACCTCGCCCTCTGCCCCGCACACCCCACCCCCACCCCCCTCACCCCGCAGATCGCCGCCCTGCGCCGCCACCTCGCCCTCCACACCCGCCGACTCCTCGACACCGGCACCCTCACCCCACCGACACCGGACACAACCTCACCCACAACCGCCCCAGAGCCCTGCCGCCCGGCCCGGCCCATCGTCATGCTCCTCCACACCCGCTACCTCGCCGCCCACCCCGTCGACACCATCCAGTGCGTAGCCCAGACCCGGCTCCGCCACCGCTGCACCCGCCCCGTCCTCAGCCCCGACGCACCGGCCGGCACATGGACACTCGTCCCCGCCACCACCGGACGCAGACAACTCGCAATCCCGGACGGCCTGATGGCCGTCTACGACCTTACCCACCTCACCTACGCGGAACAGCTGCGCTGGCACCACCAACGCTGCCCCGACCACGCCGCTGCCCCCGGCGCAGCCGACCTCGTACGCTGCGACTGGGAAGCCTTCGACCCGCTGCTGCACCACCAGCACATCCACAACCGCCTGCCCACCGCAGCCCGCCACTGTACCCAGGCCCGGGCATGAGAACCGCACACGGCCACGCGCAGCCGAGCCCCGCCGAGGCAGTGCTCCAGGGTCCGTGCCGTGTATCCGCCCCGCCATACTGCGACCCGGGTGCCACCACATGCCGCAGGTGAAAACGCAGGCTCGACATCGCTCTGGAACGGCATCTGGCCCTCGCCACCCTCAGCAATAGCTGACGGCAGCCACACGCAAGCCCACCCGCGTCCCCTGCACACCGACGGAGTACCAGGGTGCTCAACCTGAACCCCACCGACGAACAGACAGCCGCCGCCGACGCTTTCCACGCCGGCGATCACCTCGCCCTCCAAGCAGGCGCCGGCACCGGCAAGACCAGCACCCTCGCTCTTCTCGCCCACCACACCCGCCGCCGCGGCCGCTACCTCGCCTACAACAGAACCATCGCCCAGGACGCCGCTGCCCGCTTCCCTCCCACCGTCACCTGCAAAACCGCCCACGCCCTGGCCTACGCAGCCATCGGCCACCACTACGCGCGGCGCCTGAACGCCCCCAGACGCCCTGCCTGGCAGACAGGCCAGGCACTCGGCATCACCAAAACCATCCGCATCGGCCAACGCGACCTGTCACCCAAAGCCCTCTCCTACGCCACCCTGCGCACCGTGACCAGCTACTGCCACTCCGCCGCACCCACCATCACCCGCCACCACGTCCCCCGCCTACGCGGCCTCGAAAACCCCGACCTGCACACCCAACTCACCAAACACATCGTGCCCTTCGCCCGCCGAGCCTGGAACGACCTCCAGCACACAGACGACGGAGCCGTACGCTTCGACCACGACCACTACCTCAAGATCTGGGCCGTCACCCAACCCAAAATCAACACAGACTTCCTCCTCCTCGACGAAGCACAGGACACCAACCCCGTCGTCGAAGAAATCTTCCTCAACCAACGCAACCACGCCCAACTGGTCATGGTCGGAGACTCCGCACAAGCCATCTACCAATGGCGCGGAGCCCGCGACGTCATGACCACCTTCTCCGGCACACAGCTCACCCTGTCCAAGTCCTTCCGCTTCGGACCCCACCTCGCAGCCGAAGCCAACCGATGGCTCACCATCGCCGACGCACCCCTGCGCCTCGAAGGAACCGACACGGTTCCCACCGAACTCGGCCCCGTCGAGGCCCCCGACGCTGTCCTGTGCCGGACCAACGTGGGCGCCATGCACGCAGTCATGCAACTACTGGAAGCAGGCCACCGCGTCGCGCTGGTCGGGGGAGGCGAGACGCTGCGGGCCTTGGCCCGCGCTGCCAACGACCTCAAAGAGGGCCGCCGCACATCCCACCCCGAACTCGTCCTCTTCCCCACCTGGGGCGAACTGCAGGACTACGCCGAACACGACCCGGCCGGCGGCGACCTCCAGCCACTCGTCGACCTCGTCGACACCCACGGAACCACCACCATCCTCCGAGCCATCGACCAGCTCGACGACGAACACACAGCCGACGTGACCGTCTCCACCGCCCACAAAGCCAAAGGGCGCGAATGGCCGCGCGTACGAATCGCCGACGACTTCACCCCGCCACCGGACAGCGACGAGCACGACGACAAGGGCCAACCCCTCCCCAGACCCATCGACGACGGCGAAGCCCGACTCGCCTACGTAGCCGTCACACGAGCCCGCCACCGCCTCGACATCGGCGGCCTGGCATGGATCAACCACCACCGCCACGGACGCCCCACATGACACGAGGAGCCGTTTGAGCCGTAGCGCGTGGGAAGCGTGCTGGCGACGTGATCACCCGCGGCGACATCGTTGACCAGCTCCATGACAACGTCGCGTACAGCCTGCGGATGCTCTCCGAACCGCCACCGGACCCCCTGTTGTGCGCAGAGTTCCGGCCGTGCGTAATCCGTTTGCACCACAGCCAGGCGGAAGCGCAGGCTTGGGCGGTGATTGTCGAGCTGGCGCCCCGCTTGCTGACCTGGGACGATGTGGACCCAGCCCGTCATCCCTTCGACAGCACGTCGGCGCCGCACGTGGTGCGGTCCCTCGGGCCCGCCCATCAGATGCCCAGCCGCCCCGACATTCCCAACGGGGCCCTGGCGATGAGTGACTGGAGCTGGAGCGAGGGCAAGCCCTGGGCGGATGCCATGGCGTACGCCCTCGCCGAGTACTACAGCCGCTGGGCCGCGAGCTGGCGCTGGGCGCACGACGCAGGTCGCGCCTGTACCTCGTTCGCGTTGAACGCCGACGCTTGGAAAGCCGAGCGGCCGCGCCGGGAACAGCCAGCCCGGCCAGCCACGTTGCATCGACCGGGGGACCGGCGCTGCACGGGCGGGGACACGGAGACCACAAGGTCGTCCGCCCCACCAGGATCTGGGTCCCCGGGATCGCGGTACGCCCGCCGCGCGCTCGGACCAAGACGTATTTCTGCAGGAGGACTGTTTCATGACTGACCGACCCTTGACGCTCATGGCAGTGCAACGCCCACCCCGACAACGAGGCCACCGGAACCGGAGGGGTCCTCGCGCGGTACGCGGTGTTGGGCGACGCTGAGAATGCCGACGCCCGCAGCACTGACGGTGCCGATGAGTGAGAACGGGATCGCCCCACTGGGGTGGTCCTAGCGGGGCGTTTGTCGGCGAGGTGTCGCGGTTGTCAGCAAGGTGCCGAGGCGCAATCAGTCGAACTTCATGCCGAAGTATGGGTCGGGTTCGCCTGTGTAGGGGTCGATGCCGGAGTCCCACCGTCGTCGTTCCTCGCGCCAGTGGACGAAGTGCGGAGAGGGCTCTCCCCAGAGGGAGGCGTCGCTGAGTGGGCACTCGTCGAAGCCCTTGGTGAACAGGCGCCGAAGGAACTCCGCCATTCCGCAGTTGTAGATTTTCCAGTGGGGCCAGCCGTGCCGTTCCCACACGACAACGGGCCACTTGTTGGGGTCGTGGTCAACGGTGAGCCAGCCGAGGATGTCGGCTCCGCAGCTGACGCCCCAAGCGAGGACAGAATCAGGTCCGGCATCGACCTCGTCCGGTCCTCCTTCGGACTCCCACATGTGCCGCATGTTGGCTGTCTCGGCCGCCATGCCCCCGAGGTCATGGCTGTCGGCCGGCTGCATGCTCGCTTCGGGGGTCACGACGCTCAGCGCGCCGTCGATGCCGCCGGCTCCGTACGTGCTCATGAAGGTGATGTAGTCGGAGGGGAAGCCGACTCCCCAAGCCTGCCGGATCGCATCCCAGTCCACCTGCTCACCGGCCCCGTCATGTGGCGGCATTACCGCCGTGAGTGCGGCGAGAACTGTTCCTTGAGACGGCATGTCCCCCTCCAGTGGTGTGCATCGTCTGATGCAGGGTATCCGGCGCCACCGACATCGAGTTTCGAGGGTGCGGAACGTCGGTCGAGGACTTCGGTGACGGCGGACTGGGCGGCTTTCTCGTCGACGAGGGACTTGTCCGCGGCGAACGTGGCGACGAGGGATTGCAGGCAGAGGTTGTTGACCGCGCGGGGAAAGCCGCGCGAGGTGGTGTGGATGAGGGTGACCGCGTCGTCGGTGAACAGTTGGTCGCTGCGGCCGACGAGGCCGAGATGGTGCTTGATGTAGCTGGCGGTCTCGGTGGAGGTCATGCCGAGCATCGTGTAGCGCAGGGCGGTCCGCTGTTCGAGGGCGGCCAGGACAGCGAGTTTCATGGTCCGCCGCAGCGTCGGCTGGCCGACCAGCAGGCAGGACAGTGGCGAGTCCTGGTCCATGGCCGTGTTGGTCAGCATCCGGATGGCTTCGAGTTGTTCGTAGTTGAGCAGGTGGGCTTCGTCCAGGACCAGGACGGGGGCGTCCGCGTTCTTCGCGTTCGGCGGCCAGCGCCAGACCGGTCTGGGCGGTGAGGCGGGAGCCGAGGTGGGAGGGTTGCTGGCCGAAGGTGGTGACGATCGCTTCGTGGATGCCGCGGACTCCGATCATGAGGTTGGGCAGGTAGATCACGGTGTGTTTCGACGGGTCGATGCCGTGCAGGACGGTGCGGACGGAGACGGTCTTGCCCGCGCCGACCTCGCCGGTGACCACGCCGATGGAGCGTTCGGAGATGCACCAGGCGACGCGGGCGACGGCTTCGTTGTGGGACGCGTGGCGGTGCAGCATTCCGGGTGCGAGGTCGCGGCCGAAGGTCATGCGGCTGAATCCGTAGTGAGCCTGGAGTTTGTCAATCATGTTGTGTCTCCGTGGTGTTGGCGATCTGGGTCATTCGCCTGTCAGGTCGGTGAGGTCGACGGTGGGCGGCATCGGCTCGCCCAGGGCCGCGTAATTGACCTTGTCGGCGAGCTCGTTCTTGTGGGCGGTGTCGATCAGGCCGAGGTAGTCGATGCCGGTGGTCGGCCGGGGTTCTTCGGCGGGGGTTTCGGGCCGGGCTTTGGGATGGGAGTGGCGGCTGACTTGGAAGGGCAGCGCGGTGCCGGCGTCCTGGCCGTTCGCCCTGACCCGCAGGAAGGACAGGTCGAAGGGGTCGAAGACCAGCTCGACTCGCTGGCCGACCAGCAAGGGGGCGACCCGGTAGCGGTTTCCGTGCAGGGACACGAGCGCGGTTTTGGACACGGTTCGGCGTTTTGACCAGCGGAAGGCTTCCGCGAGGTCGGCGGGGTTGGGGACCTGGAGCGGATGGCCGTTCATCCAGCGGGCCAGCGGGGCGGCTCCCGTCTCGGAGTGAACCCGGCGGTGGTAGACGTTCTCGGTCCAGGCCGTGAACAGCCTGTTCATCTCCAGCAAGCTGTCGAGCTGACGTCCCGCCTGGCCGTCACCGGAGGCGATCTCGACGACGAACTCGCTGTTCACGGTGCGGAAGAATCGCTCGATCTTGCCCCGGCCCTGTGGGCGCCCCGGGGTGGAGTGCACCAGCTTGACGCCGGGTTTCGCGCAGGCCCGCAGCAGCCAGGAATCCACGAACGCGGAGCCGTTGTCGACGTAGATGTAGCGCGGGACCCCCTCGCGGCCAGTGCCGGCCGCAGGGCCGCGGCCAGGCGGACGGTGTCCTCGGCGAACCCCCAGCGATGCCCCATCACGGCCCGAGAGTGGTCGTCGATAAACGCGAACAGATATGTCTTGCGTCCGGCGACCAGCGGCCCGTGCAAGGCGTCCCCGGTCCACAACTCGTTGGGAGCGTCGGCCTCGACCACCGGGTGATCCGCACCGGGCGCCCGTCCGGATCGACGTGCGTCATGGCCGCCAACTCCCGCACCAGCGCACCACGCTGGCGTCGGGACAGCGTCGGGCGGGTCGGCCGCCTCTCTGATCAGCATGTAGCGGAACAGGCCGATCGCCTGAGCCCGCTCCAGCCGTGTCTATTCTTCCTGACCTGGCATCTGAGCACCAGCCCTCTCACTCAGCGTGAACACACACGCGTGACAGTGACAGGCGGTGTCGGCGTGGCGTCAGAGTCGACTGGTGTTGATCGTTTCCGAGGGCCAGGACGGCGCCAGCAGTGTCCCGCGGCCCGCTGCTGATCCGCGCGGGACGCGGCAGAAGTCTCGTGCTGTGACCGCATAGGTTCGCCGGGTTGCTGTTGCTGTGAAGTGCTCGATGCAGCGGATGTGCCGGTGTGCCTCAGCGGTAGTCGGCCAAGCCGTCCGCGAGTTCTTCTTCGTCGCCGTCGCGGATTGCGTAGAGGGCTTGCTGCAGGGCAAATGTGCCGCGGATCGCGGCGATGCGGGTGAGGAGCCCGTGGTTTGACCAGCTGCCCAGGGTGAGCACCCGCTCCAGGAGCTCAGGGCCGTAGCTGGCGCCGATGGCTGCGAGGTCCTCGGCCAGGTCGCCGAGCGTGACGTCGTCCCAGTCGAGTACGCCGGAGAGGTGCGGCAGGCCGTGCGTCCACTCCCATAGGACGTTTTCGGCACCGAGGTCGCCATGCACCACCACTGCTCGGGTGAGGTGGGGAAGGCTGTCGAGTGCTGTGAGTTCCCGCTCGGCCCGCAGGCGTCCGCTGTCGGACATGAGCCGGAACAGCTCAGCGCGCACGTTCTCCGCGAATCGCCGCCACTGGCTTTCTGCTCCCTGAGGGAGAACTGCTCGTACCGTCTCGTCGGTGCCGGCACGGGCCAGAGCGGACAGCAGCGTGGCGTACTGCGCCGCCACGGTGTCGACCACTTGGGCATCGTTGAGGGCGTCGGTCTCCAGCGGTTCCCCGGGAATGCGGCTGAGTACCAGGAACGGCGCCTCGTCGGTGCCGTGGGCGCCGCCCTGAAGTAGCGGCTCAGGTGTGCGGAAGCCGAGGTCGAGGCCAGCGAGTGCGTGTAGTGCGGCCACCCGCTGGGGCAGCCGGGCGGCCGCTGCCCAGGTGCGGGGCAGGCACACGACGCGGTCTGAGCCAATGACCACGATGTGAAATTGCCCCTGACGTACTGCCAGGTCATCCGGTTTGTCGTCGGGCAGCAGACGGCTCAGCAGAGCGCGATGCGTCGTACGGATGCTCACGAGTGTCCTCTGGATCCTTCGCTGGGTCGGAGGCGATGTGCACGAAGCGCTGTCAGGCCGCGGCCGGTGAGTGGGCGTCTGCCCCAGCGAATGCCCTTCTCGCCGCGGATGCGGGCACGTTCTCGGCGTTGTGGGGGGCTCACGTCGGCCCTCACCTGTCGACCGCGCCCGCCCCGGCTCGAAACACCACCTGATTGTCGACCGCCACGGCACCCCACTCGCCGTCACCCTCACCGGCGGCCACCGACACGACGTCACCCAGCTCCTGCCCTTGCTCGACACCATCCCGCCGGTTCGGGGGCTGCGAGGACGCCCCCGTCGCAAGCCGCGGCGTCTGTATGCCGACCGAGGCTACGACTTCGACAAGTACCGTCGCCTGTTGTGGAAGCGCGGCATCAAGCCGGTGATCGTCCGGCGCGGCGTCGCCCACGGCTCAGGACTGGGCAAGGTGCGCTGGGTGGTTGAGCGCGCCTTTGCCTGGTTGCACCAGTTCAAACGGCTCCGCACTCGCTACGAGCGACGCGCCGATCTCCATCAGGGCCTGCTCGAACTGGCCTGCAGCCTCATATGCCTGCGCCGCCTGGGAACCTCATCCTGAAGCGTTCAGCTGGCTACGCTGAACCACCCCGGCTGCACCTCGGTCAGAAGCGGTTGCAGTGACTGTACTGCGGGCCGCAGGTCCTGATCCGTGACGTCAAGAGGCTCTGGCAGGCTCAGCCCGTACCAGCGCAGCCGCCAGAGGTCGAAGACTTCGCTCCCGTCGGTCGCGAAGTCCACATCGATCTCAGTGCCGTTGTCACTGACGAAGCGGCATCCTGCCCCATGAACCGTGTAGGAGTAGGCGCCAATGTGACCACTCCGGCTGATGATCCGGCGCGAACGGACCAGGCCAAGGACATCTGCGAGTCGCTCAAGCGAGGGGATCGCCGCCCTCATGGCCTCGTCAATCGCGTTCAGAGCGTGGACGTAACCGAGCACGAGGTCTCGTGCAGACGCAACGCGTTCCATATGGCGTCATCCCCCAGAGCCGGTGGCTGAAGAGATTGTTCCATGGGACCGTCAGCGTCTCCGCAGGACGGCATTCTGAAACGATCAGTTAGCGTGAAAGGCCGAGGCCAGGGTGCCTGCGGCCCGCAGCAGGTTGTAAGCCATGGCCCACAGGGTCAGCCAGGCGGCGTTGGCCTGGAAGTGCCCCGAGGGAAGGTGGGCCAGGGCAGAGGCTTTACTGTCGGCAATGACCTGCTCGACGACGGCGTGGTGGCGGTGTTCCCGCTCGGCCTGGATCATCGGCGCAGGGTTGTCGGTGAAGAACGGGTGGTAGCGCCAGACGGGGAACAGTTCGCCCTGCTCGCCGACGGTGGCGGGTTTGGCGAGGTCGCGAACCCGGCGCACGATTAGTCGGGCGGTAACCCGCTCTGCCTTCTTTCTGCCGGTGAAGGCGGTGTGGGCGGGGATCTCGGCGACCTCCGCGTCGAAGATGAGTTCACCGGTTTCGGGGACAGCCAGGACGGCCCGTTTGATGGAGGGGTTCATGCCGGTGGTGATCGAGAAGTGGGCTCCGGCCCGGTGGCAGGCGGCGATCACCCCGGCGTTGTAGAACTGTGAGTCGGCCCGCAGGATGCGCATGCCGGTGCAGCCTGCCTCGACGGCGGTGGCCAGGGTCTCGCTCACGAATTTCGGGGCACCGCGGGAGTCCGCGGCTTTGCCCCGGCGCATCCGCACGGTGGCGATCACTGGGCGGGAGTGTGGGGTGCAGACCGTGGCGAGGAGAGGGTGCAGGGTGCGGATGCCCTTGAACCTGCCGTACTCGGCGCCCTGCTTAGCCCGGCCGTAGACGCGCTTGTGGGTGGAGTCGACATCGATGAACGCCTTCTCCCGGGCGCCGGGCAGCAGCGGAGTGTGCGCGGCCAGCGCGGCCAGGAACGCGCGGTGCACAGCGTGGAGTTGAAGCGCATGACCGTGGGTGAACGCACGCAGGAACGTGCCCAGCGTGGACGGGGCGCGGATACCGCCGAACAGGGCCGGCGTCGCCCCGTGCCGCAGGACGTCCAGGTCGTCGATGCTGTCCGCACCCGCGACCATCCCGGCCACGATGCTGGTGACCTTGGCATCCGCTGCGGCCCCCGCACCGTTCCTCGCTCCGGTCAGCTTCATCTTCGCAGCCACCAGTCGCGACAGGCCGCACCGCTCGGCCAGCCGCATCACCGGGATCAGCCCGGCATGCGCGATCAGATTCGAGTCATCGAACGCGGCGGACACCGCTGAAGCGGCATGGGAAGATCGCATCTCGCGGGTGTTCTCTTGCTCTGCGGACGTGGAACCGTAGGAAGTCCCATCGTCCCAGCTCAGAGGACATCCGTGTCTCCATGTCCAAGCGCTGGACCGGCTACCGGCCAGCGGATCAGTCGAGGAAGAGGCTCATGTACAGTGCCGTCTCCCCCTCGGACTCGGTACCGCGGTAGAGGGAAGTGTCCAGACCGCAGACGGTGAACCCCATCCGCTGATAGGCGCGGATGGCCGGAGCGTTGATGTTCGTTACTTCCAGCCACACGTGCCCGGCACTGCATTCCCGGGCCCAGCCGATGGCGTAACTCATGAGTGTCCGCCCGATTCCCCGGCCCTGGTACGGCCCAGCCACCTCGATATCGGCAATGATCAGCCGCCGGTTCCAGGGCTCATACTCCGTATCGACATAGCCGCATACGAGTTCGCCATCCAGCGCGACAAACCGCCGCTTGCCCTCCGATTTCTCACCGGCGTCCTCGGGCTCGTCGTCGGGGAAGACCTTGTGAATCGGCGGGTCCAGCCGGACGGGCCGAAAGGTGAACCCGCCTTCGGAGTCGACCACTTCGAAGACGGTATCCGAGCTGAACTCGCCCGTGATGACGGCGGACCTGTCTCTCTCGCTCTCCGCCACGCGATAGGTGATTGCCTCTGCCGCCTCACGTTCGGCTGAGCTACGGTCAGGTGAGGTCATTTCCTCACGATATCGGTCTGGTGCACCACGGTGGTCAGCCCAACCCGCCAGCCGGACCACCGGCAACAGACCAGCGTCCGCCGTCAGATTCGCTCCGTCGAACCAGACAGAAACCGCCGAAACAGCATGGGATGTCTTCACCCACGAGATGCCTCGCCGATCGTGTGTGAAAAAGGCTTCGACAAACCCATCATCACAGGTCACGAGGCATCTCTTACGTCCCGACATTTATCTCCCAGGCATCGCGTCGGTGGATCGAGGCTAAGCGCGTCGATGTAGAGAATGGGGTAGACGTGGCGGTTTTCACTGATCGTTGTGAATCAGCAGTAGGCGAGTTCTCTCGGCCAGCGTCTTATGACCTCGGCCGGGGTGCGGTCTGCGGGGACTCGGGCGGGGGCGTTCGACGCGTGACACCAGGTACTGACCGAACAGTGACCCGCCCGCTCCGAGCGCCACACCTGCGAGGGACAGCAGCGCTGGCCCAAGTTTCCCCAAGATCCCATGCCTGGAGTCTCTCGGCATCGATTCGAGACCGGGGTGGTTGAGGGTGTGGACCGCCACGGCGCGCAGGGCCGGGCCGCAGGCTCCGTCGGGAGGAGTGGGGCGTCGTCAAGCAGTCCGGCTGTCGGGCGTCGCCCCGTGCCGCTGCTCCTCGGCCTTGAGGAACGAGGTGACTAGGGGGGAGCGGAAGAAGCGGGACAGGTGCAGGAGGAAGCCCTCCCCGTTTCGCTTCGCGTGGCTGAGCTGGTCGGATCACGGTGGAGCGGTGGTTTCGGTTGCTCGTGGCCGGGCGTGTGGGGTTCGGGGAAGGTGTCTCCGGGGTGTTCGGGTTTTCTCGCCATTGATGCAGGCTTGTTTTTGTGCTGGTCGGTGGGCGTTTCGGCTAAGGGCTCGCAGAAAAACAACACGCCGATTTCGTTGCTGGGACCTGTCCTTGTGATATCGGACGCTGAACCCGCAGGTCACAGGGATGTGTCT
>NZ_JBIVON010000045.1:0-24647 GCF_044754145.1 Streptomyces sp. NPDC093149
CGGCTCCGTCATCGCGTTCGTGCCCATCTTCGCCGCGTACATGGTGGGCCAGCGCTACTTCACCGAGGGCGTCACCGCGTCCGGAATCAAGGGATGACCCACGCAATTATGTTCACCGATGAAGCGGCGCTCGAAGAGCGTCTCAGTACCCCCCAGACCGCCCTCGTCCGGGACCTCGCCCGCCTCGACGGCGACGTGCTCGTGCTCGGTGCCGGCGGCAAGATGGGCCCCGGCCTGTGCAAGCTGGCCCGCCGCGCGCTGGACGCCGCGGGCCGCAGCGATGTGACCGTGTACGCCGTCTCCCGCTGGTCCGACCCGGCCGCGGCACAACAGCTGGAGGACGCCGGGGTCCGTACCGTGCCCTTCGACCTCATGGATCCGGCCGCCGACCTCAAGGAGCTGCCCGACGCGGAGAACGTCGTCTTCATGGTCGGCGCCAAGTTCGGCTCGGCGGACGCCCCCTCGCACGCCTGGGCGGTGAACGCCGCGATGCCGGACCGGGTGGCGCGCCGCTGGCCGGATTCGCGGATCGCCGCGTTCTCCACCGGCAACGTCTATCCACAGGTGCCGGTGTCCTCCGGCGGCTGCACCGAGGACGACCCGGTCGGGCCGGTCGGCGAGTACGCCATGTCGTGCCTGGGCCGCGAGCGGATGTTCGGCCACGCGGCACTGACCCGGGGCACCAGGGTCGCCAACATCCGTCTCAACTACGCGGTCGACCTGCGCTACGGCGTCCTCGCCGACATCGCCTCCGCCGTCCGGGCGGGCGAGCCGGTCGACGTCACCACCGGCCACGCCAACGTCGTGTGGCAGGGGTACGCCAACGAGGTCGCGCTGCGATCCCTGCTGCACACCTCCGCTCCGGAGCCCTTCACCCTCAACCTCACCGGGCCCGAGACCGCGTCCGTACGGCGGCTCGCGCACTGGTTCGGTGAGGAGTTCGGCAAGGATCCCGTGATCGCCGGCGAGGAGGCTCCGACCGCGCTGCTGTCCGACGCGAGCGCCTGCCACGCCCTGTTCGGCTATCCGGACGTGTCCCTGCGGACCCTGGTCCGCTGGCAGGCGGACTGGCTGCACCGCGGGCTGCCACTGTCCGGCAAGCCCACCAAGTTCCAGGTCCGCGACGGAAGGTTCTGATCCCCGTGTCCCGTACGCCCCCAGCCGCGACCGCGCCTGCACCCGGTCCCGTAGCCGCGACCACTCCCGAACCCGTACCCTCCTCGGCGGCCGCGGCAGCCCCGGCACGCACTTTGACGGACGTGTTCGCCGAGGGAACCGTCATCCCCGCTCATCCACTCGCCCTCGGCGCCGACCGCAAGCTCGACGAACGCCGGCAACGCGCACTGACCCGCTACTACCTGGCCTCCGGCGCGGGCGGCCTCGCCGTCGCCGTCCACACCACCCAGTTCGAGATCCGCGAACCGGGCATCGGCCTGCTGGCACCGGTCCTCGAACTCGCCGCCGAGACCGTGCGGAACGAGGCCGGCCGCCCCGTCGTCACCGTCGCCGGGGCCTGCGGCCACACCGCGCAGGCCGTCTCCGAAGCCGAGCTCGCAGCCTCCCTCGGCTACGACGCCGTGCTGTTGAGCCCCGCAGTGCCCGGCGCCGACGAGAAGGGGCTGCTGGACCGGGCCCGCGCCGTCGGCGAGGTGCTGCCGGTGATCGGCTTCTACCCCCAGGAGGCCGTCGGCGGCCGCTATCTCTCGCCGACGTTCTGGAGCTCATTCACAGACCTGCCGAACACCGCGGCCATCAAGATCGCGCCCTTCGACCGCTACCGCACCGCCGATGTCGTACGGGCCGTGGCGGCCGCCGATCGCTCTGACGAGGTCGCCCTGTACACCGGCAACGACGACGACATCATCGGCGACCTGCTCACCCCGTACGAGACCAACGGCACTCGGCGGTGGTTCGCCGGCGGGCTGCTCGGCCAGTGGGCCGTTTGGACCGGCTCCGCCGTCACCCTCCTCGATCAGGTCCGGCGGGCACGCGCCGGTGACCACGACGCCATGGTCGACTGCCTCGCCCACCGTCCGGAACTCACCGACGCCAACAGCGCTGTGTTCGACGTGCGCGGCGGATTCCGCGGCTGTATCGCGGGTGTCCATGAAGTGCTGCGCCGCCAGGGTCTGTTGGAGGGCATCTGGTGTCTCGATCCGAAGGAGGCCTTGTCTCCCGGCCAGGCCGAAGAGATCACCCGGGTCGCCACGGCCTACCCCTGGCTCACCGACGACGACTTCGTCGCGGAGCACGTCGATGACTGGCTCTCCTGACCCGGGGGCGGCCCGCCTGCCGCGGGTCGTCGTCGCCGTACCCCCGCACCTTCGTGAGCAGTTCTTCACCCCCGCGGTGTGGCAGAGCCTCTGCGCCGCGGCGCAGCCGGCCGTCCTCGACGAGCACACCGACCGGGACGCACTCGGTGCGACGCTGCCCGGTGCCCGTGCCCTGATCACCGCTTGGGGCACGCCCCGCCTCAGCGAGGAACTCCTCGACGTCGCTGACCGACTGGCGATCGTCGCCCACACCGGATCGGCGGTCGCCCCGTACGTCACCGAGGAAGTCTTCCGGCGTGGGATCCTCGTCACCCAGGCCGGTGACGCGATGGCACGCCCGGTCGCCGAGGTGGCCCTGGCGTTCACCCTCGCCCTGCTGCACCGCATCCACCGCTTCGACCACGCGCTGCGCGGCGGAGCCGACTGGGACGAGGCCGGCCAGGCCCCGCCGCGGCACGAGATCCAGGGCTGTGCGATCGGCGTCATCGGAGCGTCCCGCACCGGTCGTGCGTACATCGAGCTGGCGAGGGCACTGGGGGCACAGGTCGCGGTCACCGACCCGTATCTGACGGCCGAGGACGCACAGCGGCTCGCGGTACGGGTGGTGCCGCTGGACGAACTGCTCCGTGGCAGCCGGATCGTCGCCGTGCACGCCCCTGCCACCGCCGAGACCCGGCGCATGCTGGGCGCGCGCGAACTGGCGCTGATGCCCGACGGCGCCGGTCTGGTCAACACCGCCCGCTCCTGGCTCGTCGACGAGGACGCGCTTCTGGCACAGGTGTCGACGGGCCGGCTGGACGCTGCGATCGACGTCTTCGACACCGAACCACTGCCGGTCCGCCACCTGTTCCGGAAACTGCCGAACGTTCTGCTGACTCCTCATCAGGCCGCGGGCACCGCCGAGTGCCGTCAGCGGCTCGGCGCAAGTGCCGTGGAGGAGGTGCTGCGGTTCCTGCGCGGCGAGCCACCATTGCACTTCGTGGGGCCGGACGCACTGGCTCGCGTCCTTTGATCACTCGGTCGCAACCACACCGGGCCCCAGAGGCCGACCAGTTGTTCCTCGGGCTCGAAGGCCTCTCCGTTGCCTCGGGGTCGAGGAATTCCTGGAGGTCGTCGAGGCCGGACACGATCCACGCGGATACGTAAGGGCAGTCGTTCCCGGTCATCATCGCGATGGTCGCCGGTATGCCCCGCGCCCTGTTCCCACAGCTGGCCGACCAGACGTACGCCACCTGCGGCGAGGGGCCGGCAATCGGCGTGCTGTTCGCAGGCATCCCGGTCGGCACGGTGGTGGTTGCAGGCGGTCCGCGCCTCGCCGACGTGCTGCACGGCACCGCGGGCTCCGCATTCGGCCCCGGCCGGCCGTGGCAGGACGGCGAGGCGGGCGAACGTGCTGACGAGCTCGTCTCGCCACGGCCAGGTGGCTGAGATCCGCAGGTGGAGGCGGCGGCCCCCGCGGGTGATGCGGGCGGCTGCGTGCGGTAGCGGAGCTTCTTCGGCTCGACGCAGGCCGATTCGCCACCCAGCAGCAGAGTTTGGGCCCAGACGAGTAGGTCGACGGCGGTCAGGGCCAGTTTCCAGCCAGGCGGTGTGGATGGTGAAGTGGCGGGAGGGAAGCGACCGAAACCGGTGGCCTTGCCGCGGCGAATGCGGTCCTCGACACGGGCGTGCGCACGGTGGCGGACCTCCAGATGCTGCAGGGGCCCTTCGCCGACCGGGGTGTCGTGAGGAAGACCTGGTGGCGCATGCCCTCGCCCAGATCGGACAAGGGCAGCTGGGCGTCGGGGTGCGGGCGCCCGCGCCGGACGATGGTCCGGGTGCCGTCCGGGTTGGCCAGGTCCACCAAGCCGGTCAGTTCTGCCACTGCGGTGCCGGTCCGCAGGGTGCCGTCCTTGGTTCCGCATCAGGGCCGG
Organism: Streptomyces sp. NPDC093149; assembly: GCF_044754145.1. Lineage (NCBI taxonomy): Bacteria > Bacillati > Actinomycetota > Actinomycetes > Kitasatosporales > Streptomycetaceae > Streptomyces > Streptomyces sp. NPDC093149. Next base: position 4,187 of record NZ_JBIVON010000045.1, read on the forward strand.
GCCCGCTAGTTCTGGCGAGGTACTAGACGGCGACGAAACGCCGGTTGCCGTCCGCAGCGAGGATGCGGCCGAAGCGCATACCGGGGAAGTGGGCGGCGACCAGCAGGTCGTCGGTGTCGGCGGACTCGTCGGCGATACGGTTGCGCACGGCGGAGGCGGCGGCGGGGTCGACGTCCCAGATCACCTGCCAGTCGCGCTCGCCGAACTGGACGACCGAGTGGGCCACGTCCCCCAGCAGCAGCGCGCGACGCCCGCCGGAGGAGACCACGTACACGGTCGTGCCGGGGGTGTGGCCGGGCAGGTGGAGGGCGTCGATACCGGGAGCGAGGGTGAAATCGGAGTCGAACAGCTCCAGTTGGTCCCCGAGCGGGGTGAGCTTGTCAACGGCTTCCGGCCGGGCGGCGTCGCCCGTCACGAAGTACCGCCAATCGGCGCGGTGGGCGCGGTAGGTGGCGCGGGGGAAGACAGGCCGGCCATCGACGGTGGCCCAGCCGATGTGATCGAAGTGCAGGTGGGTGAAGACCACATCGGTCACGTCGTCGGGAGTGACACCGTGGGCGGCGAGCGAGTCGAGCAACCGGCCCCCACGGTACTTGCCGTCGTCGAACGGCCCGACCCCGGCGTCGACCAGGACGGTCCGCTCCCCGCTGCGCACGAGAAAGCCGCCCAGGGGCAGGCCGAGGCTCCCGTCCGCTTCCCGGTGGTGCTCGTGGCAGGCCCACGGGTCGTCCACGCCGGGGCGCGTGAGGATCTCCGCGGCGATCTCGGTGCCCACCCCGTCCGTGATCGCCAGAACCTCGATGTCGCCGACCTTCATGTATGCCCTCCCGCAGCTGTCATGAGCCCACACCGAACCGGACGGCTGTTCGTGGGCCATCGGCTTCAACCGCCCTCGACGGCAGGGGATTCCCACGGGCGACGATCTTTTTCAGGGGTGGGCGTCAGTGGGATCGTGGTGCGGATGTCCTGGTAGCGGGTGTGAGGGCAGGGCTGTGGTTGCTGCCATGGAGTGACTGAGCGGTTGTTGTGGTGTGGCTGGCAGGTTGGTTGCTGGCTGTCATGGGTTTCGCTGTTCCTGTGTGAAGGGCTGACAGGGTCGGGTGGGCTGGGCCGTATGACGGTTCAGGGGGTTTCGGCGGGTAGGGCCGGGGCGGGATCGGCTGGGGGTGCGCTGTTGGCGCGGGGTGTGGTGGTGCGGCGGCTTCTTGTGGTGGATGGGGGAGGGGACGCTGTCGCGGCTGCACGTGCGGATCGCGGCGGAGCCGGCGGGTGTGTCGGAGCGGACGGTGTGGCGGTGGCTGGCATGGCATTGCCCGAGATGGCGCGGGACTGGAACGCCTCCCCCGAGCAGCTCTCCTGGGTGGTGTCGGCCTACTCCCTGATGTTCGCTGGTTTCCTGATGGTGGCCGGGCGAGCTGCTGACTTGTACGGGCGACGCCGGGCGCTGCTGTGCGGGATGGTGCTGTTCGCCGCCGCCTCCGCGGTGGTGTGGGCCTCCCACTCGCTGCCGCTCGCCGTAGCGGCCCGGGCGGTCCAGGGGGCTGGTGCGGCGGTGACAGTCTCGGCCGCGCTCGGGCTGATAGGTGCTCTGTGGCGTGAGGAACCAGGGCGGTCGCGGGCACTGGGAGGGTTCGGTGCCACGGGCGGCGTGGGGCTCGCGTTCGGGCTGGTCGTCGGTGGCGCGCTGGCGGGGTCGATCGGGTGGCGGGCGATGTTCGCCATGAACGTCCTGGGGGTGGCCGCGCTCATCGCGGGTGTGCTCGCACTGATCCCCGCGGACGCCCCTCAGGACCGCGCCCACGGACGCCTCGATCTTCCCGGTGCAACACTGGTGACCGCCGGTCTGCTGGGGCTCTCCTCGGTAAGAACGTGGCCGATGGCCCCGGATGGGTGGTCGCAGCCGTCGCAGTGGCCTTCCTGGCCGGCTTCGTGGTCTGGCAGCGCCGGGCGACCCAACCGCTGGTCCCTCCGGCGGTGTGTAAGCGGCCGAACCTCGCCGCAGTCCTGGCGGTCGCCGTGTTCATGTACGCGGGATGGGTCGGGGTGAACTACTTCGCCGCACTCCTGCTGCAGAACATCCTCGGGTTCAGTCCGCTCACCACGGGCGTGGCCTTCCTACCGCTGGCCATCGGCGGGACGCTCCTGCCCCTGGTCGCAGGACGCCTGGTTCCGCGGGCGGGTGCACGTCGGCTCATGCTGTTCGGTCTGACCTGCTACACGATCGGCCTCGCCCTGTTCTCCCTGGTCGGCCCCGTAGCGAACTACTGGGCTGTCATCCTGCCGCTCCTGGTCATCCTCATCATCGGTCTCTCGCAGACCTTCGTGTCGGCGAACATCACCGCACTGTCCGGTGCGGGAACCCAAGAGCAGGCACTGGCCGGTGCCATGTTCAACACTGCACTCCAGATCGGGGGCGGACTCGGCCTCGCGGTCCTGTCCGCCGTCGCCGCTACGGCCGGGGGTGACGTGCTGGCCGGTTACCGGACAGCCTTCCTCACCGCCGCTGGTCTCTCGCTCGCGGGGCTACTCACCGTCCTGGCCGGTATCCGCAGCCCCCGCGGCCTGAACGGCTGACAGCCGCAGCCGCTGGGCGCCCGGCCTTCTGCCTCTGATCAGGAAAGACCACCTATGAAACAGTCATGGTCGATGGACTGAGAACCTGTTCCCAGTCAGGTTCCGGCTTGCGGTTGCCGCTACGTCAACTTCTACCGTCTTCGGTGTGGCCGGAGAGACCGGCCCGGCGATGAGAGGTTGAACGATGGCCTGGTCGATCGCTGATGTGGCACGGATGTCGGGAGTGACGTCCCGGACGCTGCGGCATTACGACGAGATCGGCCTGCTGCCGCCGGCGTGGATCGGGAGCAACGGGCACCGCTACTACGAGGAGGCCGATCTGCTGCGGTTGCAGCAGATCCTGTTGATGCGGGAGCTGGACCTGGGGCTGCGGGAGATCCAGGCGGTCCTGGACAGCCAGGTGGATCAGCTGGCCGCGCTCCGCGAGCACCACCGACGACTGCTCGCGGAACGCGACCGGCTGGAAACGCTCGCCCGCACGGTCGGCCGCACCATCGCCGAACTGGAGGAAGGCAAGGACAACAGCGACATGGCAAAGATCAACAGACCAGAGAACCTGTTCGAGGGCTTGGAGCCCAGCCGTCACGAGGCGGAGGCACGCGAGCGGTGGCCGGAGCAGTGGGAGCAGTCCCAGCGAGCCATCGCGGGCATGACCGTCCAGGGTATGGAGCAGTGGCAGCGTGAGGTGACGGCGCAGATGATCCGCATGGCGGAGTTCATGGTGGCCGGCACACTCGTCGCCGATCCTGCGGTGCAGGCCGAGGTGGAAACCCACTACCAGGACGTGTGCCGGTTCTGGACCCCGTGCGCGGCCGCGTACAAGGGGCTGGGGCAGACCTACGTCGACGACCCTCAGTTCCGTACGAACTTCGACAGGATCGCCGACGGACTGGCCATCTACCAGCGCGACGCGATGGCCGCCTACGCCGACGCACGGCTGAGCTGACCGACAGCTCACACTGCCGGAGGGCTGCAGACCCCCGGCGGCAGGCAACCAGCAGATACCACCCGCACACGCGCCCGCCGTCGTACCGTCGTCCCGCACGAAGGCGGCGGCGAGCAGCACCGCCAGGCCCGCCCCGTCGTCGCGGCGCCCGGGTGCGAAGAAGGCGGTGGCGAAGAAGACCACGGCGACCGCCGTTGACCCGCGCAGGTTAATCGGTAAGCGGATGGCTTCTCACCGGCAGCAAGACCAGGCCCGTCAGGGCGGGCGACCTGATCAGGCAGGGCGTGACAGACTCACGACACATCGAAGCTCCGTCGGGCGCAAGTCACTTGGGAAGTCACTTGCTCCGACGGAGCTCCGCTGCGTACGAAACGCTGCCCACGCCATCAACACACCTGACAGCCAGCACTCACACAAGATCACGGGACTTCGCAACGGCCCTGGTTTACCGGAAGAGCTCTTTTTCCACGATTGCATGGTCAGGGAAACGGGTGTTGGCGTTGCCGTCCCATGACACGCCCAACGTGCGCCTGGCCGTTGGATGGCGGCCTGCAGATCGATCCCGTCCTTGTGCAGAGACTTCCCGCTGCTGTGAACGCAGCGGCGCTGACTTCGGATGATCGGCTCGCGGTCGGCTTTGGTGCAGACGTGCCTGTTCTGGCCGCTATCCGGAAAATGACCTGACCGCGGGTATGACGAAGTGTCCTGGCTGCCCGGGAGGTTTGGTGCGGTGTGGTCGGACTGCTTCGGAAGCAGGCCCGCGAGGCCGATGGCCTGGACGCCCTCGTAAGGGCTTGGTGAGCTCACCAAGACCGAACTCAGCGAGATGATCGCCGAGGTGGCTTCGTCGGTCTCTGAGGAACAGCGCTTATCGACGGGCTCCGGAGTCAGTTGGTGATCACTCGGCTCGTGACTGTCGAGCAGAAGTGACGGCGCTGTGCGTGGGGGGCGGCGAAGAAATGGGAAGGCAGGAACCGACGGGGCGTTGGCAGGATGCCCGAGCTCAACACCCGATGAGAAAGGACCCGACAGCTATGGCTCGTGCCATCACGTTGATCCGCTCTGCCTCCCTGTCCGATGTCGCCGAGTATGCCTACGCGGCCACGGCGCCTGCCGAGTCACGCCTGATCTTCCTCGCCGGGGCGTGTCCACTGAACGATGACGGCTCCACGGCAGCGATCGGTGACTACGCGGGTCAGGCCATGAAGGCCACCGAGAACATGAAGGCCGCCCTCGCCGCCTCAGGCGCGTCGCTCCAGGACGTCATCAGTACAAGGGTTCTCGTCGCGTCGGCCCGGCGAGAGGACCTGGTGGCTGCCTGGGAGGTAGTCCGGGACTCGTTCGCTGACCATGACGTCCCAAGCACCTTGATGGGCGTCACCGTGCTCGGCTACAAGGACCAACTCGTCGAGATCGAGGCCATCGCCGCCGTGCTCGAATCTTGAGCCCACTGACACGCTGGGTGGCGGCGTGATCAGCAGCCTTCCTTTGACGGCATCCCGATGCCGAGCTGGCAAGAGATCCAGTGCCTCCCGTTCTCGTCGGCATCGACATCCCGGCGCGGCAGGTGCCTCCCGTCGTTTCGCGGGGAGTGTATGTCGCCGAGTTCTGGTAGCGCCTGGGTGCTTGCTTCGGGAAGGTCGTTGTGCATTGCACGAGGAGAGCCGGGGCCTGCCAACGGCCGTCAGGTTGGACGGCAGGCCTCACACGCGTGGCTGTCGATCGCTGCCGTCAGGTCGCGAGCCGCCGCCCGCACCGCGGGATCCTCGTCGCTGACCAGTACGCTCACCGTGCTACTGCCGCTGAGCACGGCTTGGTGAGCTGCGTGCACCACGGTGATCTGCGGAGGATTGCCGTGGTCGAGAATCGCTTGTAGCAGTTCGATCACTCCGGGCCGGCTGGTGACCGAATCGGTCACGGCGAGATCCCACAGGAACGGAACCGCCGCGACGGTCGCGTCGAAAACTGCCAGCTCACCGAGCCACAAGCCGAGATCACTCAGCGCATCGGCGCTCGTCCTGGTGTCGCCCCACGCCACCCGCGACAGTCGGCCCGGAACGTCCTGTGCGGATCCGTAGGCATGCGTGAGCTCGTGCCACCGTACGCGGCTCATGCCCTTGAGGATCGTCCCCACCAAGCACTCCTGTCCTGCGGCTCGCTGCCCGCCCCAAGCAAGGCTCTCCACCCACGGACCGCGCTGATCGCGAGGCTAGGAGCGTGAGTCAGTAACGTGCAAGCGACTGGTTGGCTGTGATCGATGGGATCGGTTGCGGTCGGCTCGCGGGGTGCTTGTGAGGCCATGCTCGGCGCCCTGCTTTGTCAGGTGTTCGGCTTGGCAGGGGGTCGGGAGGCCGGGTTGGTCAGCCGGCCAGGGTGGCGAGTCCGGTGGTTCCGGTGTGTCGGAAGATCTTGCGGAGGTTGTGGCAGGCGGCGAGCAGTCGCCACTCGCCGCGGGCGCCGTCCTCGCCGCGCAGGAGGAGTTGGCGGCCGTTCTGGCAGGTCATGATCTGTCCGAAGACTGGTTCTACGATGGCTTTTCGGCGACGGTAGGCGGCCCGTCCGCGCTTGGTCCGCAGCGTGCGGGCCATCCGTTCCTTGAGGGTGGCGTTCGCCGGGATGCGTCCGCGTGGTGCGGGTGGGACCTGCTCGTCGTGGGCGAGTCGGCCGGTGGCCATGAATGTGTCGGTGCCGCAAGACAGTTGGCGTTCCCTCGCGGCTTCAAGGTTGGTCTCGGAGCAGTAGCCGGCGTCGACCAGGGCCTGCTTGGGGTGGACGCCGGTGTTGGCGGCGGACTGGTCGAGCATGGTGGTGTAGTTCAGCGCGTCGGAGGCGTTGGTCGTCACGTCGGCTGCGGTGATGACCTGGTGTTCCTCGTCGACGACGGCCTGAGCGTTGTAGGCCTGGATGTAGGCGCCTTTGCCGTTCTTCATGATCCGTGAGTCGGGGTCGGTGAAGTTGGCCTGTGCTTTGGGCTTGGGGCGGGCCTTCGCGGCGGCCTTGTGCCCGGCGTCGGTGACGGCCTGCTCGTCGCGGGTGCCGGCGCGTTCCTGGCGGCGGCGTTCCTTGTTTTGGGCGTGGCGGCGGGCCTTGGCGGCGGCTTCGGCTTCGATCTGTGCGCGGGCAGCCTGCAGTTTGGCCAGGCGCTTCTCGCGGCGGTCGAGCTCGGCGGGCAGGTCGGTGTCCTTGCCGTCGACACCGAAGGTCTGGTCCTCGGCGGTGTCGGTGGCCTCGGCGTCGGCCAGCAGGGCGGCGGCCCGGGCTTCGATGGCGGCGATCTCGGCCTCGACGCGTTCTTCCTTGTCGATCAGGCGGCCGTAGCTCATGGCCTTGTGCTTGGAGGCGTTCGCTTCGAGTTTTGTGCCGTCCAGTGCGACGCGGCCCATCTTGACCATGCCGAGCTTGGACGCCAGGTGCAGGGACTGGGTGAACAGGTCGGCGAGGGCGTGGAGGTGGCGGCGGCGGAACCGCGAGATCGACCGGAAGTCTGGGGCCTGGTCGGCGGCCAGGTAGCGGAACGCGATGTCGTCGACGCACCGGCGCTCGATCGCCCGCGAGGAGCGCACCCCGGTGGTGTAGCCGTAGACCAGCAACCGCACCATCAGCCGGGGATCGTAGGGCGGATAGGCCGCGCTTCTCGGTGTAGTCGGCCCGGATCGCCGTCAGGTCCAGGACATCGTCGGCCAGGTCGGCGACGAACCGCGCGAGGTGGTCCTGGGGCAGCCAGTCGTCCAGCGACGGGGGCAGCAGCAGGACCTGGTGCGGGTCGAACGCCCGAAACCGCTTGTCCACCGCCGCCCCATGGCCCCGCGGCTGCCTCTTCTCGACCGGCTCGACCTCGAACAACCCGCCCCCACCACGCATACCGGCATCATTCCGCATGAATGATGGTGAAACGCAGGCGGGTTGCCCGTTACCGGCCGTATCCCCAGGCCGTGAGGGGGTCGTCCTCACAGGCCGTAGATGGCGGGGCCGCAGCCGGGCTGGGGCCGCAGGGGGTGGGCTTGGACCACGCCAGCCGCGGGGATGGGAGTGCGGTGGTGCGAGGCTCCGGGGCTCACGCCCGGGGACCGCTCCAGGGCCACCCCCTTGGGCATCCCAACCGGGGTCTCAGACCGACCTCAAGAACACCAGCCTAACCGCGGCCACTGAACTGACCTTGTCCATCCCCATCCGCACTCACGTGACGTCGCGCTTCAGCACATCATCGACCCCACGAGGTGAGGCCGCCCCCGTACCTCCCTACGATGACCGTATGCGTGAACTGAGTCCTTCGCTTTCGCCGCTTGAGTGGCGGTCTGACACGGCTTCCGACGTTCGCCTGATCACGGTACGCGACGTGAAATTCCGGAGCGTCCGTGGCGGAGAGGGTGACTCGGTCGTCGTCGCCGCGCACCGGATCGGTCATGGCGGAGCCCTCTCCTACCTGACTGTAGGTCCCGACGGCGTCGAGGAGGTGCTGACGGAAGACGTGAGTGGTGCCAATGCGGCCCTGCTTCCCGGCCCGGACGGCACCCCCTGGATACGGATGTCCCTGATCGAGGACGGTTTGGACCAAGAACCCGACACGGTTCTGCCGCTGCGGGGACGGAGTGATTGGGAACGACCCCCGCGTACCTCCGCCTTCGCTGGTGACTTCGTGGGCTGGATCGGTGACCGTGCGTTCTGGCACCTCGATGATGTCTTCGACCAGCGCAAGCCCTCCCGCATCCAGGCCGCCGACCTGGAGTACGGCGTCAAGGGCCCCCGGCTTCGGGTCCGGCGCCCGGTACGGCTGCCCCTCCCCCAGTCGTACGACGCGGTAGTGTGCGCCGACGGGACACATCTGGCCGTGCTCGCACTGGACGCAGACCCGGCGGGCCCTGCGACCCTGCGCATCCTCGCCCCTGACACCCTCGACGTCGAGCGAGAACTCCCCGTCACACGGGACCCCAGGGAGGCGTTTCTCACGCTCGCCGAGGCCTACCGCGACGGCACCGCCCTGCTGTACTCCGTCGCCGGCGACGGCCACGTCAGCATGATTCGCCTCGACAGTTCCGGTGCCCAGTCCGCCGCCCCGGCAGGCGTTCTGCCCGGCGAGCCCTTCTCCATCTGGCAGATCCGCGGCCCCGCACACCATGCGTTGCGCTTCACGACGGAGCACGCGAACGGCCTGCTGACCCTGCAAGGTGGCATTCCCAAGGCGCTGTGGACGGGCGCCCCACACCGCTACCACGACACCATCGGGGGACGCGAAGTGCCCCTGAGCGCCGACTGGGGACGACCGCTCCTCTCCGAAGTCGTCACGAACGGCCGGGGACACGTACTGGTTCTTACCTCAGAGGACGACCCACACCGACTCGCCCTGCTGTTCGACTGACTAGGCCGGTCGTATATGCCAAGGTGCAGGGGAAAATGGGCACCCACAACCAAGACGAGGTGCGCATCAGGACCGCTGGTTACTGACTCACGCTCCTAGCCCGACACACCGAAGAGTGCCCTCAGATCTCTCCAAGATTCAGGCCCTCACGGCGAGCTAGATGTTCTGTGCTGGGAGGTTGTGGACGGGTGCTTCAGGTTTCGGTTGAGGGATCTTGAACGGGTGAGGACCTTCCGGTTCGGTGTGGATTGCGACGTCTACACCAACTGAAAGACCCTCGTGCCCCACCGTAATGCACCCCTGACCGAGGCCGGACGCCTGCGCCTGGCCCGCCGCGTGGTCGAGGACAACTGGCCCCTGCGCCGGGCCGCCGAACGCTTCCAGGTCTCGCCCACCGCGGCCCAACGCTGGGCGTCCCGCTACCGGGCCCCGGGCGAGGCCGGGATGGCGGATCTGTCCTCCCGCCCGCACCACAGTCCCCGGCGGACACCGACCCGCACCGAGCGCCGGATCATCAAGGTCTGCCTCCTGCCCCGATGGGGACATTGCTCGCCTGCTCGTGCTGGTGCCCTCCACCGTGCACCGCGTGCTGACCCGCTTCCGTCTGGCCCGGCTCGCGCACCTGGACCGGGCGACCGGGCGTGTCATACGCCGCTACGAGCGCGACCGGCCCGGCGAACTCGTCCATGTCGACATCAAGAATCTCGGCAACATCCCCGACGGCGGCGGCCACAAGGCCCTCGGCCGGCAGGCCGGCCGCAAGAACCGCCCGAACGCGGGCTACAGCTACATCCATACCGCCATCGACGACCACTCCCGCCCCCCCCCGCCTGCAGCGAGATCCACACCGTGCACCCTGGCCACCGAGCCCAGTTCATTGCTGCAGCCGTCTTGGACCGCCTCAGCATGTCGTCCGCAGAGCGCTCGACAGCCCGCCGAGATGGAGGTCGCGATGGACCGGGGCCAGGCCGGCGCCGTGATTGCCGGACACCTCCTGGCCCGGAGCGGCCGACGCCCAGAGTGGCCATGTGGCGCTGGTGCTGTTGGTGGGTCAGGCGCCGACCGGGCGCGACACGATCGACCGGGATCTACTGGCCCGTATGCGGGGTGTTTCTCGCGGGCGATCTCGTCGATCAGGGAATCGTTCGGCGTGGTGCTACCGGCATTGACCCCGCTGAGCACGGGCGTGCCTTCCTGGCCCACGCGCCAACGCGGGCCTACTCGGCGACTTGAGTTGATCACTCGGGAAGGTACGCCGTTCGCGTGTATCCCGAGCCTGGTCCACAGGCCCTGAGCATGGCTTCCGCTCCGGAAGTGGTGGAATCGTCGGCATGACCAAGAGTGACGTCGCGGCGCTGTTCGGCAACCGATTCCTGACCGCGGTCGCTCCCTCGGAGACCTTCCCCGAGGAGGGCATGACCGCGACGGACGCCATGAGGCTGCTGGATGAGGATCTCGTCATGGAGGGTGATCCGCAGCGCAACCTCGCCACGTTTGTCACCACCTGGATGGAGCCGGAGGCGCAACGGATCATCGCCGAGAACCTCCACCGCAACTTCATCGACCACGCGGAGTACCCCATCTCCGCCGAGATCGAGCAGCGCTGCGTGCGCATGCTCGCCGACCTCTTCCACGCACCGGGCAAGACCACCGGATGTCGGACCCAGGGCTCGTCCGAGGCGGTCATGCTCGGCGCGCTGTCGCTGAAGTGGAAGTGGCGGGAGCGCCGGCAGGCGGCCAACCTGTCGGTCGACCGGCCCAACCTGGTCTTCGGCGGCGACGTCCACGTCGTGTGGGAGAAGTTCTGCCGCTACTTCGACGTCGAGCCGCGGATCGTGCCGCTTGCCGAGGACAAGTACACGATCGGCCCGGAGGACGTGGAGCGCCACCTCGACGAGAACACGATCGGCGTCGTTGCCGTCGTCGGCACCACGTTCACCGGCCACAAGGACGATGTCGTCGGGATTGACGAGCTCCTGCGGGAGGTCCGCAAGGAGCGGGATCTCGACATCCCGATCCACGTTGACGGCGCCAGCGGCGGCTTCGTGTGGCCCTTCCTCTACCCGGATTCGAAATGGGACTTCCGGCTCGAGCAGGTCCGCTCGATCAACGTCTCGGGACACAAGTACGGTCTCGTCTACCCCGGCATCGGCTGGCTGGTCTTCCGTGAGGAGTCCGACCTGGCCAAGGACCTCGTGTTCTACGAGAACTACATGGGCAAGACCGACGCGACGTTCACGCTGAACTTCTCGACCGGCGCGGCGATGGTACTCGCGCAGTACTACAACTTCGTGAGGCTGGGTCGCCAGGGCTACACCTACGTCATGAAGACGATGCAGGAGAATGCCCGCGCGTTGGCGGACAACCTACGTAGCAGCGGCCGCTTCGAAGTGGTCGGCAGCGACCTCGAGCAGTTGCCGCTGGTCGCTTTTCGCCTCGCCGGCAAGCACGCCTACGACGAGTCCGACGTCGCCTGGCAGCTCTCGGCCGAGCGGGGCTGGATGGTGCCGGCGTACACGCTCCCGCCCAACGCGGAGCGCGTGAAGATCCTTCGTGCCCTGGTCAAGGAGACCCTGAGCCGTGAGCAGATCGAGCGCCTGACCCAGGACATCGCCGACGCGTGTGGCACCTTGGACCACAAGGGTGCGACCACCGACGTCGAGCGGGCCCAAGTCAAGCGCGGCACCGGCTACTGACGCCCCCAACCGGCACCTGTGGGGCTCGTAAAGTCGTTGCTGCCGGTCAGCGCCCGCCTTCAGGCTGGCCGGTGGGGACTTGCTGCCCTGATGATTGTGTCCCTGCTCTACGGCACCGCCCGCGCGCGGCCAGCAGTGACGGCCAGCCTGCGGCCGGTCGCGAGTGACGAGGGAGCAGAGCTGACGGTAGGGAAGCGCAAGACCAACCCGGCGGGGTCGACGAACAGTTTCCGCGGCGATGTGCTGTGGGTGCTCGGAGTGCTGAAGGTGGCCACGGCTGATCAGATCCAGCGGATCGGCGCTCCGCACCTGGGCTACCGGCACGCCGACAAGAAGACCCCGTCCGAGCAGAAGACGGCACGCACCGCCTCGCACACCGGTGCGCTCTCCGGTATGCGCAAGCACGGCCTCGCCGAGAACGGCGGTTCCACCGATGTGGGGGAGAGGCTGCGGAACCTGACCGCCAAGGGCTTGGAGGCTGCCTCCTACGAGCTGCGGCGCCCGGTGACGGAGATGGGGGCTCCACCGCCCGTGGCGCGGGCGGTGGAAGGGCTTTCCACCCGATGGCCGTCAACGAGACCGTGATCGCGATGCTGCGCCCGAAGCCGAACATGGCCAAGCTCGCCGACGACCCGGCCGAAGTCCGGGCCGCCGCCCAGGCCGTCACCGACGCGCCGCCCGGGATCGGCACCATCGCCTCGTACTGGACCGAGGTCTCGCTGCCCGCCATCGGCACGTGGAACGCGCCGGCAAGGGCGGCGCCCAGGCCGACATCGTTCTTACTGCCCCGCAGAACAAGGTGCCACTGCTGTTCATCGAGGTCGACAACTGCCACGCCCCAGCGCAGACGACGGCGCCCCAGGCTCGACGACCAAGGGCGCCGTTCGAGTCGTTCAGTACGACTCAGCTCGGCTACGAGGCACCCCATGGGCTGCACGAAGCATCTCCTGTTGATCCTCGTCCAGACCGCGTGACCGAGGACACGCAGGCTTCGGCTCAGCCTTGCTGGCAACCACTCAGCAGTTCGCCGGCTCGGCGGGCGTGGCGGTGATCGGCTCGGTCCTCTTCGCGACCCTCGGCGCCGACGATGCCGGATATCGTCTGGCTGATGAACTGTGGCCATGAGTAAGGAGGCGAGCGGTGAAGCTGCCGAAGCCTGCGGAGGAACAACGCTCGGAACACCGGCGGTTGGAGCGCGTCGACCTGGGAGAAGTACCCTACGAGGCGGCTCAGGCGGACATGGTCCGCTGGGTTGAGGAGCGCAAACAGGGCCTCGCGGCCAACCGGCTCTTCCTGCTCACTCACCCGGCGGTGATCACTTACACCGCCCGGACACCGAAAGACCAACTGCCTGACGCTGAGTCACCGATCACCCTGGTGCAAACCGACCGCGGCGGACATGCCACCTACCACGGTCCCGGCCAACTCATCGGCTACCTCGTGCTCAACGTCCGCGAGCTCGGTCCCCGCGGTCTGATCCGCCGTGTCGAGCAGGCGCTGATCGACGCACTGGACACTCTCGGTTTCCCAGCGATCCGCCGGGAGACCCCGCCGGGCTCCGAGAGCCTCGTCGGTGTGTGGACCCCCGATCACCGCAAAATCGTCTCGATCGGCATGCGCATCAGCGGGAGCGTCTCCAGCCACGGCTTCGCTCTCAGTATCGCCCCCGACCTGAGCGTCTACACCACCTTTACCGCCTGCGCCCTGCCCGGCGTCCGTATGACCTCCCTGGCTGAACTCGCTGCCGAACGCGGTCTGCCCACCCCAACCAATGCCGAGGTGCGCGACGCGGTTGCACGAGCGATCACCACGCATCTGACACCCCCGTAGAAAGCAGGAAGCAGGAAGCAGGAAGGGGAAGGGGAAGGGGAAGGAACAGAGGGCCGTCCCGCCAGGCGTAGTGGCCTTCTGTCGTAATCCGTCATGAAGAACGCAAGCGCCATGGTCGACGCCCCTCGACCACCCCCAGGATCAGCGGCTGAGACGGTTGGCCGACAACACGGCGGCACGTCGACTGTCCAGTCGATGATGCGAGCTGAGCCACTAGCCGGCCGAATGCCGGTAGGGGAGTCGGAGACCTGCCCTCTCCTCGCGCTCTCCCTGGGAGCGGTTGGCGACCCAGTCCGGATCGCGTACGGGCGCTGGCCCCCGCGGCTTCGGGGCTGGGTGCGCATGATGCGCCAACTGGTGCGCGGCCGGACGAGAACGTGGACCAGGACGACGACGGCCTGACGGACCGCGCTGCTCCGTACCCGCGCGCCGGTGAACCGCACCTGATCCTCAGCCCAGTCGCCCAGCCGCAGCCATGGACGCGCCCGGCCCGCCAGGTAACCCACCACGAGCGCCGCGACGGCCGCCACCAAGACGTCCCCGCCCATCGTCAGGACCAGCGCATGCCGATCTGAGACAGCTGCTCAATCCGTTCCGGCGTCAGCGTCGCGGCCCTGGAGCGCTGGTTTCCGATCCAGTCCCCGAGCTTGAGTTCCCGTTTCTCCTGGTCCTTGCCGACGATCCGCTCGACGCGCTTGCGCGGTACCCGTAGGTGCCCTTCGCGCTTATAGAACTGTCGGGCGGCGGTGAGGTGCAGCACCCACTTCTGCGCCTGGCCGGTCAGCGGCTTGGGCTTCTCGTCCTTGCTGGCGGGTTCGATGCCGAGGACTTGTTCGCACATCCACTGCTGCACGGTTGTGAGCTTGTCGAAGCCGAGCCGTTGCGCGCGTACACCACCGGTTCGCGCGCCCTACCTCTACGCCCAGGCGGCGCTGCAGTCGGCCGGACACCTGGTTACCACAGCCCAGGTCGGCGCTCCTCGGGCCGATCTCTGGCCTGGTCCGTGAGGTGATCAGTGACAGTAGGACTCAGGGAGCAGCGGGAACCTGCCAAGGTGGCGCGAAGAAGCTTGATTGAACGGGGGATTGGGACGGGAATCAGGAAAAAGGGAATCGGGAACCATCACGCCACCACGCGGTGGCGTCGCCCGGTCCCCGGGACTGGGGGCAGGCGTGGACGCAACGGACAGCGCATCAGTACCGTCCGAGCAACCACCTCCACAGCCACCCCTTCCTCCGTACCCTTCGTTCCCACCACTTCCCCCGCAGGCGCCGCACCTCTCGCCACCGCCGGCGGGCAGTGGGGCGTCCCGGGCCCCTGGAGCGCTTGTCCGATTGATTAAGTCCAGTCGCTGGTACTGGCGTTGGGGCGTCCTGGCGCTGGTCATGGTGCTCGTCGCCGGTCTGATGACCTTTGTGCTCTGGCCAGGCGAGAAGACGCCCCCGCAGCTGGCCTCGGCGGCCACCAAGAGCCTGCGTGCCTGGCGCGGGGTCACCTATGCGGGGACCACGGTGAACGGCAACGGAGCGATCATCGGCTTCCGTCTGACGGTCGCCCGCGACGGCACTGCGTACGGAACCCTGAGCCGTGACTCGGGGGCATACGCGGAGCTCGCTGTGAGCCCCAAGCGAACTCTTCTGCGCGGCAACGACCAGTGGTGGTTCGAGCACGAGCCGGGCAGCGCCGAAGCGCTGGCCAACACCTGGGTGGCCGACCCGCCGCAGGGGGTGATCGGCCTGGCCGAGCTGTCCCGGATGACTCCGACGGCGCTTGCCGACGCCCTCTCGGACAAGGACACCGACGGCCCGTCCGGGCGGCCGTCCACGTGGCGCCAGAGCGGGGCCACGTCGGTGAACGGCCGTCCGGCGAAGGTACTGACCGACGGCACCCTGCGCTTCGTGGTGAGTGCGTCCCCTCCGTACCAGCCGCTCTCGGTCGGCCTGCCAGGTTCTGCTGTATCTCGAGGAGCCGCCACGCCCGAACCTGCGCCGGACGCCTCGGATGCGCGTACTGCCGTCTTCCGCTCCGGCCCGCAGGACGGTGCCGCACGGCCCGCGGGCCATGTGCAGTCCGCAGGTCACGTGCCGGCGGCGGCCGGTGAGCCCGCGCCCGCCCCGGCCCTGTCGTCTGCGGTCAGCGAGCCCGACAAGGCCCAGGTGCAGAGCACAACGGAGAACGTACGCCGGGTCGACGCATCGAACGAGCAGGCCGAACCATTGGGCCAACGTGTGGCGGCCCAGACGGCCGTGGCCGTACAGCTCTCGACATCGTTCTGCAGCACTCCTAGCTGCCCGGCCACCGTGAACGTGACCAACCAGGGCACCGCTCCGGCCAACGGCACGGTGATAGTGACCGTAGCCGGACAGACGCCCCTGAGCAGTCCTGTTTCCGTGCCTCCCGGCGGAAACCGCACGCTGACCGCGACGGCGACGAATACGGCACCGCCCGGCCAGACGATCCAGGTGAACTGGTCCGCAGTCTTCTACGAAGCGAGCGTCATGGGCGACGACCCGGCGCTCGTCAAAAGGCTGATGGGCCGCGGTTTCAAGCTCAATGAGCCACTGGGCGACCAGCGGGCCAACGACAGCAAGGGCAAGCCCGTCCTGCAGCTCCTCGACGCCATGACGGCCGACATCGGCTCGCGAACCAGCCCCGAGGTCCGCAAGAGCAGGCTCAGCAATGTCGGCAAGACGGTGGCCAATCTGAAGCAGCAGGGAGCGTTCGAGCCGTTCTACGACCTAGCCGTGAACAGCAACAACCTGAGAGTTTCCGGCGAGAGCGGCATTGCCGAACTGGCAGCCAAGACAGCCCAGCTCTCCGTCTCCGACCGGCGGACGCTGCAGTATGCGAGCGAGTTGGCGAGCGCGGGGAACAAGATCGTCTGGGGCAACACCTACAAACCCGAGGGTTCCACGGACGGGTACAAGGCCGACCTCCAGAACCTGACCGGCAAACAGACCATCCAGCGCAAGGCCGTGTCCGGGGGCACGGACGCGGTCGTGAAGGCCTTCGCGGCGGCGATCAACGAACTCTCCGGTACCGGGGTGGTCCCGCCCGGCTTCGAAAAGGTCGCCTGGATCGACATCGACCCGAACGCCTCCACCGTCCTGGCCGGCAGTGACCGGCACGCACTGGCGAAGGAGCTCAAGAAGCTCAAGCTCGACAAGTACTGCAACGGCGCGGGCGGGCCCGCTTTCGACGCGGCCGTGTTCACCACCTATCCGCCCGGCCCGGACGGCACCCCGCAGCGTACGAACAGCGTGTTCACCTGCAATGAACTGCTGAGCAGTGCCATCGACCCCCACAAGTACATCCAGGACGAGATGGTCTGGAAGGCCAACAACGACCCGGTCTGGTACTCCGACAACTACATCAGCGACGGCCGCCGACAGAGCATACACACCACGGAGAACGGCGTCGCGCTGCCGAAACTCGCCAAGGACAACGAAAACCACTGGATCTCCAAGGACAAGCTGCCCTCGGCACCCGGCGCGAAGCTGTCCCCCGCGAAGTCCGTCGGCCCGGGCTCGGTCGGTGACAGAAAACGGAGCAGCCTGCTCAACAAGATCGCTGACCATCGCAAGACGTCGGTGGATCTCACCAACGCGGAGCGGAAGTTCCAGAAGAATAAGAGCGTGGTCAATGGGCGGACACGCGACAAGGCATTGCAGCACTACCGGAAAGAACTAGGCGTCACGCCCAACAACAGCTCCATACCCGAGCGGCTCGGCGAGAGCGCGGCACGCTACCACGTCATTCCGGAGGAATTCCCGGGAGCCCAGTGGATCCCCCTGCCCAAAACCCCCAATGGTGCCGATAGGTTCGACCAGCTGTACCGGCTCAAGGACGGCACGCTGCTCATCGTCGAGGCCAAGGCGCCATCGAGTGACCTCGGCTGGCGTCAGGGGAAGGGCCGTCAGAAGAACAAGATGGTCCAGCAGATGACCAGGGAGTACGTGGAGACGATCATCGAGGCGATGAAAGAGCGTGCGACGAAGTCCCCGCGGGACCGCGAGCTGGCGCACGACCTGGAGGAGGCGCTGAAGGACCAAGGCAAGCTCCGCTACGTCCTCGTGAAGGCAAAGGATGGCGGCAGCTCCTACGCGGGTGCCACCCTGCAGGAAGGCGTCCTCTACTAACAACTCGCGCGAATAGGCGCGGGTTGGAACGATGGGTTGAGGACGTGCCGCGATCTGGAGGATGTTACTCTCCGTGATCGTTTTCGGTGATCGGGCCAGGTTCTGCGCGCGCACGCACGTGTGTGTTGTCCGGGCGTCGGACTGGGGTGTGCCGGGGACGCGTAGAAGTACGCGCTCTCGTTCCTGGTGCTTGTTTGGCGTGGGCGGGTGGGGGTGGGGGCGGTTACCATCGCGGTCATGTCTGATGATCTCCAGAGCATCGGCCCGGGCTGTGAAGGTGCCGTGGTGGGCGGGCGGTTGGTCGATCCGGGGTGGCTGGTGAATGCCGACCCGGTACAGGTCCTGGAGATGCTGGGCGGTGTGGTGGGGCGGGAGGAGGTGCTGGCGGCGGCGGTGTACCGGGCATCAGCACGTCTGCACGGGAACGCTGACGCGGGGGTGCGGCGGCAGTTGCTGGCGTTGAACGCGGCCCGGTACGGGGATCACGGGTTGGCGGCACGGATCACGGCTGTGCCAGTCGAGGGGGAGCCGGCGGCGCGGTGGGGGGTGGACTGGGCCACAGGCGGCATGGTTACCCGGCAACTCCGGCACACCTTCACCGCCCATACCAACGCAGTGTGTGCGGTGGCGACGGTGGTGGTGGATGGCCGTCCGGCCATCGTCTCCGGAAGCCGCGACAAGACGGTACGGGTGTGGGACCTGACCACCGGTCAGCAGGTCGGTGAGCCCCTGATCGGCCACACCGGCTGGGCGTGGGCGGTAGCGACGGCGGTGGTGGACGACCGACCGGTCGCTGTCACCGGAAGCTGGGATGGGACGGTGCGGGTGTGGGGCCTGGCCACCGGCCGGCCTGCTGGCGAGCCCCTGACCGGCCACACCGGCTGGGTGTGGGCGGTGGCGACGACCGTGGTGGGCGGTCGGCCCGTGGCCGTCTCTGGAAGCGTCGACGAGACGGTACGGGTGTGGGATCTGGCCACCGGCCGGCAGGTCGGTGAGCCTCTGAACGGCCACACCAGCGGGGTGAGTGCGGTGGCGGTTGCGGTGGTGGACGGCCGGCCCGTCGCCGTCACCGGCAGCCGCGATAAGACGGTGCGGGTGTGGGATCTGGCCACCGGCCAGCCCATCGGCGAGGCCCTCAGCGGCCACACCCGCGGGGTGGCGGCGGTGGCGACGACGGTTCTGGATGACCGCCCGGTCGCTGTCACCGGAAGCGTCGATGAGACGGTGCGGGTGTGGGATTTGGCCACCGGCCAGCCGATCGGTGAGCCCCTGACCGGCCACACCGGCGCGGTGTGTGCGGTGGCGGTTGCGGTGGTGGGCGGCCGCCCTGTCGCCGTCACTGGAAGCGTCGATGAGACGGTGCGGGTGTGGGATTTGGCCACCGGCCAGCCGATCGGTGAGCCCCTGACCGGCCACACCGGCAGGGTGAGTGCGGTGGCGACGATGGTGCTGGATGACCGACCGGTCGCTGTCACCGGAAGCGTCGACGAGACGGTGCGGGTATGGGACCTGACCACCGGCCAGCAGATCACTCCCCTCCTGTTCTTCCCCGAGCCTGTCCTGGCGGTGGCGGTGGCGCCGGGCGGAGAACTGCTGCTCGGCTTCGGCTGGGAACTCGCCTGCATGTCTCCCCGCTGACCCCACACGCCGACCGGGCCTTCCCATGCCGTCGTGCCGTACAGCACGCTTGGGGTGGCCGTGGTCATCCGGTACAACCGGATCGAACGGGACAGCGCGTGTTGCCGGCAGCAGCGACAGGAGTGCGGGCCCGGCGGGATGCGGGCTTGCACGTGTCGCATCAGACGACAAGACGGTGCTGGCGGGCCCAACGGACGAGCACACGCACCACACCCCCAGGGCGCCCCGTGCCTGCGCAGCTGCCGTTCACCCCGTTGGATACCGAGAACCACCAGCGCCGCGATCACTACACCCGCGGCGCCGTACGACCGTCGGGGAGCAATGTGCCTGTACTGCCGTCGTGGCTGACCGAACCGCTGTGGGACCAGTTTGCTGCCCTGCTCCCAGCACGGCCCGTTTTCGATCCGGCCCACCCGCTGGGCTGCCACCGCCGCCTCATCGGAGACCGCATCGTCTTCGACAAACTGCTGCATGTCCTGCGGTTCGGCTGCTCCTACGAGGCCATCGCGGATGCCACCTGCTCGGCCAGCACGATCCGGGCCGCCGCGATGAGTGGATACGCCTGGGCCTGTTCGCGCGGCTGAAGCAGATCGCACTCGACGCCTACGACCGCGTCGTCGGTCTCGTCCTGGACCAGATCGCGATCGACGGGGTCATCACCAAGGCCCCCGGCGGGGGTGAAGCGGCCGGACGTTCACCCGTCGACCGGGGCAAGCAGGGCATGAAACGCCCCGGCATGACCGACGGCCACGGCATCCCCCTCGGCCGCGTCCTGGCCGGCGCCAACCGCCACGACTCACCCCTCCTCGCCCCCACCCTCGACCTCCTCGAAGAGCTCGGGCCGCTGCCCGACGAGACCACCGTGCACCTCGACGCTGGATACGATTCGGACAAGTCCCGCACCCTGCTCGGCGAGCGAGGGCTGCGCGGCCGGATCGCCCAGAAAGGCACCAACGCACCCATCCAGGCCACCCGACGGTGGCATGTCGAGCGAACTCATGCCTGGCAGAACGCTTTTCACCGGCTCACCCGCTGCTACGAACGGCGCATCAATGTCATCGACGCCTTCTTCGACCTCGCCGACGCCATCATCACCGTCCGTAGTCTGATCCGCCGGGCCTGGACCACCCACCGCTGGGATACACGCCCCCACCGCCGACCATGACACCCGCCTATTCGCGCGGGGTCTAAGGGCTGTCCCGTAACCCCTGGCGGGCGCGCGACGACAGCTACGGCACCTCGCCGCGTTGTCGGAACATCCGCATACATCCAGTATGCGGAC
>NZ_JBIVON010000046.1:0-19049 GCF_044754145.1 Streptomyces sp. NPDC093149
CCAGCGCGCCGGGTCGTCACCATGCCCACCGACCGGCACCACTCCCAACGCCCCCGCTCAGCCACCCAACAGCCTCAACTGAAACGGCGAGGCTAGGGTGCGTTTCAGAAGTGGATCTTGATGTGTCAAGATCCACTTCATGGGGAGGCATGATCTGACGAATGCACAGTGGGCGAAGCTGGAGCCGCTGCTCCCGGTCGGAAGCAAGCCTGGACGGCCGCCGGTGCGCACCAAGCGACAGTTGATAGACGGCATACGCTGGCGCACTCGCGCCGGTGCTCCCTGGCGGGACGTGCCTGAGCGGTATGGCCCGTGGGAGACGGCGTACGGACTGTTCCGGCGTTGGCAGCGGGACGGCACCTGGCATCGCATCTTCGAGCAACTGCAGGCCCGGGCCGACGCCGAGGGGCTGATCACCTGGGACGTCTCGGTGGACTCGACTATCGTCCGTGCCCACCAGCATGCGGCGGGTGCCCGCAAAAAGGGGATCTGCAGGTCGAGCCGCCGGGTGGCGTCTTCACCGAGCCTGACGACCACGGGCTCGGACGTTCCCGGGGCGGCCTGACGACCAAGCTCCACCTGGCGGTCGAGCAGGCGCAGAAGCCGATGTCACTGGTGATCACGGCCGGGCAGCGCGGTGACTCCCCGCAGTTCCAGGTGGTCCTCGACCGTATCCGGGTGCCCAGGCTCGGGCCGGGCCGGCCTCGCACCCGGCCGGACAAGGTTCGTGCCGACAAGGCGTACGGCTCCCGCGCGAACCGCGCCTACCTGCGCAAGCGCGGTATCCGCTGCACGATCCCGGAGAAGCGTGACCAGATCGCCAACCGCAAGAAACGCGGCCCTCACGGCGGTCGGCCGCCGAAGTTCGACAAGGCCGACTACAAAGAGCGCCACGCGGTGGAGTGCGGAATCAACCGCCTCAAGCGGCACCGCGCGGTCGCCACGAGATACGACAAGCTCGCCGTCCGCTACGAAGCGACCGTACTGGTCGCATCCATCAACGAGTGGCTGTGACCAGCATCCTCATGCTCGTCCTGGTGGCTTTCACTGGTCTTCGGTGTCGAATGCCTGGGCCACGGCGAGGCTGTCCTCGTAGATATGGTGCCGGGTGACCAAGCCGTCTTCGAAGGTGAGGTGCATAGCGAACCGCGCGCGATACGCACGTCCGGTGGACCGAGCGGTCTGGCGAATCTCGCCGATCACGACCGCGTCGTTTCCGTCGATGAGGATGCGCTCAACCTCAGTCGCCACCTGCTCCGGCACGTGGTGCTCGGCAAGTTCGCGATAGTGGGCGGCCGCGTCGGCCCGGGTGGACCGATGACGGATCCAGGGTGTGGCAGTACGACCGTGCTCGTCCTCCGGCCAGTTCAGCTTCCAATCGCCCCGCTCGGCGTACAGCTCGGCGATGCGCTCGGGGTCGCCCTCACCAATCCTGCGCAGTAACTCCTCAACCGCGGTCCGTGTGTTCGTAGATGTGGCTACGCACATGATTGGCCCCTCCGTATGGTCCGCGTCCTGCTCACGCGGCGAGATCACCAACCTAGCTAGCCCGCACAGTCCGGGCGAGACGATTACCTCCTGAGTAAGGCAGCGCATCATAAAGATCCACTTTCGAAACGCACCCTAGCCGGCCTTCGTATCCTCCCGCGCTCTTTGATTTCATCGAACAGTTCACGAGTCGTCCCCTGGCGGGAGCCCGCGTCGCCGATGTTGGCGCGGGCACCGGAATCGCCACCGCTCTGCTGCGTGAACGCGGAGCTCGCGTGATCGGCGTTGAGCCGGGTGACGCCATGGCCGCCCAGTTCCGCACCGTGCTCCCGGATGTGTCGATCGTGAGAGGTGACGGCAACGCCCTTCCCCTCGCGGACGCCTCCCACGACCTCATCACCTACGCGCAGTCCTGGCAGTGGACCGACAACCACCCGCTCGGTCCCGGAGGCGCTGCGGGTCCTGCTTCCGGGCGGTGCGCTCGCGATCTGGTGGAACACCACCGCTTTCGACGTACCCTGGATCCGTGGGCAGCACCAGCGGATCGCGCAACATTGCGGAGTGAAGCCGATTTTTCGGGTGCGTCCCGACGACAGCGGCGCTATCCGGCTCGCGGGCCTGTCGGGGCTCCGGGTCGCGCGCCGCCATGTGCGGCGGAGCCGTATGGTCTCCCTCGACACGCACCTTGCCAACATCAGCAGTCGCTTGGCGTTCCTTCTCCTTGCCGAGGATGACAAGCGTGCCTTTCTCTGCGAGGAGCGCAGGCGACTGGGCGAAATGTTCCCCGACGAGGCGGTGGATGAGACCTACGTGGTTGATCTGCTGGTGGCCACTCGTCCGTGATCTGCCCAGTGTCCTGGGATTCGGAAGGACGGTCAGGCCGCTCCGGCGATGGGACGGCCGCCGAATCGGATGCCTTTCTCGCTACGGACGCGGGCTCGTTCGCGGCGCTGTGCGGCCAGGATGTCGGGGTGCCGGGCGTTCTGGTTCCGCCAGCGCAGGTAGCGGTGCAACTCACGGGTCTGGACTGTGTGGTTGGGGTGGTTCGAGTTGGCGAGGGTGAACTGCCGCAGCGGCCCGAAGTGGGCCTCGATCGGGGGCCGACAGGCTCCGCGCCACGACCGACGTCCCGCGCAGAACCCGCTGACCGCGCCTGTCCAGACGGCTCACCGACCCCGCCTGGAGGGATTTCCCTGGCGGTCAGTTCGCCATTCCGGCGTGAGCACATCGGAGAGGCGACCATTGCGCCGTACGGTACAAGTTTGTGTCCGTTCGGCAGCGGCGGGTCTCATGCGGCGACGGCTCCGGTGCGTGCCGCGAACTCTCTGAGGCCGGGCAGGCTTCCGGGCCGGTAGAGGAGATCTGCGGTGAGCGTGCGCACTGCGGGGCGGCGGACTTCTTCGGGGGCCGTGTGCTCGATGGCTCGCAGCGCGATGAAGGTACGGCGCCCGTCGCCGAGTTGGTGCCACATACGGGCCGTGTCGGTGAGGTAGCGTGCGACCCTCTCGGTGTTGGCCAACTGCGCGGGTTCGACACGGCGGACGTATTGAACGGCGTCGTCGGGTGTGCCGAGGACGGTAAGGCTGCTGATCCGGTACATCGAGACCTCGGCAGGACTCGCCGAGATCGTGAAGAGGCCGGCAGGCCTTCCGCTCTCGGCGGCGGGGATGCGGCCGGCTGTCTCCTCCGCCTCCTGGAGCAGGTCGAGTGCGGTGCTGCGGCGGCCCCCGGATGCGGCCGTGTAGGCCGCGGTCATGAGCAGGCAGACGCGGGCGGCAAGGGTGTCAGCTTGCGGGCCGCTCTTCTCCGCGACCAGTGAGGTCGCAGTGCGGGCCAGGAAATCGACGGCGGCCGCGCTGCGGCCCGCACGGCGCATGGTGATGGCCAGGACCCGTGCTGCGTCGCTGAGGGGACGCGGGTCGCCGCTGGCCCGTGCGGCAATAAGGGCACGGTCCGCAGTGGCCCAGGCGGCTTCGGAGTGCTGTTTGACGGCGAGTTCGGTGGCCAGGACGTAGGCGCGGGCGACGGCCGCCTGGGCCCGCTCGCGCGTGCGGCCGGTGGTGGCGTCCCGGGTCGCCTCTGCCGTGGCGATCAGCGGGGGAAGGGCACTGCCGAGGGCGGTGTAGCGGGCACCCGAGAACAGCCTGCGGGCCGTCGCGAGCGCTTCAGCGAGATCGCTGAGGGTCGTCGGTCTTCCGGCCACCGGCTCGAACAGGGCCCGTTCCATGGCGGCGGCCGGGTTCTGGCTGGCCGGTTCTGCCGCAGCGGCTTCGGAGCTGGTACCAGTGATCAGAACGGCGCCGAGTCCCAACGCTCCGGTCATCAGTTCACGACGTCGCACATCGTCCTCCAGCTCGGCTCCGGTCACCTTAGCGGCCATCAGCAGCGGCACGGGCGAGTTGCGGCGAGCCGGGTGATCAGTGCTGCCCGTTTCCCCGGCGAGGCCCAGGAGGGAGAGCGGGATGGCGAGGCCCTCGGCGATCCGCGTCAGGACATCGACGCTCTGGACCTGGCGTACGCCTCGCTCGATCGCGCTGACGTCGGACTGGGCGAGCCCGGCGAGCGAGCCCACGGTGGTCTGACTGGCGCCCGTGTACTGCCGGAAGTGTCTGATCGCGGCCGCAAGATCGCGTTCTGCGAGGGCGCGTCGGGCCTTCTCGTGATCCCACAGATCGACGGGCACGACTAACGGGGACTGGCTGCGCACGGTGTGATCTCCCCCTTCGGGGCAGCGGCATGACCTTGCCTCAGCGTAGAGCCACCGTGACCTCCTGTCAGGACTTTGGCCGCGACGCTAAAGGCCCGCCCTATAGGGCCGCCAGCTGGGTTTCCCCCTCGATTCTTCCCAGTCTGTGAGTGCACAGAGAACCTCCCGCGCAGCGGCCGGTGACCGTCCGGTTTCCGCAGCTCTGCGCTGGGCTCATCCCTGCTCGAAGGAGTGTTCCGACATGCCGCAGCCGCCTTCTCCGCCTCCGCCGCCGCCCCCGCCGGGTCCGATCCCGACGCAGCCCGCGCCGGGTGGCGGTTCGTAAGTCCCGGTACCTGGCCGTGCGTTTCGCCTGCGGCGGGGCGCACGGCCGCCGCTGTCTCAAGCGCAGACATCGACAAGGAGAACCTCGTGCAGGGAATCATCGCGCTCAACCCCGACGAGCTGGGGCAGGACCCCGCTGTCGGTATGGATTTGGCCCTCGCGCTGGGCTTGGGCCACCTGGAGATCCGCACCGCCTACGGCTCGAACGCCCTCGTCCTGGACGACGCGCAGCTTCGCAAGGTCCGGCGGCTGGCCGACGAACGGGGCCTTGGGGTGGCGGCGCTGGCGTCCCCGCTGTGGAAATGGTGCCGCCCCGAGGCCACACCCGGCAAGGTCGACAGCTTCGGCTTCCCCACCCAGATACCGGCCGAAAACCGAGAATGCTGGGTGGACCGCGCGCTCGCCGTCGCCGGCATCCTGGGCACCGACCGCGTCCGTGTCTTCTCCCACCTGTCCGTGGGCGAGCAGACGGAGACGTTCCTGGGGGACCCGCTGCTGACGTACGCCCTTAAGGCCGCGGAGCGGGCCGGGGTGCGGCTGCTGCTGGAGAATGAGCCGGTGTGCACGGTCGTCGAGCCGGCATCGCTCCTGGACGTGCTCCGCGAGCACACTGGCCTGGGGTTGTGGCTCGACCTGGGAAACCTGTACGAGGTCGGCCACGGCACGGCGGCAGCCGTCGAGGCCCTCGCCCCGTACGTCGAGTACGTCCACATCAAGGACTACGTGCCGCGTGACGACGGCATGAAGCACTTCGTGGCGGCGGGAGCCGGCGACGTGCCGTATGCCGATTTGCTTCCCGTCCTGCACCGGGTACGGCCGGTTTTGCCGTACGCGCTGGAGACACACGTGCGTGAGAATCCGGGCGACGCTCTGACGCGTGGCGCGGCGTTCCTGCGTGGTGCCGTCCCGGGCGGCCTGGCGTGAGGCGGGTGCTGCTCATCGGCTCGGGGGAGGTCGGAGCCAAGCACGTCGAGGCACTGAACCGAACCGACGGAATGGACCTGGTCGGCGTCGCCGATCCCTCTCCGGTCGTCTCTCCGCCTGCCGGGGTGCCGTTGTTCGCCCGGAGGGAGAGCGCACTGGACAGCCTCGCGCCGGATGTGGTGGTAGTGGCGACGCCGCCCGGCACCGCACTGGTGGCCGCCCGCGCCGCGGCGAGGGGCGGAGCGGTCGTCCTGGTGGAGAAGCCGGTCACGCTCGATCCCAGTGATCTGGCAACAGCGCCGGAAGACGAGCGGATCTTCGTTGCCTTCCAACCGCACTTCGCCCCCGGAATCGCCGGGCTGCTCGACCAGGCCCCTGCGGTACGTCAGGCCGAAGTGATGCTGGTGTGCCGCCGGGACCGCGCCTACTACCGGACCTGGCGCACCCGGTACGCCACCGCCGGGGGCGTCCTGCACCAGCAGGCCATTCACGGCCTGGCCCTTGCCCTGCGGCTCCTGCCTTCCTCGTCCGTCAGTTCCTGCACCGCCGAGATCCACCGCGAACGGCGGTGGGCCGAATCTGAGGACCGCATCACCGCAGCCGTGGCGTTGGACAACGGTGCGTGCCTGACGGTGGACGCCCGGGTCGACAGCGTTGACCAGCCGCGCCGACACGAGGTCGTGTTGCACCTGGACGACGGACAACAGGTGCATGTGCGCGGCCGGAACCTCGAAGCCGGCCTCGGCGATCCGCTGTCCGCGCCCGGCGACCTGGCGTTGCGCCAGGCCATGTACCGGGCCCTGCCCACCGGTGACACCGGACCGCGCCACCCTTCCCTGTTCCCGCTCGCCCAGCTCCGCCGCACCCTGGAGGTCATCGATCATGCCTACCGCACCGCACGCAACGCTTCTGAGGCCGGTACTGCCGCATGACCTCGGTGTCGAGGTCGTCGAGCGCAAAGGCGTCGGGCACCCGGACACCCTCGCCGACTCCATCGCCGAGCTGGCCTCGATCCGCTACAGCGAGTACTGCCTGCGCGAGTTCGGCGCCGTCCTGCACCACAACCTCGACAAGGTCGCCGTCCTCGGGGGGCGCGCCCGCTTCGGGGACACCGACGGCGTCTACGACCGTCCCGTCCGCGTGATCTTCGGCGGCCGGATATCCACCTCCTTCGCCGGCCGTGCGATCCCCGTGCACGAGATCCTGGAAGCCGCGGCCGCCGAGCAACTGCGCACCGCTCTGCCGGGGTTCGAGCGCATCACCTGGCGGGCCCAGCACGAGACGACCGACTCCTCCAAGTTCGAGCGCTGGTTCGCCCCCCAGAGCCTTGAGGACCTTCCGGAGCACCCCACCGCATTCTCGAATGACACCGCGTTCCTCGTCGGCACCGCACCGCGGACCACGGCCGAGACCGTCGCGCTGCTGACCGAATCGTGGTTCCGCCAGCAGCCGTGGGCGGGCAGCGACATCAAGGCCCTGGTCATCCGCGACGGGCACGCGCTGAACATCACCGTGTGCGTCCCGGCCCTGGCCGGACACCTGTCCAGCAGCGCGGAGTTCGAGGACGTCGTCAGGCACACCGCCCAGGAACTCACCAACCAGCTCCTGGGGCGCCTGCCCGGACCGGTCACGGTTGTGTGCAACACCCGCAACAGCCGTACAGGCCCTCTGTCGGGCCAGTACTTCACCGTCTCCGGATCGGCGATCGACTACGGCGAAGACGGGCTGGTCGGCCGGGGCAACGCCCGCTCCGGGCTGATCACCCCCGGCCAGCAGGCCGGAAACGAAGCCCTGTTCGGGAAGAACCCGGCCTACCACGTGGGCAAGGTCGGCGGGTGGCTCGTCGACGAGGCGAGCCGAACGCTCGCCGAGCAGGCCGGGCCTTGCCGCATCGCAGTGATGTGGCGCAACGGGAGCGCCTACCCCGAGCCCGCTTCCCTCGACATCACTACCACACACCCCGACCCGGCGAATGCACAGCTGGTACGGGACGCGCTGCGCCGCACCGACTGGGTGGCCGACCTCGTGGACAACCAGCGCTACCTGCCCACCGTTGTGCCGGCTGCCGAGCTTCTGGCAGAACTCGACCCGCCCACACGGCCGTGAACCCGGCCGCCGTGGCGACCGGCCACGTCACTGCTGCTCTGGAGCTCCCTGCGGGGCTGGACACGGGCCCGGCCGTCACGGCGGCCAATCAGCTCCCCGGGGGCTGGCACCTCCTGGGCCCGGGCTCCGAGAGCCGGGACCGCACGGCCGTGACGGTGACCTACGCCGACGCAGAGCCGACGGTCGCCGTGGACAGACAAGGGGTCCGTTTGAGCCTTCCCCCCGTCGCGGCCCGGTCCGCGACGCTGGCCTACACGACGTACACCGCGCTGGAGCGGGCCCGCCAGCAGCAGCGGATGCTCACCCTCCACGCCAACGCCGCCGTCACGCCGAGCGGATGCGGTGTTCTGCTGCTGGGCAACAAGGGCGCGGGCAAGACCAGCGTGACCCTGGCCCTCGGCGCACGCGGATGGACCTACGCCGGTGACGACCTGGCCGTCCTGGCCGAGGACGGGAACCAGCTGCTGATCATGCCGGGCAAGGGCACGGCCGCCGTCCGCCCGCAGGACCCGGAGCTGTGGCAGGCCTCGAAACCCGTCGTCGGCCTCACCCCGTTCCTCCGCGCCCCCGTTCCCCTGGCCGCGGTCATCCGCCTCACCGTCCACCCCGCCGTTCCACGCCCCGTACTGGTGCCGGCCACACCGTTCTCCGTGAACGAGCAGCTCCGTCTCCACGAGGCCCTCGCCCGTTACATCAGCGGACTGCCCACCCCGCTGACCGGCCCCACCGGGGCGCCGTACGGAACGGTGTGGCCGCTGGACGACCTCACGCTTGCCCGCTGGCGGACCCACCTGATCGCCCGGCTCGAACAGCACCCCTACACCTATCTGTACGCGCCCGATCCGCAGGCCGCCGCCGACCTCATCAGCAAGGAGTACGTGTGATGCCGAAACCTGCTGCCGCGATCCTGCCCAGCCGGAACGAAGCCGCCACCATCGCTGCCGTCACCGCCGCAGTGGACACCGCGCTTGACGATGCGCGGTCGGTCATCGTGCACGCCGACTCCTCCGACGCCCCCGGCACCGCCGCACATTTCGCCGCCACCCCCACCCGGGCCGTGAAGGTTGCACGGACAGGGCTGGAACGGGGCAAGGGCGCCCAGATCCTTGCCGCGGCCCGACGCCCGGAGATCGCCACCGCCGAGGTTGTGCTGATAGCCGACACCGACACCCGAAACCCGGACCCGGCCGTCTACCGCGCACTGCTGGACCGGGTACGCGACGGGGCTGCCCTGGCAATCGCCGACTACCCGCGCCACTGGGACGAGGCCAACCTCACCAACCACCTCGCCCGTCCGCTCATCGCCGCGGCCACCGGACACGACGTGCCGCAGCCCCTGGCCGGAGACCTCGCCGTATCCCGCGAGGCCCTGGCCGCCGCCGTGCGAGCAGCCGCAGCGCTGCCCGGCGCACTGGCGTCATGCACGAACGGGTACGGCATCGACGCCTTCCTGCTGCTGACAGCCGCCGCGATCGGCCCCGTCACCTCCGAACAGATCAGCGAGCCCAAACAGCATGCCGGGTCCTTCCCACATCTCCCGGCCATCTTCCATCAGGCCGTCCCGGTCCTGCTGCACCTGACTGCCGCCTGGAGCCCGCCCCCCACACCACCTGCCAACGAACCGGCCATTTTCCGGGCCGCCGACCGTGCGCTCGCGCCCGGCAGCCTCCGGGCCATGCTGACTACGCTGGAGGGCCTCGCCCCACTCCCGGACGGATACGATGACGGGCCCTGGCCACTGCCCGTCGCAGACGCCTGGCGTGCCGTCAACTCCGGTACCCCGGCCGTTGATGCGGCCCACCGGCTGTGGCCGCACTATCTGCACCGTGTCCGCGACTGGCTTGCCAGCGGGCAGCACGCCACCACACGGCAGCGGGCCCAGAACCTCGCCGCCGCCCACGCCCGCCTGCACACCGTTCTCATCCCAGCAGCAGGAGCTTTGTGATGACCGCCCCCTCCACTTCCGGCTTCTCCGCCTTCGCCCTGGAGCCCTTCCCCACGGTTCAGCCCGGCGACGATCTCGCCGCCGCCATCACCGACGTCCTCACGAACACCAGCACCGTTCTTCGCGACGGGGACGTCGTGGTGGTAGCCAGCAAGGTCGTGTCCATCGCGGAGCAGCGCTACGTCGACCTGGCCACCATCACCCCCTCACCCCAGGCCGAGGAACTGTCTGCCAGGACGGGCAAGCCCGCCTCGGTTGTCCAGCTCATCCTGGACAACTCCACGGAGCACTTCCTGGCCACCGAACGCGGCCCGATCATCGCCCGGCACACCCTCGGCTACCAGCTCACCTCGGCCGGGATCGACCGCGCCGGGGCAGACGGCGCATGGCTGCTGCCGGTGGACCCGGACGCCTCCGCCCGCGCCCTGCGCGATGCCCTGATCACCTCCACCGGCGCGGACGTGGCGGTCGTCATCGCCGACTCCGACGGCCGAGCCGACCGGCGCGGGGCGACCTGCATCTCCATCGGCGCCGCGGGGGTGGCACCCCTGCGGATCACCGAGCACGGCGACAAACGGCAGCAGGAGACCCTCACCGACATGATCGCCGCCGCTGCCGGGATCATCCTCGGCCAGCGAGGCCGCGGCGCACCCGTAGCAGTCCTGCGTGGTATCGCGATCGAGCACAATGACGCAGGAGTCGCCACGATGCTTCACCACGCCCCCCGCTCTTGAACTGCCCTTCCTGATCACTGGCCCCAGCGACGCCATCGGCACGCCTGGCCGCCGAAGAGCGCCCACGGCATACCGCTGCGGCTGCTCGACCGGCGGCCGTCGGCAACTCCGAACGCGGGTAGCAGGGCGCTGGCCGGAAAGTCCTGAGCCACCAGCCCGCCGGCCACGGCCCCAGGGTGGGACCGCTCATCTACCGCCGAACAGGCGCCCGCATTCCCCGGCCACGAACACCCATACAGGAGAGCGCGATGAAGCAGCTCGCCGTCCTCGGATCACCCATTGGACAGGCACTCTCTCCGGCCCTGCACCGCGCCGCGTACCAGGCCCTCGGCCTGGACTGGACCTACCGTGCAATCGACTGCACCCCCGACCGGCTGGCCTCCTTCCTCGCCTCCCTCGACGGAACGTGGGCCGGCCTGTCCCTGACCATGCCGCTCAAACGCATCGCCGTCCCGCTCCTCGACCGGGTGACGGACACCGTCGTGCGAATCGGCGCGGCAAACACCATCGTCGTGGCGGACGGCCAGCTCATCGGGGAGAACACCGACCTGTACGGCATGACGCAGGCGCTCCGCGAAGCGGGCGTGACCACAGCAGCCGACGTCACAGTCCTTGGCGCCGGGGCGACCGCCTGCACAGCACTGGCCGCCGCCCGGGAACTGGGCTGCGATCAAGCACGAGTCATCGCCCGCGACGTCGGCCGAGCCCGCCCAACGCTCGAGACCACAGCCGAGCGGATCGGCATCACGATCAGAGTCGAACCCTGGGCAGTGGTCGGGACGTACCTGACCGCCGATCTGGTCGTTTCTGCACTGCCACCCGGAGCCACCGACGGTCTCGCATCGCTCTGGACACCCGCCGCCGGCACCCTCATGGACGTCGTCTACCAGCCATGGCCAACCCCCTTCGCGTACGCGGCGAAAGCAGCCGGGCGGCGCGTCGTCGGAGGACTGCCGATGCTCGTGCACCAAGCCGCACAGCAAGTGGTTCTGCAGACGCAGTGCCCCAAGGCGCCCTACGCGGAGATGCTGAAGGCCTGCCAATCAAGGGCCAGCACGCTTTGATCCGCCGATGGTGAGCATGACCGCAGCGGCTCCCAGGGGCCTCGGTTGGCGGGAGCGGGAGGGCCGAGGCGGAAGCCGCCGTGGAAGGCGATGAAGGCGATACGGGTGCACCTGACCGTGGCGTCCACGATCCGCTCGGACGCGCGTCCGAGCGGCCGACCATGATCAAGTGGGCGTTTCCGATCTGAGTTAGTTCATTGCCGCTCCTAGGTGAGGGTGCCCGGGTAGGGGTGCCCCTCCACGTACGCCTGCATGCTCGCCACGATGCCGGCGATGCGTCCCGGTCCCCATGAGGCGACGACGGCGTTGACCGGTGCTGCGGCGGTGACGAAGTTGAGGATGAAGGCATCGCGGAGCAGCAGGTAGGGCTCCAGGAGCCGGACGAGGCCAGTCGGCAGGGGTCGCACCGCGGCGTAGCCGGCCAGGTATGCGCGCACGAACTCCTCGTAAGCGCCTGGTACTTTCCGCGCGATCCGGTGGACGGAGGAGAGCGCGGTGGCGATATCGATCAGGAAATGACCCACGCCGCAGTCATCGAAGTCGATGACGCCGACGCCGCCGCCAGGCAACGCGAGCAGATTCTCGAGGTGAAGGTCGCCATGGATACGCCCGCGTTCGTCCTGGCCGCCTTCTTGGAGGGCCGGTGTGATCAACTCGGCGACCCTGCGGAGCGCATCGGTGCCGCTGGTGCCCAACTGCTTCTGCGCGGTGGGATCGGTGAGGGCATGCCCCTTGAACAGGATTGTCTCCGCGTCCCAGACCAGCCGATCGAAATCCAGCAGCGGAACCGTCGCGGAGTGCTGGTGCACACGGGCAGTCGCGCAGCCCATCTCCTGCGCCACGCCGGGCTGACGGTAGGGAGGCTCTGCCGTGCCAGGAAGCCAGTGAAGGAGAGCGAGGGTGGACGGTTCGTCATGGCCGGGGACTTCGACGGGGACCACATATCGGCCGTCAGCGGTGGTGACGGGCTCGGGGACGGCGACCGTGCGGGAGGCAGCCAGGTTTTCCAGCCATTGCATCTCGCTGCGCTGCTGGTGGGCAGGGCGTCCGTCGCGGACGGACAGGCGTGCGACGTAGGAACCTTGACCTGGCGGGGTGACGCGCCAGACGGCGTTGTCCTCGTACTGCTGGACTTCCATTCGTACGGCCGCGCCGTCGAGTCCGTAGTACTCGCTCAGCGAGGCTCGGGTCAGTGATTCGAGCAGATCGAGCTGCGCGGCGTGGGGAAGGTGAGAGAAGGACGGCACGGGGGGCACGGGCTTCCTCGATGGTCGGGAGTGGGAAAAATCGTAGCGCGGGCCGGCCAGCACGCTGTCCACGAGGCCCTTGTGCCACCGCCGACCCTACTTGGCCCGCTCCGCGTCTCGTCCCGCCGAGAAGCCGAATCCCGCGTGCACCCAGAGCGCGGAACTACCAGGCAGTGGGATCGGCGAGTTCGGTGAAGGGCTGGCGTGCGGCTCTGGGGATGCCGAGGCGTTGGCGTGCCTCATGGACGGCGTCGAGCTGATCTGCAGCCGACGGACCCCAGTTGAAGAGTTCGACGGCCTGTTCGGGGGTGGCGAGGACACGTGTATAGATGTGACCGGTGGCCGGATCCGGCCGGACGGGGCCGACATGGGTGAGGGCGGCTTGCTCAGCCGTCGGCGTGGTCGTCTTGGCGGCTTCATTCGGGGTTGGTGTCGAGGTGGGTGATCGGGATGCCGCCGTCGTCAGATCCGACGTAGGTGAATTCCTGGTGCCCGACTTCCGCAGCTTCCCAGTGACCGCCCCCGGGGGATCTCCATGCTTCGGTCGGGGCTTTCCAGACGCGAGTAGCTTGCGGGCTCAGGGGTGGTGTGTCTGTCACCGGTTGCGGCGGCGAGCCTCGTTCAGGGCTTCGGCTGCCCGAGCAACCTCCTGGGCAGCTTCTTTGGTTGCTCCTGCGGCGTCCTTGAGCTCCCATGCCTGGCCCTCCAGGTTCCCCAGCTTGTCCGTGGCGTTCGACAGCGTGTTCGCGATGCCCTCCAGGCCCCGAAGTCGTTGAGCGGCCGACGCGATCGCGGCTGCATTGCCTTCGAGGCCTTGCAGATCGTCAGCGGCGTCCGCCAGCGTGCTGGCACTGTCCGCCAGCCCTCTCAGGTCGTGTGCGGCCTGGCTGAGCGTGTTCGCGTGGTCTTCCAGCCCGCTCAGAGAGGCGGCTGCATCGCTCAAGCGCACGACGATGTCTTCGGAGACACCGAAGCGCTGGACGCGAAGGTCCGCGAACTCGGACGTCGCGATCTTGAGCAGTGAGGCGACTTCCGGGGCGGACTGAGCGAACTCGTCGAGCGCCGGGCCAAGGCGGTCGACGAACTCGGCCTGGGCCTCACGAATGAGTTCCCCAAGGTCGGCCTTGGTGAGGTCGCCGAGGCCTTCGAGCGCGTCGACTCCATCGGCTTCGCGGGCGTCCTTCCACTCGAGAAGCACCTCGATAGGGAACTCCCCGCTGCGGGGCCCGTCGACCACCTTGTGGTGGACATTGCAGAGCAGGATCAGGTTGGAGAAGTGGTTCCGCTGGGTCTCAGTCCAGGTCGCATCGGCCCGGGGACCGTTGTCCTCGAGCGCGCGGATGTGGGCGATCTGCAGGTTCTGGATGGGATCGCCTGCGACCATGCGGACGGTGGGCTCGTTGCAGCCGGGCCAGTAGCAGCCGCCGCGGGCGAGAGTGAGGAGTCCTGCGACAGTGCCGCTGCTGTAGTTGCGCCGCGGCTTCGGCTTCTTCGGCGAAGTCATGTGTGTGCCCCCTCAGTTGACGACGTCCCGGCAACTTTAGGGATCGCCACTGACAACTGCGAGTGGCTGCAGTATGACACCGGGTGTCGGAACGGGATTCAGCAGGGCCCTGACCCCCTGGCGCACCGGGAGCCGGCCGTCCGCGAGTTCATCCAGCGAACCCGGAAGGAACTCGGCGTTGCCGCCTGAAC
Organism: Streptomyces sp. NPDC093149; assembly: GCF_044754145.1. Classification (NCBI taxonomy): domain Bacteria; kingdom Bacillati; phylum Actinomycetota; class Actinomycetes; order Kitasatosporales; family Streptomycetaceae; genus Streptomyces; species Streptomyces sp. NPDC093149. Next base: position 14,235 of record NZ_JBIVON010000046.1, read on the forward strand.
CTCACCCCGTAGGCGGCTGCGTGCAGGTCGGCCAGCAGCGTCGGCAGCCCGGAGGCGAGGGTGCCGTATTCGGCCCCGTGATAGAGCCGGTTGGCCTTCGCTACCCGTTCGGCCAGCACCGCCGCCGGAACCTCCGGTGGGCGGCGGTCCGGTGGAGTGGCCATGGTCAGGCCCATCAGCGTCAGCCGCAGGGCGGGGACCGCCTCGTGGGCTGCGCTGGTGTGCGGGTCCACCGGGGCGAAGGGCTGGCACGTCAGTTCAGACGGGGCGATCTGCAGGGCCTCGGCGAAGGAGGTGATGAGGCTGGAGCGGTCCAGCAGCCGCTGGCCGTTCTCCACCATCGACAGGTAGCCGGCCGAAACCCCGGCCAGGCCCGCGAGGCTGCGCAGACTCATCCCGCGCTGCCGGCGGGCCGACCGCAGACGCTCGCCGATCCTCCGAGCCTGCTCTTCATTCATCGTCCCCGCCTCAACTCCCGTGCCTCAGACGTAGCGTAGGGCGAGCCTGCCGCCCCAGGGGTCTTTCCCCGCCAGACGGGCGGCATCACCGCAGCCCGGCCCGCTCGGCCAGATCCCGCACCGCCGCGGCCTGAACAGTGGTGCGGTCGGTGAGCGCGGCGACCAGGTCCCGGGCGAAAGGGTCCAGCCGCAGCCGCAGCGGTGCCGCCGCATCGGCCTCGACGAGCCGGGCGGCAGCCTCATCGGCACGGCCCTGGCGGGCCTCGGCCGCCGCGGCGACCACCAGCAGACTGGAGCGATGGGCGCCGCCGAGTGCGGCATGATCCGCCGCGCGGGCATAATCGGAGGCCTCCGCCGCATCCCCCACCTCGGCCGCTACGGCGGCGCGGGCCGCGATCACCAGGGCCGCCTCCCGTGCGCCGTCGGCCCGTTCGGCGGCCGTGGCAAGAACTTGCTCGGCCTCCGGGCGGCGTCCAGCCATCGCCTGGGCGACGGCGGCCAGCACCGAAAGCTCCCAGCCCGCGCCGACCTCCTCGGCGCGGCCGGCGCGGGCCAGCGCGTACTCCGGCAGGCCGAGGTCGATCAGCAGCCTTACCTCCTCAACCAGCACCGGCAGCGGTTCGCGCGTGCCGGGACGGGCCCGGTGCAGCAGCATCCACGCCAGGTCCTTGTAACCGAGACGCCGTAGCAGCCCGGCGGCGAGCACATGTGCGTCCACACGCAGCCGCACCGCCTCTTCCCACCCGGGCCCCGCAGAGGCGGCCATCGCGCGGTCGGCCGCCTCGATCAACTCCGGCAGCTCGAGCGCGAGATGGTGCTCATCGCCCCAGGCATCCGCCCGCGCGGCGGCCCGGGTCCGTTCCGCCAGCTCCTCCAGCAGCACGCCGGGGGCCGCATCCGCTTGTCGGCGGACCAGACGGCGCCGCAGGTGGAAGGCGACCGCCCGCACCGCCGCGTGCTCCTCCCCACGTGGCGGGTAGGGCTGCCCGGTCAGGTCCGCGACGTCCAGCCGCAAGGCGGCGGCCAGCGCCGCCAGTCGGCCACGGCGGTCCACCCACTCCCGGCCCGTCTCCAGCCCCGCGAGGTAATCGCGCTCCAGGCCGGTGCGGGAGACAAGGTCATCCCGGGTCAGTTCCCGGAGGCGGCGCCAGGCGGCCAGACGGGCCCCAATCGGGCCGCTGGCGGCCGTCTCGCCCAGCTCGCGCATCACCAGATTGCTCGCATACCCACTCACCCGAACCGTGTGCTCTGCCAAGACAAACGTCCATGCATCCCCTTCAGGACAGGGTCAGGTTCCCCGTGGCAGGACGCAAATGCCTGGCGCGCGACACATTAGTCACACCACTGAAGACCGCGCGAACTGGCAGGTGACGCGCCCAGGCAGAGTGAGGGCGGGCTCGGGCCGGCAGGACCACGACGTTGCCCCCTGGCTGTCACAGCCATTCGTCCTCCCGCATCGACCCGCCCCGCGTCGCCGCCCGAAACACCACCCCGCGCGTCATCGACGGCCCCGGCACCCTGAACGTCGGCACCTGGCGCGACGCCGGAAAGACCGTCCGCGCCCCCCGACGCCCCTGAGCCGCAGATTCGTCGCCCTGCCCGTGACGCCTCAGCAATCGGCGCACGCGGCCGAGGCCACGCCAGAGCCGCCAACAGCGTCCTGACGATCACGGAAGCGATGGCACACTGATGGGACCAACTCACCCAGAACGCCCGGGAGATCACCATATGAACGCCACCCTCGCCGCCGACGCCCCGGGAGCCGAAACAGCTGGGGAACGTACCGGCGGCTGCCTGTGCGGCCGCATCCGTTTCACCACTCGGGGTCCGGCAGTTTTTGCCCACACCTGTGCCTGTCCCCACTGTCAGAAGCTCGGCGGCACACCAGTGATGTGGTGGGTGGGATTCGAGACGGTCACCTGGACCGGTGAGGGCGGCGAGCCGACCTGGTACGAGACCTTCGAAGGCGAGGCGAAGCGCGGCTTCTGCCCGACCTGCGGTAGCCGCGTCGCGGCGATCGACAGCGACATCCCGGAGATGGGCATCAACGTCACGGCCCTTGATGACACCAGCGGTCCAGACCTCGTGCCGATCCACGCGTCCTTCCGCGAGAACGCCGTGCACTGGCTGCCCCCGGTGCCGGAGACCGAGCACAGCATTGCTGGTTGACCGCCTGTCCACGGATCGGGAGACGTCACCTGCTCCCTCGAAGGCCCTGGTCGGTGCTGCGTACCTGGGGCTCCTGATGCTTTCCTCCAGGTCAGACCGGATTGTCAGTGGCTGCTGTCACGATGCGATCGCGCTGCGTCACACCGTCTGGAGGAATGGGGCATCCCTTGGGTAAGGCATCACGTCGTCGCCGCCAGCATCAGCAGGGACAGGGGCAGTCGCGCCCGCTGGCGCTGACCTTCTGCGACGTCGACTTCGATCGCGGCTCTCGAGCCCACGGACGCGGGGTCGCCCCCGCGCCGCCGGAGGGCTGGGTGATCGGCCGCGCCGGGCTCGTCCATGCCGAATGGAACGGGGCCGAACTCCGCGTCACGGGGCAAGAACTGATCGAAGGGCCCCGCCCTGCCAGCCGCCTGATCAACGCTCTGCACGGAAAGCGGCTAGTCATCGGCCACGGCATCCTCACCGCCGACTTTCGCGCGGCCGCCATGGTCACCGACGTCCCGGACTCCCTGCTCAAGCGGACCGTCGACACGCTTGCTTTCGCTCATCGTATTCGCGGCAAGCGCTACCCCACTGGCTGCGGCCTGGACGCGCTGGCGAAGGCCAACCTCCGCGATCCGCGCGCCAAGCCCGCCCATCCGTCTTCCGCCCCCGGACTTCGGCCGGGCGGCGGCATGCACGGCATGTCTCCCGAGCGGGGCGACAACGACCCGCGCGAGGACGCGCTGACCGTTGCCCGCCTCTGGCAGACCATGGTCACCACGCAGGCACTCTCCTGGGGGGCAGGAAACCCCTCCTGGACTCACTACCACGGCAACACCCGCCCTGGCACGCCCGCCGGCGCCGCCGCCCTGGCGGACGAGAACATCGCCGAGCTCACCGGACAGCAACGGCAGATCGAAGCCGTCGAATGGGCGCAGCGAGTCCGTTTCGAAGGCCGCGTCATGCGGCCCACCAACACCGACTCCGTGGCCGCCATGCTGGCCCTCCACTCCGCCAAGGACCTCCCCGCACCCCAGCAGGTCCGCGAGCTCGCAGACGCCCTCCAAGAGGCTGGAAAGATCCCGCCGGGCCATCTGGACAGCGAGGACCTCCTCACCGCCGTCCAGTGCCTCGGCCCCCGCCAGAACATCGACGTCCGCGAGCGCATCCTCAACGGCAAGAAACTCACCAAACTTCTCAGGGAAAACCTCGCCATCTATCTCTGGGAAGTCACCCATCCGGAGTGGATGAAGGTGTTCTGGGAAACCCGCAAACTCGCCAGGACCACCGCTATCGGTGAACTTCGTCTGTCACACCTCAAGCTCGAGCAACGCAAGATCCGCGGACGCGTGCTCAACGTCTTCGACTAGGACGCTGCATGGCCGGAATCCCTGCGAACTAATCTGGCCCTGCCCTACTTTGGCGAGATGATTCAGCTGTTACAGCGAGCAGGGTCGCTCCTCGAGTGGCGCGGCGGTAGGTCACCCAGAGAGGCCATCTTGGACGCGGCCCTGTACCTGAACACAAGGACTTGACAGGGAAACCAGTGTCTGCCGCCACTGTCAGAAGCTCGGCGGCACACCAGTGATGTGGTGGGTGGGATTCGAGACGGTCACCTGGACCGGTGAGGGCGGCGAGCCGACCTGGTACGAGACCTTCGAAGGCGAGGCGAAACGCGGCTTCTGCCCGACCTGCGGCACCCGCGTCGCGGCGATCGACAGCGACATCCCGGAGATGGGCATCAACGTCACCGCCCTCGACGACACCAGCGACCCAGACCTCGTGCCGATCCACGCGTCCTTCCGCGACAACGCCGCGCACTGGCTGCTCCAGGTCCCCGACACCCAGAAGAAGAGCCCCGTCGGCCCCCGGACCCCGCACCCTCCTGGGACCGTCTGCGCCACGTCCGGCCCGCCGTCCGCCCTGTCCCACACGCCGCCCAGAAGGCACACCATCGTGCTCACCCCGCAGGCGACCAGCGAGTACGGCGCCCTGCGTCACGTCTGCGTGGGCAGTCCCAGCTCCTCGGCCGAGGTGCTCAGGCCGACACCGCTGCCCTACGAGACCTCCTTGGCCGGTTCCAAGAACGGGCCACGCCCGCGCGGTATCTAGCCTCGGGCTTTCACGAGGTGGGTTGTCCGATGCTTGATCAAAAAAGCGGAGAGTGCCCCTGACCTGCAACGATGGGACTTGTCTAGGGTCC
>NZ_JBIVON010000047.1:0-17545 GCF_044754145.1 Streptomyces sp. NPDC093149
CGTCCGACAACCCCGGACGCCCGATCCTCGCCACCCAGCAACACCTCCAGTAACCGTTCTACCTGGGATGTTGCACCGACCCATTGACCTCACCGCACCCTTCTTCTCCGGCTTCCCGCCACCGGTCGAATTGGCCAGGCTTAGATTCAACCGGTCAAGGCAACACTCTCGGCTGGTGTGCGGAATCCCAGGCACTTGCGTGGACGGTTGTTGAGCTTCGTCGCGATGGCGTCAAGGTCGTCCTGGCTGAACGTCGACAGGTTGGTGCCTTTGGGCAGGTACTGCCGGAGGGGCTTGTTGGTGTTCTCGTTGGTGCCGCGTTGCCAGGGGCTACGCGGGGCTGCGAAGAACACGTCGACACCGATGTCGGCGGTGAGCCGCTTGTGGGCTGCCAGTTCCATGCCGCGATCCCAGGTCAGCGTGCTGCGTAGTCGGGGGTCCATGCGTTCGTAGGTTTCGACGAGAGCGGGAACGACCACGGTGGTGTGGCGGCTGGCGAGTTTCACGACTGTGAGGAACCGTGACTTCCGGTCGACCAGCGTGGCGACCTGACTGTTGTTCGAGCCGATCAACAGATCGCCTTCCAAGTGCCCGGATTCGCTGCGGTCCTCTGCCGCCCGGGGCCGCTCCTCGATCGGTCGAGCATCGGTGATCTGTGAGCGCCACTGGCCTTTCACCGTGTGGTGCTCGTTCTTCCGGATCGGGCGGCCAGTCCGCAGGCGCTTGCACAGCTCGCGCGGGATCACTTTCCAGCGGGTGGTGTAGACCGATCGGCAGATCGTCTCGTGGCTGATCCGCGTGACGGGGTCGTCACCGTGATGCCGACGCAGGTGGCCGACGATCTGCCCGGGCGACCACTCCTCTTCCAGTAGCCTCACCACCGTCTGCCTCAGCGCGGGTCTGCGGGCGAGGAGGCACTGCTTCGGGCGGCGAGCGCGATCAAGTGCGCGCTCCTGTGCAGCGATCGCTCGGTAAACGTCGCGTCCGCCGTTGTTGTTGACTTCACGGCTGATCGTCGGCACCGCGCGTCCCAGGAGGCCGGCGATCGTCCGGTAGGACTCACCGGCACAGAGCCGGCGCGAGATCTCCTCCCGCTCGTCCATGGTCAGGCTTCCGGACCGCGTCTTGCGGGATTCGGGAGCGATCCCTCCGTGGTGCTTGAGGACGGTGAACACCGAGCCCGGCGGCTTGCCGATCTGCCTGGAGATGACGCTGATCGACTCCCCGGCCCTCCACCGTCGCCACAAGTCTGCCTTCATCTCGTCCGACATCCCCGGCCGACCCAGCCTCGCCACGCATACCGCCCTCAACCAGCACTGTTGCAGCACTCGGCGCACGGTCGCCTCGCTGGGCGCCCGGTAGGGCCGTTCCGGATCGCGCAGCATGGCCCCGCAGTGGAGAAGCAGTCGGTCAGGGGCGTCGGCGGCCCACTCGGCGATCGCGGTCAGGGACTTCGCTCCGGCCAGGGCCAGAACGTACACCAGCGGGTGGCGCCGGCCACGGCAGCAGCGCGGGTCGGGCAGACAGCGCAACCGGCCCAGCGGGCTGGGCAGTTCACCCCGGCGGATCGGGGGAGAACCGGCGAGTTGACCCAGCCCGGCAGGTACAGGAGATGATGACGCGGCAGGCACGGTCTTCCGTTGTGGTGATCAGGGAACTCGACACTCCATGATCACTGGGAGTCGTGCCTGCACGTGCACCTACCGAACCGCCACATTACGGCCGAGTCGGGGTATCAGACCCAGACCGACTACATCGGGCCGACCGCGAGAACGACGGAGCCCTGGGCACTGTCCGGCGTCGGGGACACGTTCTGACGTTATCGTTGCCGGGTGCCAGAGTTGATCGCGCCCACTGTCCGCCTGCATGTCTCCTGGCTTGAGGCCCGCGCTGAGTGGGGTCCGGGTCAACACGAGGACGGCTTCGGGCTGAGTCCGTCCGATGAGGTGGACTCGGCCGCGGGGTTTGCGGCCTGGGTGCGCCGGCTGACCGACCAGCCGGACGCGGCGAAAGCGACCGACGCGATGCGGTGCATCTATCGGTGGATCGTGGAGGGCGATCGGGTGCTCGGCGGAATCGCACTGCGATACGGCAGCAGCGACTACGTGTCGTGGGCTGGGAACATCGGCTATGGGATCAAACCGTCCGCGCGGCGGCGCGGTTTGGCCAGTTGGGCGGTGGGCCAGCTGCTCGATGAGGCGCGGGCGCTCGGCCTGGATCGGGTGTTGGCCGTCTGCGCGGTCGACAATGCCGCTTCGGTGAAGACCATCGAGCGGTGCGGCGGCGTCTTCGAGGGCATCCGGGACACCGAGTTCGGTCCCGCGCGGCGTTACTGGATCAAGATCTAGCGGTTCTCGTTGCGGATCATCCGGCGGAGGCTGGTGCGGGCGGCAGTGAGGTCGCCCTCGAGCTCGGTGACTCGTTGGTGGAGACCCGTGTTCTCCGTGGTCGCTTGCCGTTCCGCCGTGGACAGCCGCAGGTTTTCCTCGCTGAGTTCGCTGATGCGATCGACGAGGTCGTGGTTGCCGAGCTGTTCGACCTGCTGCCCGAGATTAACGCGGGCTTGTTGCCGCAGCTGGCCGTTCTCGGTCCGGAGCCGTTTGATCTCCTGGCGGGCGAGAAGCAGGTCGGTCTGCTCGCTGGTGGTGGAGACCTTCCGTCCGCTCTGCTGGTCCTGGTGACCCTGTGCGGCCTGGCGGGCCCGTGCCTGGTCGATGCATTCGCGCAGGCCAGGAGCATAGACAAGCCAGCTCCTCGACCTCACGGAAGCTGAGCGGGAAGCGGAAGTACAGCCACACACAGTGCGCGATGATCTCCACCGGGTACCGGTGCCCCTTGTATGACGGCGGCGTATTGCCCACGGACATCCCCCTCCACCATGATCAACCCGAAGATCATCCCACCCGGTCAGCCAACGTGACAGTGCCCAGCGTGGGTAGGGCCCCAGCGGTCCGGGGAGCCCTGATGCCTCACGCCTCGTCAAAGGCCTCGAGCAGGCGCTCGTACGCCAGCTTCGGCCGCAGGGCCGCGTCCCACGGCAGGGAATCGGCCGTGCGCGGAGGATAGATCTTGGTGTCGGCGGTGGAACCGTACCGGTCGGTGAATCCCCACGTGGAGAACGATGTGCAGTTCGGCTCCTCCAGGCAGACCCGCAGCTTGCCCACCATCTCGTCGGCCTGGGTCTCCCGCCCGTCCTCCTCGTTCTCGCCTATGGGGACGTCCATCTCCGACACCCGCGCCTGGACCCCGAGCTCCGCCAGATCCCGCACATGGCTGCGGAAGGTCTCTGGGTCGATGCGGTCGCCGGGTGCGTACTCATGGTTCTGGAAACCCACGCCGTCGATCGGTACGCCCCGTTCCTTGAGCCGCTTGACCAGATCGTAAAGGGCGTCCCACCGCTCGCCTTCCTCCTCGACCCCGTACTCGTTGAGGAACAGCCGTGCCTTCGGATCGGCCCGGTGGGCGGCCCTGAACGCCTCGCCGATGTACTCCTCGCCCATGGCCTCGAACCACGGGCTCTGCTCGGAGCGCAGACCAAGATCCCCGTTGGTGTAGCTCTCCTTGTCGTCGGACATGGGCTCGTTGACCACATCCCATTCCGCGACCTTCCCCTTGAAGTGACCGGCGACCGTGGCGATGTGCCGGAGCATGGTCCGACGCACCTCCTCGGGATCGTCGTTCTCCCGCATCCAGTTGGGCAGAGCCTCGTGCCAGACGAGGGTGTGCGCATGAACCTTCATGTCGTTTGCGCGGGCGAAGCGTACGAGTAGGTCCGCGTCGCGAAAATCGTAGACGCCCCGGCGCGGGTGGAGGAACTGTAGCTTGAACGCGTTCTCCGGAGTGAGCATGGAGAACTGGCTCCCCGCGAGCGCCCGGTAGCGGGAGTCGGTGAGCAGCGGGTTCTCGGCTAGGGCGGCGCCGACGTCGAACGGCCGCCCCACGTCTGCGGCCCGCGCACGCAGCGAGTCGTCGGACTGCTCCTGGCGTAGCTGCGGCGCGTTGACCACGCGGAGCGAGTCACCGCTCTCTGCCCGCGCGATCAGCTGCGTCAGACGCCATCCCTCGCGGCGCTCGTCTTCGCCCGCGTCCGCCTCCAGACCGAACCAGACAGTGCCCTCGGCGAACACCCCCGGGTCCTGCACGGTTCCCAGCCGCCGCCCGTCGGCTTTCACGCGGAAGGTGTCACCGATGCTCGACACGGCGAGCGTCACCGTCCCGGAGCAGCCGCAGTCGAAAACCTTGGAGGTGGCTGGCTCGTCGCCCTCGCCGTCCCATATCTGTACCTTCACTTGTCCGTCGGCGGTCACGCCGACGCGGAGTGAGGGCCGCTCCTGTCGCCACTCGTCGTAGATGACCGGTACCCGTCCGTACAGCCGCAGCCATGAGTCGCCGTCATCGTCGCCCACACCGGACATCCGTGCGGTGACGGTGAAGTCGCCATCGGACCTCAGATGCGGGCCGGCCAGGTTCAGCGGGGGATTGGGCTGGCCGCCGGAGGAGTCCTGCTCCACAATGTGCCGATCCGATGCGCTGACCCGCAGGACGTCGTTCCGCGCGGTGGTGCCCGGCATCTGCGTCCAGTCGTGGTTCCGCAGCAGGTCTTTGTCGTTCCCGCCCTCCGGCCCTTCGCCCTGACCCGTACACCCGGCCGCCACCGCCATGACGAGCGCCACGGCGGTCAGCCGCTGCCACGTCCCCCCGCCAAGGTTCACGGTCCCTCCCACTTTCTTGCCGAGACGAGATCAACGTCTGGAAACCGGGCCATAGTTCATCACACATGAGGTACGGCGGCCCTGTGTGGCACGTCCCAGCTCGTGCGGGCCCATGCAGTCCGCGGCAAGAGTGTCCCGGTACGCCTGGGCCCGGCAGGCGTCACCGCAGTACCGGCGCCGGGCGGCCGCGTTTCTCGGCAGCCGGGCCCCGCACGACGCGCAGAACCGCACACGGGCCATACCTCCAGGATCACCCGCTGACCCGATTACTGACCCGCCTGCCGGACGCCCTCAGCTTCTCTCATGGCTATCGCGTGGAAGCCGAGGGCGGCGATCTGCTCCCCGCGCCGCGCGGTCCAGTCGATCAGCTCGTGCGGCACCCTGGCGACGTCCATCGCCGGGCGGTGCACGGCGCTCGCCAAGGTGGGCGTGGAGTGGGCCTGGCGGGCATGGTGACCGAGGTCGGTCCTCGAATCGGTCATCCGAAGTGCACCCATCAGCTCTACGACGCCCGAGAGAAGGCCGTCCAGCAGATCGCCAGCCCGTGCGCGGGCACGGCTGTACCGGATGGCGATGGTTGCTGTCAGTCGTATGCCGATTCCGGTCAGTTGGGTGCCGAAGGGCTGGGATACCTGGGACCAGGACGGCAGGCCGTGCTGTCCGTATTCGGCGGAGAGGGGCCGCACATGCGAGTGTGGGCGTCCGAAGTTTGATCAAACAAGCGAGGAGTACCTCTGACCTGGGACGATGGGACTTGGTCTAGGGTCCTGTTCGTCGTCAGGAATGCTGCACTCCTCAGGTGAAGATGACGGCTCCATGCCCTGCCGAACCCCGGTTGCCCAGCAGCTTCCCGTCCCTCCAAACAGCATCACCCCACCGGAGCCGTGGAACCCAGAGCCCACTCGACGCGACAGCCGGGCCACCTGCACTCCCGCAGCCAGTCCGCACCCGACGGGCCGTCATGCAAGATCAAGGCAGGCAGTCACGAGGAGACCGAGACATGAGCTTTCACCTTCACCTTCGAGCGGTGGCAGAAGATGAGATCCGGGACGACCATGCCTCACTGGAGGAGTTCATGGGCGCGGCCTGGGACAACCATGAGACCGAGTACGCGGCAGGCATCGCGGAATCCATAGCCAAGGACTTCGGCCCCCTCAACGACCTCTACCTGGCAGGGCCCACGCTCGTCGGCGGGACTACATCATGGGATCTGCCGATCTACGGGGGTCGGATCGTCCCCGCCTACATGGACCAGCAACCGCCATTCGTCATCCTCGACCCGGACCAGGTCGCCACGGTCGCAGACCTGCTCGCCGGGGCCTCCTTCGAAGCTCTCTGGCAGGTGGAGGGGGCCAAACTCACCGCGCCGTACGCCCAGTGGGAGGACCCGGAAGGCGCGGCCAAGGAGAACTACCTTGCCCACCACACCGGCCTTCGGGACTTCTACGGCCGCGCGGCCGCTGCACACCGCGCCGTCGTCAAGGCGTTCTGGTACTAGGGCGCGTATTTGGTTGTGATCAATGGGTAGTCCGGGTGAGGTGCTTGAGCCAGATATGGTGCCCCCGAAGGGGGATCGCGTTGGAGCGACGGAAGCTGATCGGGATCGGGGCGGGGCTGGCGGTCCTACCCGCCTGGTGGGCCCTGCGTCAGGTGGCGAACGGGGCCAAGGAGGACTGGCACACCGACACCGCACCGCTGCAGCGGGCGTTCCCGCTGCTGGGCCCGCTCACCGACGCCAAGTGGGTGAGCAGCCGGGACAACGACCGGGGCGTACCGTCGCCGGAGCTGGTGATCTCGGGCTTCGCCCGGCTGACACCGGGGAGACTTGCCGAGCTGACGGCGGCCCACGCCTTCGTCTCCGAGGGGCCGACCGATGATTTCTCCTCGTGGTTCGAGAAGCCACTCGAGGGCGAGGGGCCGGAGAACCCGCAGTGGGTCCGGTCGCACGAGCTCGACCGCGACGGCAGTGGCTACTCCACCAACCTGTGGTTCGACCGTCGCAGCGACACCGTCCGCTTCTGGGCACTCAACCCGTACGGCTAGGGCGAGCATCTGCTGGCCGAGCGCGTCTTCGACCGCGGGTGGCTGGTGGGCCCAGTCGGCACGGAACACGTCGCGAAGCCGGTCGGCTTCGCTTGCGATGCTGCGTTGGCGACCAGCTCGCTTGAGTGCGGCCTGCAACTGTGTGCGCGTCAGGGAAGCGGCGCGGGATGATGTCGGAGCCGCTTTGAGGACCTCACGGGCCTCCGGGCGGCAGAGGCCGTTCTTCCAGGGCTCGAAGGCCACCAGCGCGGCCGGGTAGTACTCGCGCAGCAGAGACCTGAGCTGGTTGGAGATCTGCTGGCGGTTCCAGGTGGCGTCCTGCTGGGCGCGGGCCAGGACGGTGATGGCGCGGGCCAGGTCGCTGTCCTGCGGCAGCGGCCGGTGGGCGTGCATGTCGGTGCGCAGGATGTTCGCCAGCACGAGGGCGTCGCCGGGGTCTCCGCTGATGACCGCCCAGCAGGTGCTTGCACTGCGGGCAGTGCCGCATCGTGCCCCGCTTCACCGCCCACGAGATCCCGACGGTGCACAGGTGCATGAAGCCCATGGCGCAGCTCTGGATCAACCGGGCCAGCCCCGGCTTCGTACACGTCCCGCAGTCCCGGCATCCGCTACTCATCGCGCTCCCTCGTCGATCGGCCCGAAAGGACGGAAGCTGCCTGACCAAACGGGTACGCAGGCGCTTCTCGGACAACTTGGCGCGATCCCCAACGCGAACCTGTGCCCGGCCGCTACGGTCCGGCGCGTGCGATACACCTACCGCTGCGACGCCTGCCGCCTCACCTGGGACGCCCGCGACGACATCTATGAAGCCGAAGCCGACCGGAAACGGCACATGTACCGGGCCCACGAGGGCGCTAAGCCGGACGGCCAGATCATCGAAACCGCGGGGCCACTCGACCAGCTAGGCAGTGCGGCATGGGCGGGCGCGACCGGGCTGGCCCGAGGCATCTACCGCGGACTCACATCGAGGTCGCTCCAGAAGGTCAGCGAGACAGAGTACTTCCGTCAGGCTGGGATACTCCTCGGCACCGGGGTCCTGATCCTGATGGTCATCAACTGGATCATCCACTGAGTCGGACCGCGCAGCGCAGGCTGACAGCGCGGACAGAAGAGCGCCCCGCCTCGTCCGAGGTGGGGCGCTCCGGCTGCAGCTCGCCGTGATCGCATCTCCGACGCGATCGGCGTACCGCTCGCCGACCTCGTACGCGAGTAACTGATCGTTTCAGAATGATTTCCGGAGTCGTCTCAAGCAGGTGATGCTGCAGGCGAGTTGGAGCAGGTCCAGATGGAGGTCGGCTCGTATTCCGTAGCGCATCCGGAGCTGTTTGAACTGGTGGAGCCAGGCGAAGGTCCACTCGACGACCCAGCGGGTCCTGCCCAGGCCGGAACCATGGGCTGTGCCCTTGCGGGCGATCCTCGGTGTGATGCCGTGGGCCCGGAGGAGGCGGCGGTACTTGTCGTAGTCGTAGCCGCGGTCGGCGAACAGCCGCCCCGGCCGGTGCCTCGGCCGCCCGCGCGTCCCGCGGATTCGGGGTATCGCGTCCAGCAGAGGAATCAGCTGAGTGACGTCGTGCCGGTTTCCACTGGTCCGCGAGATGGCCAGGGGGGTGCCGTGCCGGTCGGTGAAACGATCAGTAAGCGGCTCCACCGAAGTCCGCTGCCAATCCGCACCTGCGGTACAAACTTGGCCGCCCCTGGTGAACGGGGTCCGGGGGCGAAGCCCCAGGAACTTTTTGTTCCCGCACCTCAGCGGAGCTGCTTAGGGCCTGTCTCGAACTCGGGTGTGAGCTTGTGACAAGATCGCGGGATGCTGCGACTCACCGACTTCATTATCGACTGCCCGGACACGATGAAGCTGGCGGCTTTCTACTCCGAGGTGACGGGCCGTCCGATCAAGGAAGGCAGCTCCGAGGACTGGGCTGGCATCCAGTTCGGCGAGATCGAACTGGCATTCATCCGGGTGGACGACTACCGCGCTCCGCAGTGGCCCGACAGCGAGCACCCCAAGCAGTTCCACCTCGACTTCGAAGTGGACGAGATCGAGTCCGAGCAGCGCCGCGTCCTCGACCTCGGCGCGACGCTAAGGCAGGACTTCATCGGCCCCAACGGCTACGGCTGGCAGGTCTACACCGACCCGATCGGCCACCCCTTCTGCCTGTGCCGCAACAAGGGCGTCACCTGGACCGACCAGGGCCCGATCTGGCCCAAGCACGACTAAAGCCCCACCCGCACCCCAGCCGCCGCCGGCCTCGGGTACGGGCGGGAGTCTCATATCTCCGCCCTGTCAGATCGGGCGGTGCGTGGCAGCGAGCGTGATCGTCACGTACACGAGGACGAGCACGACGGCCGCAGTGATGAGCGTCCGCCTACGGCCCGGGTTGGGGCTGGACCTGCCGCGGTCCGCGTGAGGCCGCGGCGGGGAACCCGCCCGTGGCCATCGGCGTAGCCACGGACGGGAGTCATGAGGGAGGCGTCGGCGCATCGGTGATCTCGTCCAGGTCGATCAGTGTGCAGTCCGAGAGGCTGAGGGCCAGCTGACTGGCGAGCACCCACTGCGAGGCGGGATCCCCGTCCTCGACCACACGGGGCTTCATCTTCTTGCCTGGCTGGTAGGTGACTCCGTACACCCCGGCCGCCTCGGATGACCCGACCCGTACGGCCACGGAACCGGACAGCAGATTCGGGCAGGCGCCGACAGCGATACGCGCGCACGGCACACACACCGGCGGGTGCACGGTCAGCAGCCCGTTCGGCCAGCCGTCCCAGTCCTCGCGGCAGTCCTCCAGCAGCCACAGCGTGCCCCGCTCGTCCCGGTCGGACGGCCCGCCGCAGACCTGGCACAGCAGGCGGTTCCCTGCGCGTCGCTGCCGCAGGGGGTGCACCCGGCCGAGCTCGGGACGACCGCACCGGGGCTTGATCAGCGTCCGCAGCCAAAGGCGGCCCTTGGTATCCCGGTCGCAGGTGTCTTCGTCGCGGTACGCGATGCCGCCGCGCGGACTCATCACCACCGGGCTCGACACCCGCTCCGGCGACCATGACGCGATGTACGGAACGACCGACGGCCGCGAAGGGGTCATCGCGTCCGCCCGGAGAGGACCGGAGTCGGGGCCGGGCCGCGGAGTGCTTTCCACGCACGCTTCAGCGCCCTCCGCCGCTCACACGGCGCATCAGCACGGCAGGCCGAGCACGTCATGGTGTGGCCCACCAGCATGCGGTACGTGTCCTCTGCACCCAGCTCATCCACGATCAGTCTCACCTTCCTTCGAGGCCCGCTGTGCTGAGCACGCTTGCTGCGGCGCAGGAAGCTCCGGCGAGGCGCCGAATACTTCCCGCTCCGTGTGAATCAGCATCAGGAGCCGAGCAACCTGGGGAGGGGCCAGCAGGTCCATCACGCCTCCCTGTACAGGCTGGGCCAGGACGTCCTCCGCGAGGGCGAGCGTCTCGGTGACCTTGGTGTGCAGTGTCCCGGGTTCAGCGTCGGCAAACTCCTGCCGGACCAGGTCGACCAGCGTGCGCACGTGGCCGGTCAGGGCTCCACGCAGCCGCTCCATCTGTACCGCCGTCGGCGCCGCCCCATCGGCCAGGACCTCGGCTGTCACCGCAAGAGCCTCGTCGCAGTCCCGCCGGACGGCCGCCTCATCCATGAGCCACCGACCGGTACCGGCCCACCATCACGGCCTGAGAGACAGCGTAGGGAGGGCACAGCACACCGGCCGAATCCATCGGCACCGACCAGTACATCCGCGTCCCGTCCCCGGCGGTCACACCAGGGCGAGGAACGCCCAGCTCCGACCCCTTCCCCAGGCACACGGTGCCCGGGACGTCCCACCGCCGCGCCGCACTGGCCGGGACGAGGGCGTAGTACCGGGCCGCGTACCGGTCACAGATGTCCTCCTGGTCGTCGCTCCCGGCCGCGGCCTGGACGACAGTGGACGGGATACGTACGGCCGCGCACAGCGTCCCGCACGGCAGCAGCGCAAAGGGGCGCTCGTCCCACTCCGCGCGCACCCGTTTGCGGTCCTGCACCGTCGATAACAGCCAGTGCTCCGCGGCGAGACGCCGCTCGGCTCCAGTGGTCAGGGCAATCACGGTTTCCCCTTCTTCGGGCAGGTGAGACAGGACCGGGGGAACCATCGGGCGCGGTTCCCGTGCACCTCGCGTATGCGCACCCCCAGGTCACGGACGAACCCGGCGCGCAGGGCAGCTCCGCAGAACACGCAATGACAACCGCGCTGCTGATGCGGACTCAGAGACTCCACCGGCGGCACCGGTTCCGTCAGGGGCGTACTCCACCGAACGCCCCGGCCGGCAGCCGGAGCCCTCCGCCAGGGCCGAAAGCGGCTCCCAGAACGGTTGCGCTCGTCAGCTTTCCCGAGCCGTCCGGTTTCTCCAGCCACCCGTAGCCGTCTATGTACCGCTCGGCCGGCGGGCACCGGAGCTGCCAGCGCTCTGGATGCACCGTCAACCTGGAAAGGTCGCCCAGGGCTTCTTCGGCGCCCGGCGGCACGAGCCACCATGCGCGGTCGGCGCCGAGGTAGACGAGGACCGGGCCGAGCCGGTCCGGGCCGATGCGCTGCATCGCGGCGACGGTCAGCATGATGTCGGCCTCGACAGCGAGCCAGAGCCGACCGGACGGAATGAACGCGAGTTCATCAGCCGCCCATTTGCGATGCACCAATACCGGATCCGGGGCACAGGAGGCCAGCCATTCCGAGCCCGGATTGCGTGTCCGTGGGGCCATGACCAGCACCGTAGGGACGCTGGCATCGAGTTGGTCCGTCGGTTGCGCGGGATTGCGCGCATGGGCCGGCGGATTGAATCCGGTTGCTTACGTGAGGTCCAGCGAGGCCCGCGCTCGGGCGATCAGTCGGCGCGCCTGCGGTCCGTGAACCGCAGCCTCGGCGAGCCAGTCCCATGCCCGCTCGTACGGGGCGATGTTCTCTTCGTCATCGAGCCACATCTCCGCATTGATCGTCTCGACGATGACGAGCCGCTGGTCGTAGATCCAGAACCCGTGGGTCGGCGCCCGTCGCAGCTGTGCACCGAACGGGATGACGCCGATCTCGACGGTGTCGAGTCCAATCAGCCCGGCAAGGCGCTCAAGTTGTGCGGCCATGACCTCGCGCGGGCACGTGAGGACGTGGAGGGCACCCTCCCAGACGGTGAACCGGAACAGGCGTCCCGGCTCGTACAGGGCATCCTGGCGAGGATGCGGGTCCGTACGGCTTCCTCGATGTCCCGAGGGGTTTGCCGGAACTCGGCATTCGCCTGGAAGGTGTGCCGGGCGTAGTCCGCCGTCTGGAACAGGCCAGGAATGCGGGAGACTTCCACCCCGCGAACCATCTGAGTCGCCGCGGTCTCCGCAACGGCCAGCTCCTGCCGAGCCCGATGCCCGCCGGCCAACTGCCGACGCCACGAGCGGTACTGCGTCTCCAGACCGGACAGGCGGCCCTTCAACTCCTCGGACATATCGGGACGGCCCACCGCTTGCGACCACGCCATGAGATCAGCGACCGAAGGGGGGTCTGCTTCCCGTTCTCCAGCCGCGACACCTTCGAGCGCTGCCAGCCGAGCGCTTCGGCCACGCCCTTGCCGTCGAAACCAGCCTCGGCACGCAGCTCGCGGAGCCGGGCCCCGAGGGCGACTCGGGCGGATTGAAAGTCGGTGCTCACACGCTGGAACGTACCGCCCTGGCGAAGTCGGCGGTACGGATTGCGTGATGCCAAGCAGCATCCCGGGCCTGGCACGCTGCCACGACGTCGACCGGGTCATCTGTGAGGACCACGCCGAGCGTGGTGTCGTCCTCATCGAATACGAATCGCATCACGGTGCGGGAGTCGAACAGCCAGAAATCAAAGTCCGGCAGGCCGAGCCGAACAGCATCCGTTCGGTACAGGTTGCGGATGTCCTCACCGGCCGCCACGTTCCTTGGCGCCCGCGCAAGCAAAAACTGCTGCCCTAGGGTAGGCGGGTCGTCCACCAACCGCACCCGCTCGAACCGCGCCCCGGCCGCTGTCTTCGCTGCCACATTCCGCCGCCAGTCGTCCGGCGGGTCCTGGCTGACCTCCTCACCGCTCCGCCAGCGCCCCCAGTTCGGCCCGTTCCTGTCAGATGCATAGCCCTGACGGGTTTCCAGGCGCCAGGCAGTGTGTTTGAAGTCCCTGAAGAAGTGAGTGGCTTCCTTGAACGGCATCAGGTCCGGCACGTCACTCCTTGGGCGCGAAGCGGGTCAGCAGCTCCCGAGGGATCACCACGAATGTCTCCGACGACTTCACGTCGCGGAGCTGCTCCAGGTGCTCCGGGTCGGTGAGTTTGTCGCCCTGGACCACGATGTCTCCTCGACCTCGTAGAGAGTGGGGCAATCACCGTCGTCGCTGGTGGTGCCGATGAACCTGAGCGCCATATCGCCCTCCATCTGCGCTGAATGGGAGACCAGGATGCGACAGATAGCCGGCATACACCTGGAGATTGCGGCAGATTGCAGATCTCGACACGTGGCAATCGAACTTACGGATGACTTGATCGAGCTGGAACGCGCGGCGTGGGCTGAGCAGCAGGGAGAACCGGCTGACCGTCGAGACCGCGGCCCGGGTGCAGGCAGCTATCACCGCGCACGCCAAAGCGACTGGGCAGAGCAGGTTCGAAGTTGAACGAGAGCTGAAGCGCCGTGTTCGACACCCTGCTGAGGACGACGACTGAACCCGGATGCACGAGACCGCCCCTGTTCCGGCCGCGGCCGGAACAGGGGGCGTGGTGGTTCATGAGTGGCGGCGGTCTCCGAGCGCCAGATGATCTCGGGCTTTGGGGCCGCCCTCTTCCCCGAGAGGGCGGCGGAGTGCCGTCCGGCTGCTGGTTACCGAAGCGAGGACCGGACGGCAGCAGAACTAACCAGTTGGCCAGGCTCCATCCAAAACGCCCCGTGGGCCAGACGGGCGTATGGCGACGGATTGTCTGCCCTCGGCGCATGAACACGCCGAGGGGATCCGGGCCTGCGCCTCCTGTCGGCCGGACACCGCGCTTGGGGCGCTGTGACCTCGGCGCGGTTGCACTCTGTACGCATGGTGAATACGCCCATAGTCGTTCATCGGCCGTCCCTGACAGGCGGTCGTCACGTCGCCGCGTATGGCCACATCCTCGGACTCGCCCGCGACGACCACAACCTCGTCGAATTTCTCCGACGGGCAGGAATGTACGACGTCGAGCATTGCCTTAGCTGGAATCATCCAAGATAGATATTCCTTTGCATGACCCCGGTGCTCAGGTCCTCCAAATCAACGTATTTAGCCTTGCCCATGTAGCGACAGCGAAGGAACTTCCCAAGGAGAACCACGTAAACAAGCCCAGCGACATCGTCGTGGCTCAAACTCGCATCCCGAAGCTCGAAGGGACAGTGCAAGACATTACCGCCGAGGTCCAGGCTCTTGATCCGCAGAACGTCTTGCCCCTCCTTCTCGATGGCGTAGAAGGAGTCCTCCCCCTCCTTGTCGTAGAAGGAAGCTTCATAGTCATCAAAATTCAGCGGCATCGAACCAGCGTCTCACGCCACGTATGCCGGTCGGGCCGCTGCAAGAACAGGGCGGACGCATGTCGTAGATCGGCCACGCCACCCGCGCCGAGATGCAACGCCGATCCTCGGTCCAGCCGTGCGCGGCCGGGCCGGCATCCAACGCCGTCCCGAGCTGAGTCGGGAATTCGCTGCGTAAGTCCTCGACGGTTCGGCATGATGGCCGGGTGGCGAGGACGGGACGGCCGAAGGCCGAGCTGGTGCTGACCGATGACGAGTGTGAGACGTTGACCCGCTGGGCCAGGCGTCGGACCTCTTCCCAGGCCTTGGCCCTGCGGTGCCGGATTGTGCTGGAGTGCGCAACCGGCGCTTCGAACAGAGACGTTGCCGCCCTGCTCGGTGTCGAGGAGCACACAGTGAGCAGGTGGCGGGCCCGTTTTGTGCGGGACCGGCTTGAGGGCCTGACCGACGAGCCACGCCCGGGTGGTCCCCGGAAGATCACCGACGCCCAAGTGGAAGAAGTGGTCGTCAAGACACTGGAGACCACGCCGAAGGACGCCACGCACTGGTCTACGCGGTCGATGGCCAAGGAAGTGGGCCTCTCCCAGTCGGCCATCACGCGTATCTGGCGGACCTTCGGTCTCAAGCCGCACCTGGTGGACACCTTCAAACTCTCGAAGGATCCGCAGTTCATCGAGAAGGTCCGCGATGTGGTCGGCCTGTATCTCGCTCCGCCCGAGCATGCGCTGGTGTTGTGCGTGGACGAGAAGACGCAGATCCAGGCTTTGGACCGGTCCGCTCCGATGATGCCGGGCATGCCCGAGCGCCGTACTCACGACTACGTGCGCGGTGGCGTCACCACGCTGTTTGCCGCGCTGAACACCGCTACCGGCGAAGTGATCGGCCAGATCCATCGCCGGCACCGGGCCGTGGAGTTCAGGAAGTTCCTCGTCCGGATCGACAGGGAGGTGCCCGCCGGCCTGGACGTGCATCTGATCTGCGATAACGCCTCGACGCACAAGACCCCTGCCATTCAGCAGTGGCTGATCGCGCACCCCCGCTTCCACGTGCACTTCACCCCCACCAGCAGTTCCTGGCTCAACCAGGTCGAGCGCTGGTTCGGCCTGCTCACCGACAAGCAGATACGGCGAGGTGTCCACAAGAACGTCCAGGCACTGGAGAAGGACATCCGAACCCTGGATCAAGACCTGGAACCAGGACCCGAAACCCTTCGTCTGGACAAAGGCCGCAGACGAGATCCTCGAACGCCTCGCAGGATATCTGAACCGAATTCCCGACTCAGGACACTAGTTCCAGTTGCATCCGTGGATAGCGACGGCAAGCGGGTTCATCGCCTCGTCCCAGGAGATGTTCGGGCGGTCCGACTCGAAGTCCCAGCTCACGCCGCCGAGATAGTGGCCGAAGATCTTGTACGCGTAGCGGGCATGGCAGGCCATCTGCTCGTACACGGATGAACCCTGGTCCGCAGTGAGGCGTGACGACGGGTAGGGGACGGTGTCCCAGATCTGCCGCCACAGCTCGTCGTAGTTGGTGTCCGCGTCGTCGTACCCGGTTTCCGTCGGGAAAGCCGAGATGGTCAGAACCCCGGTCTCCTGGTTCAGTACGACGCCCACCTTGCTGACCCAGTTTGCGGAGGTGTCCGCTCGGTATCCCGCGCAGTAGGCGCGCTCCGGGCATCCTTCCACGTCCGGAGCGGAGTTGGTGGTGTACCAGATTTTCGCTCCGGGTTTCCCGGAGAACGTCTGGTAGGTCTGCCGCAGCTCCGAGTCCCACCGTTCGTCGCTCGTCGGATAGCCGAAGGCGCCGGCTTCCCAGTTGAGCTCTCCCCACAGCCCGCCGATTGACTCGCGTACCGCGTGCGCGCCGTTGGAGAGCGTCGGGTGCCAGTAAACGGTGCCACCCTGAAATTGCTGTCGCTTGCCGACGTTGTCAGGGTTGGTGAGTTCGTCGCTGAGCGGGTAGCCGAGGAAACCAGACTCCCATCCGGACTGTCCCCACTTGCCGCCGATCGTGCCCCATACAGGGTGCGCGTTGCTGGCGGCGGACCAGTAGATGGTGCCGCCCGCGAATTCCTGTCGCTTGCCAACGCCGTCGGGGTTGTCCAGCTCGATGCTGGTCGGACAGCCGAGCGGCCCTGTCTCGCGGTTCAGCTCGGTGTACTTGACGAGGATCGCTCCGCCGACCTGTTTGCCGCAGACGTCGTCCGCGGTCGCCGGGGACGCCTGAACAATCAGGGCGACAAGAGAAGCCAGAGCGACAACCACGCCCTTGAACAGGGGGCTTTTTGGCCGTAACGGTCGAGTCGACACTTTCACGTGCGGTTCCTCTCAGTAGTCGGTCATTAGTGGTCGGACCGTACAACCGGTGTGGCCGGGGGACAATGACGCCTGCTCGGCCTTGCGGGTGCGCTGCGCAATCCACTCGGCGCGAGGTAGCCGTTCGTTCCGATGTTGAGCCCGCGGTGCGCACCGTGGTCCGCCAGGCCGTCCGCGACGTCCGCAACATAGCGAAGACGTCCGGGACGTGGTTCCGGTCTCGCTGCGTCTCACTCGATCGGGTCTCCCCGGGAGACGGTTGTCCATCATCAAGTGTTGAGGATCGCGTGGGTCCTGGCGGCGAGGTCGTCGAGATGGCGCGCAGCGCGGCGACGGTCGGGTCCGCCGGCGGTTCGGCGGGCGGTGGTGGCGGGGCGGTGATCGGCGAGCTGAGGCTCGAAGTCGCCCCGACCTACCTACATCGCCTACTGCCCCGCGGACACCACGCTCGATCAGCTGATCCACATCGCCGGCAGCCGCTGGGCTGTCGAGGAATGCTTCCAGAGCGCGAAGCGGGAGTGCGGTCTGGACGACTACCAAGTCCGCCGCTATCCCGGCTGGCACCGCCACATCACCCTCGCCATGGCCGCCCACGCCTGCCTGACCGTCCTGCGAGCCCGGGCGCTGGACACAGACAAAGCAGAAACGGATCCTCCCAGCTCATCCACCTCAGCCTCGCCGAAATCAGACGCCTGATCACCCGCCTCAACGACCGCGCTCCCACCTCGATCGATCACATCCTGCACTGGTCGCACTGGCGCCGACGACGACAACACCAAGCCCGCGTCAGTCACTACAAACGACGCGGACACAGCCCATAGAACTGGCCACTCATCAGCACAAACACCGTTGCAGTACTAGGGTCTGTTTCTCGGATCTCCTGACAGGGGTGGGGTGTTGAGGTCAGGGTGGTGGGATGGGACGTGGGGATCTGACGAATGCGGAGTGGG
>NZ_JBIVON010000048.1:0-13600 GCF_044754145.1 Streptomyces sp. NPDC093149
CGCGAGATGAAGCACGGCCTCGGCCTGGACCACTTCGAGGGCCGCACCTGGCGCGGCTGGCACCACCACGTCACCCTCGTGACCGCCGCCCACGCTTTCCTCACCCTCCGACGCCTCGACCCAAAAGCTCAAGCGCCGGCCTGACCTTCTACCAAGTCCTCGACACCCTCCAGGACCTGATACGGGCCTGGACCGGCGAATGCCCCACCTGCCACCGCCACTTACCCAACACACAACGACAACGCCGCAACCACAGAACCACAACCTAACGAAGTACTACTAGAAGGCTCATGAAGATCTTGGGTCTTGGCCCTGCTGCGTGAGTGGCAGGGCCAGACTCGTCATGTGGCGATGGGTGAGTGGGTCGGTGAGACGGTCGGGCCGGACGTGTGGGAGACGTGTCGGGATCTGATCCCGGCGGGGAGTGTGTTCGCGTTCTTGGCCGTCCACTCAACAGCAACTACCCTGACCCGAGCCGCATAGACGTGTTCAAGATCCGGGGTCAAGGCCCCATCAAGTCCAAGCGGCTGCCGAAGGACGAGCTGAAGAAGATCGCGGCGTTCTTCGACGGGCTGGAGCAGGACCAGGCCGACAACCTCGCCGCCGGCCTCTTCGGTATCTACACCCCCGCCGACGCGACCCCGGAGATCCTCGACAACGTCCGCTCGCTCTGGCCCGACCTCTGGCCTCTGGTCAGCGAGGACACCCGCAACGAGGTCGGCATCAAGCTCGCCAGGTTCACCGCCAACGCCGACACCGACCGGGCGATCCGCGCCAGAGAACTGCTGGACCTGGTCGGAGGGTCCTCCTACCTCCCCGAGCCCGAGCGCGTCGCCGAGATTGAGCAGGTCCTGGACGACCTCAAGCGGGCCCATGAGGCGCACATGCGCAACTATGCCGACCGGCTCTACCAGGACACCAAGATCAAGGCCCTTACGAAGGCCTGGCTGGAGCGAAACCTGCGTCCGAAGTCGCCTGCACAGATTGCCGAAGTCGTCTGCATCCCGAGGGACAGCCCTTCAAAGGTCAACGGGGAGTGTCGTGAAGTGAACTGATGGGACCCATCGGTGGGCGCCGTGTCCGGCGAGGGCTTCTATGAGTTCGGTTCGCTGTCTTTCCGTCATGGGGCCAAGCACACAGACCGGGAGGCGCGTGCGATCCTTGAGCGTGTCCGGCTGGGGATAGGGCCATCCTGCCGGGCGGAGCATGGTCGGCCTGCTGACGCCGGGCTCCAGGTCGATATGGATTCCCGTGTACCGGTACGCTAGTGGACTCTGAATTTGCTCAATGCTGACGCGCTGGATCTCGCCCCACGGAATCTGCCGCCGTCCGGCGGCGCTCCCGGTCGCGATCCCCTCTGGACCGACGTGAAGCGCCCATCGGGATCTCGCTTTCGGCATCCTCGCGTGCTTGGAGATCACGAGTGTCTCCGTGATCACACCGGCAGTGGAGCCGAGTGCGACCAATCCGCCGATTGCACCTCCGAGTGACATGACGGCGAGCCATCCGTCCTGGCCGTCAGTAGCTCCCGGCGTAACGAGCCCAAGATGCAGCGGAAAGTAGATGCTGGCCGCCGCCACCGCGGAGGAGAGCAGGGCTGTGAACGAGACAGCAGTCAGGCGCGGTTTGGCCACGTAGGTGTCCAGTTGCTCGTGGCCGGTCCAGGACATCTCGAAGGAAGCGTGCGACGCGGTGGGCGGCACCTGAACCGGCGTCTTCACCTGCGATTGCCCCACTTGGACGCTGCTGCTGCCCGGCGAATCCTGTGAGACCGCCGCCCGGCGCGCGAGGGACGTCCTCATGGCGCGCGCCATCCTTGCCAGAAGGATGTCTCGGGAGCCCTGGCCCGGCGGCGGGGACACCGGTGCGTGGTCAAGCTGTCGCAGGGCCTGGGAGAGGTCAGCGGCGTTCGGGTACCGCTGATCGGGGTCCTTGCGCAGCAGGGTCAGTACGAGGTTGTCCCAGGCGGGTGGGATGTTCGTGGACACCGAGCTGGGGGCGGGGGGTTCCTGGGTGAGGTGGGCCGTGAGGTAGCCCAGGGTGTCGGGGGCCTGGAACGGCAGTCGACCGGTGATCAGTTCGAAGAGAAGGCAGCCGAGTGCGTACAGGTCGCTGCGCGGTTCCGGGAAGCCGCGTGCTTGTTCGGGCGCCATGTAGGGGGGTGTGCCCACGATGAAGCCGGTCTGGGTGAGTCGGTCCGCGGTCGCGTAGGGATCGGCCGCCCTCGCAATGCCGAAGTCGAGGACCTTCACGTTGCCGGAAGGCGTGATGAGGATGTTGGACGGCTTGATGTCCCGGTGCATGATTCCGGTGTCGTGCGCGTCGGCAAGGCTTCCGCCTGCTCGGCTATCTTCGGGCCCGGGCGAGGATCGCGGCGAGGTGCAGCGCGGCCTGGTATGCGATGGCGAGCTTGTCGGTCCGCATGGCGAGGCCGCTCCACTACGAGCAGCGAACTGTCTGCCGTCGTCGGAGCGTCGGCCCGGTCATGGAACAGATCGACCCTCTTCACGTCTCGGAGCCGGGCCTGCTGGTCGTCGACCTCACCGCGGCGGACGAAGAGACCGTCCAGGCCGCGATCGATGTGCTCGGTCGGCGCTGGGCTGCGTCGGGCGGTGGCCGGACATCGGGCGGCACCCGGGCCACCCCGGTGCCCGTGAGCGCCTGAGCCAGCGCCCTGACCCCGGACGGCCTCCCGTCGAGTGAATCTTGAGCCAGGCTCCGTGCACCACACCTGTTGCACACGTTATGGTCGTCCTGACCGCTTCTGAGCTGCGCGAACCTCAACCGCACGCTCGCGGCGCCCCGGAGAAACGTCGTGGACTTCGACGCCTCGGGCGCCGACATCGAACGGTGATGACGATCCGCGAAAATCCTCAAGTGTGCTCACGTTCCTCACTTGGTTGACGCAGCAACAAGGCAGCGTTTCGCCCGCTGACGCTCGAGCTTCAAGGGAGCGAGGGCCAGCAGGGCCTGCAGCCGTTGGTGTGCTGCCGCTGTTCCTGCCGGGCGACTGGTACGGGTGCGGGAGGTTGCTGTTGAGGAAATCTCCTGGCCATTATCGGTTTTGGACTTCGCGGGGAACGACGGGTGTCCCTGTGACACCTTTGTGACACCTTTCTCGTCTGGAAGGGTCGGGTGGATGGTCGCGGCGGGGGTGTGATGGCAGTGCGGGTGCTGGCGGGGCGGTACGAACTGGTCGGGTTCATCGGCCGGGGCGGGATGGGGGAGGTCTGGGAGGGCCGTGACCGGGTCATCGAGCGTCGGGTGGCGGTCAAACTGCTCCTGCACGCGACGGGCGACGTCTCAGGCGCGGACCTCTTCCTGCGCGAGGCACGCACCGCGGGGGCGCTGAACCATCCAGGGGTGGTCACGGTTTTCGACCTGGGACAGGACGAGGCGGATGGCTCGCTTTTCCTGGTCATGGAGTTCCTGGAGGGCCGGGACCTGGCATCGGTGCTGCGCGAGGACAGCCCGCCACAGATCGAGGCCGCAGCCGGTTGGGCGGTACAGGCCGCAGCCGCGCTGGCCCGCGCGCACGACGCGGGCGTGGTGCACCGTGACCTGAAACCGTCGAACCTCATGCTCACCACCGACGGCCGGGTCAAGATCCTGGACTTCGGGATCGCCAGGTTCGTGGAGGCTACGACCAAGTCGAGCGCGGTCATGGGCACCCTGGCGTACATGGCGCCGGAGCGGTTCGACGGTC
Organism: Streptomyces sp. NPDC093149; assembly: GCF_044754145.1. Classification (NCBI taxonomy): domain Bacteria; kingdom Bacillati; phylum Actinomycetota; class Actinomycetes; order Kitasatosporales; family Streptomycetaceae; genus Streptomyces; species Streptomyces sp. NPDC093149. The sequence continues at coordinate 3,707 of NZ_JBIVON010000048.1, forward strand.
AGAGTGGCGACGCCCGCTCCGACCTGTACTCCTTCGGCTGTGTCCTGAACGAACTCCTCACCGGCCACCCGCCGTTCGATGCCACCGGACCGGTCGGCTTCATGAACGCCCATGTGGGCCGCGCTCCGGTGCCGCCCAGCCAGGCCCGCTCCGGTATACCCGCCGAGCTCGACGACCTCGTCGCGGCACTCCTCGCCAAGCGGCCGAACGACCGGCCTGCCACCGCCGCGGAAGTTCACGACCGGCTCCGCGTCGTCCACCGCGCTCTGTCCAGGCAACCCGTCGCCGAGCCACACGGCCCGAGCCGGTCGGCGGGACCTGCGAAGACCCTGCCCGACCCCGCAGCTTTCGCCTCCGGTTCTCCCACACCCGGCTCCCTATTCCCGGCCCGCTACGCCCGGGTCGGCGCCCCGCTGACGGGTCACACCGAGGAAGTCGTGATGGCGTTCTCCCCGGACGGTTTTCTGCTGGCCACCGGCGGCACCGACGACGGGACGGTGTGGCTGTGGGACCCGCACACGCGCCGCCCGGTCGGCGAGCCACTCGACACGCGCTCGGACATGGTCTTCGCGATGGCGTTCTCTCCGGACGGCTCCCTGCTGGCCACCGGCGGCACCGACGCCGATGCGGTGAGGCTGTGGGACCCGAACACCGGGCGAGCGGTCGGCAAACTCGTCGGCCACTCCGGCATGGTCGTCTCGCTGGCATTCTCGCCGGACGGCTCCCTCCTGGCCGCCGGTCTCAACGACGGGGACGTGTGGTTGTGGGACCCGACCACCAGACGGCCAGTCCGCGATCCGTTGTCCACACACACCACTGTGATCAACAAAGTGGCGTTCTCGCCGGACGGGTCTCTCCTGGCCACCTGCGGCCCCGAGGACGACGGGGTGTGGCTGTGGGACCCGATCACCCGGCACCCGGTCGGCGAGCCTCTCACCAACGAGCCGACGGCACCGCACCGGACACGATGGTCGCTACGCCGTGTACTCCGCTCAGTGATGTCACTTGACAGGGTCCGAACGATGACGATGGCCTTCTCGCCGGACGGGTCCCTTCTCGCCACCAGCGGAGCCGACGGTGTCGTGCGGCTGTGGGACCCGATCACCCGGCGCCCGGTCGGCGAGCCGATGGCCGGCAGCGCCTCAGCCATCGAGGCTGTGGTGTTCTCCCCGGACGGGTCCCTCCTGGCCACCGTCGGAGCCGACGGTGTCGTGCGGCTGTGGGACCCGTTCACCCGGCACCCGGTCGGCGAGCTCCCCGGCCACGACGGGCTGGCCCTTGCGGTGGCGTTCTCCCCTGACGGGTCACTCCTGGCCGCCAGCCGCCAGGACGGCAGCGTGCTGCTGTACGGTCGGCTCGCCCAGCACGAGCATTCGTGACCTCGAAAAGACCGTCCGTGCCGGACGGCCGCCCCGGCAAGCCGCCGACGAGCCGTTACCGCAAGGCACGTCGGCGGCGGCGCAGTGGCTGATAAAGCGGCTGACCTCTGGCAGACGGGCTGACAGGTGAGGAGCTTCAGTGAGCAGGCCTGTCCCGCCACCGAGCGCGGGGTGGGGAAAATCGGAGAGCGCCAACACCTGCTTTCAGGTGCCGGTACTGTGCGGGATTCACTCCATGCACACCAGTACGTGAGGTCGCTATGAAGCGTTTACAGGTCCGTCATGCCCTGATCGTGCTTGCCATCGGCGCGGTTGCCGTGAGCGGGTGTTCCGGCGGCGATGATGCGAAGGGCAGTGACGCGAAGGCGCCGGCGTCCCATTCGGCGGAGAAGCCTGCCGAGAAGTCTGCGGACGCCGCGGCGCAGTCGCCGACGGCGGGCGTGGCGCAGAAGGATTGAGGTGACCCCCGTGGTGTGGACACACCTGACAATGGATCTTGATGGTCCAGGAAGGTGTAGATCCACATGGCAAGGCCCTCGAAGTACAGTGCGGAGTTCCGGTCCGACGCGGTGACGTTGTGGCGGGCTTCGGACGGCAGGCGGACGTTCAGGGACGTCGCAGCTGATCTGAACGTCAGCCCCGAAACGCTCCGCACCTGGGTGCGTGACACCGACGACCGTCCGGCCTCCGCCGCCGCGTCGCAGGACACCGAGGCCGAGCTGGCCTGGCTGCGAGCGGAGAACGCCCGGCTGGCCAAGGCGGAGAAGGAATGGCAGATGGAACGCGAGATCCTGCGCCGGGCGGCCGCCTATTTCGCCCGGGAGATGAAGTGAAGACCGCCGCTTGGGACTTCATCTCCGCCCACGCCGAGAGGTTCGGCATCAAGCGAATATGCCGGGTGCTGGAAGTCTCCCGCTCCGGCTACTACCGGTGGATCGCCGGCGCCGAGGCGCGGGCTGCCCGGCAGGCCGACGAGGACGCCCTGGTCGATGAGATCCGCGAGATCTTTGCCGAACACCGCGGGAACTACGGCGCGTTGAGGGTGCACGCCGAGCTGCGGGGCTTCGGTCACACGGTCAACCGTAAGCGGGTCGCCCGGCTGATGCGCAAGCACGACATCGTCGGCCGTCACCTGCGGAAGAAGAAGCGCACCACGATCCCGGACCGCCTCGCGCCACCGGCACCGGACCTCGTGAGGCGGGACTTCACCGCCGCCGACCTGGACGCGAAATGGTGCGGCGACATCACATACGTGCAGGTCGGAGCGTCGTCGTGGCTCTACCTTGCCTGCGTCGTGGACATCCGGTCGCGCCGAGTGCTCGGCTGGTCGATGGCCCCGCACATGCGGGCCGAGCTGGTCATCGACGCGCTCCAGGCCGCGGTCACGGCCCGCGACGGCAACGTCACCGGAGTGATCTTCCACGCGGATCGCGGATCGCAGTACACCTCGGCCGCGTTCTCCCAGGTCTGCGACCTGCACGGCATCCGTCGAAGCATGGGCAGAGTCGGCTCGAGCTATGACAACGCTCTGGTCGAGAGCCTGTGGCAGGGACTGAAGCGAGAGACGATGCACAAGAAGCTGTTCACGACGATGAGCCAGGCGCGCCTGGAGATACTCAAGTGGCTCACCTACTACAACGCCCGCCGCCGGCACAGCGCACTCTCCTACCTGTCCCCGATGGAGTTCGAACAGCAGCACCACAAGACAGCTAAACTCTCACTCGCCGCATGAACCCCGTGACCACACTCCGGAGGTCACCTCAGGATGTCAAGGTCACGAAGTCCGGTTTCGAGGACCACGAGATGTGGGGGCCGGGCGCGTACGTCGTCCATTACGAGGTGACGAACCAGGGGCGCGGGGCTGCCAGTTATTGCGCTGAGCTGGAGTTCCTGGACAAGGACGGGGACCACCTGGGTCAGACGGGTATCACCGTGGACAAGCTGGGGCGAGGAAAGACTTCCAAGGGGAACACGGCCCCGCTGGACGCGGAGATCACCAACGGGAAGATCCGAGACATCCGGTCCGTGCGGGTGTCGACGGCCGACCAGACCACGGACGCGCAGTAGTAACCCCGCCCCGCTCGCCGTGCCTGCTGTCGACCGCATGATTCCTCCCCTGTCGGATTGCAACCACACACGTATATGTCATATACGCGACAAGCAGCCAGTGGGAATCAAGTCATCTCCGGCAAAGCGGTCCGGCGGTGGCCAGAAAAGTGATGACCGGCTGGCCCGCGTCGCCCCGGTCCGCTGTCACACGGGGCGGGGCGGCGCCGGGCTGGTGGACTTCTCGCGGAACCGGATGACGGGGGTGTCGCTCCTGCCGGACCGTTCGCCGAGCCACCCCACGTGGCTGGCGTCGGGCTGTGACGTGGGTTCAGGCGATGGGAAGTCGCTGGCCTTGATCTTGACCATCTCGGTGTTGGGGTGGCCGGGGTGCCGGTGCCAGACGATGCCCTCGTATGGTCGGGCGTGCAGCCACTCGCGGAGGCCGTCGTAGTCGCGGGGGGCAGTGGCGAAGTCCTGCCGAATGGACAGGATTGACCAGCCGTGGGGCATCAGAACGTGGTCGGCGTAGCCGTCCGGGTTCTTGTTGATCTTCGGGCCGAGGAGTTCGTAGGTGCTGGCCTTCCCGATGGCCGTGTTCTTGACGGCTTCAGCGTGGATCTTCGCGAAGGCGGACTGCGCGACAGGTTCCCAGCCGACAGTTTTGCCCGTTTGCTCGTCGGTGCCGATCGTCACGTAGTTGGGCGGCGGGGTCTTGCCGGGTTTCACCTCTCGGCGCGCCCACCATTGGCCGGCCGGGTCGAGCATGACGCATGTCCCGTCGTACTTCCGTGTTGCTTCGCCCTCGCCGTTGATCACCCATTCGCACCCCTGGGAGACCTCCGGCAGTACGACTGCGGGACGGGCGCTGAAGTCTCGGACGAACAGGGTCGGAATCTTCTCCATGCGCCGACCGTACTGGTCTTGGTTCATCGGGGGTCGAGGTATTTCGGGGGCCGGGGGCTCCGCGCAGGTGCTGTGCTATTCGATCGCGTTCGCCAGCCGCTCACGGTGTCGGCCAGTGAGTTGATTCTGGAGCTCGGTGGCGCGGGACCGGACCAGGCCGGTGCGGTAACTGTCCGGTAGCCGCGCGAAGACGCCGGCCGCTGTGTCGGCCGCCGCGCTGGGGTCGCCATCGATGCGGAGACACGCGGCAGTGTCCATCTCCAGCAGGGCCCTGGTCATCACGGACGGCGAGCCGGTGAGGGCGAGCGCGGTTTCCTGGGCGGCGTAGGCGGCGGCGGTGTCGCCGAGGAGCGTGTACGCCTGGGACAGGTGCACGTGGTGCTTCTGCAGCGGGTAGCCGTTCCACGTATCGGCGCTGTCCGGGCCGTCGAGGCGTTCGACCATGGTGCGTACGTCGGCGACCGCTTTGGTGGCGCCGGCCTGGTCGCCGATCGCGACGAGGGACCGGGCGGTGACGGCGGCGGCCAGGGCGGCGGCTGCGGTGGGTTTGCGTCCTGCCTCTCGGCGGGCCTTGGCTGCGAGGCGTGCGGCTGCATGTGGGGCGCCGTAGTTGAGCGGAACCATCGCGTGCCTTGCCAGCACCCAGGCGGTCAGGCGGCGGTCGCCCGATTCGCGGGCGGCTTTCTCGGCGGTTGCGAACCAGCGCGCGGCGTCGGGCTGGTCGCCTCGGTCGTGCTGGATGATCGCGACGAGGCTGGCGATACCTGCCGCGGTGTGCGCGAGCTCGGCCCGGTCCTTGGCAGGGTGGGGGCGGCTGAGGACGTCGCCCAGCGCTTTGAGGTCGCTCGTCATTTCACGGAGGACGTCGTGGGGTGAGCGGCCCCGGTATCCGCCGCGGTGGCGCTCGAACGCGGCTCGCAGGTAGTCGAGGTCTCCGGCGCTGGTCCCGGTTCCAGCGAGGGCGCCATCGATGCCCTGCCGCGCCTGGGCGATGCCGGGGAGCGTGCTCGCCCCTACGGCGGCTGCTGCCGTTGTTCCGATGAACTGTCGTCGGTTCACGCCGTCGTCCTCCTTGCCCTGACTGCGCCGGTGGTGTCGTGATGCGGCGACAGCTCTGCGTACGTCACCGGCCGTCAGCCCGTAGGCGCGCGCGATCGTGTCGTGCCATACCGGGGTGGGTAGCCGTTTCTCGCTTTCCCACCGCTTGAGGTTGTAGGGGTCGATCCAGCGGACGTTCTGGGTGTCTCGACCGGGCCCCGGTGGACCATGATGACCTTCGCGGCCAGCAGGAACCTTGAGTACTCGATGGAGCAGCGGGTGCTCCTTCGGTATGCCTCTCGCCCGCGAAGGACGGGGCCACTCCTTGGCCAGGCGTGCTTAGCGCGCGGTCTTCTTCTGCAGGACCCATACGTAGTGCCATTTGCCGTGTGAGCGTTTGGGTTTGATGTCGGCGAACGCCTGGATGGTCGGCCACAGTCCAGTGGCGCCGGCCGCGAGCGTTGCACTGGTGGCGAGCGCACCTTGGAGGGCCTCGGGGCGGACCGCGGCAAGGACGGCGCTCGTCGAACCCAGTACGGCACCGGAGCGGGCCAGGGCCCGGGACCGGGCCGCCCTGCTCATCTCGGCGGTAGCGGCGTTCAGTTCGTCACGGATGGAGAGCGCGATCCTTTCCACGGCGACCTGGGAGTCGACCGCTTCCAGCGCGTCGTCGACTTCCAGGAGCTTGGAGCGCATGAAGTCGCGGAACTGGATGTAGGAGTCGAACTCGTCGCTGGTGACCTGCGCGAAGTTGGCGAGGCTGAGCCCATCCATGAAGGGCAGATCAGTATCCAGGATCAGCCGAACCACCCGGCTGGCGAGGGGCTTGGTCCTCGACAGGTCTACTGCGCGGCCATGCTGCACCACGAAGTCGATGGACCGGTCACTGAACGAGGGGAGCGGGCCGGGCGGCTCATCGCGTCCGGTACTCCCTTCTGTGAAGACCGGCCCGTACCAGACCAGCCCGCTGCGCAGCAGAGGCTCAGTGTCCAGGAGCCACTGGCCCAACTTGGCAAGATCCTTGGTCACCATCCCGTAGAGATATCTACGCTCAACAGTGTCGGTCAGCCCTGCGTCCCCCATAAAGTTGTATTCCCTAACCATCTGACTCTGCTCCCCGAGTTCGTGCACCGCTCCGATGCCATGCTCGGACAACAGCATGGTGTCCGTGACCAGGACAATCCGCTTGGTGACGCGCGTGAAGCTCCCCATCTCCGAGGACAGCCCGACGTAGTAGGGGGAGGTTGAGGCGACTTTCGAGCTCAGGAGACGCTCGTAGCTGGGGTAGAGCGTGCGGGCGTACTTGAGGGCGACGTGCTGGGTAGACGTCCTTTCCTGTTCCGAGAGTGAGTCGTAGAACTCGTTCATCCGGACCGCCACGCCACGGTTCTGCCACGCTCGTCGGCCCTGCCACGCTCGCCAACCCCGTCGGAACATCCTCACAGCATGGCGGGATGTCGAGCACTCCGTCCAGCAGGCAACACCCTCGCCCCTGCCCCGAGCAGCAAGTTATCCACAGGCGCTGGCAGGATGGGCCGATGCGTCGCAGCGTGCTGCCCGTCGATCAACGGGGGCGCGGGGTATCCGGCTGGAGCGGCTGGGTAGGAGGTGGACGTAGGGGGCCTGGGTGCGGATGGTCGACTTCCCGAACCCGCCCTCCGTGCGCATCCTCGCGATGGCGGCGACGTCGGCACCGGTGCGGCGCCCGATGGCTGCGTTGCTGTAGCCCTCGTCCAGCAGTCGCCGGATGTTGCGCTCCTGGGGGTGGCGGGGAACGGCGTATGCGCTGCGCGGGGTGGGTGGGATGCCGGCCGCGGCCCGGATCCGGGCAACGGTCCTCTCCCCGACGAACAGGCGGCGGCGGATCGCGGTGTTGGTCAGGCCCTCGACCAGCAGGGCGCGGATCTCGGCTTCCTTCGGGTGTGCCGGGCGTCCCGACCAGCTCGCTACATGCTGGAAGCGGGAACTACGCAAAGAAGGCTGGCAGCGATACCGATCAAGACTTCTGCCTCCCCACGGCTGTATGAGAAGTCTTTGGTCACCTCGTCAGCGTGCTCGGCACCAGATGCCTGGTCGAACGCCGCCTTGTAGATCGCACGCCACCGCTGCGCCTGGCTGCGCTGGTGGAGGTCGTCGTTCTTGCTGATCTGAGGCCAGTTGGTTACGGCCAAGATGCGCTCCATGGCCTGGCGGGCGCTGCCGATCGCCTTGTCGAACTCGCCGTCGTGCAGCAGTCGACGGGCGTGGACGCGATGCGGCTGAACCCGATGAAGCGCGAACTGACGGTCCACGACCGTCAGGTGGCCCTCACCCCGACCGAATTCCGGCTGCTGGCCTGCCTGATGGCCGACCCCGGGGCCGTGGTGCGCCGACGGGCCCTGCTGCGGGCGGGCTGGCCGGAGGGCGCCCAGGTCAGCGACAACACCCTGGACCAGTACTTGACCCGGCTGCGCCGCAAGCTCCGCGAGGCGGACAGCACCATCAGCACGGTACGAGGCGTGGGTTACCGCTTCGGCTCCTCGCCTGCGACCCCGTGACGGTCACGCCCTCGCCCCGAGCAACAGCCACCGCCCGCCCCCGCTCTCCTGCTCTCCACACTTCGCGCCCGCCCCCAAGTAACGTTCCTCCACGTGAAATCAAGAATGCGTACCCGATGGGGCATCCGGGTCAGGGCGACACTCGTCGCGTTGTCCGCCGTGGCCGCCTTCACGGCCACCGGCCAGCCGACAGCCGCCGCTGCCGAAGGAGACCCCTTCGTCGAAGCCGACAGGTCCCCCTTCAACCTCTATCCCCGCGAGATCCCGGGCATCAGAGAGGGGGAGGGTGACACCGCCCGGGGCATCATCGAGAGCCTGGAAGCCAGCGGCTCGGTGACAAGGGCGTCGGTTCTGAGCGTTGCCCAGTCGCGTCAGCACGTGGGCCGCGACCTGTGCCACACGACCGGCCTCAACGGCACCTTCAAGTACAACGGCTTCTGCTGGGACGGGACCGACGACGTCACCAGCGCCTACGACCCGGCCGGCGGCTGGCACCCGCAAGGCCTGACCGCGTCGCACGACGCCTATGCGGGCGGAACGCTGGACGGGCATCACCTGTACATGACGTCCTGGTACTACGGCACGGGCCAGGAAACCCGTGACCAGAAGGCCCGCATCTCGATCGCGGAGTCGACCGGAACGGACCGGAGCTACGGTCACGTCCTGCTCGTCAAGCCCTTCGGCAGCCGCGGCAACCCGAACTTCGAAGCGGTCGACCGGGTCCACGCGGACGGCATCGCCTGGTACGGGGACCGGCTGTTCGTCGCCAACGGAGGTGAACTTCAGATCTACGACCTGAACCACCTGTGGAGGATGACGACCCTCGCCCGCGACGTAGGAGTCGGTCCGGGTACCTCCTTCGCCGCCAACCATCAGTGGGCGCTCCCCATGGTGGCCCGCTACGGCACGCGGACCCTGGCCCAGGAGGAAGCGTCCGACAACCCGCACGTACGCGCGTGCGAATTCTCCCGCGCCTGCCTGAGTTCCCTGAGCCTGGACCGCAGCGGGAGCAAACCGCGCCTGGTGTCCGGGGAGTACTGGACCAACAAGCAGGGCTACCCGGCGCGCGTCGTGAAGTGGCCCCTGGAGAACATCGCCGAAGGAAACACCGCCACGGTCAAGGCCGAAGCCGCCTACGTCGCGTACGTCCGCCAGCTCCAGGGGGTGGCCACCGATGGCGCCTACTACTACCTGTCGGCCCAGTGCCCCGACGGCTACATGGGAGACGCCAACACCTCGGACTACGGCAGCTACGCGTGCATCTGGCAGGCCACACCGGGCCACCGCCCGACCGTACTCACCCGCGCGCCGAGCGTGACGCAGAACCTGTCCTACGCACAATCCTCCGGACGACTGTGGGGTGCGAACGAACTCACCGGCAAGCGCGTGGTGTTCTCCCTGCGTCCCCGGGAGGCCGACCGCGCCGTCTACCTGAGCAATGACTACAGCGCCCTCTGCGCCGGCGCAGGCAACAAGATCACCAACAGCTCGCCGGTCATCCAGTGGGGCTGCACCAACGCCCAGGACGAACGCTGGCTGTTCGAGGACACCACCGACTCCAACGGCAACCGTGCCTACTTCCTGCGCAACGCCTACTCCGGCAAATGCATGGGCACCGGATCAAGTCTCGCCAACGGGGCGGGCATGATCCAGTACACGTGCAACGACGCGGTCGATGAGAAGTGGTGGTGGTCCCCGGAGACCGGCGAACTGCGTAACGTGTACTCGGGCAAATGCCTCGGTCTCGGTGCCGCCGCGACGAAGGGTTCCCAGCTCATCCAGTGGACCTGCAACGGAGCGGCCGACGAGAAGTGGTCGCAGACGGCCCGTAACGTCTGATTTCCCACACACATCGCCGCTTCGGCCCTGTGCGGTGGCGGGGCCCCCCGGCCCCCCCCCGGGCGCCCCCCCCCCCCCCCACCCCCCCCCCCCCCCCCCCCCCCCCCCCCCCCCACCCCCCCCCCCCCCCCCCCCGGGCCCCCCTGAAC
>NZ_JBIVON010000048.1:13610-16019 GCF_044754145.1 Streptomyces sp. NPDC093149
TGTTGGGGTTTGCGGGGGTTGTTTTTTTTTTTGTCCTCCCCCCGCCGGGGGGGGGGGGGGGGGGGGGGGGGGGGGGGGGGCCCCCCCCCGGGCCCCCCCCCCACCGCCGGAACAACCCACAGCCCCCACAACCCCGGACCACGAACCACAGCCCCGCACACCACCCCCTGAAGAAGCGATGAACCCATGAAAAGCTTCCTCACCCCCCGCACCCTCCGTGGTCGCCTCGCCCTGATGCCCTGGCCACGCGTTGTCCGGGGAGGTGGTCTTCATCGAGAAGGCTTCAAGCGGCAGGCCGTATTCCCAGCGCGTCTCGTCGACCTCTTCGGAGATGCACGCTTCGGTGGCCGGGACTGGAGGAGGACGTTCTCGAAGGCCTCTGTGGTCGGGTAACCGGAGACCATTGCTGATCTCCGGCCCCCTCAGATCGTGGACCGCGCCTACGAGGAGTACGAGGCGCGGGCGTCGGGCAGTTCACGTCGGAGCGATGCGCGGTGTGGAAGCCGGTGAAGTAGTCGCTGGCACGAAGTCGGGCCCGACACCATGTGGTGCCGGGCCCGACGCTTACTGTGAGGGTACTCGACAACCGTGTCGTGGTCGGCACGGCGACGTTCACGATCAGCCACGCGCGGTCTGCTGTGCGGCGTCTGCAACACCGCCGAGGGCACCGCACCGCCGCGGCATCCGCGGTGGCTGCGCTATCGCACCCTCACGCCCGCCCTCATCCTCGGCGTGTATCTCCCCTACAGCCAGGCGCTACGCCGCCGCCTGGCCCACGCTCCTGCCCAGCCGGATCAGCACCGGAGCCCGCGACCGGCCTGACGGTCGCGGCATCGTCGACCGGTTCCGCTCGCTGCGTGGTTCCCGGGAGCCGTAGGGCTGCGTGAAGGTCAGCCCTCGGTGCTGTACGACGCGCGCTCGGGCCCTGCCGCATACGGTGGTGGCGTCGCGGCCCCCTCGTACGGGCTACCCGGCGGCCCTGTCCAGGCTGCCCGGGTAGAGGTACTTCTCCGGCTGGATCACCGTGCCGCTGACCCATGCGGCGAAGAATCCCTTGAGGTCCTTGCCCGAGATTTTCGTCGCCAGCGCCTCGAACTGCCGGAACGGGGCGTTGCCGTAGGCGTGGTCGTGGGTCCGGGTCCGCAGCGTCGTGAAGAACGCCTCGTCGCCCACCGTGCGGCGTAGGGCGTGCAGCATCAGCGAACCCTTCAGCGCCGGGTCCAGCTCCCGGCCCGGGCCCGGGTCGTAGAGCTTGACGGACCAGAACGACGGGTCGTCCCGGTAGTCCTCCACCACGAACCGGTAGAAGCCCGTATCGAGGTCGGCGCCCTTGTGCTCCTTCCATAACTGCCCCGCGTACTCGGCGAAGCACTCCGCGGGGCAGCCATCCCGCCAGTCCTTGAACGAGACGCTGTCGCCGAACCACTGGTGGGTGTTCTCGTGGACCATCGGCGCGTCGAGGAGCACCGAGTCGTACGTGGGGCGGCTCTGCGTCTCCAGGGTTCCTCGACTGGGAGGGGGAACTGGGATGGTGCTGATGGAGACCACCGAAGCGGCCCCGGCCGACGAGGACGACGCGGATTCCGGCTTCCGCAACATCGGCTGCCAGATCGTGTGCAGCCCTGACGTCGCCGGCGAGATCGCCCAATGGCTGCGCGACGTCGTCGGCGAGATCCTCGACGACTATGCCGACGACGTCTTCGACTGCCCCCTCCACCAAGGGAAGGGATCCCCGCATGTCCGTCCCCACCGCCTCGCACCGCGCGTACGTGTGGCAACACGCCCCGCCAGGAGATGCCGATGAGCGTGCAGCCCAAGGAAGCCCCCGCCCCGCCAGCCCCGGTCGCCGCCGCCCAGCTGTGCAACGACCGCCGCGCCGACACCTGAGTGCCGACCTTCGATCGGGACTGGGCCAAGGCCCTGGAGAACTCCCGCCACACCTACAGCCTCACCCCCTGCACGACGTCGTCCGCACCTGACAGCTCCGCGGCCCCGGCCGTTGACGCGTGCATGGAATCCGGCTGCGACGAGTCCGGCTTCGTGGACCTGGACGCCGTCCTCGGTGCCCGCCGGTGAGCCGTGGACGGTGCGCTGTCGGTCCTGGGTGACGCCGCGCCGGATGTGCGGGTGGTCAATCTGGAGACAGCCATCACCGGTGATAGGGACTTCGCGCCCGGCGAGGGGGGCCACTACCGGGTGAGCCCGGCCAACCTGTCGTGTCTGGCCGCGGCCCGGCCGGAGCCGCCGCGCCTTGGCGGTCAGTCCTGGGGTCGGGTCAGGTAGGTGTCTATGACCCGCATCGCCTCTTCCGTTGCGCCCCTGCGGTAGAGCCAGTGGCCCACGACGTCCATTGTGAACAGGGACGCCTCGGGGAAGGAGCGCGCCATGCGTCGCGCACCCGGCAGGGGG
>NZ_JBIVON010000049.1:0-1259 GCF_044754145.1 Streptomyces sp. NPDC093149
AAACGCCCGGTTACATTCCGAACCCGGAAGCTAAGCCTTTCAGCGCCGATGGTACTGCAGGGGGGACCCTGTGGGAGAGTAGGACGCCGCCGAACAATCTTTCAAGGACCCTTGGTCCCAGCGTTCACGCTGGGACCAAGGGTCCTTTTGTTTTCCCGTAGCGCGTCGGGTGTCCGACTGCGTGAGAATGTCTTGTAGCACTTGATGACAGGAGTCACACCGATGTCCACCAACTCTCCCGACGATCGTTCGGAGCGCGAGCCGCGTCGCCGGGACGGTGGTGACCGGGGCGGTTTCAGCGGCCGCCGTGACGACCGCTCCGGCGGACCGCGCCGAGACAACGACCGTGGTGGCTACCGTCGTGACGACGGCCGGCCCACCGGCGGTGGCGGCTTCCGCCGTGACGACCGGGATCGTGATCGTGGGCCGCGTCGTGACGATGACCGCGGTGGTTTCCGTGGGCCGCGTCGTGACGACGACCGTGGTGGTTTCCGTCGGGACGATCGGCGTGATGAGCGTTCGGGTGGCTTCCGTCGGGACGACAGCCGTGGTGGTTCCGGTGGCGGGTTCCGTCGGGATGACCGGGATCGTGATCGTGGGCCGCGTCGTGACGATGACCGCGGTGGTTTCCGTGGGCCGCGTCGCGACGACGACAGCCGTGGCGGTACCGGTGGTGGTTTCCGTCGGGACGATCGGCGTGATGAGCGTTCGGGTGGTTTCCGTCGGGACGACAGCCGTGGTGGTTCCGGTGGCGGTTTCCGTCGGGATGACCGGGATCGTGATCGTGGGCCGCGTCGCGATGACGACCGTGGTGGTTTCCGTGGGCCGCGTCGTGACGACGACCGCGGTGGGCGGTCCGGCGGTGGGTTCGAGCGGCGGGACGACCGGCCGCGTGGGCCGCGTCGCGACGACGACAGCCGTGGCGGCGGGTACCGGCGCGACGACAGCCGCGGCGGGTCCGGTGGTGGTTTCCGTCGGGACGATCGGCGTGATGAGCGTTCGGGTGGCCTCCGTCGGGACGACAGCCGTGGTGGTTCCGGTGGCGGGTTCCGTCGGGACGACCGGGATCGTGATCGTGGGCCGCGTCGTGACGATGACCGCGGTGGTTTCCGTGGGCCGCGTCGTGACGATGACCGTGGTGGTTTCCGTGGGCCGCGTCGCGACGACGACCGCGGTGGGCGGTCCGGCGGTGGGTTCGAGCGGCGGGACGACCGGCCGCGTGGGCCGCGTCGCGACGACGACAGCCGTGGCGGCGGGGT
>NZ_JBIVON010000049.1:1352-15780 GCF_044754145.1 Streptomyces sp. NPDC093149
CGGGTACCGGCGCGACGACAGCCGCGGCGGGGGCTACCGCGGCCAGCGGGACGATCGTGGTGGCCGGGGCGGCTACCGCGGGCGCGACGACCGCGGTGGGTACGAGCGGCGGGACGACCGGGACCGTGAGCCCATCAAGCGGCTTCCGATTCCGGAGGACGTCACCGGCGACGAGATCGACAAGGATGTGCGGCAGGAGCTGATGAGCCTGCCGAAGACCCTGGCCGAGGATGTCGCCAGGAACCTCGTCATGGTGGCCCGCCTGATCGACGAGGACCCCGAGCAGGCGTACGCGTACTCGCGGATCGCACTGCGGCTGGCCTCACGGGTCGCGGCCGTGCGTGAGGCGGCCGGGTTCGCCGCGTACGCGACGCAGAAGTACTCGGAGGCGCTGGCGGAGTTCCGCGCTGCCAAGCGGATGACCGGTTCCGTTGAGCTGTGGCCCGTCATGGCCGACTGCGAGCGTGGACTCGGGCGTCCCGAGCGGGCGATGGCCATGGCCGGTGAGCCCGAGGTGCAGAAGCTGGACAAGGCCGGGCAGGTCGAGATGCGTCTGGTGGCTGCCGGGGCCCGTCGTGACATGGGACAGATCGATGCGGCCATCGTCACGCTGCAGAGCCCCGAACTGGCTTCGAGTGCCGTGCACCCGTGGACGCCGCGACTGCGCTACGCGTACGCGGACGCGCTGCTGGCCGCCGGGCGCGAGGACGAGGCGCGTGAGTGGTTCGGGAAGGCGCTGGAGGCCGACAAGGACGGCGCCACCAATGCGTCGGACCGGCTCGCCGAGCTGGAAGGTGTCGAGTTCGTCGACGCCCTGGACGAGGACGACGAGGGCGAGAACGACATCGCCCCCTCGGCCGCCGCTGCGGACGACGACCAGGACAAGGGCCGGGGCCAGGACGGTACGTCCGAGGCGTAAGGCATGAGAGAGGGCGGCACCCTGCGGGGGTGCCGCCCTTTTGTCGTTTCCGGGGGTCAGTCGAGAGCGAGGCTTCGCAGGACCAGGCCGGAGGCGGGCTTGGGGCCGAAGGAGGTCGACTTGCGAGGCATGGTGACGCCCTGTCGGGCGAGGTCCCGGACGACCTCCTCGCGTACCGGATGCATCAGGACCGCGGTGCCGTTGCGGCGTTCGGCCTGTTCGACGGCGGCCGCGGTGTCGTGGATGTATGCGATGTGTTCCGGGGCGTCGGGGATCTGCCAGACGTGGTCGAGCAGAGCCGCGTGCAGGACCGTCGCGTCGAGGGTCCGCCAGGCGGTCGGGTGATCGGCCGGAATCGTACGTGCCAGCAGGGCGGCGTCGGGGCGGTCGACGAGGTGGAAGCGGCCGTCGCCGGCGAGCAGGAACGCGTTGCCTTCGACGGCCGCCTCGGCGAGTGCCCCCAGGGCCAGGGGCAGCGGGCCCTCGATGTCGCGGACGCGGAAGAGGCCGTTCAGTGCGGCGAGCGCGTCGGCGACGGGCAGGCGGTGGAGCAGTCGGTGGATGGCGCGGACCCGGAGCGGGTAACGGGCCGTGTCGACGAGGAGGACCAGGCCGAAGTCCCAGGGGCCGGGATCGGTGTGCTCCTGCTGCAGCCGGAGGTAGGTGGCCCAGCGATGGTGGCCGTCGGCGATCAGAGCCTGGTGGTGGGCCAGATCGGCCTCGATCTCGGCTCGTTCGGCCGGATCGGTGACCGCCCACAGCCGGTGGCTGTAACCGTCCTCGGTGGTGGTGGCGAGCAGCGGTGGACGCTCGATGGTCCGCTCGATGACGGCGGTCGCGCCCGAGATGTCCTCGTCGCTGCGGTAGGTGAGCAGCAGCGGTTCGAGATGGGCGGCCGTGGTGCGCATCAGGGCGGCCCGGTCCTCGACGACGTGGGCCATCACGTCCTCGTGCGGCAGGACGATGCCCTCGGTGGGCGCGGACAGTGCCAGTGCTCCGACGATGCCGCGTTGCAGGATCTCGGCGTCGCGCTGCTCGTAGACGTACAGCGCGGGCTCGGCATCGGGAGCGAGGACGCCCTCGGCCAGCCAGCGGTCCAGCGTCTCGGCGGCCTGCTTGTGACGGGCCGCGGCGGTGTCGGCCTGCGGCAGGATCAGCCGGACGATGTTGTGCGGGTCCGCCGACTCCAGATGGTGCAGTCCGTCGGGGCGTACGACGACGTCGTACGGCGGTGAGGTCACCGCGGCGAGACTGCCGACCCGCTCGGGGACGTAGCGCAGTCCACGGAACGGGGTCAGACGCAGTCCCTGGCCGGCCGGACCTGATGTGTTCATTTCTGCATCGTATGCGTGCGGCCGGGATGCGCGATGATCGGAACAGAAGTACGGAATGAGGAGCGTAGAGAATGAGTCAGGCGAGCAGGACCAGGCCGAGCGGCAGCAGCACCGCGTTGAACGTGGCGTACGACACGGCGCTGCTCGATCTCGACGGGGTGGTGTACGCGGGCGGTCATGCGATCGTCCACGCCGTCGAGTCGCTGGAAACTGCACGGGACGGCGGGATGCACCTGGCGTATGTGACCAACAACGCCCTGCGGACCCCGGCCGCGGTGGCCGAGCACCTGTCCGAACTCGGGATTCCGGCCGGGCCCGGCGATGTGATCACCTCGGCGCAGGCGGTGGCGCGGCTGATGGCGGATCAACTGCCCGCCGGTGCACGGGTTCTGGTGGTGGGTGGCGAGGGACTGCGCGTCGCACTGCGCGAGCGCGGGCTGGTCCCGGTGGAATCGGCGGACGACGAGCCGGCCGCGGTGGCGCAGGGGTACGGCGGGCCCGACATGGCGTGGGGGCGGTTCGCCGAGGCGGCCTACGCGATCGCGCGGGGGGTGCCGTGGTTCGCGTCCAACACGGATCTGACGATTCCGAGTGCCCGGGGGATCGCGCCGGGGAACGGTGCGGCGGTGGAGGTCGTACGGATCGCGACCGGGGCCGAGCCGCAGGTCGCCGGGAAGCCGTTGCCGCCGATGCACCGGGAGACGGTGCTGCGGACCGGGGCCGAGCGTCCGCTGGTGGTCGGGGACCGGCTGGACACGGACATCGAGGGTGCCTTCAACGGCGGAGTGGACTCCCTGCTGGTGCTCACCGGGGTGACGGACGCGGCGCGGTTGCTGGCCGCCGGGCCGAAGCACCGGCCGACGTTCGTGGACGCGGACCTGCGGGGGTTGCTGACCGGGCAGCCCGAGGTGACGCGGACGGACGACGGGTTCGGCTGTGGCGGCTGGACGGCGTCGGTGCGTGGTGACGACCTGGTGATCGAGGGGGACGGGGACGCGCTCGACGGGCTGCGGGCGCTCTGCGGGGCGGCGTGGTCGCACGCCGGGGACGGCTCGTGCGGGTCGGACGCGGCGAAGGCGGTCGCCAGGCTGGGGCTGTAGGAACGGTTCCCGGCACTTCGAGAGCAAAAGAGGGTAGGCTAACCTAACTTTGTTCTGCTCGGTGTGCCACCGTCCGGATGGCCGACCCGCCCGGCGGGTGGTGCCGGGCTCGGGCCCACCCGCCGCCTGTGGTGAAGGACGGCCCTCGCGCCCGATCACCCCCGACCCCGGGAGTACGACCCATGCAGCGCCTCACCGCGGACTCGGTGACCCTCGGCTACGACCAGCGGGTCATCGCGGAGAATCTCTCCGTCGAGATCCCCGACAACTCGTTCACGGTGATCGTCGGTCCCAACGCCTGTGGGAAGTCGACCCTGTTGCGCGCGCTCTCGCGGATGCTGAAGCCGAACAGCGGACGGGTGCTCCTGGACGGGCAGGCGATCCACGCGATGCCCGCGAAGAAGGTCGCCAGGACGCTGGGGCTGCTGCCGCAGTCCTCCGTCGCGCCGGACGGCATCACCGTCGCCGACCTCGTCGGGCGCGGCCGGTACCCGCATCAGGGGCTGCTGCGGCAGTGGTCGCCGGACGACGAACGCATTGTCGAGGAATCGATGGCGGCGACCGGGGTCGGCACGCTCGCCGATCGCTATGTCGATGAATTGTCCGGCGGGCAGCGGCAGCGTGTCTGGATCGCCATGGCGCTCGCCCAGCAGACGCCGCTCCTGCTGCTCGACGAGCCGACGACGTACCTCGACATCCAGCACCAGATCGACGTCCTCGACCTCTGCGCGGAACTGCACGAGGCCCAGGGGCGCACGCTGGTGGCCGTCCTGCACGATCTGAACCACGCCGCGCGGTACGCCACACATCTCGTCGCGATGCGGGAGGGCGAGGTGATCGCCGAGGGGGCGCCGGGCGACGTCGTCACCGCGGAACTGGTGGAGCGGGTCTTCGGGCTGCGCTGCCAGGTCATCGACGACCCGGAGACCGGAACGCCGCTGGTGGTCCCGGCCGCACGCAAGCCGCGGAGCGGCGGGGCGGGCACACGGGGCAAGGCGTCGGCCGGGGCCTCGACGGGGGGCTGACGGGACGAAGGGGACCGGACGAGCTGCCGCCCCGGTCGCGCCACGGGCCGGGGAAGGGGTCCACGCGGTGGCTACAGCAGCGTCCTGAGTCTCAGCAGGTCGCGGAAGCCGGCCTCCAGCCGGACCCGGCCCGTGCCCCATGCCTTGGCGAAGTTCAGCTCACCGTCCACCATGGCCACCAGGTCGTCACCGGTCATCGCGAGCCGGATCTCGGCCTTCTCCCGGGGCGGACCCTCGGCCGTGTCCAGGACCTGGATCCGGCCATGCGTCAGCCGCCCGGTGAAGGTGATGTCGAGGTCTTTGATGTGGCAGCTCAGCGAGCGGTCGAGAGCTGCCGCGCTGCGCACGTCGCCATCGGCCACCGCGAGGTTGCCGGAGAGTCTGTCGAGTGCGCTGCGGCACTCCGCCATGGTCGCCATCGTGACCGACGGTACCGCAGCCCTACGCGGTAGCGTTTCCCGCATGAGCGACTCGATGCCGGGGCCCGGGGCGGCACACGGAACAGTGCCCGGGGCGACGCCCGGGGAAGCGGCGCAGGGCTCGCCCGACGAGGACGCGGCCCCGGCCGCCGCAACCGCGTCCGAGCCCGCCGCGCCCGCTCCCCTCGGTATCGCACGCACCCCGACCGGCAACGCCCGGGTCGACGCACGGCTGGAGCGTCTGGCCGATGCGGACCACCTCACGGCGGACGGGCACATCGAGGTGTACGAGGATGTACACCGTGGGCTGCGCGACGCGCTGACCGCGCTGGACGCAGGACCCGCACCCGCACCGATGCCCTCGTACAACCACAGGAGCTGAACCGAACGTGGCAGGAGTGACACGTCACCGCCTCGACGCCGAGCTGGTACGCCGTGAGCTCGCCCGCTCGCGCGAGCACGCGAGCCAGCTGATCGCCGCGGGACGGGTGACCGTCGGTGGCAACACCGCGACCAAGGCCGCCACCCAGGTCGAGACCCGCGCCGCCATCGTCGTGACCAAGGACGACAGCGACCCCGAGTACGTCTCGCGCGGTGGACACAAGCTCGCCGGGGCCCTCGCCGCCTTCGTACCCCTCGGGCTGAAGATCGAGGGCCGGCGGGCGCTGGACGCCGGGGCGTCGACCGGCGGCTTCACCGACGTGCTGCTACGGGCCGGCGCCGGTCATGTCGTCGCCGTCGACGTCGGCTACGGACAGCTCGCCTGGTCGCTGCAGTCGGACGAGCGCGTCACCGTCAAGGACCGCACCAATGTGCGTGAGCTGACCCTGGAGACGATCGACGGCCTGCCGGTGGATCTGGTGGTCGGTGATCTGTCGTTCATCCCGCTGGGGCTGGTCCTGCCCGCCCTGGCGCGCTGCGCGGCCCCCGACGCCGATCTGGTCCTCATGGTCAAGCCGCAGTTCGAGGTCGGCAAGGAGCGGCTCGGCAGCGGCGGTGTGGTGCGCAGCCCCGAACTGCGGGCCGAAGCGGTACGGGAGGTGGCGCGCCGGGCCTGGGCGCTGGGCCTCGGAGTGCGGGGGGTGACGGCGAGCCCGCTGCCGGGGCCCGCAGGAAATGTCGAGTACTTTCTCTGGCTGCGGGCCGGAGCGCCCGAGCTGGACCCGGCGGATGTCGACCGTGCAGTGGCGGAGGGGCCTCGTTGACGACGAATGCGGCACGAACTGTCTTTCTTCTGGCGCACACCGGCCGCCCGGCCGCGATCCGCAGCGCCGAACTTGTCGTACAGGGACTGCTGCGCAGCGGCCTCGGGGTGCGGGTGCTGGCCACCGAGGCGGCCGATCTGCCGCTGCCGGCGTCCGTCGAGACGGTCACGGACACCACACCCGGGGCCGTGGACGGCTGTGAGCTGCTGATCGTGCTCGGCGGGGACGGGACGCTGCTGCGCGGCGCCGAGTTCTCCCGCGCCTCCGGGGTGCCGATGCTCGGCGTCAACCTCGGCCGGGTCGGCTTCCTCGCCGAGGCCGAGCGGGACGACCTGGACAAGGTGGTCGACCGGGTCGTCACCCGGGCGTACCAGGTCGAGGAACGCATGACGCTCGATGTCGTCGTGCACAGCAACGGCGACGTCGTGCACACCGACTGGGCGCTCAACGAAGCGGCCGTGCAGAAGGTGTCGCCCGAGCGGATGCTGGAGGTCGTCCTGGAGATCGACGGCCGGCCGGTGACCGGGTTCGGCTGCGACGGGATCGTCTGCGCGACCCCGACCGGATCGACCGCCTACGCCTTCTCGGCGGGCGGTCCCGTCGTCTGGCCCGAGGTGGAGGCGCTGCTGATGGTGCCGATCAGCGCCCACGCGCTGTTCGCCAAGCCGCTGGTGACCTCGCCGGACTCGGTGCTGGCCGTCGAGGTCCAGCAGCACACCCCGCACGGGGTGCTGTGGTGCGACGGGCGCAGGACCGTGGAGCTGCCCTCGGGGGCACGGGTCGAGGTGCGCCGCGGTGCGGTGCCCGTACGGCTGGCTCGGCTGCACCACGCCTCGTTCACGGACCGGTTGGTGGCGAAGTTCGCGCTGCCCGTCTCGGGGTGGCGGGGCGCGCCGCACTGACCGGCGGACATGCCTGCGGAGGCGGTGCGAATGCTCCAGGAGCACACGGGAGAGTGAACCCCGGGGGGCGGGGTCCGTCGCACATCGGGGCTCGGACCTCGTAAGGTCATGTCCGTGTTGGAGGAGATGCGGATACGGTCGCTCGGAGTCATCGACGACGCGGTGGTCGAGCTGTCGCCCGGTTTCACCGCGGTGACGGGTGAGACCGGCGCGGGCAAGACCATGGTCGTCACCAGCCTGGGGCTGCTGCTCGGCGGGCGTGCCGACCCCGCCCTCGTACGGATCGGGGCCAAGGCCGCCGTCGTCGAGGGACGGATCACGGTGTCCGAGGGCGAGGCCGTGGCCCTGCGGGCCGAGGAGGCCGGGGCCGAGTTCGACGACGGTGCGCTGTTGATCAGCCGTACCGTCTCCGCGGAGGGGCGCTCCCGGGCGCATCTGGGCGGGAGAGCGGTGCCGGTGGGGGTGCTCGCGGAACTGGCCGACGAGCTCGTCGCCGTGCACGGCCAGACCGACCAGCAGGGGCTGCTCAAGCCCGCCCGGCAGCGACAGGCCCTGGACCGGTACGCGGGCGACGGCGTCGCCGTGCCGCACGCCGAGTACACGGCGGCGTACCGGCGGCTGCGGGCCGTCGTCACGGAGCTCGACGAGCTGACGACGCGCGCCCGCGAACGTGCCCAGGAAGCGGATCTGCTGCGCTTCGGGCTGGGCGAGATCGCCGGGGTCGAACCGTTGGCGGGCGAGGACGACGACCTGGCCGCCGAGGCCGAACGGCTCGGTCACGCCGAAGCCCTCGCCTCCGCGGCGGCCCTTGCGCACACCGCGCTCGCGGGCAACCCGGAGGACCCGGAGGGCGTCGACGCGACGACCGTGGTCGCGGCGGCCGGACGGTCCCTGGACGCCGTGCGGGCCCACGATCCGGCGCTGGCCGCGCTCGCCGACCGGATCGGCGAGATCTCGATCCTGCTCGCCGACGTGGCCGGTGAACTGGCCGGGTACGCCGACCAGCTGGACGCCGATCCGCTGCGGCTCGCCGCGGTGGAGGAGCGGCGCGCGGCGCTCACGGGACTCACCCGCAAGTACGGCGAGGACATCACCGCCGTGCTCGCCTGGGCCCAGGAGGGGGCCGCCCGGCTCACCGAGCTGGAGGGCGACGACGACCGCATCGGCGAACTGACGGCGGAGCGCGACGCGCTGCGGGCCGAACTCTCGCTCCTCGGACAGGCGTTGACCGATGCGCGTACCGGGGCGGCGGAGCGCTTCGCCGAGGCCGTCACGGCGGAACTGGCCTCCCTCGCGATGCCGCACGCCCGGGTCTCCTTCGACATCCGGCAGACCGAGGCGGCCGACGAGACCTCCGGCATCGAGGTCGGTGGGCGGAGCGTGGTCTACGGTCCCTCCGGCGCCGACGAGGTCGAGCTCCTGCTGGCCCCGCACCCGGGAGCCCAGCCGCGGCCGATCGCCAAGGGCGCGTCGGGCGGCGAGCTGTCCCGGGTGATGCTCGCCGTCGAGGTGGTCTTCGCCGGCTCCGACCCCGTCCCCACGTACCTCTTCGACGAGGTGGACGCGGGGGTCGGCGGCAAGGCCGCCGTGGAGGTCGGGCGGCGGCTCGCGAAGCTCGCCAGGTCCGCCCAGGTCGTCGTCGTCACGCACCTGCCGCAGGTGGCGGCCTTCGCCGACCGGCAACTGCTGGTCGAGAAGACCGTCGACGGGTCGGTGACCAGCAGCGGGGTCACGGTCCTGGAGGGCGAGGACCGGGTGCGGGAGCTGTCCCGGATGCTTGCCGGGCAGGAGGACTCGCAGACGGCGCGGGCTCATGCGGAGGAGCTGCTCGCGGCGGCGCGGGCGGACGGGTAGCCGGGGTTTCGCGGCCGTCGGGCGCGCGTTCGAGGCCGGTCGCCGGGCGACCTCGCCCTCCGGGGGCGCCCGGCGGTTCGCTCACCGGACGGCCGCCGGACGGCCCCGGCGGACCGCTGCGTAGCCTGCTCGTATGGGAACAGCGTGCGGCAGGGCCGTGGTGTCAGGTGGGGTCGCCGCCGCCGTCGCGGGGAGTGTGTACCGGGTGCTGCGGGCCCGGCCGCGCAGGCACTGGCAGCGCACCAACTACGCGGGCCGCACCGTCGATCTGTACGCGGGCCCGGCCGTCGCCCTCGGAACCGTGGCGGGAACCGCCGTCCTTCCGCTGCCTGCTCGCACCAAGTACGCCGCGGCGCTCGCCGTGCTCGCGGCCGGCGGCTGCGGTGCCTACGACGATCTCGTCGGTGGAGACGATCCGCGCCGGGGGTTCCGGGCCCATCTGGGCGCGCTGCGGGGCGGCGAGGTGACCGGCGGAGCGGTGAAACTTCTCGGGATCGGGACCGCGGGGCTCGTGGCCGGGACGCTGCTCGAGGAGCGTCCCGTCGATCGGATCCTCGCCGGAGTCGTGATCGCCGCAACCGCGCACCTCGTCAATCTGACGGACGTACGGCCCGCCGCCGCTGCCGCCACCGTGCTCGCTCTCGGGGCCCCGGGCCTGCCGGCGACCGCGCTCGCCGCCGCGCCGATGGGCGCCGCGGCAGCCCTCGTCACCGACGACCTGGGGGAGCGCACCATGATCGGGGACACCGGGGCCCACGCCCTGGGGGCCGCGCTCGGCGTCGCCGTCGTCGCGGGCCGCGGCCGGGCCGGTCTCGTCGCTCACACCCTGGGGCTCGTCGTGGCGACGGTCCACGGGGACCGGGTCAGCCGGCTCGTCCGGAGGCTGTGGGACCGCTGACGGAGAAGGCCGGGACAAAGGCGCGTCAACATCGCGTCAGCTTCTCACTTGTACGAGTGGTAGGTCGCGGCCGGTTGCTGTTGTATGCAGCGGGACAGTGGCCCGACTGTGCCGGAACGTGCGTACGGACTGGCATCCTTGGCGTGCCATCACCGCCGACTCGGGAGCCCCGGGAGCCATTCAACGTGTCACAGCTGCGTACGGTCCAAGTCCTGGGCGGCGGCAGCGCGGGCAGCAGCGCCCACGTCAGCTCGCTCGCCGCGGGGCTGGTGGCGAGAGGTGTGCAGGTCACCGTCTGCGCCCCGGCCGAACTGGACCACGCCTACGACTTCTCCGGCAAGGGAGTCGACTTCGCCCCCGTACCGCGACGCAGTGACCCCACCGCCGTCGCCGCGCTGCGCACCGCATGCCTGACCGCGGACGTGGTCCACGCGCACGGCCTGCACGCCGCCGTACGGGCCGCTCTCGCGCTCGGCGGCCGACGCGTCCCGCTGGTCGTCACCTGGCACGCCCGCGCCCACGCGGAGGGCGCCCGCAGCCGACTGCTGCATCTGATGGAGCGAAGGGCCGCCCGCGCGGCGGCAGTTGTGCTCGGCACGACATCGGACCTGGTCGACCGGGCGCGGCGCCGAGGCGCGCGCGATGCCCGGCTCTCGCCGGTCTCGGCCCCCGTACCGCAGCGGCCGGTCGTCGTCCACGAGGGCAAGGCGCGGGCCGAACTCGGCGTGACGGAACGGCCGTTGATCATGTCGTACGGAAGGCTCGTGCCGCACCACGGGTACGACACGCTGCTCGACGCCGCACGGATGTGGCGCGGGCTCGACCCCGTGCCGCTGCTGGTCATCGCGGGGGAGGGGCGGGAACGGGCGGCCCTGCAGCGCCGGATCAGGGACGAGGAACTGCCCGTCCGGCTCATCGGCAGCCGCGACGACATCGCCGAACTGCTCGCCGTCGCCGATCTGGCAGTGCTGTCCAGCCGGTGGGAGGCGCGCTCGGTGCTGGCCCAGGAGGCCCTGCGGCTCGGCGTTCCACTGGTCGCCACCGCGGTCGGAGGGGTGCCCGAACTCGTCGGGGACGGGGCGGAGCTCGTGCCGTGCGGCAACGGCGAGGCGCTCGGACGGGCGGTCGTCAGGCTGCTCGGCGATCCGGAGCGGTGCGAGCAGTTGGTGGCCGCGGGGCGTGCGCAGGCCGCCGACTGGCCGACGGAGGACGACACGATCGCGCAAGTCCTCGCCGTCTACGACGAGTTGACGCAGCCGTTGGCGGTGGCCCGGACGCGGTGAACGCCCCGGCCGCCGTGCTCTCCGCAGGTCCGGGGCCATGGGGCTGCGACGTGCGGCGGCGGGCCCGGGGGCTACGAGGTGTGGCGGCGGGCCCGGGGGCTACGAGGTGTGGCGGCGGGCCCGGAGCGCCAGACTCAGGGCCAGGACCGCCTGGGGGTCGTCGAGGTCGGTGCCGAGCAGCTCACCGATGCGGGCCAGCCGGTTGTACAACGTCTGCCGGTTCAGATGGAGTTCACGTGCTGTCTCCGCCTTGCGGCCCGCGTGGGCGAGGTACGTCTCCAGCGTCGGCAGCAGCGGAGGGCGCGAGCTGCGGTCGTGGTCGCGCAGCGGACCGATCGCCCGGTCCACGAACGCGGCCAGATCCGGATGGTTCCGCAGCCGCCACAGCAGCAGATCGATGTCCAGGCGCCGGGCGTCGTACCAGGGCCGGTCGCTGAGCCCCTGCGCGGCCGTCGCCGTCTCCGCGGCGTGCCGCAGTCCGGCACCGGCCGCGGCCCAGCCGCCGGCCACGCCCACCACCACGACCGGCGGATGCGATCCGGCCCGCTCCAGACCGGCGCGTTCCACACCGGCCCGCAACGCCGCCGCGACCCGGTCCGCGACCGCCGTGCGCTCCGTCTCGGACCGCAGCCCCAGCAACACCGGAACCCGGCCCTCCACGGGCCGCACGCCGAGCAGCACCGGCACGCCCACCGACGAGAGCTCCTCCAGCACGGCCCGTGCCAGCAGCGCCCAGTTCCCCGACACGGACAGTTCGGGGGCCAGCCGCATCACCACCGGCAGCAGCGGTGTCCCGCCCGGCTTGAAGCCCAGCACGCGGGCCTGCGCCGGGGCGTCCTCCGGAGTGATCCGGCCCTCCGCGAGATCCGACAGGAAGTCGCCCCGGCCGCGCGCCGCGAGCTCCTCCTCCTGACGGGCCTGCATCAGCACGACGGCGAGGATCCCCGCCGCCCGTTCCGCCGCCATCCGGTGCACCGTCACCAGCGGTGCGGACACGGCCAGCAGCACCAGCCTGGCTCGTACCGAACCGGTTCCCGGCCCGCCGCCCGGCACGTCCACCAGCACCGAACCCGTGGGCGGCGCCTCGCGGGCCGCCCGGCCGCCGCGCATTCCGTCCCACACCTGGAGCGGATCGGCGCACACCGGGCCCGACCTGGGGCCGGCCGCGTAGAGCAGCTGCCCGTCCGCCGTCTCCAGGAAGACCGGGTTGGCCGCGAAGTCCGCCAGGATGCCCAGCACCTGGGGCACCCCGCCACCGCCGAGGAGCGCCTCCGTGCACCTGCGGTGCACATCCTCGGCCTGCCGCAGCAGGGCGTAGTGACCGTTGACGATCTCGGTGTGTATCTCCTCGGTCACCGTCACGAACGGCACCTCGCGGTGCAGCTGCACCAGCGGCAGACCGGCCGCGCGGGCGGCGTCCACGATCGATGCGGGCAGCCTGCTGAAGCGCGGACCGAGCTCCACCACCAGGGCGGCGATCCCGCGGTCGGCGAGCCTGCGGACGAAGGCGCGCTGCTCGGCGGGACGGGTGCCGAGCCCGAGCCCGGTGGTGAGCAGCAGCTCACCGCCCTTGAGCAGCGAAGCAATGTTCGGGACCTCGCCCGCGTGCACCCAGCGCACGGTACGGTTCAGCCGGTCCGCACCGGCCACCACCTCCGGGAGCCCGCTGCGCAGCCCCGGCAGCTCAAGCGCCCGCTGCACGGTGATTCCGCCTTGCGTCTCCACTGGCTCCGGCCTCGCGTTTCCATTCGGTTCAAACGGGCGGTCGCCCTGATTCAGGAAGGTACCGGCCCCGGGCGCGGGAGGCGCGGTCGGGGAGGTGCCGAGAGGGTCCGCCGACCGGGAGCGGCCGCTCCGCTCCGCCGCTTTCGGCCTGCCCGGGGACATGGAACCACGGTTGACACGGGTCGGGGCCGCTGCGATCTTGTGACCGCCGCGCGGTTCGGACCGTGCGGCTCTCCTACCCGGACCTGGAGCAGACGTGGGCGACGACGTATCGGCGTACGCGAGCCGGGAGGACCTGCCCGGCCCCCTGGTCGGGGTCGACTGGCTCGCGTCGCGGCTGGGCGAGCCCGGACTGGTGGTCCTGGACGCCTCCGTGGGTGCGCACCGGGGCTCCGGGCGGCGGATCCCGGGCGCGCGGCCCTTCGACATCGACGGGGCGCTGTCCGACCACTCGGGACCACTGCCGCACACGATGCCCGATGCCCGCCGGTTCACGGAGGAGCTGCGCTCCCTCGGCGTCCACGACACCGACACCGTCGTCGTCTACGACGGCGCGGGCATCTACTCCAGCCCGCGCGCCTGGTGGATGCTGCGCGCGATGGGCTTCGACCGGGCAGCGGTGCTCGACGGCGGCCTGCCCGCCTGGACGGACGCCGGGCTGCCGCTGGAGACCGGCCGGCCGGTGCCCGCCGCGGAGCGCGGCGACTTCACGGCCCGGCCGCGCGCGGGACGGATCGTGGGCAGCGACGAGGTGGTGGCGGCCCTGGCCGACCCCGCGGCGGTGGTCTTCGACGCCCGCTCCGCGGAGCGGTACTCCGGCGTGGTCGCCGAGCCGCGACCGGGACTGCGCGCCGGCCACATGCCGGGAGCGGTCAATCTGCCCTTCGGCGAGCTCCGACGCGACGGCCGGATGCGCCCGGCGGATGAGCTGCGCGCCGTGTTCGCCGCCCTCGCCGGAGACCGGCAACGGCTGTTCTTCAGCTGCGGATCGGGCGTCACCGCCTGCGTGCTGGCGCTCGGGGCCGAACTGGCCGGGTACCGCGAGTCGGCCGTGTACGACGGGTCCTGGAGCGAATGGGGGCTGCCCTCGGAGCTGCCCGTCGTGACCTGAGCGAAGAGCGTGGGGCAGCCGCGCCGACCCGGCTCGCCGCACTCCTGCGAGAACCCGTAACCGGAGCGGATCGGCGTCCGGGCGAACGGAAGGGGGCGGACACCGCTCGCGCGATGACCGCCCCCTTCCCGAGGTCAGCCGACGTACGCCCCGCTCGCCGTCAGGCGCAGTGCCGTGTCGATCAGCGGCACGTGGCTGAACGCCTGGGGGAAGTTCCCCACCTGGCGCTGCAGCCGGGAATCCCACTCCTCCGCGAGCAGGCCCAGATCGTTGCGCAGGGACAGCAGCCGCTCGAAGAGCTGGCGTGCCTCGTCGACCCGGCCGATCATCGCCAGGTCGTCGGCCAGCCAGAACGAGCAGGCCAGGAACGCGCCCTCGTCGCCCTCCAGACCGTCGACGCCGGCGTCCTCGCCCTTGGTGGGGTAGCGCAGCACGAAGCCGTCCTCGGTGGACAGCTCGCGCTGGATCGCCTCGATCGTGCCGATCACGCGCTTGTCGTCGGGCGGCAGGAATCCCATCTGGGGGATCAGCAGGAGGGAGGCGTCCAGCTCCTTCGATCCGTAGGACTGGGTGAAGGTGTTGCGTTCCTTGTCGTAGCCCCGGTCGCAGACGTCGCGGTGGATCTCGTCACGCAGTCCGCGCAGCCGCTCCAC
>NZ_JBIVON010000050.1:0-15051 GCF_044754145.1 Streptomyces sp. NPDC093149
GAGCAGCGGTTGCTGACCGATCTCGCGCCGATCACGCCGGAGTCTTCCGTGATCCCGGTCTATTCCTCGGTGACCGGCGAGGTGACGGACACGGCCGGCTGGGATGCCGGGTACTGGTACCGGAACCTGCGGACCACGGTGCGGTTCGAGGAGGCGCTCACGGCCGCGCTGGATGCCGGTGACCGTGTCGTGGTGGAGGTGAGCCCGCATCCGGTCCTGGTGCCCGCGGTGCAGGACATCGTCGACGGCCGCGAGGACGCGGTGCCCGTCGCGGGCACGCTGCGGCGCGGCGAAGGATCCCTGCACCGCATGGTGCTGGCGGTCGCGCAGGCCTTCACCTGCGGCCTCGTGGTGGACTGGACCAA
This sequence comes from Streptomyces sp. NPDC093149, assembly GCF_044754145.1. Classification (NCBI taxonomy): domain Bacteria; kingdom Bacillati; phylum Actinomycetota; class Actinomycetes; order Kitasatosporales; family Streptomycetaceae; genus Streptomyces; species Streptomyces sp. NPDC093149. The sequence goes on from NZ_JBIVON010000050.1 coordinate 366, forward strand.
GGTGTTCGCGGGCCGGGACGCCGTGCGGGTGCCGCTGCCCACGTACGCGTTCCAGCACGAGCGCTACTGGCCCGATCCCGAACCGCTTGCCGAGCGGGTCGCGGTGGATCCGGCCGACGAGCGGTTCTGGGCCTCGGTGGAACAGCAGGACGTGCGGTCGGTGGCCGAGACGCTCGGGCTGGACAGCGGCGTGGTTGCGGCCATGGTGCCGGCGCTGGCGTCGTGGCGCGCTCGCCGCCGGGACGAGCACGCGGCCGACGGCTGGCGCTACCGGGAGACGTGGAAACCACTCGGTGGCAGCCACTTCCAGGTGACCTCCGGACGCCGACTGGTCGTGGTCCCGGCCGGGAAGAGCGATGACGCCTGGGTGAGTGACGTGGTTGCCGTGCTCGGCGCGGGCACTCTCGTGTTGGAGCACAGCGACGATGCGGCGTTGAGCGGCAGGCTGCGGGCCGCACTCGACGCCGACGTCCCGGTGACCGCCGTGCTGTCCCTCACCGCAGCGCTGGAACCGGACACGACCACCGCGCTCGCTAGCACCATCGCCCTCCTGCGGGCACTGCGCGACACCGGTGCGCCGCCATTGTGGGTGGCGACTCGGGGCGCGGTGTCGGTCGGCGGCCAGGATCCGGTGACGGCTCCGGGGCAGGGCGCCGTGTGGGGCCTGGGCCGCGTCGCCGCGCTGGACCAGCCCGGCTTGTGGGGCGGTCTGGTCGACCTGCCCGAGATCCTGGACGCGCGCAGCGCGCGCCTGGTCACCGCGGTGATGTCGGGCACCTCGGGTGAGGACCAGGTGGCCGTGCGCCCGTCGGGGTTGTTCGGCCGGCGGCTGGTCCACGCGCCGGCACCCCGATCCCGTGCCGGGGCGTGGACGACCTCGGGGACGGCGCTGATCACCGGTGGCACCGGCGGGCTGGGCGCGTACGTGGCCCGGTGGCTGGTGGAGCGGGGCAGTGACCACGTCGTGCTGGTGAGCCGACGTGGCCCCGACGCCGAGGGCATGAATCAGCTGCGGCTGGAACTGGAGGTCGCCGGCGCCGACGTGACGGTGGTGGCGTGCGACGTGGCCGACCGGGCGGCGCTGGCCGACGTGCTCGCCGTCATTCCCGAAGACCGTCCACTGCGGACAGTCGTGCACGCCGCGGGTGTCGTGGGCGAAACGGCACCACTGCCGTCGATGACCCGGGACCAGCTCGAATGGCCGTTGCGGGTCAAGGTGGACGGCGCACGGCATCTGGACGAGCTGACCCGGGACCTGGACCTCGACGCGTTCGTGCTGTTTTCCTCCGGCGCGGCGGCGTGGGGCAGCGGAGGGCAGGCGGGTTATGCCGCGGGCAACGCGTTCCTCGACGCGCTGGCGCTGCACCGCCGTTCGCAGGGCCGGACCGCGACCTCGGTCTCTTGGGGGGCATGGGATCAGGTCGGCATGCTGAGCGGTTCGGGTGTGGCACAACGGCGGGACCAGCTGACCGCACTGGGCGTGGTGCCGATGCGGCCCGAGCTCGCGATCACCGAGTTGGAGCACGCCGTGCGGGAGGGCGAGACCTCGCTCGTGGTCACGGACATGGACTGGGCGCGGTTCGCGCCGGTGTTCACCGCGATGCGACCGAGTGCGCTCCTGTCGGACCTGTCGGAGGTCCGGGCGGCGTTGAACGGTAGCGGGCAGGGCACCGAAGCACCCGGCGGGTTGCGAGGTCGGCTGACCGGTCTGTCCGAGGCGGACCGCGAGCGGGCGGTGCTGGAGCTGGTTCGCGGTTCCGCCGCGGTTGTGCTCGGACACAGCTCGGGCACGCAGGTTCCGCGGGAGAAACCCTTCAGCGAGCTGGGTTTCGACTCGCTGACCGCGGTCGAGCTGCGGAACCTGCTGCAATCGGAATCGGGTGCCGCGCTGCCCGCCAGTGTGGCCTTCGACTATCCGACGGCGGCCCGGCTGGCCCACTACCTCAGCGGCGTCCTGGAGCTGGGTGCGGCCGTGGAAGCCGAAGTCGTCGCGGAGCCGCCGGCGCTGCCGGACGAAGACGAGACGGCCCTGCTCGCCGCGAACGCGGACGACCTCATCGACCTCGCGCTGCGCGAAGACTGACCGGAACCGGGAGCTCACGATGACTGCGTCTGTGGACAGGCTGACGGAGGCCCTGCGCGCCTCACTGCTGGCCAACAAAAGGCTGAAGCAGGAGAACAAAGCCCTGACCGAGGCGGCGCACGACCCGGTCGTCCTCGTCGGGATGGCGTGCCGGTTCCCGGGCGGTGTGCGGGGGCCGGAGGACCTGTGGCGGCTGGTCGCGAACGGGGCCGAGGGCATCGGCCCGTTCCCCCTGGACCGAAGCTGGGACCTCGATGCCCTGCTGGGCACCGACGGCCCCGGTTCCGGGATCTCGGCGACGGGCGAGGGCGGCTTCCTCGAGGGGCCGGGTGACTTCGACGCGGCGTTCTTCCGGATGTCACCGCGCGAAGCGCTGGCGACCGATCCGCAGCAGCGGCTGTTGCTGGAGGTCTCGTGGGAGGCGCTGGAACGCGCCGGGATCGATCCCTCGTCGCTGGCCGGGAGCCGGACCGGGGTGTTCGCCGGCGTCTACCAGTCCGGTTATAACGAGCTTCTCTCGCGTGCCGATGAGCAGCTGCGCGGTCACCAGATCACCGGTGGCGCGCCGAGCGTGATCTCCGGCCGGGTCTCCTACACCCTCGGGCTGGAGGGCCCCGCGGTGAGCGTGGACACCGGCTGCTCCTCGTCCCTGGTCTCGATGCACCTGGCCGCCCAGGCGCTGAGGGCGGGGGAGTGCACGCTGGCGCTGGCCGGCGGGGTCGCGGTGATGGCCGCGTCCGACGCGTTCGTCGGGTTCACGGCACAGGGCGGCCTCGCCACCGACGGCCGGTGCAAGTCCTTCGCCGACGCCGCCGACGGCACGGGATGGTCGGAGGGTGTCGGGATCGTGGTGATGGAGCGACTGTCCGACGCCCGCCGCCACGGCCATGAGGTGCTGGCGGTGTTCCGCTCGAGCGCGATCAACCAGGACGGAGCCTCCAACGGCCTGACCGCGCCGAACGGGCCGTCGCAGCAACGCGTGATCCGGCAGGCGCTGACCGCCGCCGGTCTGTCCGCTTCGGACATCGACGCGGTGGAAGCCCACGGCACAGGGACGAGGCTGGGTGATCCGATCGAGGCGCAGGCGCTGCTGGCGACCTACGGTCAGGACCGCCCCGAGGGACGGCCGCTGTGGCTCGGCTCGCTGAAGTCCAACATCGGCCACACCCAGGCGGCCGCCGGTGTCGGTGGCGTGATCAAGATGGTCATGGCGCTGCGGCACGGAGTGCTGCCGAAAACGCTGCACGTGGACGCGCCGACCACGCAGGTCGACTGGGCGCAGGGCGACGTGCGCCTGCTGACCGAATCCCGGCCCTGGCCCGAAAGCGGCCACCCCCGGCGTGTCGGGGTGTCGTCGTTCGGCGTCAGCGGAACGAACGCGCATGTGATCCTCGAAGCGCCCACCGACGCGGGCTCGCCCGCCGCGGCCCCGTCCGGCCCCGGTGTTTTCGGCGCCACAGGCGTGGTGCCGTGGATCCTGTCGGGGAAGACCGAAGACGCCGTGCGCGCGCAGGCGGCGAAACTGCTGGCGCATCTGGAAGCGGATCCGGCGCCGGGGCCGGTCGACGTGGGTTGGTCGCTGGTCACCACGCGGGCGATGTTCGAGTACCGCGCCGTGCTGCTGGGCACCGAGCGCGACGAACTGCTGACCGGGCTGAGGGCTGTCGCGTCCGGTCAATCCGCTCCGGGCACGACGCTGGGCACAGCGGCCGAGGACAACCAACTGGGCGTGTTGTTCACGGGGCAGGGTGCGCAGCGGGTCGGGATGGCGCGTGGGCTCTATGAGGAGTCGCCGGTGTTCGCGGCCGCGCTGGACGAGGTCTGTGCGGAGCTGGATCCGTTGTTGGACAGGCCGTTGTGTGAGGTGATGTGGGGCGAGGACGTCGAGTTGATCCACGAGACGGGGTGGGCGCAGCCTGCGTTGTTCGCGGTCGAGGCGGCGTTGTTCGAGGTGCTGCGGGCGTTCGGGATAACCCCGGACTATCTGCTGGGACATTCGATCGGTGAGGTCACGGCGGCCTACGTCGCCGGGGTGTGGTCGTTGAGTGACGCGTGTCGGGTGGTGGCGGCGCGGGCGCGGTTGATGCAGGCGCTCCCTTCGGGTGGGGCGATGGCCGCGATTTCGCTGCCCGAGGCCGAAATAGCCGAGATCCTGCCGGAGACCGTGTCGGTCGCGGCCGTGAACACGGCGGACTCGGTGGTGGTCTCCGGGCCGCGCGAAGCCGTGGACGGTGTCGTCGAGGCCGTGTCCGGGCAGGGACATCGGGTGTCGCGGCTGCGGGTGTCGCACGCGTTCCATTCGTCATTGATGGAGCCAATGCTGGCGGAGTTCCAGCAGGTTCTGGAGTCGGTGAGCTTCGCCCCGCCGCGGATTTTGGTGGTGTCGAACCTGACCGGGGTCCGGGCGACGGACGAGGAGTTGTGTTCGCCGGAGTACTGGACCCGTCAGGTGCGGTCGGCGGTGCGGTTCGCCGATGGTGTGCGCTGGTTGGGCGAACAGGGTGTCACGGCGCTGGTCGAGCTCGGGCCGGACGGTGTGCTGTCGGGCCTGGCGCGGCAGAGCTGCCCGCCGGAGACGGTCGTCGAGCCGTTGCTGCGCCGCGAACATGGTGACGTGCCGACCCTGGCGTCGGCGTTGGCCCACCTGTGCGCGCAGGGCGTCGAAGTGGACTGGACCACGCTGTTCGCCGGCCGTGACGTCACGCGGGTGCCGCTGCCGACCTACGCCTTCCAGCACCAGCGGTACTGGCACACCTCTAGCGGTTCGGCCGACGTGTCGGCGGCCGGCCTGACAGCAGCGGAGCATCCGCTGCTGGGGGCGATGCTGCCGTTGCCACAGACGGACGGGCTCGTGTTCACCAGCCGGCTCTCGGTGCGCACCCACCCCTGGTTCGCGGATCACATGGTGCGTGGTGCCGTGGTGTTCCCCGGCGCCGGTCTCGTGGAGCTGGTGATCCGAGCCGGCGACAGCGCCGGCTGTGACCGGCTCGACGAGCTGGTGCTGGAGACTCCGCTCGTCCTGCCCGCGCAAGGTGGAGCTCAGCTTCAGGTCGTCGTCGGCGAGGACGATGCGCACCGGCGCGCTGTCGCGGTGTACGCCCGGCCGGACGGCGAAGAGACCTGGACCCGGCACGCCACAGGCACCGTTAGCTCGGCCGCGACCAGGCCCGCGGACGACGCTCCGTTCGACGTGCTCGGTCGGCAGTGGCCCCCGGCGGGCGCGGCGCCACTGGACACCGAGCGGTTCTATGAGCGGCTCGGCGGTGGTGAGTTCGCCTACGGACCGGCGTTCCGGGGTCTGCGCGAGGCGTGGCGGGACGGCGACCGGATCCTCGCCGAGATCGAGCTGCCCGAGCCCGGCCGCGGTTCGGCGGAGTCGTTCGGAATCCACCCCGCTCTGCTGGACGCGGCATTGCACGCGATGGTCTTCGCGGACCTGGAGTCGGCCGGGGTCGGCTGGCTGCCGTTCAGCTTCGCCGACGTCGTGCTGCGGGCCTCGGGCGCCTCGCGGTTGCGGGTGGCGCTGACCCGGACGGGTTCGGACGAGGTCACCATCGCGGTCGCGGACGACACCGGGGCGCCCGTGCTGTCCGTCGGCTCGCTCGCCGTGCGGCCGCTGGCCGCCGGCAGCCTCACCGCCGATGACGTCGGCACTCTGCTGAAGCCGGAGTGGACCGCGATCACTGGCACCGCCGCGGCGGCGGACGAGTGGCTGGTCGCGGATCCCGCCGACGTGACCGCCGTGGCGGCCGGCGCCGAGCCCCAGGCGGTGGTCCTGGCGGTTTCGGGCGACCCGGAGGCAGTGGTCGCTTCCACACACGAGCTGACGGGCCACGTGCTGCGGCAACTGCAGCAGTGGTTGTCGGACGGCCGGTTCGCCTCGATCCCGCTGGTGGTCGCGACCTCGGGTGCGATCGCCGCGGAGCGGGAGCCGGTGCGCGACCTGGCTGCCGCGGCGGTGTGGGGCCTGGTGCGGTCGGCGCAGACGGAGCATCCCGGCCGCTTCGTCCTGCTCGACGCCGACTGCGCCGTGGACGCCGACGTGCTGGGTCAGGTCCTGGCCGCCGACGAGCCGCAGCTGGCGGTGCGGAAAGGGCAGCTCCTCGCGGCCCGGCTGACGAGAACCGGACCGGCCGACGAGCTGGCCGCGCCGCGGGACACGCCGTGGCGGCTGGAGTCCACCGAGAAGGGCATGCTGGAGAACCTCGCGTTGCTGCCGTGCCCCGAAGCGGCTGAGCCGCTGGAGAGCGGGCAGGTCCGGATCCGGGTGCACGCGGCCGGCCTGAACTTCCGCGATGTGCTCAACGCGCTGGGGATGTACCCCGGCAAGGCGGGACCGCTGGGCGGCGAGGCGGCGGGCGTGGTCACCGAGACCGGCACCGGTGTGACCGGCCTGCGCGTGGGCGATCGCGTGATGGGCCTGGTCCCCGGCGGGTTCGGGCGCGTCGCGGTGACCGATCACCGGCTCCTGACGGTCGTGCCGGATGGATGGTCGTTCACCACGGCCGCCTCCGTGCCGATCGTGTTCCTTACGGCTTACTACGGCCTGGCCGATCTCGCGGGTCTTCGCACCGGGGAGTCGGTCCTGGTGCACGCGGGTGCCGGTGGTGTGGGTCTGGCGGCGATCCAGGTCGCGCGGCACCTCGGTGCGGAGGTCTACACCACCGCGAGCGAGGGCAAGTGGGACGTCCTGCGTGAGTGGGGTGTTCGGCCGGACCGCCTCGCGTCCTCGCGGGATCTGGGCTTTCGCGAGGCTTTCCGCACCGCCACCGCCGGGCGGGGCGTCGACGTTGTGCTCAACTCCCTGGCGGGGGAGTTCGTGGACGCCTCGCTGGACGTGCTCGCGTCCGGCGGCCGGTTCGTGGAGATGGGCAAGACCGACGTCCGCTCGGCCGAGAGCCTCACAGACCGGTACCCCGGCCTGAGCTACCACGCCTTCGACCTGACCGACGCCGGCGCCGAGCGCGTCCAGCGCATGCTGCGTGAGCTCGTCGACCTGTTCGAAGCCGGCGTCCTGCGGCCGCTGCCGGTGACCACGTGGGACGTGCGGCAGGCGCCGGAGGCGTTCCGGTTCATGAGCCAGGCCAGGCACGTCGGCAAGTTGGTACTGACCGTGCCCCACGAGCCGGACGTCGAGGGCACCGTGGTGATCACCGGTGGCACCGGCGCTCTGGGCGCTGTGGTGGCGCGGCATCTGGTCGGCGAGCACGGTGTCCGGCACCTGATGCTACTGAGCCGCCGCGGCCCGGATGCCCCGGGAGCAGCGGAGTTGGTCGCCGAGCTGGCCCGCCACGGCGCCGAGGTCACGGTGGCCGCGTGTGACGTGACGGATCGGCGGGCGTTGGCGGACGCGCTCGCGTCCGTCACCCCGGAGCATCCGCTGACCGGGGTGGTGCACACAGCGGGGGTGGTCGACGACGGGGTGCTCGGCTCCCTGTCACAGGACCAGATGGACCGGGTCCTGTCGCCGAAGGCGGACGCGGCCTGGCACCTGCACGAGCTGACCCGGGACCTGGATCTCTCGCTGTTCCTGGTGTTCTCGTCGCTCAGCGGGGTGCTCGGCAGCGGCGGCCAGGCGAACTACGCGGCGGGCAACTCGTTCCTGGACGCGCTGATGCAGCGGCGGCGGGACCTCGGGCTGCCCGGACTGTCGATGGCGTGGGGGCCGTGGACCACCGAGATCGGCATGGCCGGCACCTTGTCGCGGACCGACCTCCAGCGGCTCGCGCGTTCGGCGATGCCACCACTGACCACGGAGCAGGGCATGGACCTGTTCGACCGGGCGGCGCGTTCCGCGCAGCCGGTACTGGGACTCGCTCGCCTGAATCTGCCGGCACTGCGCAAGCAGCAGGACCTGCCCGTGTGGCGCACGCTGGCCGGCGGGCGCAGGCGCGCCGCGAACCGCCGCTCCACCGGCAGGGGACTGGGCGGGCAGCTCGCGTCGATGTCCACAGCGGACCGTGAGCGGGCGCTGGCCGAGCTGGTCCGCGAATCCGCCGCCACAGTGCTGGGACACAGCTCGGGTGCCGGGATCGATCCGGCCCGGCTCTTCAGCGACTTGGGGTTCGACTCGCTGACCGCCGTCGAGCTGCGGAACCTGATCCAGGCCAGGACCGGGATCGCCCTGGTGGCCGGCGTGGTGTTCGACCACCCGACCGTCACCCGGCTCGCCGGGCACCTGGCGGACCGGTTCGACGACTCGCGCAGGACGGGGCCGATCGCCGTGCCGGAGCTGGTGTCCGTGGCCGCCGACCCGATCGTGCTGGTCGGGATGGCGTGCCGGCTCCCGGGCGGGGTCACGGGTCCGGACGACCTCTGGCGGCTCGTCAGTGAGGCGGGGGACGGGATCGGCCCGTTCCCGGTCGATCGCGGCTGGGACCTGGACGAGCTGGTCGGCCCGGACGGGACCGGCATGTCGGCCACCGGCGAGGGCGGCTTCCTCACGGGCGCCGACGAGTTCGACGCGCCGTTCTTCCGGATCTCGCCCCGCGAGGCGGTGGCGACGGACCCGCAGCAGAGGTTGCTGCTGGAGGTCTCGTGGGAGGCGCTCGAGCAGGCGGGCATCCTCCCGGACACGCTGGCGGGCAGCCGGACGGGGGTGTTCACCGGCGCCTACCAGATGGGCTACGGCGAACTGGTCGCCCGGTCCGACGACCAACTGCGGGGACACCAGATCACCGGCGGCGCGACAAGCGTGATCTCGGGCCGGGTCGCCTACACGCTCGGTCTCGAGGGGCCGGCGGTGAGCGTGGACACGGCGTGCTCCTCGTCGCTGGTCGCCATGCACCTGGCAGCGCAGGCTCTGCGCGCCGGTGAGTGCTCGCTCGCGCTCGCCGGTGGTGTCACGGTGATGGCCACGCCGGAGGCGTTCGTCGGGTTCACGATGCAGGGCGGGCTGTCCGCGGACGGCCGGTGCAGGTCCTTCGCCGAGACCGCGAACGGGACCGGCTGGTCCGAAGGCGTGGGCGTGGTGGTGATGGAGCGGATGTCGGACGCGCGCCGTAACGGTCACGAGGTGCTGGCGGTGCTGCGGTCGAGTGCGGTGAATCAGGACGGTGCGTCGAACGGTTTGACGGCGCCGAACGGTCCGTCTCAGCAGCGGGTGATCCGGCAGGCGCTCGCCGCGGCCGGTCTGTCCGCTTCGGACGTGGATGTGGTGGAAGCGCACGGCACCGGGACGCGGCTGGGCGATCCGATCGAGGCCGACGCGCTGCTGGCGACGTACGGTCAGGATCGGCCGGAAGACCGTCCGTTGTGGCTGGGCTCGTTGAAGTCGAACATCGGGCACGCGCAGGCGGCCGCGGGTGTCGCGGGTGTGATCAAGATGGTGTTGGCGCTGCGCCACGGAGTGCTGCCGAAGACCCTGCACGCCGAGCGGCCGACCACGCAGGTGGACTGGGCGCGGGGCGAGGTGCGGCTGCTGACCGACGCCGTCCCGTGGCAGGAGAACGGGCATCCGCGCCGGGCCGGGGTGTCGTCGTTCGGCGTCAGCGGCACGAACGCCCACGTCATCCTCGAGGCCCCGGCCGAAACCGGCGCGCCGCAAGAGGCCGCGCCGGGCACCGGTGTGGTCGGTGCCGACGGTGTGGTGCCGTGGGTGCTGTCGGGCCGGTCGGACGAGGCGGTGCGGGCGCAGGCCGCCCGGTTGCTGGAGTACGTGGAGGGCGCGCCCTCGGTGCGTCCCGTAGACGTGGGCTGGTCGCTGGTCACCTCGCGTACCGCGTTCGATCACCGGGCCGTGGTGGTGGGCGGCAACCGGGAGGAGCTGATCAGCGGAATGCGTGCGGTCGCCGGCGGTGCGCCCGGTGTCGTGCGGGGCACGGCTCGGAACGGGCACCAACTGGGCGCGTTGTTCACGGGGCAGGGTGCGCAGCGGGTCGGGATGGCGCGTGGGCTCTATGGGGAGTCGCCGGTGTTCGCGGCCGCGTTGGACGATGTCTGTGCGGAGCTGGATCCGTTGTTGGACCGGCCGTTGTGTGAGGTGATGTGGGGCGACGACGCGGAGCTGATCCACGAGACGGGCTGGGCGCAGCCGGCGTTGTTCGCGGTCGAGGCCGCGTTGTTCGAGGTGCTGCGGGCGTTCGGGACGACCCCGGACTATCTGCTGGGACATTCGATCGGTGAGGTCACGGCGGCCTACGTCGCCGGGGTGTGGTCGTTGAGTGACGCGTGCCGGGTGGTCGCGGCGCGGGCCCGGTTGATGCAAGCGCTGCCGTCCGGCGGGGCGATGGCCGCGGTCGGGATGTCCGAGGAGGAGATCGCCGGACTGCTGCCGGAGACGGTGTCGGTGGCGGCGGTCAACACCGCGGATTCGGTCGTGGTGTCGGGGCCGCAGGCCGATGTCGACCAGGTGCTGAGCCGGGCTGCGGAGTGCAATGCCCAGGTGTCGCGGCTGCGGGTGTCGCACGCGTTCCACTCGTCGTTGATGGATCCGATGCTGGACGAGTACCGACGGGTTTTGGATTCGGTGCGCTTCGAGTCACCGCGGATTCCGTTGGTGTCCAACGTGACGGGGGCGCGGGCGTCCGACGAAGAGCTGCGTTCGCCGGAGTACTGGGTGCGGCAGGTGCGGTCGGCGGTGCGCTTCGCCGACGGCGTGCGGTGGCTGGGCGAGCAGGGTGTCACCACGATGATCGAGCTGGGCCCGGATGGTGCGCTCTCCGGGTTGGCGCAGGACAGTTCGGCTGTGGCCGCCGTGCCGATGCTGCGCCGGCAGAAGTCCGGCGGGCAGTGCGACTCGGGCCTGGTGCTGTCGGCGATCGGACAGTTGTCCGCCCACGGTGTGGCAGTGGACTGGACTACGGCGTTCGCCGGTCGTGGCGCTGTCCGGGTTCCGCTGCCGACGTACGCCTTTCAGCACCAGCGGTACTGGCCCGACAAGGTGCGGGCCGCCCGGGAACCGACCGAGGACCAGGCGGACCGGCGGTTCTGGGCGTCGGTCGAACACCAGGACGTGCAAGGCCTGGCCGCGACGCTGGGACTCGACGGCGGCGTCGTGGCGCCGGTCGTTCCCGCGCTGGCTTCGTGGCGGGCCCGCCGGCACGAACAGTCCCTTGTGAACGGCTGGCGCTACCGCGAGGTGTGGAAACGGCTGGCCGTCGCGGGAGCGCCGACGACCGGACAGTGGTTGGTCGTGGTCCCGGAAGGCGCGCGCGACGACGCCTGGGCGGCGGAGGTCGCGCACGCCCTGGGCGCGAGCACACTCGTGCTCGACCACAGCGGGGCCGAGCTGACCGAGCGGCTGAAGGAAGCCGGTGAGTCCGCTGCCGGAGTGACCGGTGTGGTGTCGCTGGACGCAGTCCTGGAGCCGGGCATCACCGCCGGACTGGCGGCGACGACCTCGTTGCTGCGAGCCGTGCTGGACAGCGGCCTCGCCGCGCGGATCTGGGTGGTGACCCGGGGCGCGATGTCCGTCGGGCCCCACGACCCGGTGATCGCCCCGGCACAGGGCGGCGTGTGGGGCCTGGGCCGGGTCGCCGCACTCGAACTGCCCGCGCTGTGGGGCGGGCTGGCTGATCTGCCCGAGGTGCTCGACCCGCGCAGCGCGCGCTGGCTGGCCGCCGCGCTGTCGGGGACGACCGGCGAGGACCAGATCGCGGTGCGCCCGGCAGGTGTGTTCGGTCGCCGGCTCGTTCACGCGCCGGTGGTCAGATCCGGTGCGCCGTCGTGGACGACGTCAGGAACGGCGCTGGTCACCGGGGGCACCGGTGAGCTGGGTGCGTACGCGGCGCGATGGCTGGTCGAGCGCGGCGCGGAACACGTCGTGCTCGTGAGCCGCCGTGGTCTCGACGCCGAGGGCGCGGACGCGCTGCGGCTGGAGCTGGAGGTCGTCGGCGCCCGGGTCACCGTCGCCGCTTGCGATGTGACGGACCGGCAAGCACTGGCCGAGGTGGTGGCGGGCATCCCGGAGGAGTGGCCACTGCGGACTGTCGTGCACGCGGCCGGTGTCGTGAGCGAAGACCGTGCGCTCACCTCGGCGACCGCCGACGACCTCGACCAGCAGGTACGGGCCAAGGTCCACGGCGCGCACAACTTGGACGAGTTCACCCGCGAGCTGGAGCTCGACGCGTTCGTGCTGTTCTGCTCCGGTGCAGGCGTCTGGGGCAGCGGCGGGCAGGCCGGATTCGCGGCGGCCAACGCATACCTGGACTCGCTGGCCCGCCACCGCCGGGCGGCGGGACGCACCGCGACCGCGATCGCGTGGGGTTCGTGGGACCAAGTCGGGGCGCTGAGCGACCCGGGTGCCGCGCAACGCGAGCAGCTCCGCCTGCTCGGGGTCGTGCCGATGCGGCCTGAGCTGGCGGTCGCCGCGTTGCAGCGTGCGGTGCACGACGACGAGACCGCGATCGTCATCGCGGACCTGGACTGGGCGCGGTTCGCGCCCGTGTTCACCGCGGCGCGGTCGAGCGCCTTGCTGTCTGGGCTCCCGGAGGCCGAAGCTGCACTGACCGCAACGCGGGACGACACCGCTGTCTCCGGAGAACTGCGGGACCGGCTCGCCGGACTGTCCGAGGCGGACCGCCGAGAGGTGTTGCTCGGCCTCGTCCGTGACTCGTCCGCGGCCGTGCTGGGCCACGGGTCGAGCGCGGAGATCGAGAGCGACCAGCCGTTCAGCGAGCTGGGCTTCGACTCGCTGACGGCGGTGGAGCTGCGCAACCGGTTGCAGACGGCGACCGGGGTCGCGCTGCCCGCGAGCCTGGTGTTCGACTACCCCACAGCGAATCGCCTCGTGGACCACCTCGCCGACCGGTTCGGCGTGACGGAATCGGCCCAACCGTCGGTCGTGCCGACGTTGGTGCCGGTCACCGACGATCCGATCGTGCTGGTGGGCATGGCGTGCCGGTTCCCGGGCGGGGCGTCGAGCCCGGATGCGCTCTGGCGGCTGGTGGCCGACGGGGCGGACGGCATCACGCCGTTCCCGGTCGACCGTGGCTGGGATCTGGACACGCTGGTGGGCACCGACGGTCCCGGTTCCGGGACGTCGGCGACGGGTGAGGGCGGATTCCTCGACGAGGTCGCCGACTTCGACGCAGCGTTCTTCCGGATCTCGCCGCGGGAGGCGCTGGCGACCGATCCGCAGCAGCGGCTGCTGCTCGAAGTGTCCTGGGAGGCACTGGAGCAGGCGGGAATCGATCCGACCTCGCTGGCGGGCAGCCCGACCGGCGTGTTCGCCGGCGCCTACCAGTCCGGGTATCTCGAGCTGGTTTCCCGGGCCGACGAGCAGCTGCGGGGCCATGCGCTCACCGGTGGTGCGGGCAGTGTGATCTCCGGGCGGATCGCTTACACGCTGGGCTTGGAAGGTCCCGCGGTGAGTGTGGACACGGCGTGTTCCTCGTCGCTGGTGGCGATGCACCTGGCGGCGCAGGCACTGCGCGCCGGCGAGTGCTCACTGGCGTTGGCCGGCGGGGTGACGGTCATGGCGGCGGCGGACACCTTCGTCGGGTTCAGCATCCAGGGCGGCCTGGCCGTCGACGGCCGATGTAAGTCGTTCTCGGACGACGCGGACGGTACCGGGTGGTCCGAGGGTGTCGGTGTGGTGGTGCTGGAGCGTTTGTCGGACGCGCGCCGCAACGGTCACGAGGTGCTGGCGGTGTTGCGGTCGAGTGCGGTGAATCAGGACGGTGCGTCGAATGGGCTGACGGCGCCGAACGGGCCGTCGCAGCAACGCGTGATCCGTCAGGCGTTGGCTGCGGCCGGTCTGTCCGCTTCGGACGTCGATGTCGTCGAGGCGCACGGCACCGGGACGAAGCTCGGTGATCCGATCGAGGCGCAGGCGGTGCTGGCGACCTACGGTCAGGACCGGCCCGAGGGTCAGCCGTTGTGGCTGGGGTCGTTGAAGTCGAACATCGGGCACATGCAGGCCGCCGCGGGAGTGGGTGGTGTGATCAAGATGGTGCTGGCGCTGCGGCACGGCGTGTTGCCGAAGACGCTCCACCTGGCCGAGCCGACCAGTCAGGTGGACTGGTCCGAGGGCAACGTGCGGCTGCTCGCCGAGGCGATGCCGTGGCCGGAGCACGACCATCCGCGCCGGGCCGGGGTGTCCTCGTTCGGCGTGAGCGGGACCAACGCGCACCTGATCCTCGAAGCCCCCGCCGACTTGCCTGCGTACCCGCCCGCCGCCGGCGCCGACGGGGTGGTGCCGTGGGTGCTCTCGGGCAGGACCGAGGAAGCGGTGCGGGCGCAGGCGGAGCGACTACTGGAGTTCGTCGAGGCGGATCCCGCACCGCGTCCGGTGGACGTCGGGCACTCGCTCGTCGGCTCGCGGGCCGCGTTCGACCATCGGGTCGTCGTGGTGGGCGGCGATCGGGACGAACTCGTCGCCGGGCTGCGCGCCGCCGCTGCCGGTGAGCCCGCGCCGGCCGTGGTCCGGGGGACCGCGCGGACCGGGAACCAGGCCGTGTTCGTGTTCCCCGGCCAAGGCGCGCAGTGGCTCGGCATGGCGCAGGACCTGTACACGGAGTCCCCGGTGTTCGCCGAGTCGATGTGGGAGTGCGCGAGGGCCTTGGAGCCGTTCGTGGACTGGTCGCTGGAGCAGGCGCTCGGTGACGAGGCGGCGTTGGAGCGCGTGGATGTGGTGCAGCCGGTGCTGTGGGCGGTGATGGT
>NZ_JBIVON010000051.1:0-13179 GCF_044754145.1 Streptomyces sp. NPDC093149
CCGACCTCGCGTCGGGCCATCGCCATGTCCACCGGCCGACACTGCCTCAAACAACCTCGCTCAGTCACCCAGCAACCTCAACTGAAACGGCGAGGTTAACCCAGAAGTCGCCGATCGCGCTGGCGGCGCGGGTCAGTCCGAGCAGGGCGGCGAAGGCGGCGGGACGATGCATGCTGGAGGTCTCCTGATCTCAACATGGGTGAAGGGGAGCGGGGCGGCTGGCCTCTTGCCGATGCTGCGGTCGCCCCGCGGAAGCGCTGTCGCCCCGGCCGATTCGGCCGGGGCGATGGTCTGTGCGGTGTGGTGGTCGGGGTCCGGGTCAGCGGCGGGGCTTGGTGTTGCCGGTCTTGCGCAGCTCGTGCGCGTAGAAGCCGCCGCTGTTGGCGGTGAGGATGCCGGGGATGCCGTGGACGGCCCAGCGGTCGTTGAACGGCGGGGCCTGGTCGATGATGAAGCCGCGTTTCCCGATCAGCCGGGAGTCGTACTCGCAGCCGGTGATCTCGACTTCGTCGTGTTCCTGGAACATCGTGCCCTCCTGTTCGAGTGCCTGATCTGCGCTGTGGCGTTCAGAACGGCGGTTCGTCCGGCCAGGCCGGGACAGGCAGGAGCCGGATGCGCAGCTCGCGCCGGTCGGACCAGCAGCCGCACGCCTCCATCTCCGGGTTCGCCCCGCCTACCCACCAGCCGCCCGCGCCCCGGCAGTCGGGGCAGGAGCGGCGGGGCTGGGGCGAGAGCGTGATGCGGTGCCGGTCGGCGTACAGCCGCCAGTGGCCGGCCTTGAGGACGGCGGCCGCCGTGCCGACCGCGGCCGGGATGACGGCCGCCAGGAGCACGGCCTTACGGGGGCGCACCGCGTCACTTCCGGGGCGGGTGCGGCTGGACCAGGAACCGGGTGCCGGTGCCGCTGTACGCGGGCGCGGCCTTGAGGAAGTGGCCCTCGGTCCGCACGATCTCGAACATCGCCTGCTTGATGAAGTCGTCGTCGCGCTGGAGGTCGACGCAATCCTCGAGGAAGTCGGTCAGGCGCACGGGGTGCGGCGAGGTGCCGTGCGGGCGCTTGCTCTGCAGGCGGCTTCGCACGATCTGCGCGGCTCCCGTGTCGTCGGGGAGCGCCGGGACGCCTCGGTTGATCGCGCGGCAGTGGGCGGCGTGCGCGTTGGCGAGGTCGGCGGCCTCCTTCTCCGTCAGCCGGACGCGGCGGTCGTTGCGGGCCGCACGGTAGGTGCAGCCGAGGCACGCGGCGGCGTAGGGGGAGCTGCGGTCGCTGGAGGAGGTGTAGACGAGGACGATCGCGCCCTCCAGCGGCCCGAGGGTGTTGCGGTAGCGCTGGACGACGGTGGTTCCCGCTACGAGCCCCTGCCGCCGCCGGCGCTTGCAGCGTGACACCTCTGTCGTACAGCCGATCTGCCGGGCCAGCGGTAACACGATCGACTGACGGGCAGGCTTGCGGGAGTATCCGCTTGCCGGCATCGGACGGTGAGGAGCCCGGTGATCACTCAAGGAGTAAAGGTCACGGCGCGGTGCGACGACTGCGGTGGCGTGCTGATATTCGACGTTGGCCAGTACATCGACCATGGGCAGTTGTGGTGGGGCACCGAAGGCCCATGCACTGCCTGCCCCAACGGGTGGTGCGAGCAGGACACAGGCGGAGCGACTCCTGAAGAGATCAGGAATGCCCTGCTGGCAGAGCATGGGCCCGCACGGCTTCGCCTCGCGGACGACGAGTCGAGCCTCGTCCCCGTCCTGCGAGTCCTGCGTGAGATGCTCCACCTGTCCCTGGGCCAGGCCCGGGTGATGGCCAGCGCGCTCCAAGAGACTGGCCTGGTTGGCACGCTGGTCGAGATGGAGCGCATTGCCGACGGGCTGCAGCGCCGATCAGTCGCTACAAAGATCGAGAGGTGCGAGGCGTCGGCCGACTGAACCCCCACGCCCCCAACCAGAACGGCTTGGCAAACGGCATTAGGAATCGCTGTCACAGGTCATCGGGCAGCGATCTGTCCTGGACGACGTTCTTCATGACCCGGTGGAAGTCAGGCGCTGGACGCCGGGGGGCGGACGAGCTGCTGGTCGTAGAGCTGCTGTGCTGATCCGAGCCCTCAGCCCGAACCGGCGACCAGCGCCTCGCCGAGCGGGGTGCGCCGGTAGAGCATGGACCGTCCGGACCGGGCGCGGACGAGCAGCCCCGCGCCTCGCAGGATGGCGAGGTGGTCTCCTACCGCGCCGGGTGCCATGGCGAGGCTTCGGGCGAGGTGGCTGGTACTGGCCGGGGCGTCCAGCGCCAGCAGCAGCCGGGCTCGGGACCGGCCGACCAGAGCGGTCAGCGTGTCCGGTTGGGGGACGGTTTCCTGTTCGCTCCACAGGGCGGCGGTACCGCGGGCACGATAGATCAAGGTCCTGGGCCAGGGGTCTTCCAGGTGGGCGGCGATATTCGCGACGAAGACCGAAGGGATCAGCAGGAGCCCGTCGCCGGCGAGGCGGACTGTTCCGACTTGAGGGAAGTGGCCGACCTCGATACCGCCGGCTTGCCAGGCGATGCTCGGGTGCAGGCTCTCGATGGTCTTGACCCACCCGTGTTCGCCGATCACACCCACCCGGTGCACGACGTCGCGCTCACAGATCGCGCGCAGTTGCGGCCAGTCCGTGGCGAGCAGCTCGTGCCATGCCTGATCCATCGCCTCGGCGATCCTGGAGATGGCGTCCGGCGAGTCCAGCACTGCGCGGACGCGGGGATCGCGGGCGGACGGGCCGGTCGCGTTGGTGGCGATTTCGTGGCGGGCCGTTTCCAGTGGTGTGGCCCGGATCATGGCTAGGTCGTCTGCCCAGGTCTGGTTGAGGCCGCGCGGGGGCGGGGCGACGAAGTTCGGTCCGGATCGTGGGGTGTGCAGGGCGAGGGCCGCGTTCAGTTCGGTCTCGCGGCGAAGCCGTTCAAAGGCTGGCAGGAGCCGGGTGGCCCAGGCTCGCGGCAGCGGACTGTCCTGGTCGGCGAGCGAGCGCAGCAGGAAGCACAGGTTCATCGCGGGCGACAGTGCGAAGCGGCTGCGCAGCAGGTCCTCGACGGAAACTTCGAAGCGCAGCACCGCGCCATGCTACCGCCAGACGTCTGTTCCGATTCGTCCAACGACGAATCATTGGTGAGTGGCATGGGCGCACGGCGAGGCTGGACGTCATGACCCCAACCGCCGAACCTGCGCAGGGCAACCACCGTGCCACCTACCGGGAGGTGCTGGCCGAGCCACGATTCCGGCTGCTCTTCTCAACCCGCACCGTCGCGATCACCGCGGACGCGCTGCGGATCACCACGTTCACGGTTCTGGTCTTCTCGGCCACCGGCTCCCCGCTGCTGAGCGCACTGGCCTTCGGTATCGGCTTCATCCCGCAGCTGTTCGGCTCGCTGTTGCTGGGCTCACTGGCCGACCGACTGCCGCCCCGCGCGCTCATCACCGGCGGCTACGCCTTGACGTGCGCCGCCGCCCTGCTGCTCGCCCTGGTGCGGATGCCGATCGCGGCAAGCCTCTGTGTCGTGGCGCTGGTCTCCCTCGCCACACCGGTCTTTCACGGCGCGTCGAGTCGGCTGGTCGCTCAGTCGCTGGAGGGCGACGCCTATGTACTGGGCCGTTCACTGAACAACATCGCTGCCTCCGGCGCGCAATTGTGCGGCCTGGCCCTGGGAGGTGCGGCCGTCGCGGCACTCGGCCCACGCCGGGCGCTCGCGGTCAGCGCCGCCCTCTACCTCGGCTGCGCGCTCGCTGTCCGCATCGGGCTACCCCGGCTGCAGCCGGAGGAGTTCGGCGACACACCCGGCAGCGCTCGGGGCGATGGCGGCACCGTCCGTGCAAGCCTGCACGGTGCCGGCCTGCTGCTGCGCGGACGCACGGTGCGACGACTGATGCTGGCCCAGTGGCTACCGCCCGCGTTCGTGGCGGGTGCGGAAGGCCTCATCGTCGCCTACGCGGGAGAACGGGACTTCGCGCCCGGCTGGTACGCGGTGCTGATGGGCTGTCTGCCGGTTGGCATGCTTGTCGGTGACCTGCTGGTGGGGCGACTGCTACGGCCACGCGCCCGGGAGCGACTGGTAGTCCCGCTGGTTGCGCTGGCGGGGCTGCCGCTAATCGGTTTTGCTGCCGAGCCCGGAGTGGGCGTCTCGTCCTGTCTGCTGCTGCTCAGCGGCCTCGGATACGCCTACAATCTCGGCCTGCAACGTCCGTTCCTGGACGCCCTGCCGCAGGATGGGCAGGGCCAGGCCTTCGGTCTGCTCGGCTCCGGCAGCATGACGCTACAGGGCGTCGGGCCGGCCTGCTTCGGCTCGGTGGCCGCAGGCATCGGAACAGGCGACGCAATCGCCCTGGCGGGCGGCGCGGCGGCGCTTACCGCCGGCTGGATTCTCACCTGGCACCCGACCACCTCCCCGGTCCCCGTCCCGAACTACTCAACGGGATTAGAGAACGGCACCGAACAGCAATGCGTGTAGTCCTCCTGCGCAGTAACCATCGCAGGTCAGGTCGGCCGCGAGCCGTCACACACCCCACCCCCACGTCTCTCTGTCCCACAGGTCGATGCCGGGCCAGTCGCAGTCAGTCATCGGCACCCCGGAGGTGGTGTGCCCGGCCGCGTACAGGTGCAGGGCGTCGTGGCCGATTCCGGCCTCGTCGATGTCCGTACGCGGCGCGCTGTAGAGACACAGACCGGTGGTCGGTGCGGGATGGAGCATGGGCCCGGCCTTATGAAGGCGGATGGTCATGCCGCAGTGCCGAAGCCGTCAGCGCGCAGGTCGTCGCGGAGCAGGGTGAAGTCGACGTCGAGCTTGGGGTCGTACGCCTCGGGCTGGATGCCGAGTTCGTGGGTGAAGTACTCGCCGAACCGTTTGATGTGCTCGGCCAGGTACGGCGAGATGTGGGCCAGGTGCTCCGGGGCGATGTCCCAGCCCTCTTCGAGGAGCTGGCGGACGATCTCCGAGATGTCCAGGGCGTTGTGGAAGATGACGGCGTTGGTAAGCAGGGCGTTGAACTTCATGGTCTTCTCCTGCTCGATGGGGTCGTTGTCGGCGATGACGCCGTGGTTGCCGAAGCCGACCCACTGGGAGAACCGGTTGAACAACTCGACCTTGTTCGTCGCCGCGGTCACCCGCCGGCGCAGCGGTGCGTCCGAGAGGTAGCGCAGCAAGCTGAACCGTGCGGATCACGCGGCCGACCTCGCGGAACGCGAGTTCTTGTGCGAGCCCGAGCGCAGCCGCTTCAGCAGGGTCGAGGAGGAGATGGCGCCCTCCCCCACGGACACGGCCACCTTCATCAGGTGCCGGAACTGGGACTCGATCAGATCCCAGTCGATGACGTTCTTGCCCGCCTCCCCGAACAGGGAGTCGATGTGGACGTACTCACTCTGCTCGGACAGGCGGTAGAAGGTCAGGCCCTTCCAGTTCCGGATCCGGGGCATCAGATCGAAGCCCAGCAGGTGCGCCAGGGCGAAAACGGGCACGCTCTGGCCCTGGGTGTCGCCGTGCACGGTGGTCGGCTTGACCTTGGACGTGTTCTTGAGGAGGCCACGTACGACAGCTCATGCCCGGACACCCCGGGGATGTGCTTGGCCGGCGCTGTCACATTGTTGAGGGAGTGAGTGCCTGATGGTGTGTCGGGTGTGGAGGGGGCAGGTTCCGGCTCCGTGCTCAGGCCGCGGCAGGCAGGCCGGCGACGCGGGTGATCTGGTCCCAGATGGAGAATCGGGTGGCCATCTCGGCGCGGGAGTGGGTGGCGGTCATGAGGTGGCGCCGGGGCCGG
The DNA here is from genome assembly GCF_044754145.1 of Streptomyces sp. NPDC093149. NCBI lineage: Bacteria > Bacillati > Actinomycetota > Actinomycetes > Kitasatosporales > Streptomycetaceae > Streptomyces > Streptomyces sp. NPDC093149. The sequence goes on from NZ_JBIVON010000051.1 coordinate 5,772, forward strand.
AAGTGGGGTGAGATGCCGCTGAATGCAGCCAGGAACCGCTGGGCTCCGCCGACGCTGCGAAAGCCCTTCATCGCCCGTTCACGCTCGCGGGTCGGTTGATGGCTGTTCTCGGCCCGGTTGTTGAGGCCCTTGTGCGAGCGGTGCTCCACGGAAGGCATCTCGTGGCGGTGAGCGGCGCCGTAGGAGCGGAGCTTGTCGGTGGCGATCACCCGGGGCACCGACCGGGTCTTCTTCATCAGATTCCGGAAGAAGCGCCTGGCAGCGGCATCGTCGCGGCGATTCTGCAGCAGAATGTCGAGGACGTTCCCGTCCTGGTCCACAGCCCGCCACAGGTACCGCTGCCGGCCCTGGATCTTGACGAAGACCTCGTCCAGGTGCCACTTGTCGCCTGGCTTCGGACGGCGCCGGCGGAGCGCGTTGGCGTAGGCGGGGCCGAACCGGAGCGTCCACTGGTTGATCGTCTCGTGGGAGACCTCGATGCCGCGCTCGAGCATCAGCTCCTCGACATCGCGCAGGCTCAGGGCGAAGCGGTGGTACAGCCACACGCAGTGCGCGATGACCTCCCGCGGAAAGCGGAAACCCCGGTACGACGGCGCGTCCACGAGCAGCCCCTCCAGGCGATCCGACCGGACAGATGACCATGCCACTGGAGAAGGGCTCCGCTCAACCTGACAACACCGTCGCCACCGCGTCCCGATCTCCTGCCTCCTCACGGCCAGTTGCCCCGTCAGGAACCGCAGAGTGCGGCTGGACAGATCGATCGAGGACGGATCGGCATGCACACGAAGCTCCTGGCGGACACGGGTGATCTTGGTCGAGAACCCGTCTACCAGGAGCTTCACCCTTGCGCAGGACTGTCCAACTCGCGGTCAGCAACGCCAGCTTGGATACGGCTCAGTATTCGTCCAGGTGCCATTTGTGACGGACTCCCATGGAAGATCGGCTATTTGGCCAACAACGCTCCACTTCAGGACATCGTGATTCCGCTGCCTGGATATTCGATCTTCTAGTTGAAGAGGGTGGTGAAGACTGCAGGCGGAGATCACTGCGGCGACATACAACTTGATTCATCTCCCAGGGGGGAACACCATCAACTCCAAACGGCGCACGCGCCATCTGGTCATCGCCATACTGGCGGCAACGGCCTCCATACTGCCGACGGTAAACCCTGCGGGGGCCGCAGAGTCCGGCGCGATGACGGCTCAGACCTTTGTCCTGCCTGTGGGAACTCCGGTGCCCTCGCCGGCGTCACTGCGCTCTTCCGGGGCGCTGAACTCCATGGTCGGCACCGCGCGGACATCCACCGCAGCGACTACGCCGAAGGAGGTCGTCGGCCCTGCAGCCGCCTACGGCAAGCGCGCCACTGTCCCGGCGGCTACCGCCCCCCTCAACCGGACCGCGGTACCGAAACCGCTGGCAGCGAGCGCGGTCAGCTACCCCGAGCCCGCCCGTTCGATGACGCTGGACGAGTGCAAGAAGAACATGGGCGGCACCGCACAGGTCTACATCAAGTCCCGATTCGCGGTGTGCACAGCTCAGCAGGTCACGACCATCTGGGCCACAAGCAAGGGTTCAGTCGGCACCAGCACCTATTACGTGTACATTCGCGGGTCGGTGCCCAAGGAAGCCGATCGAACCATGTCTTTCGACTACGACGTCACCGGTTTCACCGCCGTGGGCACCACCGGCGTCGCTGGCCTGAAGATCGGCCTGAAGGGAGTCGTCCCCATGACCTCTCCCTCGAAAGCCAAGCCCGTCATGAACAACGCCCTTCCGGTGACCAAAACATGGCCGCAGATGCAGGCCGCACCGCACTACACCCACACTCTGCGCTACGCACCGGGTCAAGGCATGGGCGGAGCGGTGATGGATCTCGTATACGCTGTCTACCAACCTGAGATCACCAGCACGCTGCCTGCTGGCTGGGTGGGCACAAGCCCTGTCACGGGCAAGCCGTTCATGTTTGCCCCTCGCTGGGACTCCGCTTCTTACCTGCGCAACTCCACGGGAGCAGGTAACCCTGCCAACAAGGGGGGAGCGGCCTTCAGCATGATCGCCACGCTCGAATACAGCTCCCAGCCGGGCGCTCCGGAGAAGGCCGTTGCCGATCACATCAAGTTGGCTTTCACGAACCCCAAGGCGACCAAGCCGCTCAACGCACTTAAGGATGTCCCCGGGGACACCATCGACCAGCCCCTGACCCGCCTCTACCTCGACAAGAAGCGGCACGATCGCAACCGGGCGGTCGCGGTCCGCGAGTGTAAGCGCTACTGGGGCGACAATTACACTGACGGAGGCAAGGAGTGCGACGAGTTTCCCTTCGCCTCCACCTATGAGGGATCCGCCATTGAGGAGTACGACGTCCACGTAGAGAGGAATAACTACTCCGCAATGCCCCTGGACGGCACCCAGAACGGTGCCGCCGGCAATCTGCTGGCCGGTTTCTACACGAACAACCGCATGATTGACGGCCCGGAAGACGGCTTCATCGTCAAGATCAGCTGACCGAGGATGCGGGCTCGTTCCAAGTGTTCCCCCTTGGGGCGAGCCCGCTTTGTCACCGCTGGAGCCAGAAGTCGACGACGTACTTCTCCACACCGTAGGCGACGCCTTCTTGCTCGGACACTCGCTTGGCCTCGGCCCTACCCGAACAGCTCACCCGGACTCGCCACCGGCCCGGGGCGCCCAAGCTGATCAGATCAGGCAAGCGGCCATGAACCGTCGACCAGACCGCGACATCCCCGGTGGCCGACTCGAAGTCGACCTCATCCTGCTCGTCCCAGGGGCCGCCACCCGTCTCTGGCTCCATGTCCCAGACCCGCACCCGCACCTCGGCGTCGTGCGTATGCGCCCCGCTGTACACATCAATCCTGCGCGAGTGCTCGGTCAGGAAGCCGCCTCGCTCATATGCCTGGTTGTACGGCACCGGGACCAAGCTGTCGTCCGACTCCTGGAAGGCGAAACTGTTGAAGGAAACCCGCACGTCAAGCACGTCTTCTCGAACCAATGAGGCCACGAAAGCACTCCATTCCTCGGCCGGTAGGAAAGATCAAACGACACTCTAACTTCGCGCTATTGCGAGTAGGCCTTCTGCACATCTACGGTCGCGCACTGACCGTAGCTCTCGGTCGGATCGGGCGTTAACAGGTCGGAACCAGGCCAGCAGCTCGTACGCGTACGAGCGGAGCGAGGCCGGACTGTCGTCGTCGGCGAGCATGAACTCGCTGACCGCCGCCACCGCGATCCCGTTCCGGCCGAGCAGCCGGTACGGCAGCGACGGATCGCCGGTCTCCTCGACCCGGCCGACCCTCGGCACCGCGAGCGCGATTGCGTCCCGCTTGAACTCCTCGGTGTACCGCTTCGTGTACTTGCTTCCCACCTGGTGCTACTTCCTCTGGAACCTCAAGATCCCAGTCTCCAGGCGTCCACGATCAAGGGGAAGCTTCAGTGATGGCCGCGCCCTTCGAGGCGGGCGGCAAGACGTTCCTTGGCTGCAGGCCACTCCTGGGCAAGGATCGAGAAGTACACCGTGTCGCGCCAGGTGCCGTCCGGCCGTCGGCGATGACGGCGCAAGACCCCTTCGCGGTGCGCGCCAAGACGAGCAATGGCCGCCTGCGAGCGGTGATTGAGATAGTCGGTCTTCAACTGCACGCGTCCCATGCTCAGGTTCTCGAAAGCATGGGTGAGGAGAAGCAGCTTCGACTCGGCGTTGACCTGGGTGCGCCAGAACGCGCGCCCGTACCACGTCCAGCCGATTTCTAGCCGTTCGTTGGTCACATCAATGTCCATGTACGTGGTCCAGCCGACAGCCTGACCGCTCGCGCCGTGGATGACTGCGAAAGGAACGCACTCACGACGCGCGGCGCCCTCCAACAGTGCGGCGAGCTTGCCACCCAGCTCCTCCCGAGTCTGTGGCGCCGGCCCACCCTGCCACCTCCAGACCTCCTCATCACGGCCTCCCGCCGCAAACAGGTCGTCGAGATGCTCCATTGTCAGTGGCTCCAGGCGTATGTGGCGGCCGGTGAGCGTGACTGGTGTGGGAAAGGAGGTAGGCATGCCGTTGAACTTAATCGGGCTTAGTACTAGATGCAAAAATATTTTGTACTAGTGCAATCTATTCTCCGGTCGGGCCCGGTAACCGCGATTCCGAGAGCCGCCTGCTCGAGACCCATCAGACGTGCCGGGAAGCGGGGCCAGCGAGACACCCCGTCCAAGTGCTCGGCGATCGGGCGCAAGGGGGAACGCTGGCGGTGTCTCAGCGCGTCTCAGGCGGTGTCACTCGCCGTCGGTAGCGTGTCCGCCGTGATGGTGGGAACCGAGGAGTTCCGGCTGGTACCGCCGCAGTAGCGGACGATCCGTCCGCGCCCCGACTCGCTGCGGGGGAGGAGCCCCGGACGCCGGAAGCGGAAGCCGGACAGGCCCGGTCCGGTGCTCCACCGGGCAGGCCCCCCACTGGGCGGGCATCAGCGGCCGGGCCTGCGTCGTGATACTGCGTACCTCCTCCCGCATCCGCGGCAGCACCCGGTACAGGGCCCGCTGGACAGCATGGAAGCGGGCGGCCTCCTGCTCGGTGTAGAGGTGCAGGCGCCCGGCGGTCAGCGCCCACGGCGCCGCGTGATCTCGGCCGAGCGCCTGGTGGTCGGCGTCGAGCACGGTGACACGCAGGCGTGCACGGCCGGGGTCGGCAGCGGGGTCTGCACGTCGAGTTCCAGAGCGCGCGCGTGATTCACAAGGGTCCGCTGACGGCTGTCTGCCGCCTGGGCGGCCAGGGCGACGACCTCGATCCGGTAGCGGGCACAAGCTGTGCGGCCGCGAGTGCTTGGTCGACGAACTCCCACACCAGCATCGCCGCCTCGTACTGCCAGCCGCGCATGGAGATGTCGTTGGCCACCGTGTACCCGGCGATGCAGTCGGCCGACTCGTCCTCGGTCACCTTGTACGCGGTGCGGCGGACGACGACGGCGAGTTCGCCCTCCCAGTCCATCTCCGGGTCCTCCGGCACGGCGGCCACGGGGTCGGCGGGGCCGGTCAGGGTGTCGGCGAACTTCGTGAAGAGAGTGGGGTGGGAAGGCAGGCCCCGGCCCATCTCCTCGATGTGTCCTGTGTAGTTGAGGCCGGTACACAGTACCTTCGACGGGTTCGGCACGACCGTGTCGAGTTCCGTGCCCGCGGCCGGGATGCGGCGGCCGTCGGCCTCGGCCGCGAGCGTCCGCCAGTTCTCGTTCCGCAGCAGGGCACCGACATCGGTGTGGCTGGGGATCTCGGTGAACGTGTCGCCGTCCAGGCGGGCCGCGATCGTCCCGTCGGCGGTGCGCACGGTTGCCAGTTTCATGTCTTTGCTCTTTTTCTTTGCGCGGGGCGTGTTCAGGCGTCGACGGCGGAGTGTTCGGGGCGACCAGGTCGAAGAATCCCCAGTGCGCACCGGCGGGCAGGGTGCCCGACAGTATGCGGCCGCACTTCTGCGTCACGATGTGCGAGGAGCCGCGGTGCTGGCTGCCTGCGTGGCTGTCGCGGAAGAAGCGTTGCAGTACGCCGTCCCGCATGACCCGTGCTCCGGCGAACCGGTGCACGAGTTGGCTGATCTCCACCGCGGTCCGGCCGGCGAGGCTGCATGCCGTCGGCGTGCACTGGGCGCTCGGCGACGCGGGCGCCGCCCTCGAAGCCGGACGCGGCCTGCGCGCGGCCCAGTTCACGACGCCCGAGCGCAGGGCCCGCATGCACACCGACCTTGCCCGGGCCTGGTGGCAGTGGGGCAAACCCGAGCAGACGGCCGCCGAACTGCTGTCCGCCCTACGGGCATCACCAGGCGAAGTCCGAGACCGACCCGCCATCCGCACCATCGTCACCGACTTGCGCACACGAAACGCCCAGGCACCCGGAGTACGCGAACTGGTCGCGTCCGTCGGTACCAGAGCAGCCTGACCAACCGTCTCCTGGGGCAGCTTCCGGGCAGTATCGGCGAGCTGGTCGACAAGCTCGGCCAGCGGACGGGGCCAGGTGGCCTGGACATCCACCTCGACGACCGGCAGTACGACCGATCGACAGTGTGCGGCTGCCGGGGCGGGCACTCCTGCTTCAGGCCCTGCCCGGCCTTCCCAGGCTGTGGCTTTATTCACGAGTAGCGGTTCTGGCACAACTTCTGTGATTACGGCCTGTCGATCGCTGCGTCGGCTCGTGAGGCGCGCGGAAACAGCAGGTCAGCGAGTTGACCCGGCGCGAGCACGAGTAGAGGCGGAGTGGCATCACAGAAGTTGTGCCAGAACCCGAGTAGCGCCGTCAGTTGTTCATGGGTTTGGGAGGCACCCAGATCCACGGTCGGGTGATGTTCACGAGTTTTGGGTTCTGGCACAGATCTTGGGGAGCCGTCGCGGAGGGTGACGGTGGCGTTCGATTGCAGGGGAGGGTCACGAGCCCCGGGGCCCGTCAGCGTTCACGCATTCTGGTCCACCACCAGCCCATCACTGCCCACTCGGTGCTGTTGGGCTCCGGCAAGGTACGGCGCTCGAATTCCTCATCGATGCGCGTGATCAGTCGGCCCAAGTCCCGTTTGGCTCCGGGAGGAAGGTGAAGCATCGCCCACTCCAGGTCATCACGGGCATCTTCCACCTCTATCCCAGGCGAATAGGCCTCGGAGGCATTCAGGTAGCGTCCAGGCTGCTTAAAAGCCCACTCGAAACGAGAGAGCGCACCAGCGACCGCGTTGGGCCACATCTCCTGGTCTTCGATCCGGCGGATTGCTGCACGAGTCCGCGCGGAGACACCATGGACCCTCAGGACCGGATACTGCCATCGTGGCCGCCACCGCTCTGCACGGACGGCCTTGGGACGCCTACGCGGCATCGCCCTTTCGGATCAACATGAGGCCATCCTTCCACGGCTGGGCACCTGCATGGACCCCTGTGGCAGCACATGTTCCTACTTCTCGGCTCTCGCACAGATCTTGGGGGCGTCTCGGAGTGTTGGAGCAGGATCATCTTGCGGAGCAGTTCGAATCCGGCTCGGCCGTAGAGCTGCCGCTTGATCTTCTTGATGCGGTTGACGGCGCCCTCGATGCTGCCGGAGCTCCAGTTGAGAGTGAGCCCGGCTGTCACGGCGTCGAGGTCTCGGAGCAGGTGGAGTGCGAAGCCTGTGAGGCCGGGTAGCTGGCTGGCGTCGACCGCGTCGATCCAGGTGGGGAGTGTGGAGCCGAGGCGGTCGGTGAGTATCTCGCCGAAGTCGCGGACGTGTCCGGCCGCCTTGTCCAGTTCGGGGCAGCGGGCCAGGATCTCCTTCAGGCCGGCCCGGTCTTCCTCGGTCAGGGTCGCGGGGTGACGGGTGAGCCAGCCGGTCACCTGCCGCACCGTCGGTGGCCGGGGCGGTGCGGCGGACGGAGCCCCGCGCAAGGTGGCGATGTGGGCGCGGACCATGG
>NZ_JBIVON010000052.1:0-12903 GCF_044754145.1 Streptomyces sp. NPDC093149
TCCCACTCCGCATTCGTCAGATCCCCACGTCCCATCCCACCACCCTGACCTCAACACCCCACCCCTGTCAGGAGATCCGAGAAACAGACCCTAGTGGTCGTCGCAACACCTCGTCCTTGGAGGTGTTGATGGGCAGGCCAGCAGGGTGGATGGCGGCGTTGACTGGACGGTCGCCGATGAAGTCCCCGGGCGCGCTGGCGCTTCGGCGGGAAGTGGAACGTCAGTTCTGGCGGGAGATCGCGAAGGGGCTGCTCGCCGAGGAGGCGGCAGCTGCGGTTGGCGTATCCCAGGCGGCGGGTTGCAGGTGGTTCCGTCACGGTGGCGGCATGCCACCAATGGATCTCGCTCCGCAGTCCGGCCGGTACCTGTTCTTTCATGAGCGTGAAGAGATCGCGATCCTCAAAGCGCAGGGCATCGGAGTCCGGGAGACCGCGCGACGTCTCGGCCGCGATCCATCGACGGTATCCCGGGAGCTGCGGCGCAATGCCGCGACCCGTGGCGGCCGACTGGACTACCGGGCTTCGGTCGCGCAATGGAAGGCCGACCTCGTGGCCCGGCGCCCGAAGACAGCGAAGCTCGCCGCGAACGATCGGCTGCGGGACTACGTGCAGGAAAGACTCTCCGGCCAGGTCAGCCGCCCGGACGGGACGGTACTGGGGCCGGAGGGCCCGCGGTGGAAGGGGAGGAACAAGCCGCACCGCGGCGACCGCCAATGGGTCATGGCGTGGAGTCCGGAGCAGATCGCGCACCGGCTGAAGGTCGACTTCCCCGATGATGACTCCATGCGCATCAGCCACGAGGCGATCTACCAGGCCCTCTTCATCGAAGGCCGTGGAGCGCTCAAGCGTGAGCTCGTTGCCTGCCTGCGCACAGGCAGAGCCCTGCGGGTGCCTCGTGCCCGTTCCAAGCGCGGAACGCGTGGGCCCACGTCACGCCCGAGGTGTTGATCAGCGAACGGCCGGCCGAAGCCGACGACCGCGCCGTACCGGGACACTGGGAGGGCGACCTCCTGATCGGACTTGAGCGATCGGCGATTGGCACGCTGGTCGAGCGCACGACCCGATACACAGTGCTTGTCCACCAGCCCCGCCAGGACGGCTATGGCGTCGTTCCCCGTACCAAGAACGGGCAGCCGCTGGCCGGTTACGGCGCGGTGACGATGAAAGAAGCGCTTGCGGCGACGATCGTTACCCTGCCCGAGCAACTACGGCGGTCGCTGACCTGGGACCGGGACAAGGAGTTGTCGGCGCACGCGCAGTTCACGATCGAGACCGGCGTCCCGGTCTACTTCGCCGATCCACACAGCCCCTGGCAGCGCGGCACGAACGAGAACACGAACGGCCTGCTGCGCCAACACTTCCCGAAGGGAACCGACCTTTCTCGATGGGCGGTAAAGGATATCGAGGCGGTCGCAGCCACGCTCAACAGTCGCCCTCGCAAGAGCCTCGGTTGGAAGACACCTGCCGAAGCCCTCAACGACCATCTACTATCGATCGTGTAAGCCGGTGTGGGTGCGGCTCTTCTCGAGTGACTGGTTGAGGGGCGGCTGAGCTGGGCTTTCGTGTCGGTGGGCTGATGGCGGTGGCTGGGCGCTTCTACCGGGTTCGGGCAGCAGGCGAGGGGGTGGTCTTGTTGGCCTCCTTGATCGAGGAGTAGGAGCGGCGTGAGGCGGTGGTGCGGGAACGGGGGGTGGGGTAAACCGAACCTTGATTTTCCGTGCCAGCACGATCGATTCGAGGCGGTGGCGCGGCGAGCCTTGAGTCATGAACGTTTCGCAGCGGACGGCAGCATCCAGCCGTAGCAACCCGCGTACTTCCTCGACCCCGATCGCCACTTCGTGCACCAGCGCCGGATTTGGTGGTTATGGTGGCGCCTGCCGTCACCGGCACGGCTGGAGGGACCTTTTCAAGGAGCCGTTCCGGGCAGAGACTTGGAAGCGGTTCGCGTATGTGCTCCTCGCCCTCCCGGTGGGCATCTTGTGCATGCCGCTGGCCCTCGTCGGCGGCCCGGCCGCCCGCATACAGCGCGGCCTCGCGCGCAGGCTGCTCGGCGTCGGGCTCCCCGAGTCCGCCTCCCCGCGCGGCGGGCCTCTCACCTTCGTACACGCCGTGCTCACCCTGCCGGTCAATCTGACGGCCGTGGTCGTATCCGGGTACTTCTGGTTGGTCGTCGCGATCAACATCGGCTACCCGCTGCGGCCCGACAACGACTACAGCACCTCCTGGGGCGGACCCACCCTGGCCGGGGCCTGGGCGGTGCATGCGATCGGCGGCGGAGTCACCTTCCTGCTGCTCACGCCTTGGGTGATACGGGGCTTCACGGCTCTCCAGGCCCGGCTGGTCCAGGGCTTCTTGGGCAGCTCGGCGGCGGGACGCGGCAGGGCGGTGGCGCTGGCGCTCGGCGTCGCCGCGGTGTGTGCCGTGCTCTCCATACCGGTGATCCACCAGCTGTAGACGTGCCTGTGAACCGCCCTCTGCGCGCGCGGACCGTGGTCCGGCAACGGCGGTCCGAACCTCTAGGGTTGGTCGTCATGCGCCGCCCGGGCTTCCCGTACCGTCCCCTGCGCCTCGTCGCCGCCACCGCGCTGTACGCGATCGTGGCCCTGCCGCTCGCTTTGATCGGCCTGGTCCTCGTACTTGGCGGGCTGTTCCTCAGCGGCGTGCTGTCCTGGACGGCGCTCGGCAGCTGGCTCGTCGCGGCGATCGTGCGGGGCGCCCTGGCGCTCGGAACCACTCAACGCGCCCTGGCAGGCGGTTTGTTGGGGCTGCGGATCGAGTCTCCGGTCTATGCGGAGAGCACTGGCCCGTTCGGCTGGCGCCGGGCGGTGCTGGCGGGCCGTGCCGGATGGCGCGCGGTGGGCTGCGCCCTGCTCGCCCCGCTGACGGCGCTCCCCGGACAGCTCGCCGTCGTCCTGTACGTGCACGGCGTGCTGCTCACGCTGACACCACTGCTGCGGTACTTCAACTACTTCACGGTGCGCGACGGCGACGGCACGGTCCGACGCGTGGGGCTGGAGGTGGGAGGGGTGGAGTTCGACACCTGGCCCCGGGTGCTGGCGCCCGTGGCGGTCGGCCTGCTCCTGCTGTACGTGACGCCGTGGTTGGTGCGCGGCGCGCTCGCCCCGCACCGGGCACTGCTGCGGGCGCTGCTCGGCCCCAGCGCGGCGGACCGGCGCATCCGCACCCTGGAGGAGACCCGCGCACAGGCTGTCGACGACGCGGCGGCCACCCTGCGCCAGATCGAGCGCGACCTGCACGACGGCACGCAGGCCCGGCTGGTGGGCCTGGGCATGCACCTCACAATGATCCGCGAGCTGGTCGCGGGCGGAGCCGACCGGGAACGGATCCTCGGCGTCGTGGAGACGGCGCAGGGCAACGCGAAACAGGCCGTCGCCGACCTGCGGCACCTCGTCAAGGGCATCCACCCGCCCGTTCTGGACCAGGGCCTGGAGGCCGCGCTGCTCACTGTGGCCGCCGACACCGCGCTGCCGGTGCGTCTGGACTGCGGCATGGAGGGCCAGCCGAGTCAGGCCGTGGAGTCCATCGCCTACTTCTGCGCCGCAGAACTGCTGACCAACGCGGCCAAGCACAGCGGGGCAGCGCACGTGTCCATCACCGCGCACGGTGCGGGCGGCGTCCTGCTGCTCACTGTCGAGGACGATGGGCAAGGCGGCGCCGAGATCGGCAAGGGCAGCGGACTCACCGGCCTGCTGGCCCGGGTGCGTACCGTCGACGGCTCGCTGACCTGCAACAGCCCTCCCGGAGGCCCTACGGTGGTCAGCGTCTTACTCCCCTACAAGTAAAGGCGGGCCGCCATGCGCGTCGTCATCGCCGAGGACTCGTCGATCCTGCGTGACGGCCTCGTCCAACTCCTCGAACTTCGCGGAGTGGAGGTGGCCGCAGCTGTCGGTGACGCGCCCGCGCTGCTCGCCGCGGTCGCCGAACACCGGCCGGACGCCGCAGTGGTGGACATCCGCCTCCCGCCGACGCAGACGGACGAGGGGCTGCGGGCGGCGGTCGAGATCCGGCGCACGGCACCCGGCACGGGCGTGCTGATCTTCTCCCAGTACGTGGAGACGAAGTACGCGGCGCAGCTGATCGGTGACGGCGGGGCGGGGGTCGGCTATCTGCTGAAGGAACGGGTCGTGGACATCGGCGAGTTCGTGGGCGCCCTCGAGCGGGTGGCAGCCGGCGGCACCGCTCTCGACCCGGAGGTGGTAGCTCAGCTCTTCGGCGCCGCGCGGCGCACCTCGGCACTCGACTCGCTCACCCCGCGCGAGCGCGAGGTACTCGGCTTGATGGCGGAGGGCAAATCCAACCACTCCGTCGCCGAGCAGTTCGGCGTCTCGGAGCGGGCGGTGGAGAAACACATCGCGAACATCTTCACCAAGCTGGACCTCCCGCCATCGCAGAGCGGCCACCGCCGGGTACTGGCGGTCCTGCAATATCTAAACGGACGGGAGGCCGAGGCCAACCACCACGGAACTACCGCCAATTGACCGATCAGCCTGGCCCTCGCGCAGCGAGATCGCCCGTCAAGCCGTGAGCGCGCAGTCCTATTGGCCAGCTGGAGACAGAAGCACTCACGTTCCCTTCTTGACGCGGAATGCCCAGCACACCTCACCCAAGAACACCAACACCTCCACCCATCCCTTGGCCAGGAAAGAGACGCCCTCACTGCCTGGCGACGACCTCACTCAGAAAGAGCCGCACCCAGCCGGTGTTGCATCCACTGGTTGAACCTGGTCAGTACAGCGCGGCCGCGTTTGCCGACATCTGCAGCCGACACGGCATCCGTCGCAGCATGGGCCGGGTCGGCTCGAGCTATGACGATGCCCTCGCCGAGTCGTTCTTCCAGGGCCTCAAGCGCGAGTTGCTCCACGGGAGGAACTGGACCCCCAAGGCACAGACCCGGCTCGAGCTGTTCCGCTGGCTGTCGTACTACAACCGGCGCCGTCGGCATTCCGCACTCGGCTACCTCACACCAGCCGAGTTCGAACAGCAACTGATCACGTCACCTACGCTGTCACTCGTTGCATGAAACCCGGTGTCCACTCCGAGGGATCAACCTCAACCGCATCCGCAACCCGCGGCTGCGGCCAGTCATTCCTGTTCGTCTATTGGTGGTTGGTGTCCTGGGCTGCGGTGAGGATGAGGTCGGTGACGGCTTGGGGGTGGGAGACCAGGGAGACGTGTGAGGAGTTGATCTCCACTGTCTTGCGTGCGTGTGCGCGTTTGGCCTCGTACCGTTCGAGGTTCGGGTTGATGGCCCGGTCCTGTTTGCCGACGAGCACGTATACGGACTTGTCCCGCCAGGCTGCCGCGGTGAGCTTGTCGGTGAAGGCCGACTGCGCGATCGGGCGCTGTGTCGATGCCATGACGGACGCCTGCTGCTGGGAGAGGTCCTGTGCGAAGGTGGCGTGGAGTTTGGCGGGCTGGATGTACACGTCGGTGCCAGTGGTTCCGTCGCCGTTGCGGAAGGGGACCTGTTTCAGTGCTGCGGTGAGCGGTGCTGGCGAGAACTTACTGGAGAGGCTGGCGAAGGACTCTCCCTTGTCCGGCATGATCGCGTTGATGTAGACGAGCGCTTTGACGTTGTTGACGCCGGTGGCTGCCTGTGAGATCACTTCGCCGGCGTAGGAGTGCCCGACGAGGACGATCGGTCCCTTGATGGTCTTCAGGAGGCTGTTCAGGTAGGTCGAGTCCTGGGGTATGCCGCGCAGCGTATTGGGTGGGGCGATGACGTGGTAGCCGTCGTGCTGCAGGCGTTGCACCACTGCGTTCCAGCTGGAGCCGTCGGCGAATGCTCCGTGCAGGAGCACTATGGTCTGCTTCTGGCCCTGCGGGGCCTTGCCCAGATCATCTGCGGCGTGAGTCGGTACCACGGTCAGGGCGGAGAGGACCGCCACTGTGAGGGCCAGTCTGCCCTTGCCTGATATGAGGATTCCAGAGACGGTCATGTGCTTCCACTTCCTCGGCGTAGAAGGTGAACTTCGCCATTTCGGTGGCTTGGAACCGTGAGGATCGTGCGGAAGGAGTCGGCAGCAGCCGCCGCGACTGCCGTGTCCGGTCGGCCGCGTGAACCCGAGAGCAGCCTCCTACGCGGAAGGCGTGATGGTCCGCGTTCCGCCGTGCCGCAGATCACCGTTTTCCCGTCTCCGCGCTTGGCGCGCATCCGATTCCGCCGTCGTTCGCCGTGCGGCAGCGGGTGTCCTGCCCATTTGACAGGCCGTCGCTGTTGGAGCGTGGGGCACTCGCCACGGTACGGCCCCCGACGGCTGGTGCCATCGCAGGTCGGGCCAGGGACGCCTGATCTGGGAGCTCGGTGCCGCCGGTCACCGGTCAGGCTCAGGAAAGGACCTTGAGTACTTCCTGTGCCAGCGGCCCGGAGGAGGCGGGGTTCTGCCCCGTGTGCAGGTTGCCGTCCGATACGAGGTACGACTCCCAGGCGGGACCACGGGAGTAGTTGGTGGGGAGCTTCTTCAGCTCGTCCTCCAGCAGCCACTTCGCGTCCTTGGCGAAGCCGACGCCTTCTTCTTCCTCGTTGCAGAAGCCCGTCACGCCGCGGCCCTCGAAGGGTGTGTTCCCGTTCTCGTCGCGGGTCGCGAGGATGGCGGCCGGTGCGTGGCAGACGATGGCGAGGGGCTTGCTCGAAGCGAGTGCCTTGCGGAGCAGTACGGCGGAGTCCGCGTCGAACGCGAGGTCCTCCATGGGGCCGTGGCCTCCGGGGTAGTAGACCGCGTCGTAGTCTTCGAGCCGCGCGTCCTTGATGGCTATAGGGTGGCGGAGCTCCTCGGCAGACTCGATGACCGCGGTCTCCTTGAGCATGTTCTCCTCGCCTCCCGCGTAACGGGGCTGCAGGCTCATGGTGTCCACGACGGGGATAACAGCGCCCGGGGTCGCCACCGTGACCTGGTATCCGGCATCCGTAAAGACGCTGTAGGGTGCGACGAATTCCTCGGCCCAGTACCCTGTCGGATGGCGATGACCGTTCTCGAACGTCCAGTAGCTTGCACCAGTCATCACAAACAAAACTCGACCCACGACTACTCCTCCTCGCAATTTCAGACCGGGAAGAATTCACTCTTTCTGAAGCTACCTCGGGCTGGCAGGCACGGCAACCGCAGGTCCGTGCAATTCATTCCCGTAGCCAACGACACAAATTCGAGCTAAATGCAGTCCGGATTCCGGAATATCATGGCCGAGCCAGGCAAAAGGTTCCTTCTGGTCCCGGATCGGCGTGTGCTTGATTCTCAGTTTTTCCAGTCGCGCCATCCAGACTTCCATATCTGAATGCTCGTCGACCAGGAAAGCAATGAGGTCCAGCCCAGTCCGGGATTCACCCTTTGCGGTTGTTCCCGGTGTTCTCTCGGTAGCGGTGGGCGAGCTCGTAGTCGATCGCCTCGACCTTGAACACCTTCTTGCACCAATCCGGACTCTCGTCGAGATTCGTGACCGATTGGAAAATCCTTGCTGAGCAGCACGTTTCAGTAGGGACCGCACTCGCGGTCGGCGAGCTCAATGAATCCAACACGCTGATCAAGATCGACGGTGGCTTCGGCTTTCTCTCAGCAATTCTTGGCATGTACGGAGCGTTCGCAGGCCTGGTGAATGGGACGCGGGACCGGCACCCGATCCCGACACGCCCCGACCCCGGCAGGAGCCTTGAGCACCTTGCCCACAACAAGCCGCGTCCCACGTCGGATACCGCGTCCACAGCGGGGCACCCTGAGAATTCCAGCTGAATCGATGCAGCCGATTCTTCGTGTGGCCCGGTATTCCGATGAATCGCTGGCACCCAGATACAGGAGTTTGGCGCGCAAATCCACTCTTGACGGATTGCATGCTCTGAGTTGCCGGGAGTCTCATGCGAGATTAAGCTGGTCCGCGAGGTCTTCCAGAGAGTGGCGCACGAGCCATCTTCGATATCAAGACCGCTACTGGTGTTGACGGTTGGCAACGTAGAGGGTCGGGCTGCCGTCACCGAACACAGCGTGAGATCCGCCTCGAGTCTCCGTGAGCAGTGGAGTACACGAATACCCCTGCTGCCGCGCATTGGTTCCCCGCCGGACCCAGCGCGCCACGGGCACCATGAACGTGAAAGGAAGCACTCGACATGGCGAATGCAGATCTCAGGAAGGTCCTCATCACGGGCGCAGGAACCGGCTTCGGTTTCGAGGCCGCCATGCGCCTCGCCAAGAAAGGCTTCGACGTGATCGCCGGGGTGGAGATCTACGCCCAGGTGCAGACCCTGAAGTGGCAGGCGAAGGAACGAGGAGTCTCTCTGCAAGTGGAGAAGCTCGACGTCACGAACGAAGGAGACCGCCGCAAGGCACTCGACTGGGGCGTAGAGATCCTGGTGAACAACGCCGGTGTCGGTGAGGGCGGTTCCACCGTCGACATTCCCGAAGCGAATATCCGGCACCAGTTCGAGGTCAATGTGACAGGGCCGCTGGTCCTCACGCAGGGAATCGTCAAGCAGATGATCAAGCGCGGCGGCGGCCGTGTCGTCTGGGTGTCCTCGCGGGAGGGCCTGAACGTTAATCCCTTCACCGGCATCTACTCCGCCTCGAAGCACGCGGTGGAGGCGATCGCCGAGACGATGGCGTACGAGCTGCAGGAATACAACATCGAGGTTGCCACAGTGAACCCGGGGCCCTTCCTGACGGGATTCAACGACCGGATGTTCCAGACCTGGGAGAGCTGGGAGGACGACGCGTCGGAGCGGCTGTTCGACTACTCCAAGCTCGCCTTCCCCCGTGCTCAGTTCGACCCCGAAGCGGTCTTCGCCACACTGACGGCCGTTGCCGCCGGAGAAATCGGCACGTTCCGCAACCTGGAGCCCAAGTCGATGCTCGAAGAGACCAAGCAGCTCCAGGCCGTTCCCTGGGAGCGGAAGGTCACGGACGGCCTAGGCACCCGCCATCCCGCCATCCAGCACTCCTACGAGATGACGCCGGAGACTCCCGTCGCGGCATCGTAGAGCGGCTCCCAAGCTCGGGCGTCCCGCCTTTCGCAGCGAGAACCCGGGCGCGAAATCGGGCTGCACGGTGGTCACCACATGGGTGGCATCGGATCTCTTCCGCGCTGACCTCAGCCAGTCCCCGGTGTCGGACCTTGCCGCCTCCACGAAACCGCGCATGCGCACGGGCGCGCAGAGCTCACAACTGCTGGAGGTACACCACAATGCCTGTCAAGCCAACCGTGCTGCAGGATCGCTATCGCAACCGCGGTACGGCGTTCACACTGGAGGAGCGGGCGAGGCTGGGGATCACGGGGCGGCTGCCGGCAGCTGTCGAGACCCTTGACCAGCAGGCCGGCCGGGCCTACGCGCAGCTGCAGAAGCAGCCCTCCAACCTGCACAAGTACATCTACCTCAACGAGGTCCACGACCGGAACCAGGTGCTGTACTTCAAGCTGCTCGGCGACCATCTCGACGAGTTGCTTCCCGTCGTATACGACCCCACGGTCGGCGAGGCGATCGAGAAGTGGTCCCTCGACTACCGTGACTCGCGCGCGGTGTACTTGTCGATCGACCGTCCCGAGGACATGAAGGCCTCGTTCCAGTCGCTCGGACTCGGCCCGGACGACGTGGATCTCATCGTCGTCTCGGATGCCCAGGAGATCCTGGGAATCGGAGACTGGGGCGTCAACGGGACCGACATCTCCATCGGGAAACTCGCGGTCTACACGGCGGCCGCCGGCATTGACCCCAACCGCGTCATCGCCGTGAACCTCGATGTGGGCACGGACAACGAGCAATTGCTCAATAGTCCGTCCTACCTGGGCAACCGGCATGCGCGCGTCACCGGTCGGCGCTACGACGACTTCGTCGCTCTTTACCTGGAGACCGCGTCCGAGCTGTTCCCCAGCGCGTTCCTGCACTTCGAGGACTTCGGGCCGTCGAACGCACGGCGGATCCTCGTGGAGAACGCCGACAAGTACCGGATCTTCAACGACGATATGCAGGGAACAGGCGCGATCGTCATGGCGTCGGCGTTCTCGGCCCTGAAAGTCACCGGGGCACGCTGGACCGAGCAGCGACTCGTCGTATTCGGCGCGGGCACCGCCGGCACCGGTATGGCCGACCAGATCCACGCGGCGGTGCTGCGAGACGGTGCGACGCCCGACGAGGCGAAGAAGAACATCTGGCTCGTCGACGTCCACGGCCTGGTGACCGATGACATGCGGGACTTGCCCGATTACCAGCAGATCTACGCGCGGACGAGGTCCGAGGTCGCCGAGTGGTCCGACGGCGAGATCGATCTGCTCGCCACGATCCGGCACGTCAAGCCCACCATCCTGATCGGCACCTCCACCGCGCACGGCGCATTCACGGAGGACATCGTGCGCGCGCTGGCCGCCGGCGTCGAGCGTCCGCTGCTGCTGCCGCTGTCGAACCCGACGAGCCGCATCGAGGTCATGCCGTCCGACGCGGTGCCCTGGTCCGAGGGCAGGGCGCTGATGGCGGTCGGCATCCCGGTGGAGCCGGTCCAGTACAAGGGAGTCTCCTACAAGATCGGGCAGGCCAACAATGCCCTGTTGTACCCAGGGCTCGGTCTCGGCACCATCGTCTCCGGTGCCAGCCACGTGACAGACAACATGCTGCTGGCCGCCGCCGAGGCGGTGGCAGACCAAGTCGATGTGTCGGCGCCCGGAGCATCGCTCCTGCCACCAGTCGCGAATCTGAGGGCATCATCCGCAACGGTTGCGGTCGCCGTAGCCAAAGCCGCGGTGCAGGACGGTGTCGCCACCCAGTCGCACGACGACCTCGCCCAGGCCGTCCAGGACGGGATGTGGGACCCGGTCTACCGCGCGGACGACCTGGAGTGCCGGCAATGAGCGGAAACCAGCCGACCCCGAAAATGACGAACCTGCCGATCGGGATCGAGGCCGATGGGAGCCGGCAGGAGTTCGACAGCATGGGCACGGTCGATGTGCCGGCGCATCGGTACTGGGGAGCGCAGACACAGCGCTCGCTCCTGCACTTCTCCATCGGCACAGACCTCATGCCCAAGGAGGTGTACCACGCGTACGGCTACGTGAAGAAGGCGGCAGCGCTCGTGAACGCCGCCGCCGGACGGCTGCCCGAGTGGAAGGAATTCGCTGCTCCGCAAAATGATCCTGCTTCAGTAGCTTGCGCGACAGTCTTGGTCTGTCGCTGGTTGGCACGTTAGAGGTCAGAGTTCGGCCGTCCAGACCCCGACAGGGTGCTCCCTCGGCGGCAGCCACAACCGAGGCTGCGACTCCCGATGCCTCTCCTCAGCCTGATCTTCCCAGTGGAAACGGTCATCCACATCGGGCCACGCAACTTGCAGCACAGGCAACGGAGGACGCCGGTAGAACCCCATAGCCCGCCCGAAGAAGGTTCGGTACCAGCGGAGATCGACCTGCCTGAGCGCGACGTGGTGACCGTCGACCACCTCAGAATGCCTCTGGCCTTCAGCCAATACAGCACCCGCGGCGGACTTCGCTCCGAGCCTGTTCAGCATGCGGTGCATAGCGTGGATATCGAGTCCGAACATGGCGAGTTCAGGTCCGCCATGAGTGTGCGCGAGGCCGATCGTGTAGGCGAATCCAGGACCGATCTCGTCCTCGGGAACCATCTGGACGTGCCATCCGTGCTGCTGCACATTCTCGATGATTGTCAGATCCGCGCGGTCCGCCTCGTCTCGGTCGCCGTAGTGATGGCAGAGGACACAGCGGCACTGGAACGAATCATCAGTCATGTGCGGAGGCTACGAGGTGAGCGGCTGAATCAGGCAGCCGGGGTTCGTGACCACCCTTTCAATCGAACAACAACGTCACCCTCCGTGATCGCTCCCCAAGATTTGTGCCAGAACCCGTAACTCACCAACAAAGCCACCGTTGCCCCGGCTCCCATCCGGAAGCGTTCTGAAGGCAGCCATTCCCCGAACTCCTTGTTACGTTCCCACCATGTGTCCGTGGAAGCGCCGTCACACGGAGCCGTGACAGTGGCGCGCATGAACACGAGCATGCGCGTGAACCCGAAGCCAGGACGGCGGGTCGTCTCCGTATTCCTGGCCCTGTCAGCCTCCGCCGCCGTCCTGGCTGCTCCCGGCGCGGCGGCCGCTCGGCAGTCGGACGGTGCCGCCGCCTCCGTACCGCCGGTCCATTGGGGTGCCTGCCCCGAGGCCGAGCCGCCTTATCCCGACCCCAGCCCGAGGGCGCAGTGCGCGACGGTCGAGGTGCCGCTGGACTGGGCGAAGCCGAACGGGCCGAAGACCGGCATCTTCGTCGCGCGGTACCGGGCCACCGACCCCGCGGGGCGGATCGGGGTCCTGATGTCGAATCCGGGCGGCCCCGGCACGCCCGGGGCCGACGACGCGCTGTACGCGGACGACCCCGTCAGCGGCTACTCCCCAGCCATGCTCCAGCGCTTCGACGTGATCGGCTTCGACCCGCGCGGCATCGGTCGCAGCCGAAACGCCGATTGCGATGAGGCGATCACCGGCCAGGTCCCGTCCCGCCCGCGCGACGCGGCCGAGTTCGAGCGCCTGCGCGCTTTGAACGGCAGGTTGGCGGCCAGCTGTCTGGAGCGGACGGGCCCGCTCGCCGCACACATGGACGGCGAGAGCGTGGCCCGCGACATGGACGCGATCCGCGCCGCCCTCGGCGAACGCCGGATCAGCTTCCTCGGCCACTCCTACGGCACCTTCCTCGGCGAACGCTATGCCCGCCTCTTTCCCAGCAGGCTCCGCGCACTGGCCCTCGACAGCGCGATGGACCCGGACCGGCCGAACGCCGAGCGGTACCTCACCGACGGCAGTGTCACCATCGACGACACTCTGAAACGGCTCGCGGCCTGGTGCGAGAAGGACACGGCCTGCGCACTCAACGGCAAGGACCTGACGGCCGTCACCGACACGCTGTTCGCCCGCGC
>NZ_JBIVON010000053.1:0-10916 GCF_044754145.1 Streptomyces sp. NPDC093149
CCGCCAACCTGCCCCAGCCCACGAAGTTCGGCACCTCGCAAGCACAGAGTCCCCGTCAGCGAACCGACGACGACTCATGAACGATCGAGGCTAGGCTCACCACGCACCTGGGAGACAACCTCTTCGGCATCCTCTGGGAAGTCCATCACCTCGACAGGCCCGACCCGGTCACCCTGATCAACTATTGCGCGATGCGCCCACACCCATTCTTCGTCCGGACCGTTATGGCGACCGCAGAAGTCGCGCTCAGGTACGCGAACCTACCGACGGCCAGCGAGCCTCGGCAGCAGTGCGGATGCCTGTTGACTTCGAGGCGGGGCACCGGGTGACTGGAGGTCGAAGGTCACTGGGAGAGAAGACGAGGCATCAAATCCTTGCGCCCGAAGTACGTATGTGCCTGATGGGGGTCGCCCGTCAGTAACTCCTTGACCTGGTCAATGGAAACAATGGGATGGTTACAGTCCGGCAAAGCAGTCGAGGAAAGTCCGGGGGCGGCAGAGACGATACTCGTTAGGGCCTCGCCCTCGGTAGCAGCAAACAGGAACCCCTTCGGAATGAAGTCGCTTTGTCACCTTCCAGAGGAGTTCCCCCGACGCTTTCACTCGATGCCCCCTGCGAGACAATTCGGGAAGAACGTTGCAGTACGAATCCTCGGACAAAGGGTTTCCTGTCACATCTATTTCGCATGGCTGCTTCAACTCCAGCAATGGACTCAGGTCCTCGATGAAATTCCTGGGAAAGGCAAGCTTCTGTGCGCCGAGTCGACCAAGTCCACACAGCACGCGAAGACCGCCGTCCTGAATGATGAGCGATTTCAATGTCCTGAGTGTGTTGAAAATCTCGAATGAAATCGGATCGCAACCGATGAAAATAGCAATTTCGAGGTGGGTGCAGCTTCCAACGGCTGAGAGATCGGTGGAGTATTTTACTGCCAGATCGGTGACCGACGTGAGTTCGCTACTGCTGTACGGGGGGCCGTGCCCGATTGCGTCGGACAACGCTACGGATATAGCCGGATCGTAGACCTTCATGTTGTTCTCTCCTGTTGTTGTGTCGGATGAGTTGGCAGCGTGCGGCATAGAAGCCGACGTTGAACGGATAGACCGGCATCGACATCATGCAGTCCCTTCTTCTTCACGGAGCAGAGATAGAAGCTTCGTGGCAGGGAACTCGGCGTTTTGAGGCCAGGACCGAGCAACTCTGGTGACGTCTCCTCGGTAAGCCGGGAAATCCCTCTCTGCAAGGGCAATTGCGGCTTGAGCTTGAACGCCTATCGACGGCACGTCGATGGCTCGGAAGAGTATCTCATCCGCTTCTTCTGACTGGGACTCCAATAGGGCGCTGATTGCTGCCGAGAATTCGTGATAAGTGCTCATTGTGTTGAAAATCAACGACTCAAGAGATTCGAGCAGGCGCAGAGGAGGGACGTCCGCGTCCACAAGCGCACTGGCAGCGGCCAGCGCAGCGCCGATTCTCACTTCGCTAGTTGTCGCCGAATTCAGAGACTCAGCGATGAGATCCGCATCTCCGGGTTCAGCCAAATTCATCATGGCCGCCAGTGCGCTTGCATGATTGGCGCCGTCCTCCTTCGCCTCCCGCTGACGTGCAGCCACCACCGGGGGTTGCCGGAGCAGTTGACGAGCGCTGGTGAGCACTTCGGCATCGAATTGTTCGAATGGATTCTCGATGCCGTGGCGCCACATGGCATCGTAGCTCTGGTAGTAGTCCAAGGCGATACCTATGCACGGCGTCTGATCACTCCGCAGTAGAGCCGTAAATGCTTCGATGAATGCGGATATGCTTGTTGGGGTCGCCAGTTCGAGGCAATTTGCCCTATTGGAATCGTTTTTGATTTGCGTAACCCACCAGTGCATTCCGGAACACTCCCTCTGTACAGTCGTTGGTGCCTGAGAAATGACTGGGGCTCGTGAACAAATCTGGCCCCATTAGCGGGCCGGTGGCCTTGGAGGAGGAAGGATCCCTTTGTTCGCTCGATCGATGCGGCGATCGTCCCGTCCCCGCTTGGGCATCCTTGCGCTCAACACGCACGTCGCGTGGCAGGCGTCAGCGACAGCCGCGCACGGTTAAGGCTCCGCCAGTGGCAACGACGGTCAGGGCCGAGGGATTGGCGCGCGGGCCGGCCCGGGACGGGAAGATGTTCCCCGTCCCGGACGGACAGGTGTGGTCGGGACGCGCGGGCAAGAGGGCCAGGGGACACGATCGGTGCCCGTGGCGCTCACGAACTCAAAGCGATCGAGGACCTGACGAGGAACTCCTGACAGCGATCTCCGGTTCGCTCAACTCGCGGAGTCCTGAGGTTTGCTCCGCTCGGATGTTACGAAGTATCCCCATTTCAGCAGGTGATAGGCGTGGAGGCGCTTCTCGATCTCCACATGCTCGTGAGAGCCAACCGGGCAGCTGAGGGCCACGTAACCCGGCTGCTCGTGGAATTCGTAATCAATACCGAGACACCTGCACTCCCTGATCAGATCGTCCTGAGGGTCTTCGTTCCCCTCGATCGTGGCGTTCTTATGGAACACGGCGTGAATGACGACGTTGCCGGACCGCTCGGTCACAGCGTCGACGGAATCTACGAACCTGCCGGACGAGGTCGTGGTGACAATGTCGCCGAGCGCTATCTTCAAGGTGGAGAGGGGGATGCTGCACAACATGTAGCGGCCGCCACCCAGTCGCTTCGCCGGCAATTGCTCCCAGTGGCCGGGCATCCCCGAGTCGGTCAAGTCGTACATCACGAACGAATCGGCCTGGTCGCGCCAGGCCGGATTCGGGTGACCACAGAGGTTTTCAATTCCGATCATTGTCTTCCTTCGTTCGAGAGCGACGTATTTGCTTGTGATGACACGGGTTCGATTCCTGTAGGGTGCGTGGGTCGACGGCATTTCTTTCCTGCGCATCGAATGTCACCTGGGCCTTGCCGTAACACGCATGGGTTGACGTCTCACGGGAGACCCTCAGCACACACCGGACGCTGAGGCCGAGAAGCCCGTCAGCCGGTGAGGCGCTGGGGACGGGCAAAGCAGTGGAGAACGGGGGTCGTGCCTGCGCACACGAGCGCGCGGGCACGGCCAGGCATCGGGCGGAGGCGTCGAAGGGCACTGCAGCCCCACCAGTGTGGGGAAGACGACGTAAGGCCGGCTCTGATCTCCCTCAGAACGGTGCATCCCCATGGGTATGAGGAGAGGATCGCCTGCGCTTCGTGGAGATCACTGCGACCCCACCAGCGTGGGGAGGTTCGAGCGCAGGCCGGTCTTGAACTCCCAGCACGTGGTACAGCCCCACCAATGTGAGGAGTTGGGAGATGGAGTTTCAGCAGGAAGATTACACGTGCTGGGTTTCCGGTTGTTGGGTTCTACCGGACCTGGTGGATGCGCAGCAGACCGCAGCCGTACGCCTTGGCAGGGCCGACGCCCTGCTCCAGGGCGTGTGCAAGGAGTGCAGGATCGAGGACACGGCTACGGGCTGTCATTTCCCGGTAGAGCGCGGTGATTCGGTCGCCCGATTGCGTGCGTGTCCCGGTCATGCGTATACGCTCGCCGGGATCGATGTGGTGGAGTGACGTTTCCAGTCCACTGCATGCCAGGCGGCGGTGCAGCCAGCGTGAGGCTTCGTCGGGCGTCGCCACGCTGACGCGCTTTCCGGTGAGGGTGTCCCTCCTGACGGGGTTGGCGATGACCTGTATGTCGATGATGTCGCCGGTGGTGACGTGATGCTCGACAGGGAAGACGTCTGCCCTGATGAGGCGTCCGGCAGCACGGAGGGGTTCCCAGTTGGGGTGCAAAGGCGCCTGGACCAGGATCTGTTCGGGTGGCGCGGCCGTGAGTCTTCGGGTGCGGCCGGACTGGGGTGTGCCGCGGCGGGCGGCGTACAGCACCTGAGCTGGGCGGGGTGTTTGTTCGGTTGTACCGGGGCTCTGGTTACTGAATCCGGACAGAACCAGCAAATGCAGGCGGTGCACGTCATCGCACACGGCCTGCTCGGGTGGGGAGAGAGTGAGCGCCGATCGGACCGTGGTGAAGGTGGCTGCAGGGCGGGGCGTCATTGTGGAAATTCCGAAGCAGGGGGCAGGGCGGTCGAGATCCGCAGGAACAGGGTGCGGTGATTACGGGCGGTGAAGCTCACGGGATTCTCGGAGCTGGGGAAGGCACCAGTGGCGGGCGGCACTTCGGTCCAGACGGTGGGCCGGGTCACGGTCGCTTCGGGCAGCAGACTGACGCGGCTGGGCCACTGGTCAGGCCCGTGCGGGGTCGTGCCGTGGGCGACGGGCCGGGCGGGCGGGCAGCAGTGCCGGCCCAGGAACAGCAACCGGGCTGGTTGACGCAGCGCAGTGTCGATGGTGTGCGCGAGCTGCGTGTTCTCGGTACTCAGCCCGGCGAGGAATGCTGCGTCTATGAGGTAGTGCTTGGTGATCAGGACCGGGTCGCGGCTGCCCTTCTTCCGTGAGGCCCGGAGCGTTCCCTCGGGGCTCATATCCGGGTCGCGCGGTGCGCCGTACCAGTGGTCCGGATTCGGGGCCGTTGGGCCGGTTGGTGGGAAGCGTCCGCCGCCGGCGGTCTGCTCGTCGGCCATCTGCTGGCCGGGCCGGTCGGCGCGGACGGCGAAGACCATCTGGGTCAGGTCGTGCAGAGGTGCGTCAATGCTGAGTCCCAGGGCATTGGCGACCAGACCGACGACCGCGCTTTTGGTGGGGCGCGAGCGGGTGGCACGCTCTTCCCACTGTGATGATGTCCCGTACGACTGCATCGGGCCGGTCAGGCGGAGCAGCACGGTGACCACGTCAGTATCCCTTCACGTTCAGTACATCGGGGAGGTCTGGTGGTGAATCGCCGGCAGGCGACTGCCACAGAGCGGTTCCACCGCGCAGGTCGAGGTGGTGGAGGTAGGCGGCCAGCCGGGCGGCAGCGTGAGTGCCTGCCGGTTGTGAGGTGATCGCGTCTTCGAACGCAGGGCCAGCCGTCAGGGCCTCGTCGCTGGTGGCGATCACGGCAAGGGTGGGGCGGGGTGGTGACCCGGTGCGCGAGCGTTTGCCTGAGGGCAGGCTGCGGATGATGGCCCGTGTCCACCGGCGCTCGGCACTCTGAGCCAGGGCTTCGACCTCG
Source organism: Streptomyces sp. NPDC093149 (assembly GCF_044754145.1). Classification (NCBI taxonomy): domain Bacteria; kingdom Bacillati; phylum Actinomycetota; class Actinomycetes; order Kitasatosporales; family Streptomycetaceae; genus Streptomyces; species Streptomyces sp. NPDC093149. Next base: position 5,118 of record NZ_JBIVON010000053.1, read on the forward strand.
TCGTCCGTCTTGCCAGAGAGGGCCAGGTTCAGGCGCAGCTGGCGCCGGTCCAGCGCGGCCTGCCGGTAGAGCGTGCCCGAGACCAGGTACTGGCGTCCCAGTATGCCGGTGTTGGCGAAGACGCCGCCGTCCTGGTAGTCGTCGCCCGCCGTGAACTCGTCGGTGACTCGGTTGAGCGGGTCGACGCTGAAGCCGTGCGCGACGTGGGCGGCGGAGAAGACCCTGCTGCGGGGGAGCCCGGCGAGCATCCGGCCAAAGAGCGCTATCTCTTCCACCGTGCCGGGTTCCAGGGCTGCTTGAGCGGCGGTGACCAGAGGTTCGGGAACCTCCGTGGCCGGGCTCACCGTTTGTGTCTTCCTGCCGGATGATGCGCCTCGGCCGGCTTCTGCGGTCAGAGCGTCGGCGATGATCTCGTCCATCCGCTCCCGCTGCCTGGCAAGTTCGTCCCAGTGCGACATCACGAGTCGGCTGAGCTGCTGCGCGCTGTCGGCGGGCACGTAGGTCATGACTTTGGTCCGGCCGGGGTTGGCCGGGCTGACGTTCAAGCCGACCGCGGCGACGATGAGCGCTGCGGCGGGTATCGCGTCGGCGAGGTCGATGTCATATTCCGTTTCGAGATGCTGGGCCACGGCGTGGGGGAGTGACCGGGTGGAGACGGCGCTGGTGCGGTCGTGGCTGCCGTCCGTGCGCAGGTACTCGCGGGTGGCCCGGACCAGAGATTGGGAGGAGACCCGCATCCGTTCGACATCGCCGTACCGGAGGGTTTTGGGTAGGTCGTTCATATCCTGGTTGAGGCTCACACCGACCACCGTGGTGAGCGAATGAACTACCACGAAGGGCCCGGGGTGGTTGGTGATGTCGGTGACCTGCCCCTCGGCCGGTATTGGTCGAGGGGTGAGGTCGGTGGTGTGAGTGGTCATGCGGCGAGGTGTCCTTCTCCGGAGGGGGCGGGCTGGCGGCGGGGCGGTAGCGGCTGGCTGGTGTAGAACTGCGTCTGCCAGCGCTCCTGGATGTCCGGGCCCCAGTTCGCGAGGTCGTGCATGAGGCTGGTCCAGTCCGGGGTCATCCGCCGCGCCGCGGCGAACCGGATCTGCTGCAAGAGCAGGGGTCTGAGGTCCCCCAGGCACGAGGCGCCGAGTATCAGCGTCATAGCGGCTCTGGTGGGCTGGTGCCGTGGCCCTCGGTGGTGCCCGGTGCCGAAGGCGCGCATCAGCCGGGCAAGTGGTGCGTTCCCGTACGGGTTCTCGGCGCGGGACGCCCGCCGGTGGGCGGCGAACAGGGCCGCGGTCAGCATGCCCGGCTGGTGCATGTCGTCGGGCACGATCCGGGTGACGGACGAGTAGGCCGGATTGGTCATGGACGGTTCAACGGCCCAGGCGGCGAGGTGCGCGATGACACCACGGGTGTGGGGGCTGCGTGCCCAGCTGCCCAGTTTCCGTGTCAGTACGTCGACAGGGTCGCAGGACTCCGATTCCGCAGGGCGGTACGGCGTGTCGGCGGTGGTGAACAGACTGTCGTCGAGGTCGAGGTCGAGGTCGAGGTCGCCGCGCAGTGCGCTGGCTCGTTCCTCGTCGGATGCGTGCATGAAGGCCTCCTTGAACAGGTACGCGGAGCCAAAGCCGGGCGCGGTGTCTGCGGCCCGGTGTCGGGTTGTCATGACGCAGGCGGCGGCTTTCTTCCCTCTGGCATCGGCGAGCAACGAACCGGGCAGAAGGACGTGGCGCGTGTTGACGATCTTCTTGTTACGGATCACGGCCAGTCCGGTGACCCGGACGTCCGGAGGCTGACAGCCGATGGCTTCGGCGGCCCGGCGCGCGACGTGTGCCCAGCTGTCTTCAGGTGCTGTCCACCAGCTGTGCAGCAGGGGCGCCGCGTCTTCTTCGCTGGTTACGGCTTCCGCGGACAGGCGGGTTCCTGCCGCGGTTGTCAAGAGGTCACGGCAGCCGGGCCGCGTAGTGATGAGCGGGGCCGCCTGCGTGCCGGCCGCCCACCCTTGGGCGAACATGGTGCGGGCCACAGTGCCGTCGGCACGTGGCAACAGCAGGATCCGGCGTGGGTGCCAGGTCAACGCGTCCGCCTCCCCGTCGGGAACCAGGCCGTCCTGGCCAGCTGTCGCCTGGGCAGTGGCGGATGCCGGGCGTGGGGTGTAGGTCCAGTGGGCTGTACCGAGCCCTGGGGCGGGCAGAGGCATCAACCGCCAGGCGAGCATTTGTGCCACGGTGCCGTCAGGCTGGATGACCAGCCCGCCGCACGCGTCCGACCGGCGGCCGAAGTTGGACCCCTTCCCGTAGACAGCGTCACTCGCGGATATCCGTCCGCCCAGACACCACATCTGCTGGACCAGAAGCAGCCCGGCCGCGCAAGCGGAAGACACCGGTGTGGATGCGTACAGATGGCGATGGTCGGACAGCAGCGGCCGTCGGATGGCCGCGGTCAGGTCGAGGTACAGCACCTCAATTCCGGCGTCGGGCCGGTCGCTGGCTGCCGCGTGCAGCGAGCCGTCCTGGAACAGCGGCCTGTTCGGATGGAACAGGTCCAGGTCTGCCGCACGGTCGCCCACCCAGCACACCGCTGGCTCCAGGTCGATGCCATGGCGGACCTGGTGCCAGTACTCCTGCCGCCCTGACGGGCCGCATCCTGCCGCATACGCGACTGCGGTAAGCAGTCGGGCGGTCGCCGCCCACAGCAGAGGATCGGTGGTTGCCAGACGCACCCGGCCCGCCTGTTCCAGTACCTGTGTGAGCGACAGCAGGGCATGCCGACCGGACGGGTACACCGCCTCGATGAACGGCAGAACAGCGAGACTGGCCGTAGGCGGGCCAGCCGCCTGGGACGATGCCGCGCCCGTCACTGCTCCGGCTCCCCCTCGTCGAGGACAGCCAGTTGTGCCGCCAGATCCGTCAACGCGCGGGCATCCTCAGGGGACTGCGCCAGCGCCTGCGTTCCGGCCGTCGCCCGCAGCATCCGCGCCAGCCACTCCTCCTCTGTGGTGTGCGCCGCATACACGTACAGAGTCAGCGAGCGCTCACCATCGCGCTGGGTCCGTCCCTCCGCCTGCAGACCGCGTTTCCCACCGGTCAGAACATCAGCAATCACACAGGCCCGCGGAGCCCGCGTCGCGTCCTTCCCCTTGCCCGCACCACCACGTTCACCCGCATGAAGATTGATGCCCTCAAGCGAGTTGACGACCGCGACCAGGGCCCGGCCTCCCTGGAACGCCTGCCGCTTCAGCTCCCGGATGCCACGCGAGGCGCCGGTGATCTCCACCACCCGGTCCCGCAGACCACGCGCCTTCAGCTCCGCCGCGGTGAGACGCGCAATGGCGGAGACGTTGTCGAGGTACCAGGCAGGAACCACCACCTGATATCCGTCCTCCACCAACCCCGCCACAATCTCCGCCACCTTCGGCGCCTTGAGAAGCGACGCCTTCTGCACGCGGCGCAACGCCTGCGACGTACCGTCGACTGTGCCGTCCGTGATTTCCAGCCCGTGCAGGGCCCGGAACTCTGTCCAGGCGGACTCGTAGCGCTCCCGGTCGCTAGGAGAGAGCTCTACCGGGCGCAGTTCCCGCGTCATGGGCGGCAAGCCGAGTTCCTCGGCAGTGGCGGTCGCTCCGACACCCTGGGAGAACAGCAAGGACTCGACCATCTTCACGTCGCCTCCGCTCAGATCATGAGCCCACCGCCCCTCATGATCTGTATTCAGCTCAAACCCGAGTTTGCCCAGCCACGCCACGTAGTCGGCCTTGCTCAGCTGGCCCGGTGCGCCGACGCCGGCGGCATGCGCCAGAAGGTCACTCACATACGCCGTCTCCTCCGGACTGGAAAAGGGCGAAGCCGAGGCACGCAGAAACCAAGGCCGCGGCTTGCTCCCAGGAGCGGGGAGGACCAGCCGGTTGATCATCCGAGAACGCAGAGAGGTCGGCGACGCCAGCATGTGCGACTCGTCCACGATCACCGCGTCGAACGCGACACGAGGAACTCCTCCCTCGGCCGCCAACTCGGCGGCCCTGTCGATCGGGAGGGAGTTGAGCTGCCGCACAGGGTGATCGAACAACCGCCACAACTGCTCGGGGTTGATCACCACCCAGCGCTTGCCGCCACTGCCGAAATACCCGATCGCGCTGCGCCATGCAGGGACCACGTCCAGCCTGGTCACCACGAGCACCGCACGCACATCCGGCAGATCGAGCGTCCCGCAGATGACCATCGCCGTCTTGCCCGAGCCCGTCGGATATGCCAGAAGGAAGCCAGGCGCCCCGGACGCGTGCGCCTCCTTCATCATTCTCACCGGCTCGACCTGGTGCTCCCTCAGGGCCGGGCGTTCCCGATCCGCAGGGGGAGGCGGCAGACGTCCGTTCAGAATGTCCTGGACCATCCACTCCAATGAGAACACCGGCGCCGCGTAGCCGACCAGGGCGCGAGGAAGACGCCTTCCCCGGAACACGGGAAATCTCCATCGGGCATCCTTGCGAACCCCGGGAAGGCTGGGTGCTCCCTGACGCAGGACGAACAGATGCTTGTCCTGGGACGCAGAACTGGGTATTGGCCGTACGGCCGGGGAACTCACGACGTCGTGCTCCTGGTGCTCAATGAGGTGGGTTGTGACGAGTCAAGGGAGAGGTAGACGAACCCTGCGGACGGCGGGTCTCGCCGCGCTGGTGCGGCGCACGCATGGGGCGCGTTGTGAAACGGCCGAGCTGTGCGGAAGCCACCGTGTTGGTGGCGGCTCAGTCACGTGCAGGGCATTCAGGCGGGAAAGGGGTGAAGCCCCCTACTTCGGTCACTGGTAATGCCGGTGACCGCACGGCCGGGTGTTGCATGAGCGAGTACACGGAGCCGGTGCCAGTGTGCACCGGGCGCACGTGCTCCCAGCCGAGGGACGTATGGAAGTGCTCGGCCAGCCGAGAGTCGGGAACACGAGCCCGGATGAACACGTGGCCGGTGCGGGCAGCCAGATCTGCGGCCCACCGAGTCAGCAACCACCCCAAGACCTCACTGCCCGGTGCCGGATCGGTGACCATGAAGGCAACCTCGAATGCAGGCTGCGCGGCATCGCGTTCCGTCCGCTCTCGGCGAGGCATGTGCGCGATGAGCGTCACAGCTCCGACGACCTGAGCGTCCCAGGTCATGACCACGTGCTCCGACGCAGCACGTTCGGCATCCGCCAGCGTCAACATGCCGCGTGCGACACCGCGAAGCTTCAGCGTCCGAAGCCTGGCCCTCACCAGAGCCTGCACATGGGGCAGGTCATCCTCCTGGGCGGGACGTATCTCGTACACGGGTGTTCTTTCACTTTTGGATGTCGAAGCGGCCAAGAACGTCCCGGCTGTTCCGAGCGCGAGTGGCTTTTGTATCGGCTGCAGGGCCGTCGGTCCCGGAGGACCGGGCGCCCTGCCGGCCAAGAACCGGGGGCTGGGGGCGGACATCACAGGGCGGCCCGCAGAGGGGGTGGTGAAGTGACCCCGCGGGCATGTCCGTCACGCGGATCCGGGACGCTCCTTGCATGCGTGTCAGGCTCCGTGCCCACAACGTCGCGACACTGAGGGGCGATCCCTGCACCTGCCCGACCGGAGTCGGCGTAATCCGTATCCGTGACTGTCCGGCGGCATGCCCCAGCCGATCCAAGGCCGAGCGCACCTTCGATCGATGTCCAGTGGTTGAACGTCTGGGGGAAGTTCCCCACCTGGCGCTGCAGCCGGGAGTCCCACTCCTCCGCGAGCAGGCCCAGATCGTTGCGCAGGGACAGCAGCCGCTCGAAGAGCTGGCGTGCCTCGTCGACCCGGCCGATCATCGCCAG
>NZ_JBIVON010000054.1:0-10656 GCF_044754145.1 Streptomyces sp. NPDC093149
TGAGAACACTAACGGCCTGCTCCGCCAGTACTTTCCCAAGGGCACCGACCTGTCCGGATATACCCAGGCCGACCTGGATACCGTCGCGCTCAAGCCGAACACCCGCCCCCGGCAGACCCTCGGGTTCGAAACTCCCGCTGATGGGCTCGCGGCAGCTGTTGCATCAACCGGTTGACTCCGCCACCGCCTTCTTCGTGAAGGAGAACGACCGGTGAGCGAGTTGTGCCGGTTTATCCATGCGGAGAAGGCGAACCATCCGATCGTTCTGCTGTGCCGGGCCCTGCACGTGGCCCGCTCCTCCTACTACGCCTGGCGCGAGAGCGAGGCCGCCCGCCGCGCCCGCGAGGCCGCCGACGACTCGCTTGCGTACGAGATCACAGTGCTGCACCTCGCCTCCCGGAAGACCTATGGTGTTCCGCGCATCCATGCCGAACTGCGGCGTCTGGGACGACAGGTGAACCGAAAGCGCGTCGCCCGCGTCATGCGCGAGCGCGACATCCGGAGCGTCACCCGGCGGAAGCACCGCTCGCTGACCCGGCCGGACAAGAAGGCGAATCCGGCCCCGGACCTGGTCGGCCGCGATTTTCACGCCGAGCGCCCCGGGATCAAGCTGGTCGGCGACATCACCTACCTGCCGACGGCCGAGGGCTGGCTCTACCTCGCCTGCTGGCTGGACCTGGCCACCCGCGAGGTCGTCGGCTATGCCATGGCCGATCACCACCGCGCCGAACTCGTCGTGCACGCCTTGGACATGGCCCACGGTCGGGGGAACCTGGAGCCGGGCTGCGCAATCCACAGCGATCGCGGCAGCGAGTACACCTCGACTCAATTCCGGCATCGGCTACGGAAGTTGGGGCTGAGGCAGAGCTGCGGACGCACCGGATCATGTTTCGACAACGCCGCCGCTGAGAGTTTCTGGGCCCTGCTCAAGGAGGAGATCGGCACCCGGATCTGGCCCGACCGGGCCACCGCCCGCGCCGAGGTCTTCACCTTCATTGAGACCTTCTACAACCGCCGCCTGCGCAAACACAAGATCTTCGGCTACCTCACCCCAGCCGAGACCAGACAGCGGCATCAACACGCCCTCGCGGCATAACCATCGAGTGTCCAAGAACACGGGGAAACTTCAGTCGGCGGACCGGGGCCGCCGCCGGCCGGACTACCCCTTGCTCGAACCCAGCGTGAGGCCCGCGATGAAGTGGCGCTGAAGCAGCAGGAAGACCACGAGCGTCGGCAGGGCGACGATGACCGAACCGGCGGCGAGCAGGTTGTAGTCCGTAAAAAATTGGCCGCGGAGATTGTTGAGCGCCGAGGTGATGGGGAGCTTGTCGCCGTCGGACATGAAGACCAGGGCCCACAGGAAGTCGTTGTACATCCAGGTGAACTGGAGGGTGCCGAGAGCGGCCAGGGCCGGGCGGCACAGTGGCAGGGTGATCCGCCAGTACCGGGCCCAGACGCCCGCGCCGTCGACGACCGCGGCCTCCAGGATCTCCCGTGGCAGGGTGCGCATGAAGTTGGCCAGCACGAAGACGCAGAAGCCGATCTGGAAGCCGACCTGGACGGTGACGACGGCCCAGTACGAGTCGAACATCGTCATCGAGTCGGACATCCAGTAGGGCAGCGGGATGCGGTTGAACACGACGTACAGGGGTGTGACGATCACCTGCTGCGGCAGCAGGTTCCCGGCGGTGAAGAGCATGAGCAGGACGAGCCCGCCGCGCAGCTTCAGGCGAGCCAGCGCGAAGGCCACGAAGGAGGCGAGGAAGAGGGTGACGAGTACTCCCGGAACCGCGATGATCATGGTGTTGACGAAGTACTTCGTCATACCGGAATCGGAGAACGCCTGGCGGTAGTAGTCCAGGGAGAGATGGCGCGGCAGCGAGAAGTAGCCGTGCGCCGAGGTCTCGTCGTACGGCCGCAGCGAGGCATACACCGCCAGCAGCAGCGGGGCGAGGAAGGCGAGGGAGACCGCCATCAGGAAGGCGTGGACGCCGATCCTGCCGGGGCGGACGCGGCGCCGGACGGCCGGGGCCGGTGGCGCCGCCGGGACGCCGGGGCGCGCGGGGGCGGTGTGGACGGTCAACGGTTCTTCTCCCCTCGGAGTTCCTGGACCAGGTACGTCGCGACGAATCCCAGGGAGACGGCCAGCAGGACGACGGCGATCGCGGAGCCGAAACCGATACGGCTGGCCTCGCCGATGATGTTGTCGGTGACGAGCACGGAGAGCAGTTCGAGTCCGTTGCGCCCGTGGTTGACGGCGTACACGATGTCGAAGGCGCGCAGGGACTCGATGACCGTGATGACGCCGACGATGACGTTGACCGGCCGAAGCGTGGGGAGGACGACGCGGAAGAAGGTCTGGGCCTCGCCGGCCCCGTCGATCGCCGCGGCCTCCTTGAGCGAGGGGTCGACGGCCTTGAGTCCGGCAAGGTAGAGGATCATCACATAGCCGGTGTGCCGCCAGGCCGCGGCCAGCAGGACCATCCAGATGTTGAGGTCCGGATCGCCGAGCCAGTCGGTCGGCGAGTTCGTGTCCCCGATGACCGCGTTGAGGGCACCCTGGTCACGGGAGAAGACCAGTTGGGCGATGAAACCGACCACGGCGAGGGACAGCACGACGGGCATGTAGAGGGTCGACTGGTAGAAACGGCTGAAACGCACGCCCCTGTCGATGAGTACGGCGAGCAGCAGTCCGAACGGCGCGGCCACCAGACCGAGGAAGCCGAGCCAGAGCAGATTGTGCCGGGCGGCGGGCCAGAACTGCGGGTAGTTGGTGAAGAGGTTCGCGTAGTTCCGCGTACCGACCCACTTGATCTCACCGATGCCGTCCCAGCTGGTGAAGGAGAGCACGACGGAGGCCAGGGTCGGCCCCCACACGACGGCGATGTCGAGCAGGACGGGTATGCCGAGCAGCACACCGAGTACGACGAGGTCGCGGTTGGTGAACCGCCGCGTGACCCGCCGTCCGGTGCGCCGCGCCGAGATGAACGACACGGTCGGTACTCCAGGTTCGGTCGGATTCCATCGGGAGCGTCCTCGGTCAGTCGGCGGCGAAGATGGTCTTCTTCTGCCGCTCGATGTCGTTGACCAGACCGTCCACGTCGTTCGGGTTGCTGATGAAGCTCTGGATCGCCGGGATCATGACTGTGGAGGAGAAGTCCGGCCGGGTGTCCCGGTCCAGGAACTGGGAGATCTGCTTCGCCCCGGAGACCAGTTCCACGGCCTTCTTCTGGAGCGGTGAGTACGCGGAGATGTCCGCCTGGTCGCTGACCGCGATGTTGTTCGGATCGCTCTTCAGGTAGATGTCCTCGGCCTTCCCGGTGGCCAGCCACTTGACCAGGTCCTTGGCGCTCTCCAGGGACTTCTTGTTCTTCAGGTTCTTCGACTTCTTCGCCAGCAGGAATCCGTCGATGGGTGCCTCGACCGCCTCCTGCCCGTGTTCCGGGTCGATGACGGGGAAGGGGAAGAAGTCGATGTCGCCCTGTTCGCCCTTGGGGAACTGTGCGCCGGGGTGCGGCAGGCCGAACACGGCCATGCCGGCCTCCTTCTTCTGGAGGCTGGTGGCGGCTTCCTGCCAGGTACGGCCGTTGGCCCCCTGCTGGCAGTACGGCAGGAGCCTGCGCCAGGTGTCGAAGACCTCCTTGACCCGCTTGTCGGTCCAGGCGACCTCGCCCGCCATCAGGCTCTTGTGGAACTCATAGCCGTTGGTCCGCATGTCGATGTAGTCGAAGGTGCCCATGGCGGGCCAGCCGTCCTTGTCGCAGAAGGCGATGGGGTCGAGCTTGTCCTTCTTCATCTGCTTGGCGAGCGCCACGTACTCGTCGAGCGTCTTCGGGGCTTGATAGCCGCGGTCGGCGAACAGGCTCTTGCGGTGGAAGACGGCCCACGGATAGTAGTAGTAGGGCGTGAGGTACTGCTTGCCGTCCGCACCGGTGGACTGGGCTTTCAGCGCGTCCGAGAAGCCCTTGTAGTCCTGCCAGTTGTCACTGATGTCGTGCAGCAGGCCTTTCGCGGCGAAGAACTGCATCCGGTAACCGGCGAACCACATGAAGACATCGTCCGGCTTGCCCTGCAGGTATCGGTTGATGTTCTCCTGAAAGGTGTTGTGGTCGACGGTGTTGACCTTCACCTTCCGCCCGCCCGATTGCGCCTCGTACGCCGCGAAAGCGTCTGCGAAGGCCTTCTTCGGAATCGGGTCGGACGAATTCGAACCCAGGGTGATCGTCTTTCCGTCACCGCCGGGGCCGCTCCCGCATGCGGTGAGCAGCGAGGGAAGAGCGACGGCTCCCGCGCCCACCGCAGCACCACGCAACAGACTTCGTCGGGACATCCGATGTCCTGCGACGCTGCCCGGCACACTTGACCTGTCGTAATCAGACTGCGCCATGCCCAACTCCCTTGGGATGCAACCCAACACAACCGAACGTGCGATTGGATCTCACCCCCAAGTGATGGTGCCGTCAAGGGTTTTGACGAGATACCGGACAACCGACACCTTCGCTCTTCCAACAGACTTCAACACGCCCTAACGTAATCGCACGCATTGGCGTGCACATGCCGTCATCCGATCATGCACGAGTATGGAGGAACGTAACGATGCGTCATCTTCCAACCCGTACAACCAGAATCAGCCATCACAAAGTCATCGGAGCGCTGCTGGCCGGGCTGCTCTGCGCCGCGGGGGCCACCGTCCCCGCGGCCGCCGACTCGTCCGCACCCGCGCCCGCGCCGGCTCCGCAGGCCGACAACGGGCTCGCGCTCACACCTCCGATGGGGTTCAACAATTGGAACTCGACGCACTGCCGCGCCGAGTTCGATGAATCGATGGTCAAGGGCATCGCCGACATCTTTGTCGAGAAGGGCCTCAAGGACGCCGGCTATCAGTACGTCAATCTCGACGACTGCTGGGCGAAGCCGCAGCGCAATGCGGACGGCGAACTGGAGGCCGATCCGCAGCGCTTTCCGAACGGCATCAAGGCCGTCGCCGACTATGTCCACTCCAAGGGCCTGAAAATCGGCATCTACACCAGCGCCGGCACCAAGACCTGCGACAGCGTGGGGCTTCCGGGCGCGCTCGGCCATGAGTACAGCGATGCACGGCAGTTCGCGGATTGGGGCATCGACTACCTCAAGTACGACAACTGCAACAATCAGGGAGTCGACGCGAAGAAGCGCTATACGACGATGCGTGACGCGCTGGCGGCGACCGGCCGCCCCATCGTCTACAGCATCTGCGAATGGGGCGAGAACAAGCCCTGGGAGTGGGCCGGTGAACTCGGCAACCTCTGGCGCACGACCGGCGACATCAATGACAGCTGGGGCAGCATGCTGTCGATCATGAAGCAGAACCTGCCCCTCGCCGCCGCCGCGGGCCCGGGACACTGGAACGACCCCGACATGCTGGAGGTCGGCAACGGTGGCATGACGGACACGGAGTACCGCACCCACTTCTCCATGTGGTCCGTGATGGCGGCCCCGCTGCTCATCGGCTCCGATCTGCGCAGGGCGAGCCCGGAGACCTTCGAGATCCTCTCCAACCGCGAGGTCGTCGCGGTCGATCAGGACCCGCTGGGCAAGCAGGGCACCGTGCTCTCCTCCACCGCCGGGCGCTGGGTCGTCACCAAGGAGATGCTGGACGGCAGCCGCGTCGTGGCCCTCTTCAACGAGACCGGCGGCGCACAGCGCATCTCGACGACGGCCGAGGCCGTGGGACTGCCGAGGGCGACCGCGTACACGATGCGCGATCTGTGGGAGCACACGACGTACAACACCGCGGGCGACGTCTCGGCGACCGTCCCGGCACACGGCACCGTGCTGCTGCGGATCGCCGCCGACCGCAAGTGGGCCGCGCACCCGCCCGCCGTCGAACTCGGCGTCGACGCCGACCCGTTGATCGAGGCCGGTCGCACCGCCGCACTCACGACGACGGTGACGGATCTCGGCCGCACCGCCGCCACGAAGGTGTCCACGGCCCTCACCGGCCCCTCGGGCTGGCAGGTGAGGGCGGTTTCACCGACCGGTTCACCGGTGCTGCCCACCGGTCGGTCCCTGACCACCCGCTGGCAGCTGACGGCGCCCGCGGGCACGGCCTCCGGGACCTACGACCTGACGCTCACCACCCGATACCGCTCACCGGCCGGAACACCTGCGACGTCCACGGTCCCGTTCCGGGCACACGTGGTCGTCGCACCACCGTCGGGTGTCAGCCATATGAGCGATCTGCCCATGCTCTCCGCCACCAACGGCTGGGGGCCGGTCGAGAGGGACACCAGCAACGGTGAGAGCAAGGCCGGCGACGGGAATCCGCTCACCATCGGCGGCACGGTCTTCGCCAAGGGCCTCGGTGTGCACGCCGACAGCGTCGTCGAGTTCTACACCGGTGGGGCGTGCAGCGCCGTGACGGCGCAGGTCGGGGTCGACGACGAGAAGGGCACCAGGGGCACGGTCGCCTTCGAGGTGTGGGCCGACGGTACGAAGGCGGCGTCGACCGGCGTGCTGACCAACGCGATGCCCGCGCAGCCGCTCTCGGCGGATGTGAACGGTGCGCAGGTCGTACGTCTGGTGGTCACCGACGGCGGGGACGGCATCGATTCCGACCACGCGGACTGGGCGGATCTGCGGATCACTTGCTGACGAAGAAGAGGTGACCGGGGGGCGGGGGCGCGGGTCGCGCGCCCCCGATCGCCGATCGGGCATGAGGGCATCGCCGACGCGTCCGGTGCGGCCGAAGCACCTCGTCGGGCGCGTCCGGCGTACGAGGGTCTCCCGTCCGAGTCACACCGGGCTCGCGTGACCCGGCACCGGGCCCCGCTCGCTGATCCGGCCCGATCCGGACGGCAGGCCCTGGACCGTCACCGCTCAGCCTCTGCCCACGCGGATCGCGGCGGCCGCCGCGCCCACCAGTCCCGCGTCGGTGCCCATCACCGCCGGCGCCACCGTGAGCTGCCGGACGAAGGAGAGCGTGGCGTACCGGCTCAGGGCACGGCGCAGCGGAGTGAAGAGGATGTCGCCCGCTCCGGCCACTCCCCCGCCGATCACCGCGATATCGATCTCGACGAGCGTGGCGGTGGCGGCGATGCCGGCGGCCAGCGCCTGCGCGGCACGCTCGAACGAGGCGAGGGCGATCCGGTCCCCGGCGCGCGCGGCGGCGGCCACGGCAGCGGCCGAGGTGTCGCCTTCCGGTCCGGGCCGCCAGCCGGCCTCCAGCGCCCGGCGCGCGATGTTCGGTCCGCTGGCGATGCGTTCGACACAGCCGCGCGAACCGCACGGGCACGGATCCCCGTCCAGATCCACGCTGACGTGACCGATGTGCCCCGCGTTGCCGGTGGGACCGGGGTGCAGCCTTCCGCCGAGGACGAGTCCGCCGCCGACACCGGTCGACACGACCATGCACAGCGCGTTGTCGTAGCCCCGGGCCGCGCCCAGCCAGTGTTCGGCCGCCGTCATCGCGACGCCGTCGCCGACCAGTTCGACCGGCAGACCGCCGACCGCCTCGCGGACCCGCGCCACCAGCGGGAAATCACGCCAGCCGGGAACGTTGACGGGGCTCACCGTGCCGGCCGAGGCGTCCACCGGGCCCGCGCTGCCGATCCCGACGGCCCTCACTCGTCCCCACAGCGGTGATCCGGACAGCTCTGCCAGCACCTCCGTCACGGCCTCCATCACCGTCTCGGCGCCCTCCCGGGCGGGCGTCGGCCGCTGCGCCCGGACGAGGAGCCCGCCGCCGCCGTCGACCAGCGCGGCGGCGATCTTGGTGCCGCCGATGTCCAGCGCGGCGACGAGGTCGGTAAGCATCGGTGCGGCTCCGTGAGTAGGTGGCGGGGACCTGCGGCTTCGGTAAACAGTCTCCCCAGTCTCCATTCAGCTGACAACGTTGTCCAGGGCCTATGCTCGACGGCACAGTCCCCGGCCTCTCCGCGGCATCGCTCGCGGGACCGCCGGACCGCCCGTCGACGACAGGACAGCGCACCGTGGCCGAGACCGCCCGTCACCCCGAGCCCCGTTACGGCAACCGGCCGACCATGAAGGATGTGGCCGCCCGTGCCGGAGTGGGCCTCAAGACGGTCTCTCGTGTGGTCAACAGCGAGCCGGGGGTCACGCCCGACACCGAACGCCGGGTCCAGGAAGCCATCGAGGCACTCGGCTTCCGCCGGAACGACAGCGCACGGGTCCTGCGCAAGGGCCGCACCGCCTCGATCGGCCTGGTCCTGGAGGATCTCGCCGACCCCTTCTACGGGCCCCTGAGCCGCGCCGTGGAGGAGGTCGCCCGTGCCCACGGCGCGCTGCTCATCAACGGTTCGAGCGCCGAGGACCCGGAGCGCGAGCAGGAGTTGGTGCTCGCCCTGTGCGCGCGCCGGGTGGACGGGCTCATCGTGATTCCGGCGGGCGACGACCACCGCTATCTGGAACCGGAGATAAGGGCCGGCATCGCCACCGTCTTCGTGGACCGGCCGGCCGGCCGGATCGATGCCGACGTGGTCCTCTCCGACAGCTTCGGCGGTGCCCGCGAGGGCGTCGCCCATCTGATCGCGCACGGCCATCGCAGGATCGGCTTCATCGGTGACCAGCCGCGCATCCAGACCGCGACCGAACGGCTGCGCGGCTATCACGCGGCCATGGCGGACGCCGGGACAGCGGTCGTCGACTCCTGGGTCTCCCTCGGCTCGACCGACCCCGGCCGCGTCCGCGCCGCCGTCGAGGAGATGCTCTCCGGTCCCGAACCCGTCACCGCGCTCTTCGCGGGCAACAACCGGGTCACGGTGACGGCGGTGCGTGTCCTCGCCGAGCAGGAACGCCGGATCGCCCTGGTCGGCTTCGACGACATCGAACTGGCCGACCTGCTCGGCATCACCGTCATCTCGCAGGACGCCGCCGCGGTCGGCCGCACCGCCGCCGAGCACCTCTTCCGCCGCCTGGACGGCGCGGACCACACCCCGGCCCGCGTCGAGATCCCCACCACGCTCATCCCCCGCGGCTCGGGCGAACTGCCGCCCGCCTGAGCCGCCGGGCGGCGCCGCCGCGCGACCGTCCGGCCGGATCGAGGCCCTGGCGTCGGGCGGCCGTCCGGTCGCCGGTGCGGCCGGTGGGCGCTCCGCCGTTACGGCGCGGTCACCGTGAGCCCGCCCCGGCGCGGCGACGCGAACGCGTCCAGGTCCGCGCGCGTCAGCCCGGTCAGACGGGCGACCTCGGCGGTGTCCAGGGCACCGCAGTCGATGCCGCGCAGGAGGTACCCGCTGAGCGCCTTGGCGGTGGCGGGTTCGTCCATGACGTCGCCACCGGCCTTGGCCACGTACGCCGCAAGGCGCGCGGCGGCCTGCTCCAGGCCCTCGCGGTAGAAGGTGTACACGGCCGCGTAACGCGTGGGCAGGTGACCCGGGTGCATGTCCCAGCCCTGGTAGTAGGCGCGAGCCAGGGCGCGGCGGGTGAGGCCGTAGTGAAGCCGCCAGGCCTCGTGGACCTGGTGGGTGGGGCCGACAGGGAGGACGTTGGTGGAACCGTCGGAAACCCGTACGCCGGTGCCCGCGGCGGCGACCTGCATGACGGCCTTGGCGTGGTCGGCGGCCGGGTGGTCGCTGGCCTGGTAGGCGGCGCTGACCCCGACGCAGGCGCTGTAGTCGAAGGTGCCGTAGTGCAGACCGGTGGCGCGCCCCTGCGCGGCGTCGATCATGCGGGCGACGGCGGCGGTGCCGTCGGCGGCGAGGATGGACTGGCTGGTCTCGATCTGGATCTCGAAGCCGAGTCGGCCGTCCGGCAGCCCGTGCGCGCGCTCGAACGCTTCGAGAAGCCGGACGAAGGCGGTGACCTGCTCGGGGTAAGTCACCTTGGGCAGGGTCAGGACCAGACCGTCGGGCAGACCGCCCGCCTGCATCAGACCGGTGAGGAACACGTCCGTGGTGCGGATGCCGCGGTCGCGCACGGCCGCCTCCATGCACTTCATCCGGATGCCCATGTACGGGGCCGCCGTACCGTCCCGGTACGCCTCCGAGACGAGCCGGGCGGCGCGAGCCGCGTCCTCGTCCTCCTCGGCGTCGGGGCGGGGGCCGTAACCGTCCTCGAAGTCGATGCGCAGGTCCTCGACGGGCTCGCGCTCCAGCTTGGCGCGCACCCGGTCGTGGACGGGCACGGCGAGTTCGTCCGGGATGCCGAGGGCCGCGGCGAACGCGCCCGCGTCGGGGGCGTGCTCGTTGAGGGCCTGCAGCGCCTGGTCGCCCCACGAGCGAATGGTGCCGGAGGTGAATGTGTCGCCGGAAACATAAACCGTGTGGACCGGCTGGCGCGTCCCCGGGTCCCCGGGGTAGCGACGGGCGAGCTCGGCGTCGACCGCGGTGAGGGAGGCGCTGATCTCCTCGCTGACCGCACCGGCGAGGCTCGTTGCCACCTTCTCCTGCTGACCCATTTCCACACCCTCCACAGTCACGCTGTTTCCGCTTCCCGGAATCAACAATCCGTATAGTGAAGTTATAAGGCCGTCGGATCTGCGTCAATGGTGATCGAAAGCGGTCCGGGGCCGTGTGGTGAGTACACACCACACGGCCCCGGACCGTCGGGACGCCATGGGGGGCGCAGGGTCAGCCCTTGCGGGACTTGACCTCGTCGGTGAGCTGGGGCACGACCTGGAAGAGGTCGCCGACGACGCCGTAGTCGACGAGGTCGAAG
>NZ_JBIVON010000055.1:0-8985 GCF_044754145.1 Streptomyces sp. NPDC093149
CCGACCGCACCTCATCGACGGCTGCCGCATAGGCACCGGCCTGACCTTGACCAGCTGACACGATCAGGCCGACATCACACATTCAAGTTCAGTAGTGCCATCGGGTGAGGACTGCGAGCCGGTCCTCGGCGATGTGACATTTCGCGCGTACGCTGCCCAGTCCTTCGCCAGCCTGCTCGCGCTACCGTACGCGCCGGCGACTGCTCGGATGCCGTTCCGTCACCACTTCGTGCAGCGAAACTGGGAACTCGAGGACCGGCTTCTCACCAGCGAGGCCGCGACACATGCGTATCGTGAGCTCGCCCGGGAAGGAGACCTCGTAATGCCGGTCTTCCTCGCTGTCGCGGTCGCCCGCGCCCGGAGGCCCGAGGACCTATGGACACGCCTAGCTGAGCTTCGGTCACAGGCCCGCGCTTTCCGCAAACATCGCGGCGAATTTGATGAATCGCTGAGGCTGGGAGAAGTCTCCGACACGTCCCGACAGCTGCTGATGGCGGTTCGTAGCGAGGCTGTCAAACTGACGGAGATGTGCGGTCATGGCTTTTCGCTGGTGACGAAGATTTTGGGCCGCATCGCTGGGGTGACGCCGCCCCAATTGCCGGAAGAGGTCTCGACTCTGCTCGGGATCGCCTCCTCGGAGCTCCCGGCTGAGCTGCGACGACGGACCCGCGCCGCCCAACCACCGGACGGCCCCACCGGCCCCCAGGTCAGCCGCCAGTCCCTGCTGGCCGACCTGGCCAACCTCACCGAACGCAACACCCGTCTGGCCCGGCACATCACCCAACTCGAACGACGGCTGTCCGAAGCCCTTGGCCAAGAAGCCTGGCATCGCTCCGGTCTGGGCGCCCCCGGTGACATCGACACCCTCCATCAGCAGATCGCCCACCTCAAACAGCAAGTCGCCGACCTCAACACGCAGCTCACCGAACGAAACGAAGACCTGGAAGCTGCCCGCGCCACCAACCGGGAGCTGATGACCCAGCTCAACCGATGACCGCGTCGCCCTCCGTCGCCCCCGCCAGGGCAGCCGAAACGATGTTGATCAAGCCTCAGCCGTGGCCGGAACGCTGGAGCATCAATCGATAGTGCTCCGGATCGGCCAGGATGACACCCTTGGCTCGCTCGTGATCGGCCTGAAGGACGTCCGGATAGGCAGATGAGTTCAGGGAGATCCACAAGGACAGGTCCTGGCGAGTTCCGGGGTCCTCGCAGGCCAGGAAGGCAATCAAGACCGCGTCTCGGTAGTTGACGCTCAGATCGGACAGCGCGTCCAGGGCCGCCTTGCTCTCCGGAGTGGGCACCCGGTTCTTCAGGTCGTCCGTTGACGCGTATTGGAGACCTGGCCTGGAGAAATACCAGGCCATCGTTGCCCCGATCTTCTGCGCGTCCGAACCGGCACGGACGTAATGGATGATCTGCTCCTGCGTCCAGCGGTGCCCAAGAGCCTTAACTAGAGGCTTAATGAGCTGATTGATGCCGCTACGGCACTGGTCATGCACGACGGCATTCATCAGGACGTCAGCATGCTGGCGGGTGGGGTCAGGGTCTTCCTCAGCAGCGCGACCGATCTCCCAGCGTTTGACCTCGCAGCGATGATGCTGGTGCTCTCCCGTCATCCGGTCCGGAAGCACCCATGACGGGCTGAAGATCGCCAACAGCTCATCAAGAAGCGGTTCGAAGGCAGCTTCCCGCCCAGGGCGGTCAGGAATCATCTCTATTGCCACAGCCATCCCCCACGACAAATGTTCGTCACCGCTTACTGGCAGCGACTCAGGATAGCTGCGGCGTGCCGTCGCGGTGCGCGACACGTGTCGCACTCTGGTGGTGGCAGGGGAGCCCGCCGCTGAGCTGCACGGTCATCGCTCTTTCTCGACTCCCGCGGCCGTCAACCCCAAGAGAAAGGCAGTGGTGCAGGCACGCCTTGCGGCCGTCGGCGGTGCCGTGGGTGGTCTTCTCCTTGGTGGCCGGGTCCTCGTAGGTGACCGGGGCGTGGTCGGAGGCGCCCTTCACGCGGGCGCAGAAGTCGTTCTGGACCCAGATTGTCGCTGCTTTCTTTGCGTGTCTCACATGCCTCAACTCCCGTTGATTGGTTGTGGAGTTAGCAGTTGATGAAGGTCGTGTCGCGGGCCTAACGTCCCGGCCCGTTTTGGTGCACTTCTTCTCTTCCGAGGACTGGCAGTCCTGGGGACTCGGTGGGCAGCCGCTGATCCCTGAGCGGATGCCGGTCCTGATCGACGACGACTTCCTGTTCGAGGACGGGTACGGCCCGCGGGCAACGCGGGTGGTGAACACGTGGCTGCGTACGCTGCCGTCGAGCGGCGCCCCGTCGCCGAACTCGTGGCGTGCGTACGCGCTGGCGGCCCGGGACTGGCTGACTCATCTGCGGCGGCATGCGATCGGAGTGTTCGCCTCGCGGCAGGACCTGGTGGCCGCGCTGGGTACGTACGCGGACCGGCGGTTGTCGGGGCCGTTGGACGAGCGGTTGGCGTCGTCTTCCTGGGAGCTTCAGGTCACCGCGTTGTCCCGGTTCTACGCCTGGGCGGTGGACGAGGGCCTGGCGAGCGCGGTGCCGTTCACGGTGGGCACGGGCATGCGGATGGTCGAGGGTCGGCTGGTCGAGACCGGGCGGAATCTGGCGAGGCTGCGGCGGGTGAAGCCGCACGTGAAGGTGCAGTACCTGGAGTCGGACTTCGCCGAGCTGTTCTGCCGCGGGCTGGCCGGGCTGGGTCCGGACGGTCTGGAGGATGCGGCGTTCCGCGGCCGGTTCCCGGGGCGGAACGCGGCGATGGGCCGCCTGGTGCTGGGCACCGGGATGCGGAGCCGGGAGTTCACGCATCTGCTGGTGCACGAGGTGCCGTCGCTTCCGGCGGAGCCGACCGAGGTGCCGATCTTGTGGGCGGTGCCGGAGTTGGGTGCCAAGGGCCGGAAGTTCCGGATGACGTGGATCGACTACGCGTCGCTGGCGGCGGTGCACGCCTACATCGCGCTGGACAGGGAGGTGGCCCGCGGTTCGTGGATGCCCCGGAAGCCGCTGGTGGTGGAGGAGGCGGACTTCCGCGGCGGCCGGGTCAACGGCCGGCGCATGACCTGGTCGTCGCTGGCTCCGGCCGAGCGGCTGCGGCTGGTCGACCCGCAGGGAGGCTCGCTGCTGCTGGCGCTGAGCTACGGCGGGCGGCCGTTCGTGGACTGGGGGACGCTGTTCCGTCGCACGGCCCGCCGGATCCGGGAGGTGTTCGAGCCGCGCTTCCCGGACGTCGCTCCGCACCGATGTCGCCACAGCTTCGCGATGGCCACGCTGGAGCGGTTGGTGGAGGGCCACTACCAGGCTGCTGCCCAGTTGGCCGCGGCCACCGGTGACGCGTCGGGGCTGGCGCTCTACCTGCTGAAATCCGATCCGCTGCTGATCCTGCGGGACCTGTTGGGGCATTCCAGCGTCACGACGACGGAGGTCTACCTCAAGCGCCTGGACGTGCACCGGATCTACCGGGCCGCCTGGGAGAAGACGCACGGGCAAGTGGATCCGGCGGTGCTGGCCGAGGCCGATGGTGAGTTCGAGGAGGCTGTCTGATGCCCGCCGAAGTGATCCGCGAGCCGCTCGCGCTGAAGCTGTCCCTGCCCGGCCAGGCGACCGAGCTGATCGTGATCGGAGACCTTCCGAACCCGCTGCTGGCCGTCGATCTCACCGAGGGGCTGGCCGCTCTGGTCCACCCGCACGGGCCGCTCGCCAAGCGGACCACGGTGATGAGCTTCACCTACACGTTGCGCCGGATGGTCCGCGAACTGGCCGCTGACGGGTTCGTCGGATCGGCGGGCGAGCTGACGCGGCCGCTGCTGGCTTCCTTCTGGCTGCGTTCGCAGTATCTGGTCGAATACCGCACGCGCGCGATGCTTCGGGCCTTCGACGAGCGGCACCAAGCCTTGGCGGAGCCGGTACGGCAAATGGTGTTCGGCACGAACTACACCCGGCCGGTCGTGGGCTCTCCGCTGCCGCCCTACCAGCCGGCCGAGTGGAACCGGCTGATCGACTTATGCAAAGCGGAGGTACGCCGTCTTGGGGACCGGCACCGGGCGATGCTCGCGCTCGCCCAGGAGGGCCAGGACCCGGCGGTCGCGGGCTGGAACAAGGCGAACGCGGCCTGGTTGCTGCTGCGTCTGGGACCGGTCAGCCGGGCAGAGGTCGCGAAGCACCTGGGCCTGACACGCGAGGAAGCGCGGCAGAGGTCCCTGGGGCTTGAGGAGATCCGCAACGCGCTGTTCCCCACGCACGCGGACGCCGTCCCCTATCTGTTGCTGCTGGGGGCCTGGACGGGCATCGTCCCCGACGGGTTGACGGGTCTGGAGACGAAGGATGTCCGCTGGACAGGGCAGCAGGCGATGCTGCTCTCCTACACCAAGGGCCGCACGGGCGAGGAGAGTCTGGTGCTGTCGGCGGGGGCATCACGGCTGCTGGAGCAGTGGATCGAGCACAGTGCCCTGGCACGCAGGCATGCTCCTGATGACCTGGCCGGTCGGGTCTGGCTGGTGACTTCGCACTGCCGGTTCATTGCGGCCACGTTCGCCGAGTATCTGCTGCGGCCCTGGGTGAAGCGTCACGACGTGCGGTCGGATGCCGGCGGGCCGATGTGGTTGGACAGGCGACGGCTGCGGACCACGTTCATCGCTCAGCGCGGGCAGCGCACGTGGTCGCTGCGGGCGACGATCGACCCCAACCACTCTCCCGAGGTCGAGGGCGATCACTACCTGTCAGCGGCCACACCCGCTCAGCAGGCGGTTGTCGGCGAGATCATCGCGGACGCGCAAGGAGACCTGCTGCGGCGCGCGAGCACGCCGCTGGTCGTCGACGACGCGGCGGCCGCGGACCGGCTGCCACAGGCAGTCGAGCGTCTCGGCCTGGGCCAGGGTGTTCTGGAGGAGCTGTTGGGCGGCGAACGGGACGTGTTCACCGCGTCCTGCGCGGATCAGCTGGCCGGGCTCCACGGCCCGAAGGGAAAACCGTGTCCGGCCAGGCCATGGGTCTGCTTGCTCTGCCCGCTCGCCTTGTTCACGCCGCGGCACCTGCCGAATCTGCTGCGGTTGAAGGCGTATTTCGCCCGTCAGTTCCGGGCGATGCCGCGTGAGCAGTTCGCGGTGGTGTTCGCCCCCTATGCCCGTCGGCTGTCTGCCGAGATCTTGCCGCGGTTTCCACAGGCGGCGATCGAGGCGGCGCAGGCCGATGTCGCCGACGTGGATGCCGAACTGCCTTTGCGTGCTGAGGAGATGACCTCATGAACCTTGCTCCCGCAACTGCTGGAATGCCTTCCGGGTCGTTGTTCGCGGGGGCGGACGTCGCGGCCACCGCCGGCCTTGTCTGGCGGGACGGATGCGACCGGCCCCGCTTCGAAGACGATGTGTGGTCGCTGGAGGGCTGGGCGGATGCGCCGGCCCAGATGAGGCTGGCGGAGAAGAGGTGGGAGTTCAGCCGGATCAAGAATCCGGCCTGGCGAGTGGTCGCCAAGGAGCTCGCGCTGGCCTGGCTGGCGACCTCCGATGAACGGGTGCTGGCGCTGCCCAGGGCCCGGCGGATCCCGCGCCATCCCCGCACCGTCGCGGCGAGGCTCTACCACGCCACCTTCTGGTTCAACTGGCTGCACGAACGGCGGATCCCTTCTCTGTCTGCGGTCACGCAGGAGCACTGCGAGGCGTTCGTGAAGGAGTACGGCGTCATCAGGGATGCGGATGGGGCTGTGATCCGACCGAAGTCTGCGAACGGCCTGCGGACGGTGGTGTCCGTGATGCAGGAGACCACCGACTACGGGGAACTGTTCTCTGCCGACCGGCACCGGTCCGGTTTCCGTCCGTGGGGCGAGCGTTCTCCGGGCCGTGTCACCGGCGCCCCGACGAGGCCCGAGATCGTGGTGAAGACTCCGCCGCTGCCGGACGAGGTTCTCGCACCGCTGCTGACAGCATGCCTGCACCTGGTCGATGTCCTCGGGCCGCACGTCGTCGAGCTGCGGAAAGAGCTCCATGCCGACCGTCTCGCCCAGGAGGCGGAAACCCCGTGGTTGATCCGCAACCTGCGCGATGAGGCTCCGCTTGCTGCGGTGGTCGAGGAGCATCTGCGGGCAGGCAGGCCCCTTCCACGGCTCCAGGACTGGCAAGTGGCCAAGCGACTGACCAGGGGCTGGGATCCGCACGATCCATTGCTGGAGGTCAGTTTCCTCCAACTGCTGCGGCCGACAGGGCACCGGGACATCGGGCGCCGGTTGTTCAAGAGCGTCCGTCCTCTGCTGGAAGCGGCCGTCGCGCAGGTCGGGACGGAATACCGGTGGTGCCGGAACGCAGCGGATGTTCCCCGCGCCGATAATGGTGACCTGGTGCCGTGGTCGCTCCCTCTGCCGTCGTTGCAGGCGCAGGCCCTGGTCAGGGTCGTCGGACATGCCTGCGTGATCACCACCTCGGCATTGACCGGCATGCGGTCCAGCGAGCTGATGGAGCTGGCGGTCGGCTGCCACGCTCCTGCCGAAGAAGACGCACCGGGCCTGGCCCGGCATCGCCTTGTCGGCAAGGTCGTCAAGGGCCGCCGCTGGGGCGGCGAGCGTGATGAATGGGTCGTCGTCGAGGAGGTCGTCCGCGCCGTCACTCTGGCCGAACAACTGACCGATGCCGAGCCCGGCCAGCTGCTGTTCGGCGCTTTCCAGGGCTTCAACAGCAACGGCGCGATGGACTGGCTGCGGCGGTGGGCGGCCTCGCCCGCCGGCCAGCGTCTGGGCCTGGAGCCCATCCCCGACAGGCCGGTCCATCCCCGCAGCCTGCGCCGGACTCTCGCGGTTGAAATGGCGGCCCGGCCTGGCGGGCTGCTGGCCACAAAACTGCACTTCAAGCACCTGTCCGTGGTCACCAGTGAGGGATACGCCCACCGGCCCGGAGGCGCCCAGGCCGTCTTCCACCAGGAGTGGAAGAAAGCCGAGGCGGACGAGAAACTGCACCGGACCGTTGAAGCGTTCCGCCAGTTCCAAGACGGCCAGCTGCCAGCCGGTCCCGGAGCGGACGCCCTGATGGCCGCCTTCCGCGCGGTCGAGGACGAACTCCAAGGACACGAGCCCGGCCCGGCCAAGGTGGTCACCGACCGGCAGGTCGAACTGCTGCTCAAGAAGAAGGCCGCGGTCCTGCACCTGGCCGCCTCGAACTACTGCTGGTTCGAGGACCCGGCCAAAGCCTTGTGTCTCAAGCTGGCCGGCACCAAGTCAGCAGCGGCTCCGCTAACGGGAATGTGTGACAGCTCCCGCTGCCCGCAGGCAACCCACCATCTCCTCCACCGGCCCGTCTGGCAGACCGCGGCGGACAACGGCACCGTCCTGCTGGCCAGCCCGCGCATCCCGGCCGGAGAGAAGAGCCGGCTGCGGGCCGAGCACGAACGCTCGATGCGAGCCCTTGAAGAGATCGATGAGGCCGCTGGAAAGGCAGGATGACGTGGCATTCAGTCCCGAACAGCGCGATCAGATCGAACGGCGGATCCGCGCAGCCATCGACCGCCTCATTGCCGGGCAGATCCCGGTCGGCGGGGCCTGCGACGTCAAGACCCTCGCCCGGGAAGCCGGTATCTCCCGCGCCGCCCTCTACCGCACCTGGGGCCACCTCAAGGACGAGTTCGAGAAACGGCGGACCGCTGCCTGGGCCGCAGGCAGGCAACCCGACCCACGCGAAGGCCGGATTGCCCGGCTCCGGGAGCGCAATCAACGGCTCACCACGAAACTCGCCCGAACCCACACCGAGCTCGCCGAGCTCAAGGAACGTCACCAGGGTGCCCTGTCGGCCCTGGCCGCCAAGGACGATGAACTCCAGCGGCTCCGCCGCCAGTTGAGTACGCAATCGTGGCAGGGCGATAACGTCAAGGGCATCGTCCCTTTGCCGCGCCACTGATGACACACAGGTGATCGTGCCTGCTATTCTCCACGGCATCAGTGAAGCCTTTCCAGTCGGATACACCTCCGCCGGGAAGGCTTTTTTCGTGCCCTGGTCCGACTTGTCCGGGCTGCCTATCGCGAGGAGTCTCATGCCAGACGTTTCCGTGCGCTTAGCAGATGCTGCCGACCGTCCCGTGGTGGAGCGGCTGTGGCTGATGTTCCGTCACGACTTGTCAGAGTTCGATGAAGATCTTCCTGATACTGACGGGACCTTCTACGCCGATCGGCCCAACAACGCTCTCACTGGCGCCGACTGGGCGGCCTACCTCGTGACGATCGACACACGCCCGGCTGGTCTTGCCTTCGTCCGGGGTCTGGCTGGCCCAAAGCGCGTGCTGAACAGTTTCTTCGTCGTTCGAGGGGCACGCAGGGCGGGGATCGGCCTGGACGCTGTTCAGCAGGTAATAGCCAGGCACCAAGGTCCCTGGGAGGTCGCCTTTCAAGACGCCAACGCGGGGGCAGTCCACTTCTGGCGTCGCGTCGCCGGGGAGATTGCCGGTGACGCATGGACTGAGGAGCGCAGGCCGGTGACCCATCGACCAGACCTGCCGTCCGACGTTTGGATCTCATTCGACCCGCCGCTGAAGATCACCTCGCCACGCTGATTGTCTGACTCCGCTGCACCAGCCACGCCGCGATACTCATTCTCGGCTCGTGACGGAGTTGGTGCAGACAGGACTCACTTCCTTTCACCGGCGGAGCTATCGAGCGCCGGCGAAGGTCGAACACAGTCGCCGAGAAGCCGGGAGTATGGCCTCCGAGAGCCGGACAACGCGGCGCACACGCCTGCCGACATCATCCGCCCGTCACCTCCAGGAGCGAACTTCAAGGCGAAACATCGACGCTCGACAACCGAGACAACTGGGACCTGCTGGTGGTCTCTCCCGCCATCGGCTTCAGGCCGGGGATCGAGACATCAGGGAAGGTGGACACGGCCTTTGCTGCGTTAACCTCGGGTTTTCACTTGCGGTCCGTCCGGATCACGGGCGGTAACGCGAAAGTGCCTTCTGAGCTGGGACGATGAACCTTGTCGAGGGGTTCT
>NZ_JBIVON010000056.1:0-8882 GCF_044754145.1 Streptomyces sp. NPDC093149
CGACCGCACCTCATCGACGGCTGCCGCATAGGCACCGGCCTGACCTTGACCAGCTGACACGATCAGGCCGACATCACACATTCAAGTTCAGTAGCAATGCATCAACGACGCAGAACGCTCACGGTGACGCTCGTTGCAGACAAAGAATCGAAGGGCTCACGCCCCGCTGATAACGCTTGGTCCACAGATACAAAAATTCTCTCGCCGTCCGACCCACTCCAGGCTCTTGAGCGCGTCCTGAGCGGCCCTGGGGATGGACGACTTGGACTCGTGCCAGTCCCCGAAGGTCTTCCCGGTGGGGAACCCGGCCCGCTTGCGGCGGGTGTGCAGGTTGGCCCGGTCGCGGCCGGCCGCCTCCTCGGCCAGCAGGACGCGGACGACCTCGGCGGGATCCCAGCGTTGGGCCTTCGCGGTGGGGATGATGTCGGTCAACGACCTGCGGATGTGCGGGAGTTTGAGCCGACGGGTCAGCTCGATGGCCTCGGCGAGCGGGTCGCCGTTGGTGCCGGGAACGGTGCGAAGAGGGGTGGCCATCAGAGGTGGTCGCTTTCGTCGTACTCGGAAAGATCAGCAGTGCTGGCGGCAGGGGCGCCGAGGGCGGACCAAGCGGAGGTGCCGGGCTGCAGCGAGTGGTCCTCGCTGCGGCGGACCGGCTCGGCCAGGCCGTGGACGGCCTGGTAGTCGAGGATCGACATGAGGTCCTTGTCCGCGGAAGCGGGCGGTGACCGCGGCGGTGCCGAGCGCCCGGTCAACTTCCGCTGCAGAGTAGAGCTTTGACAGGGCGACGGCCTCGGTCATCTTCGCCTTGATCCTTCTGACGCCAGCCGCCCCGGCCTCGATCAGCCAGCTCGCGGCGCCGGGGCCGAGCCGGAGGAACGCGGCCTCCTCGGCGGAGGTGGCCCGTGGAGTCCGGTCGGCTTCCTTGTCCTCGCGCGGCGGGTAGTGGGCATCCTCCAGGACCGGGCTGCCGGGCTCGCCGCGCAGGTGGCGGGCGACCTCGACCGCCGAGCCGTCCTCGTCGACGGCGGTG
This sequence comes from Streptomyces sp. NPDC093149, assembly GCF_044754145.1. Classification (NCBI taxonomy): domain Bacteria; kingdom Bacillati; phylum Actinomycetota; class Actinomycetes; order Kitasatosporales; family Streptomycetaceae; genus Streptomyces; species Streptomyces sp. NPDC093149. The sequence continues at coordinate 1,031 of NZ_JBIVON010000056.1, forward strand.
ACGATCAGCTCGTCGCCGTGGAACCGGGCCCAGACCCGGCTGTCGATCAGCTCGTGCGGGACCGAGTAACGGACCGCTTCGACCGAGATCGTCGACTCCCAGGTGACCCGGCGGGTGGTGCCGAACGTGGCGGTGAACGGCCGCTTGGGCAGCGGGTGAAGACGCTGACGTTCCTCGGCGAGCCGGTAGACGGGCTTGCTCCGAGCCGCCCGGTGAATACGGGAGTTGACCTCCTCGCAGAAGCTGCGGCAGGCAGCCTCCAACTGGCCGAAGGTCTGGTACTCCTCCCGCAGGTTCACATCCTTGGGGACCAGGTCCGCCTTCGCGATCTTCACCGTCGACTCCGAACCGCCCTTCGTCTCGGGATCCGTCGGCACGCAGGTACGTATGGTCGTGCCGTAAAGGTGGATCGGGAGTGGGCCATGCTGACAGGCAGCTGCCCGTGGCCCCTCCGGTAGAGACCAGCGTGGTGCGGCGGCACTCCCGTCCCCGCATCCGCTGACCGGCCGGCAGCCTCGACGCCTGCCCGGCCACTCGAGGCTGCCGGACCGGCCGGTCTTGTTGGGCCCCCTTCCGGCCTGGCAGCCTCTACCCCTTGGAACCGGAACCGCCCAGGACATGGCGTCGTTGACCCGGACGTGGATGGGTACACCTGTGCGCTCCTCGACGATGAATACCTGGACCGACGGCCGAGCTCCATGACCCCAACGAGCGCGTCCTAGTCGGCCTTGAGCGGACGCATCCGGATCAGCCTGACAGTGCGTCGGACACCAGCGGCATCATGGCCGGCCGCGGCATGGTCGTGCTTCCACGGGAGGTTCTCCGTCTGCCGGGCCTGACCGGCAGCCTCTGGGGCGCGTGGAGTGGCTGGTTTCGCTGCTCGTGGCGAATTCCTCTCGCGCGCCTGAGGGTGCGGCTGTGACGTCGCTCACCTGGAGTGCAACGTGCTGGCGAAGGCATGTCACGCGAGAACCGGCGTCACACCAGGTCAGAGCGTATGTACTGACCGTCATGTGGTCACGTTCTGCCGATAGGTGGTCTCGGTGTGTGATTTCCATTCGGGTCTGCATGCGCGATCGGCAGATCCAGCCGATTGAGTAGTCCGTGCCGGCCCCCCGGAGGGAGCCGGGACCGTATCAGCCCTCAACGAAGAGGCTTCATGACCGACCACGTACGTGAGGAAACCGCCGGCCGCAGCCCGGTGACCGAGGCCCCGCTCCCACTTCCACTGGAGTTCGAAGCCCACTACCTCACCAACCAGGAAGCGTTCCACGAGTACGCCCTGTTCATCCTGCACACGAACGACCGGGCGGAGCGGGCCGTGCACCGCGCCTTCCTGGAGATCCTGCGGCACTGGGACGACCTGCTTGTCGAGCCCGATCTGCAGGAGCAGACCTGGCAGATCATGCGCCGCGTCGTCATCGACGACCTGATCGGCACCCTCCGCGAGAACCTCGCCACGATGGACAGCGGAATCGGCCTCTACCCGGCCCTCAGCAAGCTGCCCCCGCGTCAGTTCGACGCGATCGTCCTGCGTTACATCGCCAAGTACGACACCAAGCACATCGCCTGGTACATGGGCCTCTCGCCCAGCACCGTCAACCACCACTGCCGCAGGGCCCAGGACCGCCTCGCCCCCGTCTACCGCAACGCCACGTGCCCGATGAAGAAGGAAGACACCCTGTGAACGACTGGGAGAAGGCCTTCGCCGATGCCGACATCTCCGCCCGAGAACGCCGCCGCCCATTCGACGTCGGCACCGGACTGCGCCGCATCGCCCGGGACGCCGGCTACGTCCACCCCGTCCCCGCCCAGGCCCCCCGGGTTCCGGGCGCCCGGCGCCGCCTCGGCGTCATGTCCCGATGGACCGTTACCCAGGCCGGGGCGGCCGCGCACGTCGAAGAACTGGCCGCGCTCCTGGGCGACGACGAGAGCGTCGCCCGGTTCGACGGCTGGACCGCGGGCGTGGACATCGACGGCGTCCAAGTCTTCGCGTGCATGCTCTACCTCGCCCACCAGCCCGAAAGCGCCCGGTTCTGGTGGCGGTTCGCGGCCGGCGCCGGACACGGCGGCGCGGCCTACTGCCTCTACCTCGACCACCTCGGCCTCGGCGAGGACCGCGAAGCCCGCTTCTGGAAACGGCAGGTCACCACGTTCTTCCGCAGCGGCCCGGTCCGGACCTCCGCCATCGACCCCGACGAGTTCCTGGAGGCCCTGGAGACCTTCACCGGCTATTCCGCCCGCCACCACACCTGCCGCGCCGTCCCCACAGGGCGTCTGGAAGCAGAGGTCGAGCGCCTGGTCGACCGGCACACCACCACCGACGGCCTCGTCTGCCGCCCCGACGCTATCCTCGCCAACCGCATTCACGAACTCGCCAGCCAGTGACGGATGAAGCAGGTCCGGCCGGGCTGAAAGTTCCCACGTTGCCCGACCCGGGCCTCGGCCGGGCAGCCGAACGCCCAGGCGCGCCCTGCACCTGGTGGTGTCCGCCGAGGTGCGGCTGCGGCAGCATGCCGCCGCCACCTCAACGTGGTGGGAGGAGGTGGGTGGCCGTGTGGCGGTTGCCTGAGGGCGCCCACCCCGTACTCACCGATGAGGGCGGCGCGATCCTCAGCGAACGGACCGGCCGCTGGGCCTACCTGACGCCGACCGCGTCGGCCGCCGCGATGCTCCTGCTCGCCTCCACCAGCCAGGAGGAGGCCGCCGGACGGTTCGCCGAGCGGTACGGCATCGGAGTGGGGCAGGCTGCCGCCGACGTCCGCACGGTCGCCGAGGCGCTGGCCGCCCAGGGCCTTGCCCTGGGCGGCCAGCCGGCGGCCAGGGCGCGCCGCCACCGGTGGAGGTGGCCGTCGTGACTAGCATGGAGGCGTACTCCACCGCCCGGACCGGCACCCTCACCGAGCGCCTGGCCGCCGCGGCCGGACTCACGCTCGCCCCGGTGCTGCTGCGGCTGCCGTTCCGGCACACGGTCCGGGCCCCCGCCCTGCCCGCCACCCTCGCGTACAACGAGGACACCCTGGAGTCCGAGGACGGGGAGTTCACGCCCCTGCGGACCGGGGTCCGCCATTTCTCCACCTACTAGGCGTGACACCTGCTCGACTTCCTGCTGCGGCGCGTGGACTTCCCCGTGAACGTCGTCCACGGGGAAGAAGCGCTCGGCAAGGCCGACGACTGGGGCTACGGCCTGCCGCACCACCTCCCGGCGGACCGGGTCCGCCTCGCCGCCGAGACGCTGAGCGGTCTGACATATGACCGGCTCCTCGACGGCGTCGACCCGCGCGACCTGACGGTGGCGGAGATCTACCCGCCGGGCTGGGAGGAGCCCGGCGCACTCGACTGGGCCAGGGACCGGTTCACCGGCCTGACCGCGTACTTCGAGGCCGCCGCCCGGGAACGGCCACGCGGTCGTCGTCTGGCTGGACTGATCCGGCGTCGGCCTCGGCGGCGGTGTCACGCCGACCGGGTCGCGGTGACGACGTAGTAGTCCAGGACATGGTCCTCGTAGGCACGCAGGAAGTTTCGGGGCCAGGTGCCCGGGGCCCACCACTGGGCGAGCCACAGGTCCCAGCCCGGCCAGACGTCCGAGCCGATCGACTCGACGTGCACCCGCTTGAGTCCGGCCGCCGTGAACGCGTCCGCGAGCGCCTGCACCGGACGGGCGATGTCCAGGCCGTTCGCGTATGTCTCCAGGAGCCGGGCCGGCTCCTCGGTCCGGCCGGGCGCGTCGTCCACGGTGAAGAAACTGGTGACGGCCAGCCGGCCGCCCGGCCGCAGCACCCGCGCCGCCTCCGCCGCGAAGGCCTCCAGGTCCGGGAAGTGCTGAGCGGCCTCGACGCTGATGAGCGCGTCGAACTCGCCGTCCGCCATGGGCATGCGTTCCGCCGCCCCCCGGACGAACCGCAGCCGCTCCCCGTCCGTCGCGAGCAGACCGGCCTGGGCATCGCGCGCCCGCTCCAGCTGGTCCGGGTGGATGGGTACTCCGCCGCACCGAGTCACGGAGTCACCGAGCGGCGGTCATGACGACGGGCCGGTGCGTCGCACCGGCCCGTCGCAGTGATGTCCGCGGCTGTCCGCAGCTATCCGTCAGTGGCCGACTGAAGACGACCGGTCTGGTGGGCACGCTGGTCGAAGGAGCTTGTGGCCGCTGGGCTCCGCCGTCGCTCAGTCGCAGCGACCGTTGAGCCCGCGGCCGACTGACGGCCGGCGTCCCAGCCAGAACGGCTTGACAAGAAGATTAGGAATTGTGGGTGGTCAGTGGAGCCTGGATCGGCGCCTGCGGGTCACGAGGACGACTGCCGCGCCCGCCCCGACCAGCAGGGTGGTGAGCGCGAGGTACAGGCCCGTACGGGACGTCCCCGTGTGGGCGAGGGAGCCCGAGCCGCCGTTCGGGACCGGGCCGACGGGCGCCGTGGAGGTCGGCGGCGTCGACGGTGCGTGCGTCGGCGGGGTGCTGGTCGGCGGAGCCGAGGTCGTTGGAGTCGGGGGCGGTGTGGGCGTCGGCGGGGTCTTCTCGGGGATGTACACGCCGGCGTCGATCGTGTGGTCGACCTCTCCCGCCTTCGCGGGTGCCGTGACCGGCGCGGATCCCTCGCACAGCTGCCCGGTGGTCGGAGGCGTCACGTTGGAGTCGTGCGCCCGGTCGTCACCGGCCCGCGGGAGCGTGAAGCGCAGATCGGTGGCCGCCGGGTGGCCGGGCACCTGGCTGGTGTCCGCCGTACACACGTCGAACTGCACGGTGTAGTCGGCACCCGGCGTGAGCTCGTACGCCGCCCCGACTCCGCCGAAGTAGTACTCGCCCGCGGCGTCGGTCTTGGTCGTGGCGACCTGCTTGCCGTCGGCGTCGAGCAGGTTGATCGTGGCGCCCGGCAGCAGGACGTGCCCGGGGTCCTGGATGCCGTTGTGGTCACCGTCGAACCAGACCACGTTGCCGATCTGGATCGGCGCGTTTGCCGCGGCGTGCGCGATGTCGCCGAGGCCGCCGGCCTTGCCGAACCCGTTTCCATCGACGAACTGGTACGCGTTGCCGTTCGGGTTGTTGCCCGGGCCGGCCCCGGTGGTGACGTCGTAGAAGCCGGCACCGGCGGTGCTGACGTGGACGGTCGGGTCCATCTGGGTGCTGATGACCCACTGCTGCTGCGGGATGTAGGCGACCGATCCGAGCGAGGTCTCCTGGTGCAGTCCGCGCTGGTTTGGGGCCGGGGTGGCCGCGCCGGAGAAGAAGTCGCCGGGGAAGTACTCGACGACGCCTTCCGCCTCCATGCCGTCGTTGGCGGGAGTCGCGTGGTTCGGGCAGTCCTCGGTGCCCTCCCAGGCGTACCCGCCGGTGGGCTTGGCGCAGGCCATGGTGATGTCACCGCCGGCCATGCCGCCCTGCGGGGTGTTCTTGTCGGGCCTCGGGTCGAGCCCGCCGGCGACGTCCATGAACCGGTCGCGGAAGCCGAGGATCACCGAACCGTCGCGGGCGAAGGCCATACTGGCCAGCTCCGGCTGCGGACCGACCATCGTGGTGCCCACCACGCGGCTGTCCCAGGTCTCCAGGCGGGTGTCCCACGGGTTCCAGAAGCGGGACGCCTCGTGGTTCGGGAAGCCGACGTACACGTCCCCGCGCTCGGCGGTCAGCGGATGGTTCAGCACGGGGGTGAACTGCTTGCCGTCGTACGTGGAGACGACGGCCTTCAGGTCCGCGCGCTTCTGCGTGCTCTCCGCGCTGCACACGCCGCCGACGTACAGGGTGTTGTCGCGGACGGCCAGACCGGTCGGCCGCCAGTCGCCGACCGAGGCGCAGCCCGGGTCGGGGATCGGCACCGTGGCCTTCGGCGCCGAGGCGCGCGCCCCGGTGGCGTCGAAGCTGACCAGGCTGCGGGTGAGCATGTTCACCGCGTACAGCGTCGAGCCGTCCTCCGACAGGGCCAGGCCGCCGATACTCTCCTTGCCCGGCGCGTCGGTGAACCCGGCGTCCTTGAGCATGTTGGCGCTGTCGTGCGCCGTCGCCGTGGCGCCCGGCACCTTCGCGAACAGCGTCGGGGCGCCGCCGCCGTCGGCCGGCACGGCGTAGATCGCGTTGCCGCCCTCCGGCCCGTACGCGGCGAACCGCCGGGCGAACGCGGCCTGGAACAGCCGCTTGCGGTACTTGTCATAGGCCAGGCCCGTGGTCGTCCCCACCTGCTCCTGCGTGGCGAGCACGGTCGGGCAGGCCTTGTCTGCGGGACAGGTGCCGCGGGCGTCCGTCCCGAACGCCACCAGCGCCCGGGTGTCGCTCGCGCCGGGACCGGTCTGCACCGGTACGAAGTAACGGGTGTCCGGCAACGCGTAGTCGGCCGCGTCCCAGACCCCGGTGATCACCGAGTCGTCCTTGCCCTCGGAGACGTCCACGAACGACGTGAAGCTGTCGAAGTGGTTCTCCGCGGTGGAGGCGGGCGCCGCCCGCAGATAGCGGTCGTACGGCGCCGGGACGCTGACGTCGACGCGGTACCGGCCACCGGTCAGTTCGGCCGGCGGGGGCACCACGACCTTGCCGGTGGCGTCCGTGGTGCCGGTGACGTGATGGCCGGCCGGGTCGGAGACGTCGACCCTCATGCCCCGCTGCGGCACGTCCATGGTCGTGTTGATCACGCCGGTGCCGAAGAAGTCCCGCAGCACCTGGACCGTCAGCGTGCCGTCGGAAGTGGCGGCGCCGGCCTGTCCGGCGCCTGTCGCGATGGTGCCGGTGGCCCCACCGACCAGTAACAGACCGGACAGCCCCACGCGTGCCAGTCTTGGAATCGCCATGTACGGGCACTCCTCTTTGTCGTCCTATGTCCCTACGGACACAGCAACCAACCGCAATATCCCATAACTTGACGCGTGATCAGGTCGGAAAGCGGAATTTACGGGTTGGGTCAGCGGGAGCCTGTTAGCATCCCGCCGCGTGCGGAGCATCAGAATCAGGCGAGGTCTCCCGCGGGGCGCGGCGGACCGGCGCGGCAGGAAGTGGCCCCGGGCGCGCTGGATGGCGGCCGCTGGCATCGGCGTCGCGGCTGCCGCGGCCCTCACGTTGGCCCTCGTCGGCGGCGGCGAGCCCGCCGTCCGTCGTGCGCTGACCTCGGACGAGGCGAACCGGCTGGCGGTCGCGCGGTTCCGTAACTACGAAGCGGAAGGCCGCGCGGTGACGATCACCGTGCCGGGCGCGGCCGGCGGGCTGGTCGTCACCGGATCCGTCGACTACCGCGCGAAGAGGGGGTACGGGGTGGTGCGCGGAACCGGACGTGACGCGTCCGGCGACGGCCTGATCGAGTGGACGGCCGCCACCGTCCGGTTCCACCCGCTGGCGGACCCCCCGGCGACCGCGCCGGCGTCGCCGCCCGCGACCGGCTGGTACGACCGTCCGCTGCGGACGGCCGGCAACACCCTGGACAGTTCGCTGGCCATCGCCCTCGGCCTGGGCAGCGACCGCCCGGACAACGCCCAACTGCTGCCGCAGAACGGTGCCGCGTGGGTCGGGTCCGGCCAAGCGCGCGGCCGGCGGACGGACGTCATGACCGGCCCGGACGCCCGCGGCAAGGCGGGTACGGCGGACAGCGTGCGTTACTGGGTCGGCGAGGACGGCACCATGTACCGGGTGCAGGCCGACGTGGCCTCCGAACCGCGGCCGGTGGTCATCGAATTCGACACCCAGAAGTACGTCCCCGTCCGCCCGGCACCGAAGGCGACGCCTACGCGGTGACCCCGGCCCCGGCACGAGTACTGCAACGGTCACGACAAAGACCGTTGCAGTACTAGTGTCCTGCGCCGGAGATTCGTTGGCAGAAACGCGCGAGGGAGTCGAGGATCTCCTCGGCCGTCTTGGTCCAGGTGAACGGTGTTGGGTTTT
>NZ_JBIVON010000057.1:0-8538 GCF_044754145.1 Streptomyces sp. NPDC093149
GTGGGGTGTCGATCCGGCCGAAGCGGACGGTGTCCACGCCCAGCCGTGCGGGGCCGCCGAGGCCCCCCACAGCACCTATCTGCGCGACCTCTAAGCCTCGATCCACCGGGTGATGGTTCGTCCAGTGCCTGGACATGAAAGTGGAGATGCACTCTGACCTGGGAAAATAGGAGTTCTCTAGGCTTCTGCTCAACCAGTTCGGAGGTGCATCTCCGGGATGCATTCTTCCACGCCGCCAGGTGCGGTGTCCGCTGTGTTCGATGACCCGAACCTGGTCGCGCATGCCGGGCTGGTTCCGGTGATGCGGCTGGCTGAACGGTGTGGGCTGTCGGACCTGGTGACGCAGAAGGTGAAGCTGACCGGGACGACGAACGGCGCGGGGGCTGCGGCGGACTCCAAGATCAGCAGCATCGTGGCCGGCATGGCGGCGGGCGCGGACAGCATCGACGACCTGGCGATGTTGCGTCACGGGGCGGTGCCGACGCTGTTCGGCGGTATCCGTGCCCCGTCCACGCTGGGCACCTTCCTTCGCGCGTTCACCCATGGTCATGCCCTCCAACTGCATGCGGTGCACCGCAGATTCCTGGCCGCGCTGGCCGCGCGCACTCCACTGCTGCCCGGCTCTGGAGAGAAGGCGTTCATCGATGTCGACTCCACCCACAAACGCGTCTACGGCCGGACCAAGCAGGGCGCCGAGTACGGCCGGTTCAAGGGCATCCGCACCCTGCACCCCCTGATCGGCACGGTCTGCACCCCGCACACACGGCCGGTGATCGCCGGGGCACGGATGCGACGCGGCAAAGCAGCAGACTCCCGGGGCGCCCCCCGCGAGGCCCTGGCCACCGCCGTCGAGGCCGGCTGCACCGGGACCCGGATCCTGCGGGCCGACTCGCAGTTCTACAACGCCGGAGTGATCGCCGCCTGCCACCGGGCCAGTGCCCACTTCTCGATCACCACCGGCATGAATCCCTCCATCAAGCGGGCCGTCCTCGGCATCCCCGACGGCTCCTGGCAGCAGATCACCTACCCGACCGCGGTCCCCGACCCCGAGACCGGTGAACTCATCTCGGACGCCGAAGTCGCCGAGATACCCGAGTACACCGCGTTCGCCAGCCGGAAGAAAACAGATCGGGTCACCGCCCGGCTGTTCGTGCGCCGGGTCTGTGACCTGGCCAAACCCGCCGTCGTGGGCGAGCGGGGCGAGCTGTTTCCCGTCTGGCGCCACCACCCCTTCTTCACCGACCAGCCCGCCGCAACCCTGCAGGCCGAGCGAACACCGCCATCACGCCGTGGTCGAGCAGGCCATCGCGGACAGCAAGGCCGGGGCCCTGGCCCATCTGCCTCCGGGCACTTCCACGCCAACGCGGCCTGGCTGACCCTGTGGGCGATGACCTACAACCTGCTGCGGGCCGCAGGTTCTCTGGCCTCCGCGTTCCACGCCAAGGCCACCACGGCCACCCTCCGGGCCCACCTGGTCCAGGTCCCGGCCCGGATCGCGCGATCCGCACGACGCATCACCCTGCACCTGCCCCACAACTGGCCCTGGGAGCAAGCCTGGACACACCTCTTCGATCAGGCCGTTGTCGACCAGTTCCGCGTGATGCTTGCCGCCGTACGCGCCCCGCAGCCCTGGACGCCCGGCCGCGCCCAGGACATCGCCGTGCGGATCGGCCCGTACGTCGAACGTGCACACACCCGACCCGGCGACGACCACGGCACCGACATGATCGCCGTTGCTCTGGTCCCCCCCGACACCCCGCACGCCGCCGCCTACCGCCGCGGCCGCTAGCTCGGCTACACCGAACGCGGCTGGCTGCGCTGCCAGACGACCGCGATCCTCGGCGTCTGGCAGCCGGCCTACGCGATGCTCACCCACGCCGCCGCGAGCCTGCCCCTGCCCGACGACATCGGCATGGACCCCGCGCACTACGCCCTCTACATCGAGGCCCGCAAACGCGACGACAGCCGTGACGGCTTCACACTGCGGCGCCTCGGCCCGTACACCCAGACCAGGCACGCCCAGCAGGACCATTAATGTGTTCGCGACCGGAAGGCGGACTGCGCGCGCAGGACGGAGGCAGGGGATCGGTGAAGCACGGTGGCTGGGACGACGTAGCGTCCGGGTTTATGGCTGAGCGGGATTCCCTGCCCCGGGCGGACACCCGCCCCGGCCCCGGGCACCTACGAGGGCTGACCGAGCCCGCCCCTCGGCCGGCCCATGTCTCCGAGCGGCGCTGGGCCGGACTTCTGGACGTCGGCTGGGCGGGACGACTGCGCGGCCCGGACGGGAGCAACCGCTTCCGACTGCGCTACCACGGCGAGCTGTACGACGGCCTGATCACCAACGACGCCCAGGGGCTGCCCGCCCTGGTGTACGCGGTGCCGACGGTCGGGGAGCCGATCCTGCTGTTCGACGGCGCGGCGCACGGCTGCAACGCCCTGTTCTGCGACACCTGGGAGGCCGGGGTGCTGAGCGCCCACCGCGCCGAGCGGACCTACGTCGACGCGGACGGCGAGGACACCTTCGAACTCGTCGTCTGGGTCGGCTACAACATCGACTGGGACGACGAGGACGAGCGGGCGACCGTCGAGGACCCCGACGACCCCGGCCTGGCCCGGCTCGTGGACGGCCGCCGCCTCCCGTTCCCGGTCGTGGCGACGGACGGATTCGACGCCATCGGCGTAATGGTCACGGACACCCGCGGGCACGCCTTCGACGTCGTCAGCGAAGAACTCGCCTGAGCCCTCCACCAGAACACCGGGGACACAGGACCACAGGGACGACAGGAAACAAACCGTGCAACTGCCCGACGACGTCCACGCTGAGATCACCGAACTGTGCCGGCGTGGCGACGACCTGGCCGGCTCCGGACGACTCGACGAGGCCAAGACCCTCTACCTCGACGCCCTGCGCCTGCTCCCTGGCGACCCGCACGACTGGGCCGCCTCGACCCGGCTCTACGTGGCGATCGGTGACGTGCACTTCCAGCGGCGGGTCTTCGACAGGGCGTACAAGTGTTTCCACAACGCTGTCCTGTGCCCCGACGGGCTCGGCAATCCGTACGTCCACCTGCGGCTGGGGCAGACCGCGTTCGAACTCGGCCACCACGACCGGGCCGCCGACGAGCTGACGCGCGCCTTCATGGGCGGCGGCCCCGATGTCTTCGACGAGGACGATCCAAAGTACCTCGCCTTCCTGAGAACCCACGCAGACCTCGACCCGATGCCCCCGATCCCCTGAGGAGAACCCGCATGCCCATCGAGGCCCCCTCGGTCCCGCCCCTCCTCGACCTGATCCGAGGCACCGTGCTGCTCGCCGCCGCACGTACGGCCTTCACGAGCCTCGCGGAGGCATCCGGTGACGGCGGCTACTGCGGATACGCCTTGTACTCGGACGCCGACGCGAGGACCGTCTGCTGCGCGGTCAACACCCGCGAGCATCTCGCCCGTACACAGGCCGGGGATCCAGATGACGCAGAGTACTACCGGTGGAACCCGGCCGAATGGGCACTGGAGGGTGTCGGCCACGAACACCTCGCCGAGGTGAACCGGCTGCTGCTGTCCTCGTCACCGCGCCGCGAGCACTTGTACGAGACGTGCGTGGCGGTCCTGGAGACGCTCGTCGCCGAAGGCGTCCTGGGCCGGTACGAGGACACCGTCGTGGTCTTCGCCGTCTCCGACCACATGGACCCCCAGCGCGAGACGGAGTGGATCCGCCGCCTCAACACGCCTTCCCAGGCACGGCGCCACGCCCAGTGGATCCGCACCGCACCGACCCAGACCTGACCTGCCCTGACCACCGGGAACCCGTCCATGACACTGTCGATCTCCGTCGCGCTGCTGCACGACCAGGCTCGCAACGACCCCGAAGGCCACGACCGTCACCGCCGCGCCTTCGCCGTCCTCAGCCGGGCACTGCACGCCGAGAGCATCCGGTGGGAAGAGCCGAACACCACCGCCCTGCCCACTGCCCACACCTTCTCCGGCGGCATCCCGTACAGCTATCTGACCCGCCTGCGCCGCACATTCGTCCTCGTCGGCCGGGGCAGCCCCGTCACCCCCGCCCCGCACCCCGACACCGAGGCATGGCACCGCGACCTCGCGGCGATCGACGACGAGACCTCGGTGCTCGCCTCCCACCTGCTGTGCCACGCCGACAACGCGGGCTACTACATCCCAGTGGACTTCCCCGACCCGCTCTTCCTCCCGCCGGAGGCGGAGGTCGCCGGCGCGGGCATGGTCGGCTCCAGCCAGCGGCTCCTATCCGAACTGACCTGCATGGCACCATCGTTGGGAATCCCAGCCTCCGCCGAACCCCCCCGGTGACGACCCGTTCGCCCAGGAGAGGTCGGCCTGGCACCAGCTCCGGCAGGCATGCCGGGCGAGCATCCTCGGCGGTCACGCCATCGTGTTCCACTGACCGGCCGCGCGGCGGTCTCAGCAGGGGAGGCATCGTCGCGGACCGGCACTCCTGCGACCGCCCTCAGCGACGGCGGGCAGATCGGCATCACGGGACACCCAGGTGGCTGTCCGGCTGCCGTGTCCTATGACGTGGACACCCGAAACGGACAGCCTCACACTGACATCCAGCAGTAAAGCTGATCGTCGGCGTCGCGAGCCCGCTTGGCAAGCAGGATGAGTTCTTCGGCCACGGGCTGCATGTCCTCGACGCGCGCTCCTCGAAGTTCCTCCGCCCGCACCCATCTGGCGACGACGGCCGATACTTCGCCATCGTGTACTCCTGCCAGCGTGTCCCGTGCCGGGAGATGGAGCTCCGATACCCACGGTCCCGTCGCCCACGGGTCGTCCTCCACCTCCGGGCCGTTCGGGCCAGGAGCCGGGGATGCCGGCCACACGGTCGTCTCCCTCACCAGGTCCACTCGCCACTCGACCTGATGGATGGCGGCGATCAGCTGCGCCAGGACGACGGACGGATCCACGCCCTTGGCTTCGACGCCGTCGAACACAGCGGGATCCGCAAAGAGCGGGGACCCACCGTCCGTCTGCTCCAGCACTCGCACAACCGATGCGGAATCCACCGCACGGAAGTAGTCGGTCAGGACACCCAACGCTCTTCTCCAGTCCCGGGTTCGTCTGCAGGCAGTAGATCAGATGCCGCTCGCGGCACGATAGGGGACCAGACGGGCCTCGATCTGTCCGGCTGTGACCTCAATGAGCGTGCATGAGCGTGCAGTGAGTGGGACCCGGCTCGGGGCAGTCCCGTGTCGGCGACGGCTGAGCAACATCCTCGGCCCGCCGCCGCTTCCCTCTCCCTGAAACTCGGTGACCTGCTGGGGAAGCGGACAACAGCAATTCCTCCATATGCCGAGGCTCCCACAGCCCCAGCGTTTCGGCGTCTGCTTCGCCGGGGCGCTCCGCACTCTTGGCTCGGCACGACCCGCCTGAATAGTGCAGGGTTGGAACACTGCCTCTTCACCAGTCACACCGTCCACGACCCACCCGCACCGGCCTGATCCCCCTGACCACCCCGCCCGCCAGGGCCCGACCGGAACCGCACCGTGGAAAAGCTGGGCAGACCAGCAGAAACAACCTGCCCATCCACGACCACCGACCGAAACCAGCTCACAAAACGATCAAGAGATCATCTTCAGAGCACGCCGGTGGATCGAGGCTTAGGACTCCTAACGGAATGAAGCCGGGGATTGACCGTGCGTCAGATTCTGTTCCATCTGCATCAGTACGAGTTGGGGGTGCGAGGCGGCTACTGGGACGGTCAGGCGCAAGCCATGGGAGATCGAGGACGGGTTGTGGGAGCGGATCGAACCGCTGCTGCCGGTGGTGGAGCGGCGCTTCCGGTACCCCGGACGCAAGCGGCTTGACCAGCGCAAAGTCATGTGCGGGATCCTGTTCGTGCTGTACACCGGGATCCGTTGGGAGTTCCTGCCGCAGGAACTGGGCTTCGGCTCGGGGATGACCTGCTGGCGGCGGCTGCGGGACTGGAACGAGGCGGGAGTGTGGCAGCAACTGCACGGACTCCTGCTCGCCGAGCTGCGCGCCGGCGACGTACTCGACCTGTCCCGTGCCTCCGTCGACGGCTCCCACCTGCGGGCATTGAAGGGCGGGGATGCCACCGGGCGCTCTCCGGTGGACCGGGGCAAGACAGGCAGCAAGCACCACGTCATCGTCGACGCCCACGGCATCCCGCTGGCCGCCACCGTGACCGGCGGCAACCGCAACGACGTCACCCAGCTCCTGCCCCTGATCCACGCCGTGCCGCCGATCCGCGGCAAGCGCGGACGACCCCGCCGGCGTCCCGACGTGCTCTACGCCGACCGCGGCTACGACCACGACATCTACCGCCGCCAGGTCCGCGAGCTGGGCATTCGTCCGCTCATCGCCCGACGCGGCACCGAGCACGGCAGCGGCCTGGGCAGGAACCGCTGGGTCGTGGAGGCAGCCTTCGCCCTCCTGCACTGGTTCCGCCGACCGCGCATCCGCTGGGAAATCCGCGCCGACATCCACCAAGCCTTCCTCACCCTCGGCTGCGCAATCATCTGCTGGCGACGCCTCAAAACCTCATTCTGATCTGGGTCCTATTGATCAGAAACTCATTGGGTTCACTCGTCGAGGACGTATCGGACGTGCGGGGCTTTGAAGTAGCCGGTGACGATGTGGGGCTGGCGCTGTCGGCGGTGGAAGAACCTGCGGGTTTCAGTGGCGAGTTCGGCCCGGTTCCTGGCCCGCTGGGTGTGGGGCAGACTGCGTTTGAGGTCGGCGTTGACCAGCTCGTCCGGGTTCAGCTCGGGTGAGTACGAGGGCAGGAAGTGCAACTCGATCTCGTCCTGGTGGTCGGCGAGCCAGGCCCGGACGGCTTTCGAGCGGTGGGCCGAGTGCCGGTCGACGACCAGGTGGACCTTGTGGTCAAAGTGTCCGACGAGCCGGGCGAGGAAGTGGCACATGACCTTCGCGTCGAACGGCTCGGTGAAGACCATGAAGTGCATCCGGCCGCGGGTGCTGATCGCGGACATCGCGTTTACGGAGAACCGGTTCCCGGTGCGGCGGACGACCGGCGTCCGCCCCTGCGCACCCCAGGTGCGGCCGGTGACCTGGTCCGAGCGGATGCCGACCTGGTCGGCGAAGAGGACTTCACCGTTCTCTGCCTTCGCCCTGGCCCGGATGGCCGGCCAGGTCTCCTCGTGCCAGAGGCGGACCGCTTCCGGATCCTGCTCGACGGCCCGTTTGTCGTGACGTTGGAAGGTCAGGCCCCAGCGTTTGAGGTACTTGCCCACGCCGGGCTCGGTGAAGCGGACTCGGTACAGTTTGAAGATCAGCTCGCCTATCTGCCCGCGTGTCCACAGCTGACCGGAAAGCCCCAGGTCGCAAGGAGTGTGATCGAGCACGGCCTGCCGGACGGCGGCCTGCTCGGCCTCGGACAGGACCTGGTGTTCCCCCGCGCGACGACCTGGGGTGCGGGACAGCAGTGCGTCCCGCCCACCGGCCTGCCACTTGGCCCACCAGTTGTCCACTGCCCTGGCCGACACCTTGAACAGAGCGGCGACCTCCACACGGCCCCGGCCCTCGACCAGCGCGGACACCGCAAGCAACCGCACAGCCTCCTGCGCGTCCGGCGACCAGGTCCGCGCATCCCCCACCAGATCACTCACACACCGTCAACGAGCCTGAACCCAAAGCGTTTCGGATCAATAAGCGAAGCCCAGTCAATGCGCCGCGACGCGG
Source organism: Streptomyces sp. NPDC093149 (assembly GCF_044754145.1). Taxonomy (NCBI): domain Bacteria; kingdom Bacillati; phylum Actinomycetota; class Actinomycetes; order Kitasatosporales; family Streptomycetaceae; genus Streptomyces; species Streptomyces sp. NPDC093149. Next base: position 7,699 of record NZ_JBIVON010000057.1, read on the forward strand.
CCATCAATCCGCGATCTCAGGGGATGTCGCCACCGCGACCTGCCCGTTCTCCCGCCGGCTGCGTAGGTGAGCTTGTCAAGGGAGCAAGCGACCGCGGTAGTCGAGCCGATCCCGTAGCGTGGGAAGCGGCGCTACGACGCTGCATCGCTTTTGGGCCCATACATGCGCCTTCTGGCGTCGAGGTAGTTGCGGTTCGTCTCCGCTATCACGTAGTCACGGGTCTGAACGCCGTTCTCGTCCCACTCCTTTTCCCACAGCGCACAACCGAGTTCGTACTCGCCGTCCATCGCCAGCTGGCCGTTCCGGTGCCACTCCCGGGCGCGCCCATGGAAGCCGTTGGCCTGGAGTTCCTTCTCGTAGTAGAGCTGTCCGGGGGCGTACCACTCCATCCACTTGCCCGATTGTTCTCCTTCAACGACGTCCATAACGAGTTCCAAGGAACCGTCCGGGAAGGTCAAAACCGCCCTCCCGGTGAACGGCTTGCCGTTCCAGCAGTAGAACGTGTCGTGCTCGGAGACGTTGTCCAGCTCGTGGAAGTTGATCATTTCCAGGTCACTCATGCTACGACACCGTAGCAGCGTCCACCGCGAGCTGGGGCGGCACAAGTGACCGCAAGCGATGCTGCGGTCCTCGGCACCCGTTTACTACCGAGTCTCGACGAATGTGTACAACTACTGAGGTTGAACTCGTGGTGTCGTAGGGGGTGACGGCTGGTCGTGGAGCCCCCAGATTCCGCCGGTACTAAGAGACCAGAACAAAATAGCCCTGGTCTTATAGACGGCGTGTGTGGCCTCCATTGATCTGGCCAATCTGATCGAGGAGGGCTGCGTTCAGCTGTGC
>NZ_JBIVON010000058.1:1957-5246 GCF_044754145.1 Streptomyces sp. NPDC093149
TGTCGGGCACGTTGTTGGGTATCTGAGGGTACGGCCGTGAGGTCGCCTTCAGTTGCCGGCCCCAGTGAACCTGCTCTGTGGAGCGGGGTGATGGGTGGCTGGTCGTTGTTTGAGAACTGCACAGTGGACGCGAGCATCTGTGGCCAAGTTTTTAAGGGCGCACGGTGGATGCCTTGGCACCAGGAACCGATGAAGGACGTGGGAGGCCACGATAGGCCCCGGGGAGCTGTCAACCGAGCTTTGATCCGGGGGTGTCCGAATGGGGAAACCCGGCAGTCGTCATGGGCTGTCACCCGCTGCTGAACACATAGGCAGTGTGGAGGGAACGAGGGGAAGTGAAACATCTCAGTACCCTCAGGAAGAGAAAACAACCGTGATTCCGGGAGTAGTGGCGAGCGAAACTGGATGAGGCCAAACCGTATGCGTGTGATACCCGGCAGGGGTTGCGCATGTGGGGTTGTGGGATCTCTCTTTCACAGTCTGCCGGCTGTGAGGCGAGTCAGAAACCGTTGATGTAGGCGAAGGACATGCGAAAGGTCCGGCGTAGAGGGTAAGACCCCCGTAGCTGAAACATTGACGGCTCGTTTGAGAGACACCCAAGTAGCACGGGGCCCGAGAAATCCCGTGTGAATCTGGCGGGACCACCCGCTAAGCCTAAATATTCCCTGGTGACCGATAGCGGATAGTACCGTGAGGGAATGGTGAAAAGTACCGCGGGAGCGGAGTGAAATAGTACCTGAAACCGTGTGCCTACAAGCCGTGGGAGCGTCGCTGTGTGTGCTTGCACATGCAGTCGTGACTGCGTGCCTTTTGAAGAATGAGCCTGCGAGTTTGCGGTGTGTTGCGAGGTTAACCCGTGTGGGGAAGCCGTAGCGAAAGCGAGTCCGAACAGGGCGGTTGAGTAGCACGCTCAAGACCCGAAGCGGAGTGATCTAGCCATGGGCAGGTTGAAGCGGAGGTAAGACTTCGTGGAGGACCGAACCCACCAGGGTTGAAAACCTGGGGGATGACCTGTGGTTAGGGGTGAAAGGCCAATCAAACTCCGTGATAGCTGGTTCTCCCCGAAATGCATTTAGGTGCAGCGTCGTGTGTTTCTTGCCGGAGGTAGAGCACTGGATAGGCGATGGGCCCTACCGGGTTACTGACCTTAGCCAAACTCCGAATGCCGGTAAGTGAGAGCGCGGCAGTGAGACTGTGGGGGATAAGCTCCATGGTCGAGAGGGAAACAGCCCAGAGCATCGACTAAGGCCCCTAAGCGTACGCTAAGTGGGAAAGGATGTGGAGTCGCAGAGACAACCAGGAGGTTGGCTTAGAAGCAGCCATCCTTGAAAGAGTGCGTAATAGCTCACTGGTCAAGTGATTCCGCGCCGACAATGTAGCGGGGCTCAAGCGTACCGCCGAAGTCGTGTCATTCGTACATGTATCCCCAACGGGAGTACGGATGGGTAGGGGAGCGTCGTGTGCCGGGTGAAGCAGCCGTGGAAGCGAGTTGTGGACGGTTCACGAGTGAGAATGCAGGCATGAGTAGCGATACACACGTGAGAAACGTGTGCGCCGATTGACTAAGGGTTCCTGGGTCAAGCTGATCTGCCCAGGGTAAGTCGGGACCTAAGGCGAGGCCGACAGGCGTAGTCGATGGACAACCGGTTGATATTCCGGTACCCGCTTTGAAACGCCCAGTACTGAATCAGGCGATGCTAAGTCCGTGAAGCCGGCCCGATCTCTTCGGAGTTGAGGGTAGTGGTGGAGCCGACGGACCAGACTTGTAGTAGGTAAGCGATGGGGTGACGCAGGAAGGTAGTCCAGCCCGGGCGGTGGTTGTCCCGGGGTAAGGGTGTAGGCCGTGTGGTAGGTAAATCCGTCACACGTTAAGGCTGAGACCTGATGCCGAGCCGATTGTGGTGAAGTGGATGATCCTATGCTGTCGAGAAAAGCCTCTAGCGAGTTTCATGGCGGCCCGTACCCTAAACCGACTCAGGTGGTCAGGTAGAGAATACCGAGGCGTTCGGGTGAACTATGGTTAAGGAACTCGGCAAAATGCCCCCGTAACTTCGGGAGAAGGGGGGCCATTCCTGGTGATGGGCTTTACGTCCTGAGCTGGGGGTGGCCGCAGAGACCAGCGAGAAGCGACTGTTTACTAAAAACACAGGTCCGTGCGAAGCCGTAAGGCGATGTATACGGACTGACGCCTGCCCGGTGCTGGAACGTTAAGGGGACCGGTTAGCTGACTTTCGGGTCGGCGAAGCTGAGAACTTAAGCGCCAGTAAACGGCGGTGGTAACTATAACCATCCTAAGGTAGCGAAATTCCTTGTCGGGTAAGTTCCGACCTGCACGAATGGCGTAACGACTTCTCGACTGTCTCAACCATAGGCCCGGTGAAATTGCACTACGAGTAAAGATGCTCGTTTCGCGCAGCAGGACGGAAAGACCCCGGGACCTTTACTACAGTTTGATATTGGTGTTCGGTTCGGCTTGTGTAGGATAGGTGGGAGACTTTGAAGCGGCCACGCCAGTGGTTGTGGAGTCGTCGTTGAAATACCACTCTGGTCGTGCTGGATGTCTAACCTGGGTCCGTGATCCGGATCAGGGACAGTGTCTGATGGGTAGTTTAACTGGGGCGGTTGCCTCCTAAAGAGTAACGGAGGCGCCCAAAGGTTCCCTCAGCCTGGTTGGCAATCAGGTGTTGAGTGTAAGTGCACAAGGGAGCTTGACTGTGAGACCGACGGGTCGAGCAGGGACGAAAGTCGGGACTAGTGATCCGGCAGTGGCTTGTGGAAGCGCTGTCGCTCAACGGATAAAAGGTACCCCGGGGATAACAGGCTGATCTTCCCCAAGAGTCCATATCGACGGGATGGTTTGGCACCTCGATGTCGGCTCGTCGCATCCTGGGGCTGGAGTCGGTCCCAAGGGTTGGGCTGTTCGCCCATTAAAGCGGTACGCGAGCTGGGTTTAGAACGTCGTGAGACAGTTCGGTCCCTATCCGCTGTGCGCGTAGGAATATTGAGAAGGGCTGTCCCTAGTACGAGAGGACCGGGACGGACGAACCTCTGGTGTGCCAGTTGTTCTGCCAAGGGCATGGCTGGTTGGCTACGTTCGGAAAGGATAACCGCTGAAAGCATCTAAGCGGGAAGCCTGCTTCGAGATGAGTATTCCCACCCCCTTTGAGGGGTTAAGGCTCCCAGTAGACGACTGGGTTGATAGGCCAGATGTGGAAGCCCGGTAACGGGTGGAGCTGACTGGTACTAATAGGCCGAGGGCTTGTCCTCAGTTGCTCGCGTCCACTGTGTT
>NZ_JBIVON010000059.1:0-5183 GCF_044754145.1 Streptomyces sp. NPDC093149
GCGCAAGGCGTACGCCGTCTCACACGAGCCAGCCCCTCGCAATCGAACATCAAGGTAACGCTCCGCGACGGCTCCCCAAGATCTGCGCCAGAACCCGAAACTGGCCGACAAACGCTGGCCTCAGTAATCAACGAAGCCATCACGGTGAAGACCATCCGGCACTACCACAAGAACGACCTGGTCGAGGAGCCCGCACGCGACCACTCCGGCTACCGCCGCTACGGCAGCGCCGAACTGCTGCGGCTGGTCCAGGTGCGGGCCCTGGCCGGGGCGGGCGTGCCGCTCGCCGGGATCGGCCCCATCCTCGACGCCGGCCCCGAGGACTTCGCCACCGCCCTCGTCGACGTCGAGGACAACCTCACCGCGAAGATCGACGAGCTGGTCGCCCGGCGCGAGACCCTGCGCCAACTCGCCACCGGCGACCGGGTCCTGCTGCCGTCCCGGGCCTGCGCCCTGCTCGACCGGATGTCCGGGCTCGGCTTCGACGCGGACGACGTGAGGACCGCCCACGAGGCCCTCGTCCTGGTCCGGGCCCTGATGCCGGAGGGCTTCGACGAGTACCTCGCCCAGATCGAGCACGGCCTGGAGGACCCCGGGCACGTCGCCGTCATCAAGCTCACCTGGAGCGCCGGAAAGTGGGCCCCGGACGACCCAAGGATTGAGGAACTCGCGGAGGAGGTTGCCGCCCACTTCATCACCGACCCCTCCCTGCTGCCCACCCTGGGCGGACTCCGGACCCGCCAGGACGGCGACATGCGCCACGACCTCCTCACCCACCACGGCGAGGACGAGCGGCCCGGCTGGACCCGCCTCACCGCACTGATCGAGCAGAAGCTGCACGCCGCGGGCGTCGACGTCCCGTGAACCCCGGCTCCGCTACCCGTCGGCGGTGAGCAGCTTGCGCAGGTGCTCCGCCGCTCCGCCACCGGGACGGACCGGGTCTCGCCGGTGGCCCGGCTGGTGACCTCCTCCACCGCACGGCGTGCTCATATACCCACGGGCCGTCAGGACGGTTGACGGTAGGCCTGTACGCGGCCCGCGCGCCCGGTGATGTGCACTGAGGAGTGATCAGGTACCCCGCCGACACCACGGCCCTGCGCGAGCAGCTTCAGGCGCTGCCCGCTTCCGGCGGCGAGGCGCCCTTGGGGGGTAGTCACCGCGTGGCCTTAGGGTGAGCGTTCCCACCGACTGCTCAAAGGAGATCCTTCATGGGGATATCGGACACCTCCGCCTCCGCGCAGAGTCGGGCCCGCACCTGGACGAGGCTGCACCAACACTTGGGGTGCGTCCCTGGCCCGCTCACCTACGACATGGTGCGTCAAGCTGCAGCAGACCACCTTGAAGAGTCCGACGACCTTGATTGGAAAAGGGATCTTCCTCTGCCCCCCATGCACGGTCAGTGGAACGAGTTCGCCAAGGACATCAGCGCAATGGCTAATACCCGTGGCGGACTGCTCATCTACGGCGTTACCAACGACCACAAGATCAAGGGAGTCGACTGGGAGAAGGCTGATCTCCGGCAGTACGCGCAGTGGGTCCGCAACCACGTCCACCCCTACCTGCCTGACCTGGTCATGTTCCCCTTGACTGACGGAGCGACAACGCTTCTGGTCGTGGATGTACCAGCCAGCGAAATGGCACCACACCTCGTTCACGGCAGATCGGACAAGGATAAAGAGCAGCAGGCGTTCACGGTGCCGTACCGCGACAGAGACCACACCGCCTGGATGGCGGAACACCAGATCGAGCGGGCCTACCGTGATCGCTTCGCCCGCGTCGGCCGGGCGGAGGAAGAAGTCCAGCGTCACATCGACTTCATCACCCAGACCATTGCCGCGCACGTCTCTGCGCCCTCGGCATGGTTCATCGCGGTCTCCCGGCCGCAGCGGCCCCTGCCTCGAGGTGCCTACACGATGAACCGGGATGAGGCGCGGGAGGTGCTGGAGGCTGCCGTGACGCGAGCCCGTGTTCTGCAGGGGGGAGAGTCGGTGCCAGGTCCCCTGGTCGGGATGGGCCCGGACACCCGGCTCAACCCGCGCCCCGGCCTGCGCCGCTGGGTGTGCAACAACTTCGAGTCGTCTATCAACCGGGAGGTCATCACCGAGCTGTACTACGACGGCACCGTGGTGGTGGCCGCCAACCTGTCCTTCGTCCGGGCGAGTGAGGAGCCTCCCGGCCAGGAAGATGACCTCTTTGTGTCCGAAAGCCTGGTGACGGCATGCTGTTATGACTTCGTCGCCACAGCTCAGGAGCAGCAGAGGAAGCTGCGTCTTGACAGCACGCTGCAACTCACAGCGGCGATCATCTCGCCGGACAAACCCAGAGCTCTGGCACCGCGCACCTTTGCCTGGGGTGGCGGGTTGGAAAGCACGCCGCCTTACGCCCGTCGGCCCCATCACATCCAACCGGCGCACACTGTGCTCTCACCAGCGGCAGCGGATGACGAAGGGCACAGCAGCGCTGACGAACTGTGCACGGATCTGATGAGCCAGTTCGGGGTGTAGCCAGGCTGGAGGCCATCGGCCGCGCATGCCCGGTCACTGCCTGGGCGGCCTCTCCCGTGTTCGACCGCCGAGAGTCCCCCTCTTGGCACGGGGATTGTCAGGGGTGCGCGGCATCATCGGCAGATGGCCTCCCCGCCCACGGCCCCACCGCCCTACCTGGATCGCCTGCGGTCACTTCGCCGCCGTCGGGCAGCCGTTCATCGAGGCGCCATGAGCGGACGCCAGGAACACCTCGCCGACGAGACAGCCCTTTCCCCAGACACCACGCACGCCAGGACCTGCCATCGCAGACAACAAGCCCGTCACGGTGACGTTGTAGCGAGCGGCCAGCCGGTTCACAAATGACATCGTCGTTTCACCTGCCAGCGGGGCCAGCCGGACCACACCGGCCACCGGCCACGGGGAAATCGGATCTGTCACCTGCCACCCCACAGCTTCACCGACGTGCGCGACCGGCCCAGGCCTCCCACTGCCTCTACGCCGCCCACTCCATGCCGAGCCCCCGTAGCGCGTTGTCCAGGGGCGGTTTTTTCTGATCAGTAGGTCGCGGGTTGGCTTGGGCTGATCAGTTTCGTGCTTGGCGGTGGTAGGGCTTCAAGCCCTGGTTGCTATGGCTCGGTGATGGAGGGGAAGGAGGCTTGGGCTGCCTGCTGAGCTGGCGTTTTGTCAGGTGGAGTGAGTGTTGGTCAGCTGTGGTCAGTTTCTCCGAGTGGTGATCAGGTTCGTTGAGTGTTCCTATGCGCTGGTTGTCGTGTTGGTGGGGTGGTTGAGCCAGTACAGGGCGGTGTCCATGTCTCGTGCGGTCCAGTTGCGGATCGGGACTGGGGCGTCGGTCGGGAGCTGGTCGATCCCATCAGGTAAACGCGGTGCTGAAGGCCGTCCCCAGCAGCCGACCCCTTGTCCGGGCCCGCCGCCCGGCCGCGTTTTCCCTTGACCTGCCTCGCTACCGGGCACGGTCAGACTGCGACCAAGGGGTACCCCTGCACGCTGCTCCTTCGAAACGACCGCCCCGGACCGGGGCAGCGAAGGAGACGAGGCGATGACGACCACCCACCCGAGGGCCGGGCAGCGGCACTGCTCGGGCCGATCACACCGGAAGGCTGGCCCGTGGCGGGCAAGCCGAAGGGGCCTCCTTGGGTGCCCACTTCGGAGGGCACTTGGGGACCCTCTTTGGTGCCCGACACCCGGAGGCGGCGGAAAGTTCCTGGTCAGGCCGCGAATCGGCGCGAAAGCCGCGCCGTCACAACCCTCTTCTCTCCTCTTGTTGTCCGTATGGGAGGAGAGCATCGGGTTCCGGGGGCCCGGACGCCCTCCCAGACCGGGCGCGGCCAGCAGCAGCGGCGGCGGCGGTCGGCCGGCGGCCGGTCGCGAGTGACGAGGGAGCAGAGCTGATGGCGGGGAAGAGGAAGACCAACCCGGCGGGGTCGACGAACAGTTTCCGCGGCGATGTGCTGCGGGTGCTCGGAGTGCTGAAGGTGGCCACGGCTGATCAGATCCAGCGGATCGGCGCTCCGCACCTGAGCTACCGGCACACCGACAAGAAGACCCAGTCCGAGCAGAAGACGGCACGCACCGCCTCGCACACCGGCGCGCTCTCCGACATGCGCAAGCACGGCCTCGCCGAGAACGGCGGTTCCACCGAGACGGGGAGAGGCTGCGAAACCTGACCCTCAAGGGCTTGGAGGCCGCCTCCTACGAGCTGCGGCGCCCGGTGACGGCGATGGGGGCTCCACCGCCCGCGGCGCGGGCTCCAGCGGGGCCTCCCACTCGATGACCGTCAACGAGACCGTGATCGCGATGCTGCGCACGCGGCCCATCGGGGGGAGCGTTTGGGTATGACTCGCCAGTGGAGGGCTGCGAACCGCGACTGATACGCGCTTACACGATGCGGGAGTATCTATTTCCTGGTTTGATCAAATTGTTGACAAGTTCACAACAGTTCCCAAGATCAGAGAACCCGGACCGTGCACATCTATGATCAAACTGCCGTCACTCGTAAGTGAGTTCGGTACAGAATCAACTTAGTGGAGAAATGGATTCCGCATAGGTGTCCAATTCTCCAGAACATGGAGATAGTCATGTCTCGTATGCGTTCCTTCGGCGTCGTCTCAAGCGCCTTGGCCATTGCCGCCGGTGCCATGCTGTTCGCCGCTCCCGGCGCCAGTGCCGCATCCAACTGCCGTGCGTACAACCGTGCTGACGGCGCTGGCGTCGGCTGGTGCGACTCCGGCAACGGCACCTGGGTAGTCCACGGTTACTGCGCCAACGCCGGTGGGGTCAACGGCCCCTACGGCGGCAGCGTGGGCTCTCGCAACCTCGGCAAGGAGCAGGCATCCATTCTCAACTGCGGCATGGGCGGCGGCGCCGTCAACATGTGGGTCGAAGTGACCGGTTGATCACCCCGAACCCGCACGCCGGGGGCCGTCGAAGCGTTTTCGATGGCCCCCGGGGCGTCTTGGTCCGGACGGCGGCCACTGTGGACGGTCTCGTCGGTTAGCGCTCCAGCCGCTGATCCTTTGAGTCGGTCCGGCTGTCGTCGGTGTCAGGCGCGGTTGCAGTACTGGTCGCAACGCCATGTAGTTAGCCTCGCCGTTTCAGTTGAGGTTGCTGGGTGACTGAGCGAGGTTGTTTGAGGCAGTGTCGGCCGGTGGACATGGCGATGGCCCGACGCGAGGTCGG
>NZ_JBIVON010000060.1:0-5180 GCF_044754145.1 Streptomyces sp. NPDC093149
CCCGCAACACGCCCCGGACCGAACACCTCACCCAACGCACCCGCCTCGATCGGGTCACCCAACGACGTACCCGTCCCATGCGCCTCGACCGCATCAATATCGGCCGGCACAAGACGCGCCACCTCCAACGCCTCCCGGATCACCCGCTGCTGCGAAGGACCGTTCGGAGCCGTCAGCCCCTGACTCCGGCCGTCCTGATTCACCGCACTGCCCCGCAGCACCGCCAGCACCCGGTCACCGTCGCGCTCAGCGTCCGACAGCCGCTTCAGGACCAGGATGCCCGCACCCTCGGCCCAGACCGCGCCGTCCGCAGCGGCCGAGAAGGACTTGCAACGCCCGTCCGCAGCCAGTCCGTTGAGGCGGGAGAACTCCACGAACGGGGTGGGGGTGGACATCACCGTGACACCACCGGCCAGCGCGACATCGCACTCGCTCTGCCGCAGTGCGGAAGCGGCGAGGTGCATGGCGACGAGGGACGACGAGCACGCCGTGTCGATCGTGATCGCCGGACCCTGCAACCCCAGCGCGTACGCCACCCGGCCCGACACCACGCTGCTCGCGTTGCCGGTACCGACGTATCCGTCGAGTTCCTCCAGGCCGCGGCCCTGCTGGCTGCTGTAGTCGGAACCCATCGTGCCGAGGTAGACGCCGGTACGGCTCTCGGCCAGTGCGTCGGGCCGGATGCCCGCCCGCTCCAGCGCCTCCCACGACGCCTCCAGCACCAACCGCTGCTGCGGGTCCATCGACACCGCCTCACGCGGCGAGATCCCGAAGAACCCGGCGTCGAACCGCTCGACACCGTCGATGAAGCCGCCCTCACGGATGCAGCTCTTGCCGACGGCGTCCGGGTCGGGGTCGTACACGTCCAGGGCGTCCCAGCGTTCCGGGAACGTCCCTATCGCATCGCGCCCACCCGCCAGGAGCTCCCAGAAGTCTTCCGGGGTGTCGACGCCGCCCGGCAGCCGGCACGCCATCGACACCACCGCGATCGGCTCGTCGGCCGTCCGGTCGGTGTCTGCCGGCGGGGCCGCGCGGACCGCGGCGGGAGACAGCGACAGCCGGTCCAGCAGCAGTCCGGCCACCGCCACGGGGGTGGGGTAGTCGAAGGCCAGTGTGGGCGGCAGCTGAACACCCGTGGCGGTGGACAGACGGCGGCGGAGCTCGACCGCGATCATCGAGTCCATACCCAGCTTCTGGAACACCTCCTGCTCGCCGACGCTCTCCGGCCGCGTGCCTCCCAGCACGACGGCGGCCTCCTGCCTCACGAGCGCCACGAGTGCCGCGAGCCGCTCCTGCTCCGGGAGCGCGGCCAGCTGGTCACGCAGGTGCAAGCCGAATTCCGGCACCGATTCCGTGCGGTGGCGCCGGGTGCGGACGAGGCCCCGCAGAAGTGCCTGGACCTCACCGTTCCGGTCCGCCTCGCGCTGGACCGCGGCAAGCACGAGCCGTACGGGCACCAGGTGTGCCCGGTCCCCCGCCAGGGCTTCGTCGAGTGCCCGCAGCCCCTGGCGTTCGGTCAGTGCGCCGACACCTTGTCTGCGCATACGGGCGATGTCCGCCTGGCCGAGCCGGGCGGTCATGCCGCCTCCGTTCTGCTCCCACATCCCCCACGACAGGCTGACGGCCGCCCGGCCCTCGCTCCTGAGGCGTGTTGCCAGGGCGTCGAGCCAGGAGTTCGCGGCGGCGTAGTTGCTCTGTCCGGGGCCGCCCAGGACCCCGGACACGGACGAGAAGAGGACGAAGGCGGACAGGTCCAGGCCCTGCGTCAGCTCCGCCAGGTGTGTGGCGCCCGCGACCTTGGAAGCCATGACCCGGTGGAGGCGTTCCTGGTCCTGGTCGGCGAGCAGCGCGTCGTCGGTGACACCGGCCAGGTGGAACACGCCGGTCCACGGGTGCTCCGGGGCGACGGCCGACAGCAGTGCGGCCGTCTGCTCCCGGTCGGACACGTCGCACGGAACGACGCGGACGGTCTCGGCGCCGGCCTGGGTCAGATCGCGCACCAGGTCGTCGGCTCCGGGCGCCTGCGGGCCGCGCCGGGAGGTCAGCACCAAGTGCCGCACGCCGTACGCGCGCACGAGGTGGTGGGCCACGAGGTGCCCGAGTTCGCCGACGCCCCCGGTGACGAGTACGGAACCCCGCGGGTCGAACAGCGGCTCCCGGCCGTCCGTGGGCGCGGCTGTGGCGGTGGCCGTGGCGGTCCCGGGAACGAGTCGTGGCGTCAGCACATCACCCTGGCGTACGGCGATCTCCGGCTCGTCGGTCATGGCGAGCGCACGGGCGACCACTCCGGTGCCGACGTCCTGGCCACCGAGATCGACGAGGCGTATCGACCGGTCCGGGTGCTCGGCGCGCACGGCACGGACGAGTCCCCACACCGTGGCGTTCGCCAGTCCGTCCAGGCGGTCGGTGGCCGAGGCCGCGACGCTGTCGCGGGTGACCCAGACGAGCTCGGCGGACTGCAGCCGCTCGTCGGCGAGCAGGCGCTGGGCGGTGCTCAGTGCGTTCAGCGCCGACTTCCGGGCGGCGGTGTAAGACGCTTCGGGTGTTCCGTACTCCGTCGCGTCGACGACGACGGTGCCGGGGGCGGCCCGGCCCGCGTCGAGGTGGGCCGTCAGGGCATCGATGTCGGTGCAGTGCTCCACCGCCGAACCGTCGACAAACCCGTCGAGGGTCGGGGCGAGCGTGCCCCGGCCGTCGTCCAGCACCCAGGCCGGTCCGGTCGGGGCCGACCTGTTCGGGTGCCGGGGCGGCTGGAACGCGATTCCGTAGACGTGCTCCACCGGTTCGGCGGCGCGGATCTGTTCGGCCGTCGCCTCGCGCAGCCGCAGCGCGGCGGCCTTGAGAAGGGAACGACCCTCGGTGTCCGCTGCCCGCAGCGTGGCTGTGGAGGTCGTACGGTCGAGATCCACCCGCACCCGCAGTGCGGCGCTCCGTGGGGCCGAGCACTCGACACCGCTCCATGCGAAGGGCAGCAGGACGCCATGGTCCCCGCCCTCGTCCTCGGGGCCCGCCTGCGCCCGCAGTGCCGCCAGGCCGTGCAGTGCCGCGTCCAGCAGGGCGGGGTGCATCCCGTACTCCCCTGCCGGCAACTCGTCGGGCAGGCGTACCAGCGCGTAGACGGTGTCGTCCTTGCGCCACAGCTCGGTCAGGCCCTGGAACGCCGGCCCGTACTCCAGTCCCAGCCCGTCGAACTTCTCGTAGTAGCCGTCCAGTTGTACGCCCTCGGCGCCCGGGACCGGCCACTGCCGCAGCTCCTGGACGTCGTCGTCCGCCGGATCGGTGCCGTGCTCCAGCAGTTCGCCCGAGGCGTGCTGTCGCCACGCTCCGTCGACGGCTTCCTCGGAGCGGCTGTAGATCTCGACGGTGCGCCCGGAGTCCTCCCGCGCGGGGCCGACCACGACCTGCAGACGGACCGTGTCGCGCAGGACGAGTGGTTCGAGCAGGGTCAGTTCACCGACGCCGGCCGCTCCTGTCCGGTGCGCCGCCGCGAGGGCCAGTTCCAGCAGGCCGGTGCCCGGCACGAGCACGGTGCCGTGGACGACATGGTCCTTGAGCCAGGGGTGCTCGGCCGGCGACAGCTTGCCGGAGAAGAGGTGGCCCTCCCCGTTGGCCAGCACCGCGGTGGCGCCCAGCCAGGGGTGCTCGGAGTGCTCCAGACCCACGTCGGCGAGGTCGCCAAAGGCCGATGCCGGCTCCAGCCAGTAGTGCTCGCGCTGGAAAGGGTACGTGGGGGCGGTCACGGGCGCGGCGCCGGAACTCGGGGCGACCTGGCCCCAGGCGATGTCCTGCCCGGAGACATGGAGGATTCCGAGCGCCTGCGCGAGCGTGCGGACCTCGTCCACCGGTCGGCCGTCCCTGGTGTCCGCCCGCTGGGAGGCGACGAAGGTGCTGTCCTGCTCCGAGCAGGCCGCGCCCATCGCGGACAGCACCGCGGCCGGACCGCACTCCAGGTAGCGGGTGACACCCGCCCGGTCGAGTTCACGTACGACGTCCAGGAACCGGACCGCACCGCGGGCCTGGCGTACCCAGTAGCGCGCCGACCGCACTCCCTCGCCCGGTGCCAGGCTCTCGTCGGCCCATTCGCCGGTCACCGACGAGACCAGGGGAATGACCGGAGCCGCGAACCGGCAGCTCTCGGCCACCGTTTCGTACTCGGCGAGCATGGCGTCCATGTGCGGTGAGTGGAACGCGTGCGACACCTCCAGTCGGCGTGTGCGCCTGCCCTGCTCGGCGAAGTGGCCCTCCACCGCCGCCACCGCGGCCCCGTCACCGCTGACCACCGTCTGGGCGGGGCCGTTCAGGCCGGCGATCGAGATCCGGCCCTCGATGCCCCGGAGCACCTCGGCCACCTCGGACTCGGACGCCTCCACCGATGCCATCGCACCGCCGCGCTCGCACGCCTGCATCAGACGGCCGCGCGCCGCCACCAGCCGTGCCGCATCGGGAAGTTCCAGCACTCCTGCCACATGGGCGGCCGTCAGTTCGCCGATCGAGTGACCTGCCACCGCGGCAGGCTGGACCCCCCAGGCCTGCCACTGCCGGAACAGGGCCACCTCGAACGCGAACAGGGCGGGCTGGGTGAACTCCGTTTCGTGTACGAGCGCCGCGTCCGCGCTGTCCTCGGCGGCGAAGAGCACCTCGGTCAGGGGACGTGTCAGGTGCGGGTCGAGGGCCGCGCACACCTCGTCGAACGCTTCCCTGAAGGCAGGCAGGGCGGTGTGGAGGGCGCGCCCCATTCCTGCCCGCTGGCTGCCCTGTCCGGTGAAGAGCACCGCCGACTCGCCCGCACCGGCGACCCCCTCGGTGACCGCCGGATGTGCCTGTCCCTCGGCGAGGGCGTTCAGCGCCGCCACGAGTTCCGTGGTGTCGGCGGCGACCGCGCTCGCCCGGTGCTCGAAGTGCGTGCGGTGGGCTCCGGCGGTGCGTACCACCTCGGCCAGGCGGATGTCCTCACGCCCGGAGAGCCAGGACGCCCAGCGTCCGGCCTGCTCCCGCAGCGCCGACTCGTCACGCCCCGACACCACCACCGGGAAGACGCCCTCGGTGACGCCCTCGGTGACACCCCCGGCCGGTTCCGCCAATGGCGGCTCCTCGATGATGACGTGGGCGTTGGTGCCGCTCAGACCGAACGAGGACACACCCGCACGCCGCACACGGCCCTCTTCCCGCTCCCACGGACG
>NZ_JBIVON010000061.1:0-4837 GCF_044754145.1 Streptomyces sp. NPDC093149
GCGCAAGGCGTACGCCGTCTCACACGAGCCAGCCCCTCGCAATCGAACATCAAGGTAACGCTCCGCGACGGCTCCCCAAGATCTGCGCCAGAACCGAGAATTGAGGTCAACGCAGAGGGGTGGAGGTTCGTAAGTCGCTTCCTGGTCGAGGACGCTGATAGGTGCCTGGTGAGGATGCGGCGTCTACTACAGTGCAGTGTGGGCCGTGACTGGCGCTGAGGTGGAGAACCACCGGGGAGCGGTCTGACGAGATGTCATTGCCGTGCGCCTGGGCGAGTGGTCAGCAACGCCTGGAGGGCAATGATGTCCGCGACTCGGACGGTCCAGCTCATGGACGGCACCGGTCTCGCCAGAACCATCGTCGAAGGGGCTGCGGCCAGGGCGACGGAGATCTTACGGCGCACGGGTGCCGGTCCCTGTCTGGCGACGGTTCTGGTGGGAGAGGATCCCGCGTCGGTCACGTATGTCCGCATGAAGCAGGCACGGTGCGCGAAGGCATGTATCCAGTCCCGACATATCGGTCTGCCGGCCGCCACCACGACCTCCGAACTGATCGACACACTCGCCGGTCTGTCCGGTGATCCGGAAGTCCACGGGATCCTGCTTCAGCATCCTTGCGGCCCGCACATTGACGAGCGAGCGGCGTTCGAGGCCATTGCCCCGGAGAAGGATGTCGACGGGGTCACGATGCATTCCTTCGCCGCGATGAGCTTCGCGCTGCCGGGCTTCGTGTCCTGCACTCCCGGCGGGATCATGCGACTGTTGGATGCGTACGATGTCGACCTCGTCGGCAAGCACGCCGTTGTAGTGGGCCGCAGTGCGATTCTCGGCAAACCGGTGGGGATGCTCCTTCTCGCGAGGGATGCAACGGTGACGTACTGCCACTCGCGCACAGCGGACCTGCCAGCGATCGTCCGGGAAGCAGACGTCGTGGTAGCGGCCGTGGGGCGGCCTCGGCTGATCCGGGGCGAGGACATCAAGCCCGGAGCGGTGGTGATCGACGCCGGTTACAACCCGGGCAACGTCGGCGACGTGGACTTCGACACCGCCCGTACTCGCGCCGGCCTAATCACTCCCGTGCCTGGCGGCGTCGGACCGATGACCATCGCCGTCCTGCTCGCGCAGACCGTGGAAGCCGCCGCGAACCAACTGGGAATCTGAGAGCACGGAAGTTCTTCACCCAGAACTGGAGACCGTGTGTCGGGTCAGCTGTCCTTCTGGTGACGGCTCGCCGCCCGTAAGGGCGGTGAGCCGTCACGGAGGCGGGTCCGCAGATCTGTCAGCCGGCCGAGGCGGGCTCTTCGGCTCGGGCCCGGGTACTGGCGAGGCGGTAGGAGTCGGTGCCTGTCTCGATGATCGTGCCGTTGAAGGTGAGGCGGTCGACGATGGCCGCGCAGAGGCGGGGGTCGGTGAACGTCTTGGTCCAGCCGCCGAAGGATTCGTTGGACGCGATGGCGACGCTGTTCTTCTCCTCGCGCTCGGTCAGCACCTGGAACAACAGTTCGGCGCCGTGGCGGTCCAGTTCCATGTAGCCGAGCTCATCAATGCACAAAAGATCGACACGGCCGTAGCGGGCGATAGTCTTGTTCAGCTGCTTCTCGTCGGCTGCCTCGACCAGCTCGTTCACCAGCTTCGTGGCGAGCGTGTAGCGGACTCGGTAGCCCTTCATCGCGGCCTCGGTGCCCAGGGCGATGAGCATGTGGGACTTGCCGGTGCCGGAGTCGCCGATCAGACACAGCGGCTGGCTCTTCTTGATCCACTCGCAGCTGGCGAGGGTATGGATGGTCGCCGCGTCGGTGTTCGGATTGGCATCGAAGTCGAACGCCCGCAAGGACTTCTCCCGGGGGAAGCCCGCGGCTTTGATCCGCCGTTCCGAACGGCGTCGGGCCCGGTCGTCGCACTCGGCCATCAGCAGTTCGGCGAGGAAGCCGCGGTAGGTCATCTGGTCCTTGACCCCCCGGTCTGCGATGTCGTTGAACTCGTGCCGGATTGAAGGCAGCCGGAGGAGGCGGCAGGCGGTGTCGATCGCGGCGTCGGCGGCCTGCTCGGTCAAGCCTCGCTGGCGGGGCAGGGTGGTCACTGTGCTTCTCCCTCACGGTGGTCGCTGCCGCTGGTGCGGCGACGTCGGAGCAGTTGGTCATAGGGGGTCACCGACGGCAGCGTCCTGGTGTCCGGCGGAAGGTGCGCAAGTCGCCACTCGTGCAGCGACGTGACGGTTGCCGGCGTCTGCCCGGAAACCGCCGGGGTGGATGCGTCGCCGGTCGGCTCGTCCTCGGTCTGGGCGGCCTTGCGGGCCTCCGGGGCGACCGCGTCGGCGGTCAGGGCGCCGGCCCGCAGCGCGGTGGCCAGGCCCGCGACTACATGCTCGTGGGCGAGGTGCCGGTTCAGCAGCAGGACCTCGATCAGCGCCCGGGTGCCGTCCCGCTCGCCGTGGACTTTGCGGGCCTGGGCCCACCAGGCGTCGTGGACCGGGGTGAACTTGCCTGCGGAGCGGGCCTGTTCCAGGGCTGTGGCACCGGGGAAGGCACCGGGCTTGCGGATGAGGGCTTCGAGGTAGTGGTCCAGGTCCAAGCGGCAGCTGCCCTTCGCGATCAGCCTCTCGTGCCGGGCCACTTCGACGTTCTTGTCGTAAACCACCAGGTGAGAGGCGTGCAGGACGACGCGCACCCGTTTGCCGATGAGGCGGGTCGGGACCGAGTAGCGGTTGGTGCCGACGGCGATCTGGCTGTAGCGGTCGACACGCGGCGTGAACAGTCGGCCTGTCTCGAACGGTTCTTCCGGCAGCGGCATCAGCAGCGGCTGTTCGACGGCGAAGTACTCATCAACGGTCCGCGGCCGTGAACCGATCCTGCGATGCCCGTCGTGCAGGTCCCACTGGTGGACCAGCTCGTTCAACTCGGCGAGAGAGTCGACTTCCGGGACCGGGGTGAAGTGGTTGCGGCGGAAGTAGCCGATCATCCCTTCGACGCCGCCCTTCTCGTGGGCACCTTCGATGCCCGGGCGGCAGTAGAAGCTCTCGATGTTGATCTTCCGTGGGTTCGTGAATTCTGAAGGGTGGTCGCGACGAACCCACGGTGTCAGGAGAGCAGTTTGCCGGTACGAAGACGGTGGTTCAGGTCCTGCTCCACGATGCGGCGGGACCTAGAGGTCACTCAAGAGTCGTAGAAGCCTGTCGTCGGGAGAGCGCCAGCCTGCGTCGCTCTTGATCGACCTCTGTGACGACGACCGTGATCTTGTCGCCTACTTGGACGACCGCCTCAGGAGACTCGACAGGCGTCCAGGTGAGCTCTTGCAGATGGACCAGACCCTCGATGTCGGGGGTGACCTGGACGAAGGCGCCGAACGGGACCAGCTTGGTGACCCGTCCCTGCAGGGTCTGCCCCACCGTGGTGCCGTCGGCGAATGCCTGGAAGGGGTCAGGCTGCCTTGCCCGCAAAGAAAGCCTGGCTTCTCCGTTCCATGTGTCGAACTGGATGAACTCGCACGAAACCCGTTGTCCCACCTGAACGACGTCCGATGCTGTTTCGAAGCGTCGCCAGGACAGCTCGGGGATCGTGATGAACCCGACGCCGGGGAAGACCGGGTGCTCAGGGCCGTCATCTAACGCCACAAACACGCCGAACCGTTCGATTGATGCAATCCTGCCCGACAGTATCTCGCCGACGCGGAGGGATTTCAGGAACGCCCAGAGCTCGGGGTTCTCCATGGCGGCTCTGGAAAGCCATGCTCGACCCTGGTCCAGGTCAATGGCAGTCACCTCGGCGGTGATCCGCTGGCCCACTTCCACCACTGCAGCCGGACCCTGCCCCCAGGACAGGTCCAGCGGTCCCACAAACCCCAGCGGACGGGCAGCGAAGCCGTCCAAGGTCACCGACACTCCTCGAGATACCTCGGCCACGGTTCCGCTGCAGAGGTCACCGACCTGAAGTGCAGCCAAGAACCTCCGGGAAACCTCATCGTCCGACGCTTGGCTCATGCCAGCCAGCCTCTCATGGCTGGCCGTTCGTCGTCCCACGCGTGGACTCGTCCTCGGCGGCTGAGACGGCAACGGCGCTCGTGTAGCGGAGGCTGGTCTTGGCACCGAGCGAGAACACGTGCGCGAGGTGGAGAGGATCCGCTCCACTGGCAAGCGCCTCCTCCAGGATGCGGTCCTGCCTCAGTTGGTCAACGCCCACGGGCAATCTCTTGACCAGCTTGTCCATCCAGAACGTGGCCACAGCCGTCGCGGTGGTGGCGGTGTTCCTGGTGATCAGCAGGTGTGGGTTGGTGCTGTCGGGCCATCGGCGGTGGCGGTAGGCGAGATACTCGGTGATCGCCTCGGCGGTGTAGTCGTCCAGGGGCCGGTTCAGGCCCCCCCGGGATCGAGCCGGCGTCCGGGTAGGTCCACCTGCTCCAGCTGCATCGCGCGAATGTGGCGGGCTGGCAGTGCATGGATGCCGGACAGGGCCACGACCACGCGAAAGGCCGGATCCTGCAGTGCCGCGAGTGCGACGGACTTCACCTCGTCCGCGGTGAGTGATGCGGGGATCTTGATCGCCAGCTTGCCGCCCTTGATGCCTCGCATCGGATTGGCGAAGACCAGCCGCTCGGCCTTGAGGGTGCCGAACAGCGACCGCAAGGCACTGGCGTCGTATGCACGATAGGGCCGGTCGGCTACTGAACTTGATTGGGTGATGTCGGGCCGTTCGCCTGACATCAGCTGAGTCGGGTCGGTAGCTGTGGGGTGTGAGATACGCGCAGGACGGCGGTTTGACCGATGCCAAGAGGGCTGCAAGAGAGCGGATCCGGCTGGAAGCGGTCGGTCGCTTCGAGAGCGGCGCGAAGAACCGGGAGATCG
>NZ_JBIVON010000062.1:0-4629 GCF_044754145.1 Streptomyces sp. NPDC093149
CGCTACGAGAAACGCGCCTACATCTACCTCGGCACCGTCACCCTCGCGGCCCTCGCGATCTGGCTCCGAACATGATCCAAGAAACAGACCCTAGATAACCCACCGCCATCTCCGATGGCGACACAAACAGAGGAAGACGCTTGTCCTGCCGCACTGGGCATGGCTTGCGCCTCCAGCGGGCAGATGTGATATCGAGCATAAGCCACACTAAGGGGGAGTTACATGCAAAGGCGCAAAATTGCTCGATTAACAGTGGCGGCGGTACTGCTTGCGGGAGGAATGACGGCCGGGGCGACTGGCTCGGCCAGTGCTTCGGAACCCAGGACGAACGCAAAGCTTCAAAGCTGCCTGGGCGAAGCGCTCACCTACACCAGCTATCCGGGTTCCAGCAGCTCCAACTCCTACTGGCCCGAGAGGGGTAACACGGCTGCCAAGTCGTCGTGGGAGGTCTGCAAGGACGTCAACATCAAGACCAACTCCACCCGCGAAGTCACGGTCTGCTTCCTGCGCACCGGGTCGTGTAATGGTTGGCACCGGGCCACGGCGGGACAGTGGACGGTCATTGCCTCCTCTGTGCTCCCCAGCACCTCCTTCTACCTTCAGTTCAAGGGAGCGGCCCGGAGCACCTTCAAGCTCGCCTTCTGAGAATCCCCCAAGGCAGTCGGCTGCCAACACAGAAGGGGTTCTTCCACCCTCACGAGGGTGGAAGAACCCCTTCTGTGTTGGCTCGTCGATCTTCTCGTCGATGCGCTAAATCTAGCTAGATATAAAGGAACGACCCGGTCGAGCAGGAGAAGGACGTCAAGTTCACCTCCCTGCTGGCCAACCTGGTGATCTTCCACAACACCCTGGACACCGTGTCCACGTCGCCGGACGCGGCTGGACGCTGGTGTCGGAGCTGCGGGTCGGAGACCGGTTGCGTTCGCCGGACGGGTCACTGCATGCCGTCGGGGCACTGCGTACCCGTACGGCCGTCGAGGACCCCCGGGTGTACGACATCACGGTCGATGGCCTGCACACGTACTACGTACGCGCCGAGGGGCCGCGGGCGAGTGAACTGCTCGTGCACAACTACGCAAATCTCAGCGACGAGCTGGCCTTCCCCAGCAGCGGCGCCCACACCCTGAGCCGTCACGTCAACCCGACGCCGCAACAGGCCATCGACTTCGCCAAGGAGAACGAGCGGAAGGGCCTGGCCCCGATCAGCACGGTGTGGACCAGCCAGGACATCGCGCAGCAGGCCGTCGAACGAGTACTCGCGGACTACTTCTTCCCCCGCGGCAAGAAGCGGACCGCCAGCTTCGACGCGTTGGACAACTTCCTCAACAAGCGGGGACAGTGGCGCAACAAGGCGGAGTTCCCGATCACCGGTTCCTGGGATCTGTACGGTTCTCTCGGAACGGTGTACAAGGCGTCCGGGGGCTCGGAGGCAGCGGGCAACGGGGTCCGCGTGATTTTGAAGAGGCTGCCCGGCAAGAAGGGGCACGAGGGGTACATTATCTATACGTCGTACCCCATGCCCAAGTAGTTGCCCCGCTGTCCTTCTGACGGCACATCCGTGAATGGGTACCCCCTGTCACACCCGTGGTGAGCCCGTCCGTCCTCACGACGGACGGGCCCACCTCTGTGACCTCACCCGGTAGATCAAGGAGCCGACACCGACCATGGCACGGCAGCGCGAGGAGTACGGCGAGCTGTTCGAGGGCGACTTCGGCCTGAGCGCGCTCGCGGGCGGGATCGCGGCCTCTCCCGAACCACTCGACCAGGACGGTGTGATCCGGCTGGCAGCGGAGGTGGCGGCCGATGGCGACGGCGAGGGCGCAGTGGAACTCGGCCTGGACCTCAACCATCTGCTGGAAACCGGTCTGTCCGACGAGATCCTGGACACGGTCTGGACAGCTGTAACCGGCGACGACCGCCGCTCGACCGCCACCAGGGCGGACACTCGCGATCGGCTGAGCCGGCTCGCCGCGCGCTACCCCATACCGCCTGGGGCCGGAGCCCCGGGACCCGAACGGGAGACGAAGTCACGGGCCGACGTAGTCGCGGAGGTGAGGGCATCGGCGGCGGACCTGGGGCACGCGGCGGCAGAGCCGACGAGCGGCACCGACGAACCCGGCGCCGCCCTGCCGGCGGCCCTGACCACGATCGTCAACCACACCGACGAGGGGCTCGGCCTGCGTCTTCTGCTGCGCGCTCTCAAGACTCGTCACCTTCTCGTGACGAAAGAGCGGTACGACCGCCTGACAGCCCTCGGCAGACAACTCGGATACCCCGGGCCCCTCGTCGGCGACGGCCTGAGCGTGGCATGGCCACCCATCGACCCGGCCCGGCGGGACGGGGAGGGCGACTTCGGCCTGTCCGCGCTCACCGCGTGGTTCTCCTGGGAGTGGGCGGAGCCCACCGCTCGCGACCGACTGCGTGCAGCAGCCGCGGCCGACGACGCGGCCCAGACCCCCGGGTCCGCAGCGGCGCTCCTGCTCGTGGACTCCCTCCGCCTCCTGCAGTCGCCGCTGCCCGACGACACCATCGCCACACTGTGGCACGAGGCCACCGGCGGGGCCCATGATCCCGGACGCCTCGGACTCAGCCCCCGGGACTGGCTCAGGACGATTACCGAAGCATGCCGCGCACACCTTGCCGAGGTCGCTCCCGGCCACCGGCACACCACGCCACCGGTCGACCCGGCCCACCAGGACACGGTGCTGCGAGAGGTACGGGAGTCGGCCGCCGTGCTCGGTGAGGCACCGACGGCGGCGGTGGAGGACGTCGTCACCCGGGTGGACCCCGACCTCGGCTACCGGTTGCTCCTGCGCCTGCTCGCCGTACGGGCCGCCCCCCTCACCGAGAAAGGGTACGCGCGCCACTTGGCGCTGTGCCGTCACTTCCACTACGGCGCGGAGCACGTGGCCGAGGCCGTCGAACTGCTCCAGCACCGCTGACCCGCGCTCCTGCTCCGACCTGTTCCCAGAGGCATGAGCATCCTGGGGCCTGCGGACCGCCGAGACTGAAGGGCCAGACATCCGCCTCCTCGTCGACATCCTCCAGTACATCAAGGAGTGGGCCACCCACCCCCTGGCGTGAAGCACCACCGGTACGGCACCGGGGGTGGCCTTCCGTAGCTTTATCGACGACTCACGACAGCAGTTGTTCGCGACTGCTGTAGCGCTGCTCCTCGACATGTGCAGAGCCACACCTCGCTCGTACGGATGGCGTGCACGGCGCCGACGAACCCAGCCAGGCGATGGCCGCGTCAGAAGCAACATGAACATCGACACCCAGCACATCGATGAGCCCGGCCTCGTGGTTCTCGACATCACCGCCGCCGACGAGACAACTACCCACGCCGTAGTGGCCGAGCTGGAGCAGTGGTGGGCCACCTCCGGCATCGTGCCCGTACAAAGCGAACCCGGAGCGCAGGGTGTGAAGGCCCGCGTATACGCGGACATCCGACGCCGCGGCCCCGCCGCCTCCGCATGAATCAGCGGCCGCGTGCTGGAGATCAGGACGGCCCGATCTACTGTAACTCTCGTGGTCGTAGCCGCGGTCGGCGTAGAGGTGCTTCGGGCGGCGCAGCGGTTGGGCGCGTTTGCCTCGGATCGGCGGGACGGCTCGGATCAGTGGGATCAGCTGGGTCACGTCGTTGCGGTTGCCGCCGGTCAGCGTGGCGGCCAGCGGGATGCCGTGGGCCTCGACGATCACGTGGTACCTGCTGCCGGTCTTGCCCCGGTCCACCGGAGACAGCTGCCGCCGCGTCCATACCGGCGGCCGGCCCGGCTTGTTGCCCATGGGTAACAACGTCTCCGCCGCACTGTGTATCCGTCAGATCCCCACGCGTCGACCGGTGATCATCACGGAGCTTGATCCATCTTGGAAGTGGAAGCCAGGCCGATCACGGACAGGACCGCCTCGACCGTTTCTTCGAGTGTCTGCGCCGCGTTGTCGATCCAGGTTCCCTCCTGCTCGAGCTCTGCGCGCATCGCCGCGTCCAGGGGCGCCCAGTCAGTAGCCAAGGACTTCTGCCGCGCCTGGTTGCGGTGCCACGCGGTCGTCGGGCCTGGAGCCAGAATGACGATGTGGAGCGGTTTGGCCGTGAGCGTCGTGCGATAGAAGTCAAGGTGGGAACGGCGGACCACGACGTCGTCGAGCACGGGGATGAAGCCCGCTCTTACGAAGCTGTCAGCCAGAAGACACGCGTTGCGAGCCCGCAGGAAGATCTACCGGTCGGCTTCCGTGTTCGCGGTCGGCGAGGGCCATTGGCCACCGCTGACGATCATCTGCTGCAGTGCATCCACCTCAACATGGGCCGACATCCCAAGCCTGGCAGACAGCGCAGCGGCCACCGTGGACTTACCGCTCCCGGGAATGCCGGTGAGCAGGACAGCACCGGCAGCCGGCTCGCGGTCGATGGATACCGGATGCAAGGTCATGAGAATCCTCCGTGTGGCAGCGATCAAGGCCTTGAGAGGGTAGATGACCACTCTGTCCCATGACCCCGGGCCGTCGACCACTTGATCCACTTCCGATACACGCACTACTGAACTTGATTGGGTGATGTCGGGCCGTTCGCCTGACATCAGCTGAGTCGGGTCGGTAGCTGTGGGGTGTGAGATACGCGCAGGACGGCGG
>NZ_JBIVON010000063.1:0-4606 GCF_044754145.1 Streptomyces sp. NPDC093149
CACCACCTCGACGACGCCTACCCCATGGCCGAACTCCAGATCGGCATGGTCTACGAAATGCAACGCGACCCCGACCGCAACCCCTACCTGAACGTGACGTCGCTGCATCTTCCGGGCCGGTTCGAGCAGGAAGCCTTCCGCGCGGCAGTGTCCATGGTGGTGGAGCGGCATCCTGTGCTGCGTACCTCTTTCGACCTCAGTGGTCTTTCCGTGCCGATGCAATTGGTGCACGCGGAAGTCGAGATGCCTGTCGGCCTGGTGGATCTGCGCGGACTGAGCAAGGCCAGGCAACGGCGTGAGCTGGCCGATCACGTCCGTGGGGAGCGGACGACGGGGTTCGATCCGGCGGTGGCGCCGTTGTTCCGGATGACGGTCCATGTGCTGTCCGACGACGCCTTCCAGTGGACCGTCACCGACCACCACGCCATTCTCGACGGCTGGAGCCTCGCCTCCACCCTCGCCGAAATCACCGACACCTACCACACCCTCCTCGACGGCAACACCCCCACGCTCCCACCCCTCCGCTCCACCTACCGCGACTACATCGCAGCCGAACAGGCAGCACTCACCAACCCCGCACACACCACCTACTGGCACGGCCTCCTCACCGACCGCCCCGACACCCGCCTCCCCCGCCACAGCGGCAACGGCGCCCCCCTGCTCATCGGTGAGCGGCTCGACGACGAGGTGCATGAGCACGACGGCACCGGTGGGTACGGAGCACTGGTCACCGTGGTGCCGCCGGAGCTCCTGTCGGCGCTGGAGGACAGCGCAGCCCGGATCGGCGTGCCGTTCAAGGCCGTCGTCCTGGCCGCCCACATGCGGGTACTGAGCCTGGTCACGGGCAGCGCGGATGTCGTCACCGGGTTGTCGTCCAACGGGCGACTGGAGGAGACCGACGGCACCGAGGTGCGGGGCCTGTTCCTCAATTCGCTGCCTTTCAGGCTGCGGCTGCCGGACGGCACTTGGGCTGATCTGGCGCGGGCCGTTTTCGACGCCGAGCGCGAGATGCTGCCGCACCGCAGATACCCCATGCCGGCACTGCAACGTGCGCTGGGCGGCGACCCCCTGTTCGAGACCGGCTTCGTCTACAACCACTTCCGCCACGTGGACGAACTGGCCGAGGGGGGCCGGGCCTCGGTCTCCGGTCCGCACGACGAGACGGCCGCCGGTGTCGCCCGGACCAGCTTCCCGCTGCATGTGGCCATGAGCCGCGAACCGGGCCTGGCCGGCATGCGGATGGAGCTGGAGTACGACGCCAGGGAGTTCCCCGCGGAACAGATGCGTCTGATCCGCGACTACCACCTGCGGGCTCTTCGGGCGATCGCCGAGAATCCGGACGGCGTCCACCGAGCGGCCGTCCTGCTCGGCGAGGCCGAGCGGGCCCTGCTGGAACGCTGGAACGACAACACCGCCGCTGTCCCGTCGACGCCCGTCCACGAACTGATCGAGGCGCGGGCGGCGGCGCAGCCCCACCGCGTCGCTGTGGTCGCCGGGGAGCGGTCCCTGACGTACGGCGAACTCGATGCGCGTGCCGACCGGCTGGCCCGTCATCTGCGCCGGCTGGGCGTCGGCCCCGAGGTGTTCGTCGGGGTCGGCCTGGACCGTTCGCCCGAACTCGTCGTCGGGCTGCTGGCCGTGCTCAAGGCCGGCGGGGCCTACGTACCGTTGGATGTCTCCTTTCCCGCGGACCGGCTCGCGCACATGCTCCGAGAAGCGGACGTGCGGGTGGTCCTGGCCGGGGCGAGCACGAGGGACCTGATTCCGCGGGGCCCGTGGGAGACCGTCGACGTGGACACCGCCGTTCTGCCCGAGGAGACGCGGCGCGGCCGGGCCCCGGAGGCCGGCGCCGGACCGGACAACGCCTGCTACGCCATCTTCACCTCTGGTTCCACAGGACGGCCGAAGGGTGTGGTGACCCGGCACCGCAACGTGACCGAGCTTCTGCACGGTGGTCCCGCGATGGAGCTTCGGGAGGACGACACCGTTCTCCAGATCGCGACGGTCGCCTTCGATGTCTCCACCTTCGAGATATGGGCGCCGCTGGCGGCGGGGGCCCGGCTCGTGCTCGCTCCGCCGGGGCGGTACGCCCCGGCCGATGTGGCGGGCTGGGTGACGGATCACGGCGTGACGGTCCTCCACGCCGCTGCCTCGCTGTTCACCCTGCTCGTGGACGAGCAGCCGCAGACGTTCGACGGACTGCGCCGACTGCTCACCGGCAGTGAGACGGTTTCCGCACCGCACGCCGGCCGGATCCTCGCCCGTTGCCCTGAGCTCGAGCTGGTCAACTGCTGGGGGCCGACGGAGACCACCACGTTCTCCGTCTGCGGCATCTTCACCGCGGACTCGCTCCCGGCCGGCCCGCTGCCGCTCGGCACACCGCTGGCCAACACCGAGGTCCGGGTGCTGGACGAGGCCGGCCATCCCGTGCCCGTGGGCAGTCCCGGTGAGCTGTACGTGGCCGGGCCGTGCCTCGCCCGCGGCTATCTCGGCGCACCCGCGCTGACCGCCGAGCACTTCCTGCCGCATCCCTCCCTGCCGGGGGCTCGGCTGTACCGCACGGGTGACCGGGGGCGCTGGTCGGCCGAGGGTCAGGTGGAGTTCCTCGGCCGGGTCGACCACATGGTCAAGATTCGCGGCTACCGGGTGGAGCCCGGCGAGGTGAGCGCGGCAATCGGCGCTCATCCGCGCGTTCGCCAGTGCGTCGTGACAGCGCCGCAGGACGCGTCGGGACGGACCGATCTGGTGGCGTACCTGGTGTGCGACGCCCCGGCGCCCGATGTGACCGAACTGCGGTCGGCGCTGCGGGAGAAGCTGCCGGAGTACATGCTGCCGCAGGCCTTCGTGTTCCTCGACGCGTTCCCGTTGACGGCCCAGGGCAAGGTGGACCGCGGCAGGCTCCCCGCGCCGTCCGGGGACCGCCCGGAGCTGTCGTCCCAGTACGTGGCGCCGCTGCCCGGCGTGGAGGAACGGCTGGCGGTGATCTGGCGTCAGGTCCTCGGGGTGGACAGGATCGGCCGGCACGACAACTTCTTCGACCTGGGCGGCGACTCGATCCGCAGCATTCAGGTGATCGGACGGACCCGGGAGGAGGGTCTGCTGCTCACGCTGCCCGTGCTGTTCCGGTCCCCGACGCTCGCCGCGCTGGGCACCGAGGTGACTTCGGTGGCGGCGGACCTGCTCCCCGCACCGACGGCGGAGCCGTTCGCCCTGCTGTCGGCGCAGGACCGGCAGGCGCTGCCCGAGGGGCTGGTGGACGCCTACCCGATGGCGGCCCTCCAGGTCGGCATGGTCTACGAGATGGAGATCGACCCGGACCGCAACCCGTACCACAACGTCAGTACGGTGCGGCTCGGCGAGCGGTTCGAGGAGGACGCGTTCCGGCGGGCCGTAGAGCTGACGGTGAGCCGCCACGATGTCCTGCGTACCTCGTTCGACCTGAGCGGCTACAGCGAGCCGGTGCAGCTCGTGCACGAGCGGGCCGAATCGCCGCTGACCGTCGTCGATCTGCGAGGTCAGGACGATAGTGCGCAGCGCGCGGCGGTGGCGGAGTGCGTCCGTCGCGAACAGGACGAGGGCTTCTCCGTCGCGGTGGCTCCCTTGTTCCGGATGACCGTTCATGTGCTGTCCGACGACGCCTTCCAGTGGACCGTCACCGACCACCACGCCATTCTCGACGGCTGGAGCCTCGCCTCCACCCTCGCCGAAATCACCGACACCTACCACACCCTCCTCGACGGCAACACCCCCACGCTCCCACCCCTCCGCTCCACCTACCGCGACTACATCGCAGCCGAACAGGCAGCACTCACCAACCCCGCACACACCACCTACTGGCGCGGCCTCCTCACCGACCGCCCCGACACCCGCCTCCCCCGCCACTCCACTGCGCTTCCCGACGGGCTCGCGGGGCTGTGCGGCACGGGCGAGGTGCACCGCAACGACGCGGAGCGTCGGCACGGAGAGTTGATCACATCTCTGCCGGTCGGTCTGGGCGATGGTCTCGACCGGTTCGCCCGGCATTGTGGGGTGCCGCTGAAGTCCGTGCTGTTGGCAGCGCATCTGCGGGTCATGAGCCTCGCCACCGGCAGCCGGGACGTCGTCACGGGGCTGTCGTCCAACGGCCGGCTGGAGGAGACCGACGGAACCGAGGTGCGGGGGCTCTTCCTCAACACTCTGCCGTTCCGGCTGGAGCTGCCGGAGGGCAGTTGGCGGGACCTCGCACGCGCGGTGTTCGAGGCCGAGCAGGACATGCTGCCCCATCGCAGATATCCGATGTCCGCGATCCAACGCGAACTGGGCGGGGAACCGCTCTTCGAGACCGGCTTCGTCTACAACCACTTCCGTCAGATCGACGCACTCGCCGGTGGGGCGGACACGGACGACGATCGCGCCCGTGCGACCGGAGGTGGGCGGACCCACTTCCCGCTGCTGGTGGCCGTCAGCCAGGAGCCCGGGCACCAGGGGCTGAGCCTGGAGATGGAGTACGACAGCGGCGAACTGTCGCCCGTCCAGGTGGCGTTGATGCGGGACTACTACGTGCGGGTGCTGGAGTCGATGGTCTGCGACCCGGACACCGCGTTCGGGGACATCGTCCTGCTCGGCG
>NZ_JBIVON010000064.1:0-4377 GCF_044754145.1 Streptomyces sp. NPDC093149
CATCCCCACCACCCGACAACAACTCCCAAAAACCCTCCGGAGAATCAATGCCACCCGGCAACCGGCACGCCATCGACACCACCGCAATCGGCTCGGTGCGGGCGGCCCGTTCCGAGTCGAGGTCCTTCTCAGCCTTGAGCAACGCAGTCGTGGCACGCCTCAGGTAGGACTCGAGCTTCTCGACGTCGGACGCGCTCATGAACTGACTCCAAACTTGTCGTCAAGGAACTGCAGAAGGTCTTCGGTGTTGTCGGCTTCCAGCTCGGCCGTCGTGTCCGGGACGACGACGGTCCTCGCAAGCCCGTCCTTGAGGTCGAGGAAGGCTGATGCCAAGCCCTCCGTCTCCAGTTGCTTGGGCGTCGCCGCCCGAAGCAGCTCCACCAGGCCGTCGATCTGTGCCGCTGTCAGGGCGCGCACGGCTCCTCTGCGGGCGGGGGAGCTCCCCGGGGCCTCCGCCGGGGCGAGCCGTTCCAGCAGGAACGCCGCCACGGCGTCGGGCGTCGGATGGTCGAAGGCGAGCGTGGCGGGCAGTGCGATGCCCGCCTCGGCCGACAGGCGGCGTCGCAGCTCGACCGCCATCAAGGAGTCGAGTCCGACTTCCTTGAAGACCTGGTGGGCGCCCACACTCTCCGAGTCCGGCAGGCCGAGCACCACGGAGGCCTCGCGTTGAACCGTCTGGAGCACCGTGCGCCGGCGTTCCTTGTCGGACAGCTGGGCCAGTCTGTCCTTGAGGGCGGCCGCCGGTGCTCCCGAGTGCTGGGCGCGGCGGAGGCGGTTGCGGAGCATGCCTCTTAGCAGCACGGGAACGTCTTCTCCCTTGTCGTCGCCCCGCTGCAGTGCGTCCAGTTCCAGTCCGACCGCCACGAGGTGCGGCTCCGGGTGGTACAGCGCGGTGTCCAGCAGTCGCAGGGCCTGCTCCGCGGTGAGGGCGGAGATGCCCTGGCGTCGCATCCGGGCCAGGTCCGCCTGCCCCAGGTTGTCGGTCGGTCCGTTGCCGGCGGCTTCCCACAGTCCCCAGGAGACGCTGGTGGCGGGCAGTCCCTCGGCACGACGGCGCGCGGCCAGGGCGTCCAGGAAGGTGTTCGCGGCGGCGTACGTGGACTGGCCCGCGCCGCCGAACACCCCGGCCACCGAAGAAAAAAGCACGAACGCGGCCAGGTCCAGCTCCCGGGTGAGCCGGTGCAGATGGACGGCGCCGGCCACCTTCGGGCCCAGTACCTTCCACAGTCGCTCCGGGTCCTGTGCCGTCAGCAGTCCGTCGTCCAGCGCGGCCGCAAGGTGCACAACCCCCGTCCAGGGGTGTGCGTCCGGCGCCGTGGCCAGGAGCCGCGCGAGCTGTTCCCGGTCCGTCACGTCGCAGGACTCGATCCGGACGGTCGTGGCGCCGGCCGCCTCCAGTTCGCTCACGACGTCGGACGCGCCCGGGGCCTGCGGGCCACGCCGTGAGGTGAGGACCAGGTGGCGCACCCCGTGCTCGCGGACGAGATGGGCGGCGACCTGGCGGCCCAGTTCACCGGTGCCCCCGGTGATCAGGACGGTTCCCCGGGGGTCCATGCGGCGAAGCGCTCCGTCGCTCTCGGCCGAACCCCGGACCCGGACCAGGTGGGCGGCGAGGATCTCCTCGCCGCGGACCACGAGTTCCGGTTCGTCGGCCACCGCCAGTGCCTGTCGCAGAGCCGGTGTGTACGCGTCGATGTCGACAAGGCGGACTGTTCGCTCGGCGAACTCCGTGCGTGCCGAGCGCACCAGGCCCCACAGGCCGGACCGGGTCAGGTCCCGGACGCCGTCCACGCCGTCAACGGCGTCCTCGGTGTCTCGTGTGTTTCCTGCGTTCACGGCTCCGCGGGTCACCCACACCAGCTCGGCAGCGGCCAACCGGTCATCGGTCAGCAGTCGCCGCAGTGTCGCCAGTGCGTCGGCCGTCAGCCTTCGGACAGCCCCGATGCCGTCGTCGTCCCGGTCTTCCGACGCGCCTCGCGCACCAACGGGGTCCGAGTCCTCCGTCGCATCAACAACCAGTCGAACGGGCGTTTCCCACCCGTCTCCGACAGCGGCAAGGAAAGCATCCACATCAGCCACATGTTCAGTCCCCAATACATTCGAGAGAACACCGTCACCACCAAGGACCCAGGTCCGTACGGCCGCCGAGGGGGCCGTCGGACGCACCGGCCGGAATCCGACCCGGTACAGGTGCTGCACGGGTCGTCCGGACCGGATCTGCTCCGCGCTCGCCTCACGCAGCCGCAGCGTTCCCGCGGCGGCCACGGGCCTGCCCTGCGCATCCGCCACCCACAGCCGGGCGCTGGACCGCGCGGTGTCCAGGTCGACACGGACCCGGAGGGTCGAGCTGCCCTCGGCGTGGAGTTCCACGTCCTCCCACTCGAAGGGCAGCAGCACCCGGCGGTCGGCCTCGTCGAGGTCCCGGACCGCCTGGAGCGTGTGGAGTGCCGCGTCCAGGAGGGCCGGGTGCACCCCGTAGTCCTGTCCCTGCACCCCTTCGGGCAACCGCACCAGGCCGTAGGCCGTGTCGCCGTCGCGCCACAGCTCGGTCAGCCCCTGGAACGCCGGGCCGTACCCGACGCCCTGGGCGGCGAGCCGCTCGTAGAACCCCTCCAGGGAGACCGGTTCCGCGCCGGCCACCGGCCAGGACCGCAGGCCGTCGAAGCCTTCGTCACCGGTGTCCGCGCCGCCGTCGAGCAGTCTGCCCGTGGCGTGGCACGTCCAGTGTTCCTGTTCCGACTCGGGCCGCCCGTAGATGGCGATGGACCGCTCACCGCTCAAGTCGGCTGCTCCGACCGTAACTTGGATGTGCACTCCGTCGGCGTCCAGGATCAGCGGTTCGGACAGGGTGAGTTCACCGACCCGCCCCGCACCGCTCTCCCGCGCGGCCACGAGTGCCAGTTCCAGCAGTCCGGTGCCGGGGGCCAGAACGGTGCCGAAGGCGGCGTGGTCCATCAGCCACGGGTGGGTGGCTGTCGACAGGCGGCCGGTGAGCAGGTGTCCTTCGCCGTTGGCCATCGCGGAGACGGCCCCCAGCCAGGGGTGCCGTGCCGGGGCGAGGCCCATCGAGTTCGCGTCGCCGACGGGCCGGACGGTCTCCGTCCAGTAGCGCTCGCGCTGGAAGGCGTACGTGGGAAGGGGGACGAAGGTGCCGGTGGGTGCGCCCAGGGCGCGGTCCCAGTCGACCTCGTAACCCTGGACGTGCAGCAGGGCGAGCGTCCCGTGCAGCTCGCCGAGGCCGCCCCGGCCCCGCTGGAGGCTCGGCACCACGAGGCCGTCCGTCTCACCGAGGCCGTTCGTCAGCGGCATGACCAGGACGGGGTTCGGGCTGACTTCGACGAAGACATCGTGCCCGTCCTCGATCAGCTTCGCCTGGGCCAGGTCGAGGCGTACCGGCTCACGCAGGTTGCGGCACCAGTAGTCCGCGTCCAGTTCACGGCCGTCGACGAGATTCCCGGTCACCGTCGAGTAGAACGGCACGTCGGTCTGCCGGGGGCGCAGTACGGCGAACTCCGCCCGCAGTCCGGGCAGGAGCGGGTCCATGTGGGCGCTGTGCGACGCGCAGGCCGCGTTGAGCTTCCCGCACGCGATGTCGGCGTCGTCGAGCTCGATCAGTACGTCCTCGACCGCGTCGACGTCGCCGGAGATCACGGTCCACCGGTCGGTGTTGACCGCCGCGATCGACAGGGCGTCTCCGTACGGTGCGATGTGTTCGCGCACCTGGGCGAGGGGCAGTTCGATCACGGCCATCTCGCCGCCGCCGCCGTCGGACTGGAGGACCCGGCTGCGGAGTGCCACGATGCGGGCGCCCTCGTCGACGGTGAGTGCGCCGGCGACGACGGCCGCGGCCACTTCTCCCTGGCTGTGGCCGACCACGGCGGAGGGTTCGAGTCCCAGCTCCCGCCAGGCCGCAGCCAGGCCGACGTACATGGCGAACAGCACGGGCTGGACGACGTCCAGTCGCTCGAACGGAAGGCTTCCCCGGTCCTCGCCGCGCAGCCGGTCGAGGACCGACCAGCCGGTGTGGGGCCGCAGTGCCGCGTCGCAGGCGCTCACCTTTTCGCGGAAGGAGGGGCTCTGGTCCAGCAGGTCCCGGCCCATGCCCTCCCAGTCGGTGCCCTGTCCCGGGAAGACGAATACGGTCCTGGTCCGTTCGGCGGCCCGCCCCTGGACGAGACCGGGGTCCGGGACGCCGTCGGCGAGGGCGCGGAGTGCTTCCACGGCGCGGTCGAGGGTCGGGGCGGTGATGGCGGCTCGGGAGGCGAAGTGCGTACGGTGACGGGCAGCCGTCACCGCCACATCCACCAGGCGGATGTCCTCACGCCCGGAGAGCCACGACGCCCAGCGTCCGGCCTGCTCCCGCAGGGAGGCCTCGTC
>NZ_JBIVON010000065.1:0-4318 GCF_044754145.1 Streptomyces sp. NPDC093149
CGTCGACGGCCGCGAGGACGCGGTGCCCGTCGCGGGCACGCTGCGGCGCGGCGAAGGATCCCTGCACCGCATGGTGCTGGCGGTCGCGCAGGCCTGTGTCCATGGCGTGGCCGTGGACTGGACGACCGTGCTCCCGGACTCCGGCGCGCGGCGCGTCCAGCTCCCGACCTATGCCTTCCAGCATCAGCACTTCTGGCCGGAGAGCGCCGGCGGGGCGACCGACGTCGGCGCCGCCGGGCTCACGGCGGCGGAGCATCCATTGCTGGGGGCGATGTTGTCGTTGCCACAGAACGACGAGGTGGTCTTCACCAGCAGGCTGTCGGTGCGGACGCACCCGTGGCTGGCGGACCACGCCGTGCGCGATTCGGTGATCTTCCCCGGTACCGGGTACGTGGAGCTGGCGATCCGCGCGGGAGACAGCGTCGGCTGCGACCGGCTCGACGAGCTCGTCCTCGAGGCACCGCTCGTGCTCCCCGCTTCAGGCGGCGCGCAGGTGCAGGTGGTGGCCGGGCCGGACGAGGCTGAACGGTGCAGCGTCACGGTGTATGCGCGGGTGGACGGCGAGGAGACCTGGACTCGCCACGCGACCGGCATCGTGAGCGCGTCCGCCGCCGACGACCGGGCCGACGACGCGTTCGAACCCCTTACCCAGGCCTGGCCCGCTGCGGATGCGGCACCGCTGGAGACCGAGCAGTTCTACCAGCAGCTGGCCGAAGGCGGTTTCCTCCGCTACGGCCCGGTGTTCCAGGGGCTGCGCAAGGCCTGGCGGAGCGGGGACCGGATCCTCGCCGAGGTCGAGCTGCCGGAGTCCGCCCGCGCTTCGGCGGAGTCGTTCGGTATTCATCCGGCGCTGCTGGACGCGGCACTGCACACCACGGTCTTCGCCGGTCTCGACGCGGCTGAGCAGGGCGGGCTGCCGTTCAGCTTCACCGACGTGCGGCTGCGCGCCTCGGGTGCGTCGCGGCTGCGGGTCGTGCTCACCCGGACCGGCCCGGACCAGGTCGCCATCGCGGTCGCGGACAGCGCCGGCACTCCCGTGCTGTCGATCGGGTCGCTGGCCGTGCGGGCGCTCGCCTCGGATAGCTTGACGGCTGGCTCCGGCGATGGGGCCGTGTTGCTGATGGAGTGGCTCGAGACCGGGCCCGGCGCAGCCGACCCGATGGGTGACTGGGCCACAGTCGCCCCCCGTGGCGCGGACTACCTTGACCTGAGCGCGGTCGGTACCGCGCTCGACGAGGGCAGGCCGGTGCCGGGAGCGGTCGTGCTGGCCGTGGCCGGCGGGCCGGACTCGGTGGTCGGGTCCACGCACGAGCTCACCGGCTGGGTGCTGCGGCAGCTGCAGTACTGGCTTGGTGAGGCGAGGTTCGCGTCGATCCCGCTGGTGGTGTCGACCCGGGGCGCGGTGGCCGTGCACTCGGGCGAGCCGGTGACCGACCTGGCCGCGGCCGCGGTGTGGGGTCTCGTGCGGTCGGCGCAGTCGGAGAACCCGGACCGGATCGTACTGCTCGACACCGACACCGACACCGACACCGGCATCGGGATCGAGGCCGGTGTGCTGGGCGCGATCCTGGCATCCGGCGAGCCGCAGTGGGCGGCGCGCGGCGGGCGGTTCCACACCGCACGGCTCGTCCGGGCCCGGCCGGTCGACGAGCTGGCCGCACCGGGAGACGTGCCCTGGCGGTTGGACTCCACGGACAAGGGCATGCTCGAGAACTTGGTGCTCGTGCCAGCTCCCGAACTGGCCGATCCGCTTACACACGGGCAGGTTCGCGTCCAGGTCCACGCGGCGGGCCTGAACTTCCGGGACGTGCTCAACGCGCTGGACATGGTGCACGACGTGCGTGCGGAGGGCCCGCTGGGCAGCGAGGTCGCAGGTGTCGTCACGGAGGTCGGCCCCGGCGTGTGCGATCTGCGGCCCGGCGACCGGGTCATGGGCCTGGCGTTCGGCGCGTTCGGCCCGGTGGCGGTGACCGACCACCGGCTGCTGGCGAGGATCCCCGAGGGCTGGTCGTTCGCCACCGCGGCGTCGGTTCCTGTCGTGTTCCTGACCGCCTACCACGGGCTGCTGGATCTCGCCGGGCTGGAGCCCGGTGAGTCGGTGGTGGTCCATGCCGGCGCCGGCGGTGTCGGGCTCGCGGCGATTCAGCTGGCACGCCACCGGGGCGCGGAGGTCTACGCCACGGCGAGTGAGGGCAAGTGGGGTGTCCTGCGGGAGTGGGGAGTCCCGGCCGAGCGGCTGGCGTCGTCCCGGGATCTCGACTTCCGTGAGCGTTTCCGGGCCGCCACCGCGGATCGGGGTGTGGACGTGGTCCTGAACTCGCTCGCGGGGGAGTTCGTGGACGCGTCGGTGGATCTGCTGGCTCCGGGCGGGCGGTTCCTGGAGATGGGCAAGACCGACATCCGATCGCCGGAGGACTTCCGCGACCGGCCGTTGAGCTACCGGGCCTTCGATCTGATGGAGGCCGGCGCCGATCGGATCCAGGAGATGCTGCGGGAGCTGACGGCGCTGTTCGAAACCGGCGGGATCCGACCGCTGCCGGTGGCGGCGTGGGATGTGCGCCGGGCACCGGAGGCGTTCCGGTTCATGAGCCAGGCCAGGCACGTCGGCAAGCTGGTGCTGACGGTCCCGCAGCCCTTGACGCCCGACGGCACCGTGCTGATCACCGGTGCCGGTGGTCTCGGTGGCGTGGTGGCGCGGCATCTGGTGGCCGAGCACAGGGTGCGGAACCTGGTGCTGGTCAGCCGGCGCGGCTCCGACGCGCCGGGCGCCGCGGAGCTGACCACCGAGCTGGCGGGGCAAGGGGCCCGGGTGACGTTCGCCGCCTGCGATCTGACCGACCGGCGGGCGCTGGCCGCGGTGATAGGCGCCGTCGGACCGGAGCATCCGCTGACCGCCGTCGTGCATACGGCGGGGATCCTGGAGGACGGGGTCATCGGCTCGCAGTCGCAAGAGCAGCTCGATCGGGTGCTGGCGCCGAAGGTCGACGCGGTCTGGAACCTGCACGAGCTGACCCGCGAGTACGACCTGTCCCGATTCGTGGTGTTCTCGTCGTTGGCCGGACAGGTGGGGAACAGCGGGCAGGGCAACTACGCGGCGGGCAATGTGTTCCTCGACAGCCTGATGGCGCGCCGCCGTGCCGAGGGGCTGCCCGGGCAGTCGATGGCCTGGGGCGCCTGGACGACCGACGTTGGCCTGGTCGGGACCCTGTCCGACACGGATCTGCGCCGCATCGCCCGGTCGGCGATGCCGCCGCTGGGTGTGGAGCAGGGCATGAACCTGTTCGATCGGGCGTGGGGCTCGGGCGCCGCGGTGCTGGGGCTGGCCCGGCTCAACGTCCGGGCGCTGCGCGCACAGCGGGACGTCGCACCGCTGTGGCGGTCGCTGACCGGCAACGCGGCGCGGCGTTCCGCCGACAACACGCAGGGTGGCCGCGACGGCTTGGCGCGGCAGCTCACCGGGATGTCCACTGTGGACGGGCTGGCGATCCTCGTCGAGCTGGTGCGCGATGCCGCGGCAGCGGTGCTCGGCCACGCGTCGAGCGCGCAGATCGACGCCGCGCAGCCGTTCGCCGAGCTGGGCTTCGACTCGCTGACTGCGGTCGAGCTGCGCAACCTGCTGCAGGCCAGGACCGGAGCGATCCTGCCCGCGAGCCTGGTGTTCGACTACCCGACCGTCACCCACATCGCGAAGCATCTGACGGGCGCGTTCGACGACACCCGGCCGGTGGGCACGGCTCCGCTGCCGCCATCGGTCTCCGTCACTGACGACCCGATCGTCTTCGTCGGGATGGCGTGCCGCTTCCCCGGCGGCGTGGCGGATCCGGACGATCTCTGGCAGCTGGTCGCCGACGGAGCCGAGGGCATCACGCCGTTCCCCGCCGACCGTGGCTGGGACCTCGACGCGGCGCTCGGCGCCTCGGCGACGGGCGAAGGCGGCTTCCTGGCCGGCGTCGGCGAATTCGACGCGGCGTTCTTCCAGATCTCCCCGCGTGAGGCGCTGGCCACCGACCCCCAGCAGCGGCTGTTGCTCGAGACCTCCTGGGAGGCGCTGGAACGTGCCGCGATCGACCCGAACTCGCTGGCGGGCAGCCAGACCGGGGTGTTCGTCGGCGCGTATCACATGGGGTACAGCGAACTGGTCGCCCGCGGCGGTGAACAGCTGCAGGGCCACCAGATCACCGGCGCTGCGACCAGCGTCATCTCGGGCCGGGTGGCCTATACGCTCGGGCTCGAAGGCCCTGCGGTGAGTGTGGATACGGCGTGTTCGTCGTCGTTGGTGGCGATGCACCTGGCGGCGCAGGCGCTGCGGTCGGGCGAG
>NZ_JBIVON010000066.1:0-4175 GCF_044754145.1 Streptomyces sp. NPDC093149
CTCCCGGTCCCGAAATCCACCGGCGACGCCGGATCGCTCGGCCTCGAAGCCTCACCACACCCCTGGCTGGGCGCGGTGACCGAACTCGCCGACGGCGAGGGCCACCTCATCACCGCCCGGCTCTCCCTCGCGGACCAGCCGTGGCTGAAGGACCACACCGTCTTCGGCTCCGTCATCGTCCCCGGCACGGGCCTGCTGGAGCTGGCCACCGCAGCCGCCCACGAGGCCGGGGCCGACGGGGTCGCCGAACTGACCCTGGCCGAACCGCTGGTGATCGACGACGCCGTCCGGATCCAGATCACGGTGGGTGCGCCCGGTACGGACGGCCGCCGCCTCCTCACGATCCACAGCCGCCCCGACGACACGCAGGACGACTGGACCCGCCACGCGAGCGGCGAACTGCGCGAAGAGGCCACCGGCAGCACGCCGGACGCCTTCGCGGAGCTGCGCCGCTGGCCGGTGGCCGAGGCCGAGCGGGTCGACCTCGACGGGTTCTACGACCGGTTCGGCGCCCAGGGCATCGACTACGGTCCGGCCTTCCGGGGCTTGACCGGCCTGTGGAGCAGGGGCAGCACGGCGTACGGATCTGTGCGCCTGCCCGAGGCCGCCGCCGGGGCCGAGTACAACCTTCACCCGGCGCTCCTCGACACGGCCCTGCACATCATGAAGGGCGTGACCCTCGCGCGGGGCGAGGAGGAGCCGGAAGGGGCGCTGCTGCCCTTCGAGTGGACCGATGTCGAGCTGTACGCGACGGGCAGCGGCGAACTGCGCGTCCGTATCGACGTCGAATCCTCCGGGGCCGGGCAGGAGATCCGGGTCTGGGCCTGCGACGCGACGGGGGAGCCCGTCGCACGCATCGGCGGACTCCGCCTCCGGCGGGCCACCGCCGAACAGCTCCGCGCCGCGCGGAACAACGGCGCGGACGGTCTCCACCGCCTGGAGTTCCAGCCGGTCACGGCCCCCGCCCCACAGGGCACGGCCGCCGACGCCGTGCTGACCGGAACCGGCGAACTCGCCGCGCTCCTCGGCGTACCGGCCCTGCCCGACATCGACGAGCTGACCGCGCTGCTCGACGGCGCTCCGCAGGCACCCGCCCGTGTCGTGGTCGACACGACCGGCCGCCCGCCCTTCTACAGCGCGCCCGAAGCCGCGTACAGGGCGACCGAGTACGTCCTCGCACAGCTCCAGGAACTGCTGTCCGACGAGCGGCTCGCATCGACGGAGCTCGTCTGGATCACCCGCGGCAGCGTCGCCGCCGCCCCGGGCGACCGGCTCGACGGGCTGCCGTACGCGCCCCTGTGGGGGCTCATCCGCTCCGCGCGCGCCGAACACCCCGAGCGCGGCCTCCGCCTGATCGACCTCGGCCCGGACGACGCGGACCGGGACGCGCTCGCCCGCGCCCTCGCCGTCACCGGCGAACCCGAACTCGCCGTGCGCGACGGTGAGGTGCTCGCCGCCCGGCTGGTGCGCGAAGCCGCCACGGACGACCAGGCCATCGCACGGCCGCTCGACCCCGAGGGCACGGTACTGATCACCGGTGGCACTGGCGAACTCGGCCGCGAGACCGCCCGGCACCTCGTACGCCACCACGGCGTCCGCCACCTGGTCCTGACCTCCCGACACGGCGCCGAAGCCCCCGGGGCCGCGGAACTCGTCCACGATCTCGAAGAGGAAGGTGCGGAATGCGTACGTGTGGTGGCCTGTGATGTCACTCGGCGAGATGACGTGGCGCAGGTGCTCGGTCTTGCTGAGGCGGGCCGGCCTTGGACGGCTGTCCTGCACCTCGCAGGAATTCTGGACGACGGCGTCCTTCTCGGCCAGAACGCGGAGAGACTCTCCCGAGTGATGGCGCCGAAGGTGAAGGGCGCCCTCTACCTGGACGAACTCACCCAGGACCTCGACCTCGCCGCCTTCGTCCTCTTCTCCTCCGCGGCCGGCACCGTCGGCACGGCGGGCCAGAGCATCTACGGCGCGGCCAACACCTACCTCGACGCCCTCGCCGCCCGGCGACGGGCGGAGGGGCGCCCGGTCACCGCTCTCGCCTGGGGGCTGTGGCACCAGGCAGGCGTGGGCATGACCTCGCACCTGGGCGCGGTGGAACTGGAACGCATGCGCCGCCAGGGCATCGCCCCGCTCCCCGTCGAGCAGGGCTTGGCCCTCCTCGACGCGGCGCTCGCCCGCCCCGCCGACAACTTCGTCCCCGTGAAACTCGACCTGCGGGCGATACGGCGGGCAGCGGAGCAGGGCCAGGACGTCCCCGCCCTGTTCCGCGCGCTTGTACGGCTGCGACCGCGCCGCGCGCCCTCCGCCACCACGGCGACGAGCCCGGCCGGCCTGCGCGAACAACTGCTGGCCGCGCCCGA
Organism: Streptomyces sp. NPDC093149; assembly: GCF_044754145.1. Taxonomy (NCBI): domain Bacteria; kingdom Bacillati; phylum Actinomycetota; class Actinomycetes; order Kitasatosporales; family Streptomycetaceae; genus Streptomyces; species Streptomyces sp. NPDC093149. The sequence continues at coordinate 2,364 of NZ_JBIVON010000066.1, forward strand.
GGACCGGCGCCCGGAACTCGTGACGGAAATGGTGCTGCGCGAGGTCGCCACCGTGCTCGGCGTGAGCGGGGGAGGTTCGCTCTCGCCGCAGCAGGTCCTCAAGGACCTGGGCCTCGACTCCCTGATGGCGGTCGAGCTGCGACGCCGCCTGTCGGCCGAGAGCGGCATCTCCCTGCCCGCGACGCTCGCCTTCGACCATCCGACCCCCGACCACATCGCCCGGCTGGTCCTCGGCCGGATGGACCTGCCGACGGAGGCACCCGCGACCGGCGCGTCCGGGGCCGGTGCGTTTGGGGCAGAGGACCCCGAGTCCGTGCTCGGCCGGGTCCTGGAACAGCTCTCCGCCGACCGGATCCACAGCAGCGGATTGCTGGAACAGCTCGTCGAACTGGCCCGACAGGAAGCCACCGGCACCGCGGCGGTCGCCACGATGCCGATCGCACCGGCCGAGGAGGAGCGTTCGGTGGACGACATCAACGCCGAGCTGAACGCACTGCTGGAGGCATCAGGGCTCGATCTCGACTGAGCCCCATCGCGGCGCACGGCCGCGGACCGACAACCTGTCGAGCCCCTGAGCGGCACGGAGGGCCCCGGCGATCACCTGATCGCCGGGGCCCCCGCGCTGCCGTGGCCCGGACCGAGCCTTGACGGGACAGCGGCACTGCCACCGCCGGCAGAGCCCCGTCGTCCGCTCCGAACGTGCCGGGCCGTCCAGGAACCGTCAACCGCGGCTCAAGTGGCGACGGATTGGGTGACAGGGTCCCTGACCTTTCGCTCCGGGACGCTGTTGCTCGCGGTGGCTGTAGAGAAGGGCTCGATGGTGTCGATCTCAAACCAGGATCGGATGGAAGCCGCACTGCCTGCGATCCGTGCGCTGCAGAAGCGTGCCGCGGATCTGGAAGCGAAGCAGGCCCGGCAGCACGAGCCGATCGCGATCATCTCGATGGCGTGCAGGCTGCCGGGCGGCATCGATACGCCGGAGGCGTTCTGGGAGCTGCTGGCGTCCGGCGGGGACGCAGTGGGCGGTCTGCCGGAGCGCTGGCGCGGGCTCGACCTCTTCGACCCGGACCCGGAAACGGTCGGCAAGAGCTACGCCCGTGAGGGCGGCTTCATCGACGGTGTCGAGCGGTTCGACGCCGGGTTCTTCGGGATTTCGCCGCGTGAGGCGGTGTCGATGGACCCGCAGCAGCGGTTGGTGCTGGAGGCGTCGTGGGAGGCGCTGGAGCGGGCGGGCATCCGGCCCGACGCACTGGCCGAGAGCCGTACCGGCGTCTACCTCGGCACGATGAGTTCCGACTACGGCGACCTGGGCCGCGACCTGGACTCCCTCGACGGCTACGTGAGCACCGGCAAGGCATCGAGCGTGGTGTCGGGCCGTGTCGCGTACTCCCTCGGCCTCCAGGGCCCCGCGATCACCGTCGACACCGCATGCTCCTCGTCACTGGTATCGCTCCACCTCGCCGTGCAGGCCCTGCGCCAGGGCGAGTGCGAACTGGCCCTGGCCGGTGGTGTCACGGTCATGAGCGCACCGTCACTGTTCGTCGAGTTCTCCCGCCTCAAGGGAATGGCCGCGGACGGGCGTTGCAAGTCCTTCTCGGCCGCTGCGGACGGCGCCGGCTGGGCCGAGGGTGCGGGCATCCTGGTCCTGAAGCGGCTGTCGGACGCTGAGCGCGACGGTGACCGGGTGCTGGCCGTCCTGCGGGGTTCCGCCGTCAACCAGGACGGCCGGAGTCAGGGGCTGACGGCTCCGAACGGTCCTTCGCAGCAGCGGGTGATCCGGGAGGCGTTGGAGGTGGCGCGTCTTGTGCCGGC
>NZ_JBIVON010000067.1:0-3259 GCF_044754145.1 Streptomyces sp. NPDC093149
AACCGCGTCAACGCTCTCGGGACTCACAACGGGAGCTGAAAAGACCCACCAAGATCAAGAACTGGCAGCTTTTGGGCGTACCTCGGCGCTACCCCTCGACCAGTAGACCATTGCTTCGGCGCTGGTGGTGCGGCGTTCGAAGTCGCGTACCAGGCGGCGGGTGCGCATCAGGTGAGCGAAGAGGCGCTCGACGATCCACCGCTTGGGCAGCACGACGAACCCCTTCTGGTCGTCGCTGCGTTTGACGATCGCCAGCACCAGGGCGAGCGTGGCCAGGCAGTATTCGACGAGGGGGCCGGTGTAGCCGCCATCAGCCCAGACCAACTCAAGCCGGTGGTGCACGTCGGCCACCTGCTCAAGCAGGACCTGGGCGGCGGCGCGGTCGCCGGTGTCCGCGGCGGTGACCATCACGCCCAGCAGCAGGCCGAGGGTGTCGACCACGATGTGCCGCTTACGGCCGTTGATCAGCTTGCCGCCGTCGAACCCGCGGCTGTCGGCGCCGACGACGGCGTCCGCCTTGACGGACTGCGAGTCGATCACACCCGCGCTCGGCTCCGCATCGCGGCCCAGCTTCCCGCAGACCTCGGCGCGCAGCCGGTCGTGGAACTCCTTGACCATGCCGTGGTCGCGCCAGCGGCGGAAGAACGCGTATACCCGGTCCCACGGCGGGAAGTCGGCCGGCATCGCCCGCCACTTGATGTCATTGTCGACCAGGTAGCGGATCGCATCGAGTATCGCCCGGTGGCAGTACGTCTCCGGCTGCCCTCCCCGGCCGCGCATCCAGCCAGGCGCCGGCAGCAACGGCCGGATGGCCGCCCACTCCGCGCTCGTCATGTCCGTCGGATAACGCGGCTGCCGGGAGCCGTTGTCGGCGGCGTTTCCGAACCGGTGAGCCAGGCAGTCACACTCCAGCGTGACGGAACTGGACTGCCCGGCCATCAACACGGAACACTGCGGCACCAGGGTCTCCTGATGTTGCTCGGTGATTCGACACCAACGAGCTGTTCAGGAGGCCCTGCTCGTATGCGCTGAGCACCCCGCAACCACCCAATCCGGACTCCCGTTCGATCGACAAACCCCTTAGCCAGCGCGACAAAGGCTTCTTACCCTGGTCAGGCACCCCACCATGATCCTTCCGGACTAACGCTTACGATCCGGCATACCCCGCGAGGGGGATGCCGGATGATCCCGGGGATTGATGTGATTGGCGCGGGTGACGGCGAACCATGGAGCCTCGGCAATCGGGAGATTACGGAGGTCACGGTGGCTGTTCCTGCGGACTCGGCGATAGGCGGCGCTCCCAGGCAACCAACCGCGAGCGAGGCGCGGTTGTTGTGGCGGCGGCGGTGGCCCGTGTGGGTGCCCATGGCCGCTGCATTGTGGGGTTTGTTGTATGCCGCCGTCGAGGTCACGTGGGCGGCAGTGGGCATCACCGTGCCATGGAAGGAGCACGCCTCGTACGCGCCAGCGGTCCAGCTTCTCCTGGCGGCACTCGCCGTCCTGGCAGGCGGGGCTTGCCTGGCCAGCACCCGAACACTTGCCATGCCTGGCCGGGCTGCGGTGGCGACGGCGCTGATCGTGACGATTCCGGTGTTCGTCGTGGGGACGAATGGCCTGCCGATGTACTTCGTGACGCTGGTGACGCTCTCGGGGATCGACAGCGCCACCGGTTTGGCTCAGGTGCTGTTGAACACGGTCGGCGCCGCGCTTGTGCTCCTCGTCGGCTTGTCGTACCGCCGACGGCTGCGCGGCGACTGCTCGCGATGCGGGCGGCCTCACGCGGGAGCCAGCGACGGCCCGCTTGTCCACCCCGCTGCCTCCCCAGCCCCGAAACGGACCCGCAAGGCGGTGTACCTCCTCATGTGCGGACTCCTGCCGTGGGCAGGACTCAAAACCATCTGGACGCTGGGCGGCGACGCACTCGGCGTCTCGGCCGATGATTGGCAGAGGACGACCAGCTTCGGCGCGTCGGGGCCGTCGAAGGCAGCCGCTTCGGTGGGGATCGACGTGACTGTGCTGGCCGCGATGGCCGGGGGCTTCCTGCTGCTGGGGCTGCTGTACGCGTGGGGGCAGGTGTTCCCCCGCTGGACGCTGATCATGTCCGGACGACGGGTCCCGCGCCTGCTGCCACTGATCCCGGCCTGGCTGACTGGCATCCCCCTGACAATGTACGGAGCCGTCCTCATCGTCATGGCCCCGCTCATGGCTGTCGGCGTGCTGCCCGAGATCAAGCCGTCCGGGCCGTTCACCACCAGCTCGGGGATCACCTGGTTTGTCGAGTTCGGCGGCCTGGCATTCGGTGGTCTGGGGTTCGGCCTCGTCGTGGCCGCTCGCTCCTATGCCGCCCGCACCCGCCCCGTCTGTGCCAGCGCCATGGCAACGAACCGGCCCGAGTAGTCGGGTACCGGGAGCACCAAGCGATGTGACGGCGCGCTCGACACGGCTGTTCGGCGACCTCAACCACGTCCGGCACCGACCGCGATCAACGAGACTCCCGTTCGATCGATATGCTCCTTGATCGGTACGACAACGACTTCTGAGTCACACTCACCGCGCGAAGTACTTCAGCGCCCGACGTCGCCAGGTCAGCTGAATTGCACGACCCGGTGGTCAATCGCGATGGGTCTGATCAGTCCCACTGCTCTTGGTCTTTCTTATCCGCTGCCTGTGACGCAGCACGCTGGCGCTCGGCAGGCCAGTTGTAGAAGATCTCGTCGGCAACAGGATCGCCGAGATCAGCCATCTGGCAGATCTCCAGATCAGACGCCTCGGTGTAGACAGGTGAGTGCAGGTCCTCAATCTCGTCGTCCGACAGCTCGTCCTGCGGTCTCACGCGTCCATGGCTTTTTCATGCTCACAGTCTGCCTGCCAGGCCTGCAGGTGGGGAAACAAATCCCAGAGCAGATTCCGCCACCGTTTCACACGAGCCCCGTCAGGCCGCCCCGTTCGACGTCTCTCGCTGGTCGCTCGGGTGACCAGCGCAGATCGTCAGGTGAGGGTCGCCCCACTGAAATCTCCCTACGGGATGGCCCATTACGTCCGGCCAGCAGCTCGGCGTCCCCAGTGCGCTGAGGCGCAGCGAGGCGGCCGGCCTGCGGATGAACAAGTCTGGAGCTGCATCCGAGCGACGTCATGCACGTGCACGTGGGCCAGTCAAAGGCCGACTAGTGTCCTGCGCCGGAGATTCGTCGTTAGTTCATGCATGAGTGCTTCTTCGGGTGTGCCAGCACCGCGTCGTGGTCCGAAGCTGGAACCGTTG
>NZ_JBIVON010000068.1:0-3221 GCF_044754145.1 Streptomyces sp. NPDC093149
ACAGAACCCCTCGACAAGGTTCATCGTCCCAGCTCAGAAGGCACTTTCGCGTCGCCGCACAGAAATCTGACCACACACCAAGTGAAACGGCGAGGCTAGCCGCGTACTGGTCAGCGGCCGCGTTGAACGAATGGGCGCGTGAGCCGGCGGTCATCCCCACATCATCGCCTCTCTGCCCCGCTGACCGCGCACCTCGTTGATCGTTTCCGGTCACAGCACTACCGCTCTCTGGGGCACGAGTGCTGCCAGTGCGCGGGTATGACTGATCGGCTTCGGACCTGCTCCCATCAGGGAGAGGATCTGAGAGGTGATCAGGTGGGAGTCGACGACTTCTTGACTTCGCTTCCTGCTTCGTCGCGTTGTACCAGGATGTTCCCTGGTCTGACCTGCGCTCAACAGGCTGTGACCGCCAGTCCGGCGGCCGTTGTCACGTTCGTCGCGGGATTGTGGTCCCGGCCGTGCACCGCATCCGCAGGCGGCGCACGACCATTCCCGGATCTGCCGGGGGCTTGGAGACGTCCTTGGCCACACTCCGACCAAGCCTGGCTGGTCGGCTCGAACCGGCCGACGCGCTGCTGGCCATCCCATGCGGCGAGGCACCGGGGCCTGGGATGTGACGGCTTGAGATTCTCCTCACTTGAGCGTTCCCGCCATGAAGGCGGAACTGCCGGTGTACCGTCAGCGTCAGCTGTCATGGTTCCGAAGTACTGGTCGCCCGTGAGCGTTCCCACGGGCGTTTCTGCTGTTCAGATTCTCTGAGGACCAAGGCGATCACCTCCGGCTCCCGCACGGTGTGGGAGCCGAATTCCAGTCCCCTTGGAGGGCAAAATGGCCAGCGGAACCGTCAAGTGGTTCAACTCGGAAAAGGGCTTCGGTTTCATCGAGCAGGACGGCGGCGGCCCCGATGTCTTCGCCCACTACTCCAACATCGCCAGTTCGGGCTTTCGTGAGCTCCAGGAAGGCCAGAAGGTGAACTTCGACGTCACCCAGGGCCAGAAGGGCCCCCAGGCGGAGAACATCACCCCTGCCTGAGCAGCTTGCACCTACACGGAACCCGCCCCGCGACAATCGCGGGGCGGGTTCCGTGCGTTCTGGAGCTGGCCGCCGTCCGGTACTGAATGCCGACAGCGGCCTGGAGGTGCATCCTGCTGGAGCGGGTGATCCGACGCCCCTGCTCGCGCGAGCACTTGCTGATCCAGCAGTTCACGGGCCGCCCGCTGCCGCAGACGACCGCTGGCTTCCCGGGGCTTGCAAAGCTCCTCGTCCTCACTGCTGGAGCCCTGTAGAAGGTCTCGGGCGGTTCATCGGTGTCCGCCTCAGGCCGGGTCCGTGGCCGATATCGTCGGCGGATGGATACACGCGTGACCGGCATCCTCATGGAGCACGGCAGGCTTCTGGTGCTGGACCAGGACACCGACGGGCCCAGAAATTGGTCCTTGCCCGGAGGCAAAGCCGAGGACGGCGAAACGCTGGAACAGGCACTGGTCAGGGAAATGCGTGAGGAGACCGGCGCCGAAGTGGAAGTGGGCCGGCTGCTGTATCTGTGTGACAACACTGATACTCGTGTCCTCCACATCACCTTCGAGGCCCGCCTCGTGGGCGGGGAGATCGGGTCCGTTGAGGAGAGCGCGGACACGCGGCCGATCCGAGGCGTCGAATTCGTTGCGCTGGATGACCTGTCCGCCCTGGGATTCAGCGACCTGTTCGTGAACTTGTGCCGGGACGGGTTCCCTGGAGCTGGTTCGTACATGGGGCCGAAGTCCGCGATTGGGCTATGAGCCGGGCGTCCGTACCCAGTGCCCGCACTCATCTGCAGCGGACCGGAGACGTGCGCTCGATTCCAGCGGGCGGGCGTCCTGCTCATTCTGCTCCATCACCATCTCCAGAGTCGCCAGAGGAGCGACGGCGCTGCGCCGGGCTGGGCCTTCACGTCTCTGCAGTCCGTCACATAATCCTGACGGGGCTGACCAGGACCGCCGTGAACTGGTGTTGACCGGGCCATCAGCAGGACCGGTGGCAGGATCGTTGTGCTTTGGCTGTTTGTCAGGGCTTCGAGTGGCCACCCGGGGAGCTGGCTGACAGGATCACCCGGTGCGGCTCCCCGGTTGTGTTCATGCTGAACTCCTCCATCAGTACGTGGGCTGCCCGGTCCGCCGTCTCACCCGGCAGCCGCCCGTACTCGTACACCCGCGAGACCAGGAGTCCGGCGGCCAGTACGTCATCGGGGACGCCACGGCTCCACAGGTCGGCCGCCTTGGCGTACGCGGCAGCAGTCTGCATTGGCAGTTGCGCCATAGCCAGCAGGACGACATGCACCTCGTGGCGTGCCTCCTGGTACGTCAGTCCGCCCTTGCCGAGGGCTGCTTCGCCGTATCCGGCCTTGCTGGCCGTTGGCGGGTGAAGTCTGATCTGCATCCAGTTCCAGGGCATGCCCGAAGCCTAGAAGCAACCGGCGCGCCGAACCGGCCGATCACCCGAGTGAGTGAAGCCGGCTTTTGGGGGCGTGGCCTGGCCTCCACGCATCGCTTCCGGACGAACCGCCGCTGCCGCTGCGGAAACAGCCGTCATGGGAGTCGGCTGCGTCGCACTCGCTCGGCAGGTACGGCGGTCCCGCGTCACGTACGAAAGGGACCTGGAGACCAACTTCCGTCACGTCAACATCGCCCGACGCCCGGCATCGTCTCACCGCAACCTGACAGTTGGACTGCTTGCCCAAAGCTCCGCACCACTGCCGGGCCACCCCCACCGACATCTTCCCGTCCTTGGGGAACGATACGTCGTCGATCACCCACACCTCGGGACCCACCGCCGGGACCGTCTTGACAGCCACCGCCCGCAACACCGCGGCGTGGTCCCACGGCGACTGGTTCACAAACTGCTGCAGGGCCTGCATGTCGCCGTCCGGCAGCCGCTCGGCCATCGGCTGGATCGACTTCCTCCGGCCGTCCAGCATCAACCCGCGCAGATATCAGTCGCCCTTCGCCCGCTGATCTCGGCGCGGCACCGACGCGAACACCTCAGTCACGAACGCGGCCAGCTCGTACCGGAGTTGCTCGATCTCGCCCAAGTCCACAGGAGCAGCATGACGAAGCCAATTCCCGAGATCAAATCAACCTGACGAAGTACTACTAGTGTCCTGCGCCGGAGATTCGTTGGCAGAAACGCGCGAGGGAGTCGAGGATCTCCTCGGCCGTCTTGGTCCAGGTGAACGGTGTTGGGTT
>NZ_JBIVON010000069.1:0-3091 GCF_044754145.1 Streptomyces sp. NPDC093149
CCGCAGCGAGCACAGATCGCGTTCTACTCCACGGTGACGGGTGAGGTGTCCGACGGGACCGGTCTGGACGGTGGCTACTGGTGCCGCAATCTGCGTGAGCCCGTCCGCTTCGACCGCGCCCTGGACCGGCTCCTGGACGACGGCCACACCGTCTTCGTCGAGATCTCCGCCCACCCGGTCCTGTCGATGCCTCTGACCGACGGGAGTGCGGAGCGCGGTGGCATCGTCGTCGGCTCCCTCGCCCGCGACCGCGGCACCACCAACCAACTCCTTCGCAACCTCGGCCTGTTGCACGTCCAGGGTCATGGCGTCGACTGGGACCGGGCCCTCGGTCTCGGGGCGGACACCGGCTCTCTGCTGAACCTGCCCACCTACGCCTTCCAGCGCGAGCCCTACTGGCTCCGGACCGAGGAGTCCACGGGTGACATCCGGGCCGTCGGTCTGGACGCGGCCGGGCACCCGTGGCTGGGTGCCGTCACGGTGACGGCCGACGACGAGGGGAGCCTGTTCACCGGCCGGCTCTCGCTCGCCGACCAGCCGTGGCTGAAGGACCACGCCGTCTTCGGGACCGTCCTGGTCCCCGGCACCGGTCTCCTCGAACTCGCGCTCACCGCAGCACACCACGTCGGCGCCGCCGGAGTCGGTGAACTGACCCTCCTCGAACCCCTCGTCATCACGCAGGAGACGGGCGTTCGCATCCAGGCCGTGGTGGCCGGCCCGTCCGGTGACAGCCGCCGGACGATCGCCCTGTACAGCCGCGCCGAGGACACCTCCGACGACACGCCCTGGCGGCACCACGCGAGCGGTGAGCTGAGCGACACCACGACGGAGTCCGCGGCCGCCGGCTTCGACGAGCTGACCCATTGGCCCGTCCTCGGCGCCGAGCCGGTCGATCTCGACGGGTTCTACGACGCGTTCCGGGCGCGCGGTCTGGAGTACGGTCCCGCCTTCCAAGGCCTGACCGAGCTGTGGCGCAAGGGCAACACCGCGTACGGGACCGTCCGCCTCCCCGACGGCCTCGACGCCGACGCCTTCGGTATTCATCCCGCTCTCCTGGACGCCGCCCTGCACGCGATGGTGGCGGTGCAGGACGGGACAGGGGCCGAGGGACACGTACCGCTTCCCTTCGAATGGGCGGGCGCGGAGTTGCACGCCGCGGGCAGCACCGAGTTGCGCGTCCGGATCGACCTGGACGGGGAGAGCGTCCTCGGACTCTGGGCGGCCGACCCCGCCGGACAGCCTGTCGTCCGGGCGGACCTGCAACTGCGTGAGGCCGACGTGGAGCAGATCCGCACCGCCGGATCCTCCGCCGAGCACCTCTACCGGATGGACTTCCGGGCCCTGCCCGGACTCACCACTCAGCCGGCCGGCGCCGTCCACGTCCTGGAGCTCGCGGACCCGGACGGGTTCGACAGGCTACTGGCGCGGCTGGACACGGATGCGGGAGTGCCGGAACGCGTGGTGGTGGACGCCACGGCGACGGCCACGGACCCGAGGTCGGTGACGGCGGACGCGCTGTCCCTGGTCCAGCGGCTGCTGGGCGAACCACGGCTGGAGAAAGCCGAGTTCGTATGGGTCACCCGGAACGCAGTGGACACCGGCGACGGGGTCGGCGACCTGGCCCACGCCCCCTTGTGGGGTCTGCTGCGCACCGCCCGTGCCGAACACCCCGAACGCTCCGTTCACCTCGTCGACCTCCACGCCGGGGAAGCAGCCGATGCACCGTTCGTCGCCGACGAACCGGAGATCGCGGTACGCGACGGCGAGATCCGGGCGGCACGGCTGACCCGCGCCGTCGGCGGCACCAACACGCCCGAATTCGCCCCCGGCGGCCGAGTACTGATCACCGGCGGCACCGGTGAGCTGGGCACCGCCCTGGCCACTCACCTCGTCCGCGCCCACGGAGTCCGCCACCTGGTCCTCACCTCCCGGAGCGGCCCCGACGCCCCCGGCGCCCAGAGCCTGATCGAGGCCCTGACCGATGCCGGCGCCCAGAGCGTCGACATCCGGGCCTGCGATGTCGCCGATCGCGACCAGGTCCGCACCCTGCTCACCGCCACCGGCGCCCGCCCCTGGACCGGGGTCTTCCACCTCGCCGCGGTCCTGGACGACGGACTGCTCACCGCCCAGACCCCCGAACGCCTCGCCTCCGTGTGGGCTCCCAAGGCCGATGGCGCCCAGCACCTGCACGAACTCTCCGAAGAACTCGGCCTCGACCTCGCGGCGTTCGTGCTGTTCTCCTCCGCCGCCGGAGTCCTGGGCGGCGCCGGTCAGTCCAACTACGCCGCGGCCAACGCCTTCCTGGACGCCCTGGCCGCGCGCCGCCGTGCCGAGGGACTGCCCGCCACCAGCCTTTCCTGGGGCCTGTGGCAGCAGGCCGGCACCGGCCTCACCGCGAACCTGGGACAGGCCGAACTCGCCCGCCTCCGCCGCCAGGGAATCGGAGCCCTCACTCCTGCCCAGGCGCTCGCGTCCCTCGACACCGCCCTCACCACCCCCCACCCGCACTGTGTCCCGGTCAGGCTCGAACTCGCAAGCATGCAAAGGACCTTGGACAGTGAAGGGGAGTCGGCCGTGCCGGCCGCGCTGCGCTCCTTGCTGCGCGCGCCGCGGCGCCGGGCCGGTCATACGAAGGCGACCCCCTCGGACCTGCGGGGCCGACTGCTCGTACTGCCGCAGGCCGACCGGCTGACCCCGCTCACGGACCTGGTGCGCACGGAGGCCGCGACGGTCCTGGGCATGTCCGGTCCGGGCGCGGTCGGCAAGGAGCAGATCTTCAAGGTTCTCGGCTTCGACTCGCTCATGGCAGTCGAGCTGCGCCGTCGCCTCTCCGCCGGGACGGGCCTCACCCTCCCGTCCACCCTCGCCTTCGACCACCCCACCCCGGTGGCCATCGCCGAACTTCTGCTGAAGCGACTGGCGTTGGACTCCGAGGCGGAAGCGGGCACCGGGGCCGCCGGCCGAGCCGGGAGCGCGATCCGGAACCACGGCTCCGACGAGCCGATTGCGGTGGTGTCGATGGCGTGCCGGTTGCCGGGTGGCATTGATTCTCCGGAGGGTTTTTGGGAGTTGTTGTCGGGTGGTGGGGATG
>NZ_JBIVON010000070.1:0-1111 GCF_044754145.1 Streptomyces sp. NPDC093149
CGAGCCGGTCGACGGGCACCGCAAGCGCATGACCAGGGGAAGAAACCAACCAGCCACCCCGCCGGGAATCGTCGGAAGAGCCCACGAACGGGTGACTCATCGATGGGCCAGCGGGCTTCAGATCACTACCGCAGACGGCCCGCAGCACATTCCCGGCGTATGCCAGCCGCCCTCCCAGTTGAGGTGCACGGATAACCGTCGGCTGCGGCACAGATCACCGAACACCCTCACGAGACTGGCGGTTTGGAGCTTCACACCCTGCGACCGGGTGCTCGCAGTTATGGTCGCCGTGATGGCCGTGTCCGATGGAGGGGGCGAACGTGGTAGGCGTGGAGCTGGCGGTGGGCTACTTCTTCGCGTGGGCCGTGCGCAAGGCGCGGCGGGTGTCCGGTCGGGCGGATGCGGAGGTCGATCAGGCGCTGGACGCCGGGATGGACCGGTTGCACGAGGTGGTGGCCACCCGGTTGGGCCGTGAGCCGGCGCTGGAGAGCGTGGCGCGGGAGGTGACCGACGGCCGGGAGGAGCCGACCGCGGAGACCCGGGACCAGCTGGAGCTGGCCTTGAGGTACACGGCCTCGTGCGACGCCGAGTTCGCCGCGGCGCTGCGACAGGCCATCGAGCAGGTCCGGACGGCCGAGGCGGCCGCCGGTCCCGGGGCGGGCAAGTACACCGTGAGCGGGAACACCTTCGACAAGGCGGCCGTCCAGATCGGCGACAACAACGAGCAGCACAACCACTTCGGGTCCTAGTGACGACTGAGGCAGCCGGAGGCCAGTGGCCCGGCTTCGGTCCCGGAACCGTCATCAACCTCGCGGTGGTGAAGGGCGACCATAACGTCCAGAACAACTACTTCATCACCAAGGACCCCGATCCGGTGGAGTCGGCGACGCGGCATCTGGCCGGGCTGGTGTGGGAGCAGTGGCACCACGAGGCCGAGCTGCGGGACCTGTTCCCGGTGCCGATCCCCGTTCTGTGGCGCATGACCGACGGCGGGAACCTCGGCGACCACGACCACCTGACGGGCGGTCCCATGGCCGGAAGCGCCTCGGATCTGGACTCCTTCGCCCGGTCGTTCTCTCAGCGGCAACCGCGGCGCCTGACCATCCTGGGT
>NZ_JBIVON010000070.1:1209-3072 GCF_044754145.1 Streptomyces sp. NPDC093149
CGTCGCGGGCTATCTGCTCGACCACGCCACCCCGCAACAGCGGGACCGTTGGCGGCCGCTCACCGATGCCGTGACCCGGGACCCGGACGGCCCCGCGGCCCAGGCCCTGTCGGTTCCGCTCCTGCTGTGGCTGTGCGGCAAGGTCCACGAGGACCCGGACCAGGACAGGAATCCCGGCGATCTCGCGAACCGGAACGCCTTCCCGACGCCCGAGAAGATCGAGCAGCACCTGCTGGACTCGCTCGTGCCGGCGGTCTACCCGAGTGATCCGCGGGATTCTCCGCACCCCGACCGAAGGGCGCCGCGCAGGTGGGCCAGGGGGCACGGGTCCCGGGAGGCCGAACGGGCGGCCCGCTGGCTCGGCCATCTCGCCCGGCACCTCACGAAGCGCGAGCAGACCGACCTCAAATGGTGGGAACTGGGCACGACCATGCACCCGTCGGCCCGGATGACCGTGATCGGCTGTGCGGCCGGGATATGCGTCGGGGCGGTCGTCTTCCTCGTGGACACGGTCTTCGTCACCGTCTTCACGGCGCGTCCCGGCTGGGGCTTCCCCGCCAGGCTCGCGAAAGGACTCCTGGTCGGGCTCGCGGACGCCCTCATCAACGGGCCTCCGGCCGCGCTGCTCTTCGGCCTCGCCCACCGGGTCCGTCGGGCGTTCGTAGGGGCGGCGGTGGAGCCTTCGCGGATGCGGATCGGCATCTGCGGCCGGGGCGGATCGCCGCGCACCAGGTCCGTCCGGGACGTCCTCAGGCAGGTCAGAACCGGGAGCCTCGCGGGGTTCGCGGGCGGAGCCGGGATCGGGCTGTTGTTCGGGCTGTGGGAAAAGGGGGTCGGCGACCCGCGCTGGTTCGAGATCGGGCTGGTGGCCGGGATGGTGTGCGGCGCTCAGTTCGGGCTCGTGTTCGGGCTCGTGAGCGGGCTCGCGGCCTGGCTGGAGACTCCGATCGACACCGACTCCGCCGTTCGGCCCCGTGGTCTGCTGGCCACCGACCGGAACAACGTGCTCGTGCAGCTACTCCTGCTCGGACCCCTGGCCGGAGTCACCGTGATGGTCGGAGGCAGGCTCATCGTCGGGTTTCTCGGAGGCTCCCTCTGGGGCGTCCCGGTCACGGCGGAGCCGGTGTGGGCCATCCGGTTCGCACTCCTCACAGCACTCGCGGGAGGTCTCGGAGCGGCCCTCTCCATGACGGCCTGGGGCGAGTGGATGGTCCTCGCACACGTCTGGCTGCCGCTGACCGGGCGGCTGCCCTGGCGGGCGATGGCGTTCCTCGAGGACGCCCACCAGGAGCGGGGCGTCCTGCGCCAGGCCGGAGCGGTCTTCCAGTTCCGCCACGCCAACCTCCAGGAGCGCCTCGCACGTCCGGCGGAGGCCGGGGCCGACGACCGATCCTGATCCGGGAACTACCCGTTCTGCAGCACTAACCCTCCAGGACGCAGCCGGGCCGGAGTGTCAGGGTGGGGCAGCCCTGGCAGCGGCTCAGCCAAGATCATCCCGTGGCGGCTTTTGGGCTCACCTTGGCTCAACCCCAAACTGAATCCGGCGACGATGGTCCAAAACCCGGTCATGTTCGTCACCGAGGTCGGTGCCACGCTGGCCGCGCCACAGTGCGTTGACGCACGACGCGGAGAACGGCACGTCCACGCCAATGCTGCTGGCCCGCTCCCGTCACGCCTCCGTACGGTCCCTGGAACGCTACGCTCGCCCCGGAGTCGACGCGATCGCCCGACACGTCGCTGAACACGACCCCGCCGCTCGCCGTCGGGGTTGATCACAGCGGCCTACGGCACCTTTCCGGCGTATTCCGGTTGGCCTCCAGATTGATCCTGCCGGGGGCCGACTGGTTCGGTTGGCGCGAAAGG
>NZ_JBIVON010000071.1:0-2997 GCF_044754145.1 Streptomyces sp. NPDC093149
TAAGAGGTGGCGCGGAAAGGGGTGCGGTCATGGTCGGCGGTTCGGGCGTTCGTCCCAGCGGTGAGTCATCCATGCTCGCCGGATCAGGCTGCGCACGGTGATGATCGTGTCGGTGAGGTCGAAGAATGCGTTGACAACGGGGGCGCGCCGCTCGTAGCAGCGGGCGAGCCGGTGGAAGGCGTTCTGCCATGCATGGGTGCGTTCGACGTGCCAGCGCTGACTGGCCTGGATGGGCGCCTTCTCGCCTTTGTGCGCGATGCGGCCGTGCAGGCCGCGTTCGTCGAGCATCGTGCGGGTCTTGTTCGAGTCGTAGCCGGCGTCCAGGTGGACGGTGACCTCGTCGGGCAACGGACCCAGGTCGTCGAGGCGGTCCAGGGTCGGGGCGAGCAGCGGGGAGTCATGGCAGTTGGCGCCGGCCAGAACACGACCCAGTGGAATGCCGTATCCGTCCGTCATGCCCGAGCGTTTCAGGCCCTGTTTGCCGCGATCGACCGGGGAACGCCCGGCCACCTCACCGCCTCCTGGAGCTTTGGTGATGGAGCCGTCTACGGCGATCTGGTCGAGGACGAGACCGACAATCCGGTCGTAGGCGTCGAGCGCGATCTGCTTGAGTCGAGCGAAGACGCCCAGTCGTATCCATTCGTCGCGGCGGCTGCGGATCGTGGTGGCCGAGCAGGTTGTGTCGGCGATCGCCTCGTAAGAACAGCCGAAGCGCAGCATCTTGTCGAAGATGATCCGGTCGCTGATGCGTCGGCGGTGGCAGCCAAGTGGATGGTCCGGGTGGTATTCCGGCCGCTCGGGCAGCAGGACCGCGAATTGGTCCCAGAGCGGCTCGGTCAGCCATGATGGAAGCGCAGGCACAGGTCTCCTCGGTGATCACAGAGCGTCAGCAACTCCATGATCAACGAGACCTGTGCCCGCTCGGCTACCTACCTTCCCAACCGCGCCTTTCCGCGCGGCCGAACAGCGTTGTCAAACTTACGGCTACTTGCGCCATCCACTCCCCTGCCCGCCGTTTCCGGCGCTTCAGCCGGTCGTTTTCCCGACAGGCCCGGCGAACCAGGGTGGTCGACCTGACCACTCGACAACGCGCGTGCCGGCAATGGCTGAGGAACTCTTCCCACGGAGCCTCTGCGCACGGATGGCGAGAGCTTGGGCACTCAGATGCTGTTGGCGATGCGCTCGTGGTCCCGTTCGCCCTCGCGGGTCTGGATACCAGCGGCGAGCAGCTTGTGGGCGAGCTCGGTGACCTCATCGCCGAACGCCGCGAACAGGCCCTCGTTCTCAACGGCGTATGCCGCACGCGGAATCGGCTGCGCGACCGCGTCGACCGCAGCCTTCGTGATGGAGATCACCTCCGGCCGGAGGCCGGCGATCCGTCGGGCGAGGGTGTCGACGAAGGGATCGAGTTCTACGGCGGGCAGGGCACGGTTGATCAGGCCGTACCGTTCCGCGAGCTCCGCGCCCACGAGCTCGGCGCCGAGGATGAGCTCCAGCGCTCGGGCCCTTCCTGCCAGGCGCGTCATGTTCACCGTGCCGCCGCCTCCAGGGAGGATCCCCATCAAGGACTCCGGCTGCCCCTGCCCCGACTTGCCGATCGCCGCGAATCGCATGTCCAGGTACATGAAGAACTCGTTGCCCGCGCCGCGCGCGAAGCCCGCGAGCTTGCCGATGGTGACCTGCGGCAGCGAGCGGACCTCCTCGCTCATCGCCTGGAGGATGTTCAGGCCTTCCGGGACGGTCGAGCCCGGCGCGGCCGCGATCGCAGCGCGAGTGGCTGCAGGCAGCGCGTCAGGGTCGGTGAGGTAGGCCATGTCACCGTGCGCAACGAAGAACTCCGGGTCAGCGCTCTCGAAGACAATGACGCGGACGTCGGCGTCGTCCCGCACACGCGCGACGAATGCCCGGAGTGACGGCAGGAGGACCGCGTCCATCAGATTGAGCGGCGGGTGATCGATTGTCACCGTCGCGACCCCGTCCGAGACGTCGATCGTCAGGGCGGGAAGGTCTTCGTAGCTCATGAGGTGGCTCCATATCGCGGTAAGGGACGGCCCGTGACCGGGCCGCCGACTGGGGACAGCGTCGCGAATCTCAGTATCGCGACTGACACTGAGTATCAGGTTAGAAACCTGTATCCGAAGAAGCAAACGAGTGTGTCGGAGTACACTCGTCCCCATGAGCGCAGCGCCAGTCGGTACCCGTGAGATCAGCCGCCACGCGGTGCGAGCAGAGCTGGCCCGCGTCGCGTTCAACCGGTTCTGCCTCACCGGCTTCAACCAGGTCACCTTCGCCGACCTCTCCGAAGCCGCCGGAGTGTCGCGGAGCACCTTCCTGCGCTACTTCGGCACCAAGGAAGACGTGGTCCTGTTCGTCTTCGACCCAGTCGGTGACGTCATCACTGACGCGCTCGATGCCGAGCGGGCCAACCAGGACGACTGGAGCAGGCTGCGCAACGCCCTGGAGTCAGCCGTGAGGTTCCTCGTGCGCGACGTCCAGGAACTCGTGACGATCCTCGGCCTCATCGAGCAGACCCCAGCCCTGTGCGCACGCCTCCGCGAGAAGCAGACTGAATGGCGACCAGAGATCGTCGCCCGACTGCAGAAGACAACCTCCTCGACCGACGGGTCATCGGTCATCGCCAACGTACGCGTAGCGGCGGCGCTCGAAATCTTGTGGATCGTCCTCGGGCAATGGAGTGCGAGCGACGGCCAAGAGGACCTCGGCAACCTGCTGGACGCTGCGTTCGCCGCCTTCTCGACCCCGGCACGCCAGCAGACGGACGCTCCGTTGTAAAGGGCCGAGGCGGCGGCTTCCTCGGCGGTGCCGAAGCGGCCGAAAGGAGTGGTCGACCCGGCGGCGGTGATCGCGTCGTCGGAGTCCAGCCCCGGCCGCGAGTCCAGGAGTGGGGTGTCGATCCGGCCGAAGCGGACGGTGTCCACGCCCAGCCGTGCGGGGCCGCCGAGGCCCCCCACAGCACCTATCTGCGCGACCTCTAAG
>NZ_JBIVON010000072.1:0-2764 GCF_044754145.1 Streptomyces sp. NPDC093149
CAGAGTCGTCAGAACCTGGGCCCCCATGTCGAACTTCATCCAGTCCCCCTGCCGAACCCGAGCAAACAAATGTGCCCCCCATCCCTATCAACTCCGAGGGAGCCGAAGCAATCGAGGACCTCAAGGCTGTGGACAGGCTGTGAAAAGGCTGAACGGAGCGCGGCACAGCAATGAGGTGCGGAAACACGGCACTTGGCCGGATCGCGGGGGACGGGAGCCCTCAGAGGGTGACGGGGCTCCTGAAGATCTTCGGTCGATCTCCACGCTGTGCGCACGATCGTGAGGGGCGGACCGGCCGCCTGCGGACCGGTGGGTCATCAGGATCCGGTGAGCTCTCCGTCGTCGATTCGATGAATGCGCCGCCGGCGAGCGCCGCCTTGGGGTGTTTGAGGCCCAGCTTCTGCCACGCCGTTCCAAAGCCGCCCGGAGCGGGATTCGGCACGAGGCCGTGTGCACCGGCAGGGGAGTTGCGGCCCGTACCGGCGCCCCTGGTCCGTTTCCTGGCCGACATACCCCGCTGCCGACGGGGCGGCCCCCGTCGCTCGCCTGCCAGTTGTTCGTCAGCCGACCCTCTTCGTCCCAGCGGCGTTCCGCCAGCACGCTCGTACCGTTCTCGGAGAACATCACCTCGGCGGCGAGCACACCATTCGGGTGCCATTTCCATCGACTCGAATGTCAGGTGACACTCCGGCAACTGGCCGAGCGAGAGCGGGGCCGGCCGGACGAGGCCGGTCGGGCCGGCTGCTCAGAGATTTGCATCGACGTATTTGGCGATCTCAATCATTTGGGTTTCATTCTCGGCGGGCACCAGATAGTCGTGCTCCCTGATCCGTGCGAGGAATTCTTCGGGGAGTTCTACGTGGTGGGTCCGGACGTAGAACCAGAGGTCTCCCCTCCAGATCCACTCTCCGTCGGAGAAGATCGAGTCGCCACCGAGCACGGTCTTACCGGAGCCGAGCACGTCTTCGGAGGAGCCCATGACGCTGAAGATTTCGTGCCCTCCGAGCAGATACTCAGTGATCTGCTTGGCATCTTCGTAAGGGGCTGGTGCAAGGAAATCCCGCACACTTCCCCTCGGAGTTCCGAACGAGGGTGCCCAGAGTTCCTGGAAGAAGTCGGCGATCTGCATGGGAGGTCCTCTGCTATCGGGTCATGGGAAGGAACGTTCGCCAGTATCCTCCACCAAAGATCTTCGGGGTCTGGTTGGGGCCGAGCTTGGTGTTCACGCCGACCTTGTTGGTCGGGGCCATCACGGGGACTCCGAGTTCATTGGCGACGGCTTGTGCGGCGGGGATGTCCAACACGCCCTCTGCTGTCGTTCCCGTATGGCACGACACCAGCCGCACCGGGCCTCCGTCGTAGCTCGGGTTGGCCCGTATGGCATCCGCGATGTGCGTGGGGTGAGTGTCACCGGCGGAGAAGGACGATCCGGCCTCGTTCACTCGCCCGGGTTCGAAGAAGCCTTGGTTGTTTCCGTGCACAACCACGTCGTGGTACCCCGGGAGCGGCTCGACCAGATCGAAGTTGACCCTTGTGCTCCTGTCGTAGCCCACGGCTGTTCTCCCGTCTCTGAAGTAGGCGGGGTCGCCGGTGACCAGAGTCAGATCGCCTGGCTCCTTGGGCGGTGCCGGAACTGTGGATTCTGGTGCGGTCCGGGCCACGTAGTCGCGGCGTGTACCCATGTCGGCAGCGTCGTGGTCGGAGGAGGGGTGCCCATCGTCGACATGAGGCGCGGGGTGATCGCCCACAGGCCCGTCGGGTGAGGGCTGGTGACCGTCCGAGTCGTGCGCATGCGGTTCGTCCGGCCCGTTGTCCGGGACTTGCTCGGGCTCCGAAGAACCACCCTCGTGCGGGTGTGTCGGCCCATCCGGCGCTTCCCGGCCGGGGTGGGACGGGGCGTCTCCGCCGTGTCCCGTTCCGCTGCCGGCCTGCTGGTCGGCAGGGTGAGTGGTCCCTCCGAAAGCGTCGTCACTCACGTGGCCGACATCGTTTGCCGTGTGGGTGCCCGCACCGACCAGCGCGGGTTCCCTGACCGTGTTTTCCACGTGAGGGAGGTCGGTGGTGGTCCTGACGCCGGGGGAGGGCTCGGCGGGCGCGTCCTTGGCATGCTGGACGGTGTCGCCGTGCTCGTTGAGGAGGTTGCCGTCGTGGTCGAAGTACTGGACGGGGACGTCGGTGTGGGTGGGGAGCTTGGTGGTGTTCTCGGGCAGGACAGGGACGTCGTCGGGGAACTTGACGTTGCCGTCGGGGAGCTTGACCCCGCCCTCGGGAATCGCCGCGCCCTCGGGGAGGTGCACGGTGCCGTCGGGGAGCTTGAAGGAGCCCTCGGGCAGGGTGATCGCGTCGTCGGGGAGTTTGGGGATGTCGATGTTGCCGATCCCCTTCAGGCCTTTGGTGATGTCGCCGATCTTGGAGAGGCCGGCGCCTGCGCCCTTGGAGATGTAGGTCATCGGGTCGATGACCTTGCCGGCCTTGCCCGCGACGGAGAGTGCTTTGGCGACGGCGCCTGCTTTGCCGGCTCCTGCGGCTGCGCCGCCGGCGCCGCCGGTGAAGACGGTGGTCAGGACGTTGAAGGTGACGGCTCCGGCGGCCCGGCCGGGGTTCTTGCCCCATTCGTCCCAGGCGACGAGGGCTTTGCCGGTTTCCTTCATCGCGGTGCGTGAGTCGCTTAGCCAGGAGGGGAGTTTGTCGTCGGGCAGTGCCCAGAACAGGGTGCCCGCGCCGGGGATCGCGGTGATCACGAGGCCGGTGGCGAGTTGGGC
The DNA here is from genome assembly GCF_044754145.1 of Streptomyces sp. NPDC093149. NCBI lineage: Bacteria > Bacillati > Actinomycetota > Actinomycetes > Kitasatosporales > Streptomycetaceae > Streptomyces > Streptomyces sp. NPDC093149. The sequence goes on from NZ_JBIVON010000072.1 coordinate 2,763, forward strand.
CA
>NZ_JBIVON010000073.1:0-2397 GCF_044754145.1 Streptomyces sp. NPDC093149
GTCCGACAACCCCGGACGCCCGATCCTCGCCACCCAGCAACACCTCCAGTAACCGTTCTACCTGGGATGTTGCACCGACCCATTGACCTCACCGCGTCTTTCTTCGCGGCCGAGCTCGACCGGCCACACACACGCTCGTAGCGTTCATCGACGAGCACAAGGGCCGCTTCGGCGGCGTCGAGCCGATCTGCAGGACGCTCACCGAGCACGACTGCAAGATCGCCCCTTCCTCCTACTACGCCCACCACAAACGCCGGAGCACGCCGTCGGCCAGGACCGTGCGCGATACCGAACTGAAGGAACGGATCAGCGAGGCCTTCCAGGCCAACTACCGTGTCTACGGGGCGAGGAAGATCTGGCGTGAGCTGAACCGGCAGGGCCACCGCGTGGCCCGCTGCACCGTCGAGCGCCTGATGCGTGAACTCGGCATCGCCGGAGCGGTCCGCGGCAAGCGCGTGATCACCACGCTGCCCGGCGGCCAGGCCGAACGGGCGCCGGATCTGCTGGACCGCGACTTCGTCGCCGCCGCCCCGAACCGCTGCTGGGTCGCGGACTTCACCCACGTCAAGACCTGGTCCGGTGTCGTCTACGCCGCCTTCGTCGTGGACACGTTCTCCCGCCGGGTCGTGGGCTGGTCCGCAGCCACCGTGAAGGAAACGGTCTTCGTCCTGGACGCCCTGGAGATGGCCATGTGGCAACGTGACCGAGACCAACATCCGGTGCGGCCGGGCGAGTTGATCCACCACTCGGATGCCGGATCGCAATATACGAGTTTCCGGCTTACCGGGCATCTGGACGCCGCCGGCATCGCCGCCTCGATCGGATCGGTCGGTGACGCCTACGACAATGCCCTGATGGAGAGCACGATCGGCCTGTACAAAACCGAGCTGATCAAGCCCCGGCGGCCCTGGAAGTCGCTCGCCCAGGTCTAGTTGGCCACCGCCGAGTGGACCCACTGGTACAACCACCGCAGGCTCCACGGTGAGATAGGCCACGTCCCGCCCGTCGAGTACGAAGCCAACTACTACACGGAATCCACGAAACCCCAGGTCACAACCACAATCTGAGATCTCTACCGAACCCGGGGCGGTTCACCTGATACCGCCCCGAGCCAACCCAACCGCATTCCACTCCCAAAACTGAGCAATACGCAGGTCGGCTCCCCTAGCACTGCTCACCTCTGGAGAGCCGCGACACCGGCGTATGCCACATCTGGATCGGCATCCCCACCCCGACGCAGACGTTCTCCGGACTCGGGCCCGCCTTGCAGTCCGGACACACATCGCCTTCCGCCTCTGCGGAACCCTCCACCGGACGCTCCCCTCGCCTGGAAAACCCGAGCCTGCCACGGAAGATCACCGGCTGGCCAGAGCTTCGCGACCACGACATCCAGCTTGATGACCTCGCGCTATGGCCATCAGCGGGGGCGGTCGTCCAAGGTGGGGCGATGAGCGCACTGCGACCCGGTGACATCACCGACGAAATGGTCCAGGCCATGGGCACGGCCAAACGCCAGGGACTGCAGAAAGACCTGCGCGCCCTCGCCGCCAATATCCGTGCCGACGCCGAAGGTCGCTACGACAGCGTGGAGCCGGGGTGGCGAGCCGGAGTCGAGTGGACGCTGCTGTGGATCGAGAACACCGCCGCCCAGCTGACCGAGGGCGGATCGTAGGCAGCAGACGTCAGAACCCACACCCGTCTTCGGGCTTCGCACTGTTGGTCAGGGTGATCCGGTGAGGATGAGGGCATCGTCGCCATGAGGCCGGAGGCGCGGGCGCAGTTCGCGCTGGACCTGCTCCTCCCACCCGGGGGGGGGGCAGGCGAACGACCCGCAGCTCGGCCGCTGCCGCCGCTCAGACTCAGGCGGCGCTGAACTCGTCGGCGTGGCCGCCGCGCCATTCCACCCACTGCGGGTCGTCCAGGAGGCCTCGGGCTCGGCGACGTCGGCACCTTCGAGGAACACGACCAGGTCGTGGTCGCTGTAGGCGTGCCGAGGATCTCGTCCCGGCCGTCGCTGCCCGCACGCTCATGGGCAGCAGCAACGCGCTGCACTCTGTACCGACCGGCAACCAACTGGACGTCGTTTTCAGGCAGCTTCCCCAAAGCCCCCTCGCCCGACGAACGTCACTTAGCGTGCTGATCCACGGAAAGCGAGCCAGAACCGCTGGAAGTGAACGAAGCCACCATGCCGTTGCCCCGGCTCGCATCCGGAAGCGTTTCTGAAGGCAGCCATTCCCCGAACTCCTTGTTACGTTCCCACCATGTGTCCATGGAAGCGCCGTCACACGGGACCGTGACAGTAGCGCGCATGAACACGAGCATGCGCGTGAACCCGAAGCCAGGACGGCGGGTCGTCTCCGTATTCCTGGCCCTGTCAGCCTCCGCCGCCGTCCTGGC
>NZ_JBIVON010000074.1:0-2138 GCF_044754145.1 Streptomyces sp. NPDC093149
GTCGTCGCCGTTGCCGCGCCGGGTGATGAGCCTGTGGTGTTCCATCCACAGGCACGCGGAGCTGTGCGGGGGGATGGCCAGGCCGCGGGTCTTGGTCTCCTGACGCATGGCGGAGACGCTGTAGCGCGACTCGTAGCCGGTCTCGATGGTTGCGGACACTGAGGAGGTCACGGTGACACCGGCTCCGATACCGAACGGGCGGGCTCCGACCTCTACGCCGACCGACTCGCTGACGGTGACGCCGGTGTTCTGGGAGAAGGCTTCGCTGTTCTCCTCGGACACTCCGGTGGTGACGGCCTGCGACTCCTCCTGCTCCACGGTGCCATTGCGGTTGTCCCGGTAGAGGATCAGCTCGTAGTGGCGTTTGCGCTCGATCTTGTAGAAGGGGGAGTTGTCCCGCTTCCACCTATCGTTGCGGGCGTCGTCCTTGACCATGAAGTAGGGCACGGTCACAGTCCGGTCGGTGATCACGATCGTGGCCGGCGGCCGGTTGTGCGAGGTCAGCTCGGGGATCTCCGGGCCGTCTCGCTTGTCGATGATGGCGGGCAGGTCAAGGGTCCACGTGACCGGGGTGGGGGCGGGGTGGCCTTCGGAGCGGACTGCGGTGAAGCAGCCCATCGGCAGGTACAGGTGCTCGTCCAGGTCCCCGTCCGGGTAGGGCGGGGTGGCGATCGACCAGAGCTTCCAGCCGTTCTCCTCGTACAGCAACTCGCTGCATTCGGCCTGCCGTACGTAGTTACGGCCGTTGTGCGTCTTCTTGACGCACATGGTGTCCGCCCATCCTCCGTACCCCTCAGGGCCGATGTCCCGGCGGGCAGCGATGTCGCCGAGGGCCACGTAGCCGTCCGGCGGAACCGGCCGCCACAAGGCACACTCCCACTGGGAGCCTGTATCCGGCAGGTCACCCAGCCGCTCCCAGCTGACCGGCTTCCTCAGCAGGCTCTTGTCCGCGGAAGCGGGCCGGGCGGCGAGAACCAACACGCCCCGAACCGGCCGCGCAGCGGCGCGGCTTACCATCTCGGAGAGACCGGCAGCTCAGCTTTGAAGGGAAAGTTCGTGGCGCAGATCGTCCGGCAGCAACGTGTGGAAGCGTATGTGGGGTATCACGCGTTCGGGTTGCAGGAATCCGATGATGCGGACCTACCGGTTGCTTTCCCGGACGAGTTCGACTTCGGTGTCTTCCTCGGCACCCATCCCGGGCGCCTGGACATCACCAGTGGTGGCCACACTCACACCGCAACAGTGAACGTCGAGGTGTGGGACAGTGCTCCGCCCCCGCAGGATCCGGCTGGCTGGGACGAGCAGGCTGAAGCCGATCTCGAGTCCGCCAGCGGGCAATTGGCGGTCTGGTCCATGCACACGGGCCGGATGGACGACGTCATCGTGCTGGCAGACTCCGGCGGCTCCTGGCGGGTCCGGGTCAGCTGTGCCGGCCGGGCAGAGGCCGCTGCGCTGTCGGAGGGCGATGGCACCGGAGTCGGGGTGGAGTGCTACCTCATCCAGTTCTGGCCGGCGAACGCGTAGGCGGAGAGCGCGTCGGCGGGGTGGTCCGGTCCCGCCGACGCGCACCTCAGATCAGGAGACGATCTTGACGATGAAGCCGTCGTCGAGTCCATCGAGGATGCGGTTCTTGCCGTGGAAGCTCTTAAGGATCAGGCCGCCGGCCTGGTTGTCGTCTTTCGGGATGGGCTTGGCTGAGAAGTTGAACTTCTTGGCTTCCTGGTCGAACTCGTGTTCCGCCGCTCCCTCGTAGGTACTGGCGAACGGGTACTCGTCGCACTCCTTGCCACCATTGGTGTACTTGGGTCCCCAGTACCGCTTGCACTGCTTGACAGCCGCAGCACGGTTCTTGTCGTTGCGGGCCTGGCTCACCGTACGGTGCGCGGGTCCTTCGCGGTCTGTCCGGGCACCTTCTTCGCCGACATGTACGGCTTGGTGTCCTGCGGAACCAGGAACGCCTGGCGGATGTGCGCGGCCTCAGCCTGCTCCTCCGCGCCCTGTTTCGCACTCAGGGTGAGCGTCGTGAGATAGCTGAAGGTAGCCGCGGCGGAGTCAACCGGTTGATGCAACAGCTGCCGCGAGCCTATCAGCGGGAGTTTCGAACCCGAGGGTCTGCCGGGGGCGGGTGTTCAGCTTGA
>NZ_JBIVON010000075.1:0-2051 GCF_044754145.1 Streptomyces sp. NPDC093149
CCCCCTGCCGGGTGCGCGACGCATGGCGCGCTCCTTCCCCGAGGCGTCCCTGTTCACAATGGACGTCGTGGGCCACTGGCTCTACCGCAGGGGCGGAACGGAAGAGGCGATGCGGGTCATAGACACCTACCTGACCCGACCCCAGGACTGACCGCCAGGACTGACCGCCAGGGGCCCTCCCCGGTTCGGTGATCAACCGGATCGTAGAGGCTTTGTCAACCGCCGCGGCGATGGACAACCCGAACCATCCACCCGCTATCCCGATCGGCACCAACATGACCTGGCGATTCGTCAAAAACGTCAGCGCAACATCGGCAACCACTGGCAACAGCAGACACCCAGCCGCCCCCATCTCAGCCAGCGCTATCAACACCCCACACCACTGACACATCCACGCCGAAAAATCACTGACACACCAGCACACATCATCATTCTGGGATGCTGAGCCACCACCCGAGACTCCGGGTAACCCTCAAAAATCCCAATCCTCCGAACTCACCCACCATCAGAAATGGCATCCCTGAGCACTGAACAGGAACTGGATTCTATAGCGCTTCGAAAACTAACCCAGCTCTTTTATGGAATCAGCACGCACACCCTCTTCAACCACCGATCAAGATGACGCAACTGGCGGGCGCCAAGAAAGAAGTGGGCGCCCCCGCCGCCACCAGTGAACCCGCTGGCCAGCCCAACGGGCCAGGCACAGGCAGGGGCGCGCACGGCCCCGCCGACGCGAGAAAGGGACTGGCCGGCCGCCGACCCCCGAGGCATCCCCTGCCGCCCGTACCCACCCAGGGCGGCAGGGGGTCTCTTCAACCGCCTGCTCGGACAGCTCCACCACTGTCTCCAGCGCCCCGAACGGTTCGACGAGCACACTGCCTTCCCCACAGCCGCCACGCAGGCAGAGTCAGTCGCCGCGTGAGCCGCGGCAGAGCACCTTGCCCCGGCCGGCCACCGCGGTCGATCATTCGCGGATGAGACCAGAAGTGCAGGCGTTCGTAGCCGACGGCCCTCTTCCCGACTGGGACGCCGACGAGGAGGAGATCGACCGGCGATCCGACCAGCTCGAAGCCATCGCCAAGCCCGTCACCGGCGAGGAGGCCCGGGCGCTGGTCACCTGCTTCGGCCCGGACGACTGCTACGGCGTCGCCTGGGCGCTTCTGCACCTCATCGAGACGGGCCCGAATCCGGTCCTGACCACCGAGCCCGCCCCCGACGCCAACGAGTGGCGCCACACCCTCTGGGCCCGCATCGTCAACAGCGGACTCGCCCCCATGACTTGACGCACTAACCCCGTGCGATGTCTGCGGTGGTCAGGCTCGTGGTCGGACCTGCGGTCACCGGCGGCACAGTGCGGTGATCAGCGTCGTCACCATCCCCAGCACCGTCGCGAGCCCCACCGCTGCGGCAAGCGGCTCCCGCAGCGCCGGGTAGGCATGGGCAAGGAACGCACCGAACGCACACACGAGCAGGGACCACGACCCCCATCGCGGCCAACGCCGCAGGCACCCAGCCGCCCACGACCGGCTGAGCGACGGGGCCCGGCTCGGGGGGCGTAGGGCGGGCGTTGGCCGGCGGGACAGCAGCCATGGTTCCTCTTTCGTTTGGCGCGATGCGCGCTTGGCCGGGAAGCGAACAGTAGGAGTGAGTACAGGCTGCTGAAGTTCTGTAATTCATTCACATCGCATCGCATTGCTACCGCTTTCCTTCATTGCTTCTCATTCATTACGGCACGTCGAACGTCGACGAGTCAGCTCACCTCAGGAAACCAGCGGTAAGGATTTGAGCGGCACACACGCGATCAAAAAAGGAAATCTTGCCAATGACGTGGCGCCGGGCAATCAACTTCCCTGGGAACAGATGAAATACCGGACCGAGGCCGCTCCCGGTCGGCATATCCTCCGGCCACGCGAGACTCGGTCGGGGCGCACAGCGGCCGCGCCGGCCCACCCTCCGGCTACTGAACTTGAATGTGTGATGTCGGCCTGATCGTGTCAGCTGGTCAAGGTCAGGCCGGTGCCTATGCGGCAGCCGTCGATGAGGTGCGGTCG
>NZ_JBIVON010000076.1:0-1410 GCF_044754145.1 Streptomyces sp. NPDC093149
GGTTCTGGCGCAGATCTTGGGGAGCCGTCGCGGAGCGTTACCTTGATGTTCGATTGCGAGGGGCTGGCTCGTGTGAGACGGCGTACGCCTTGCGCCTTACAGCCGGAATTGACGCTCCCTCAGGTGCTTGTCGGTCGATGCCGTGGTCGGCTGTGGACGGTGATGGTGCTGTTCATGCAGGCCGATACATCGTTCTGGGACTCGCTGGTGTTCGACGGGATCGACGAGGTGGATGTCGAGGCGGTCACGGCCGCGTTCGGCACGGTCGAAGTGGTGGCGAGAGGCCGCGTGGCCGGGGCTGCATGTCCGGACTGCGGCCGCTTCTCAGACCGAATCCACGACCGTTACCAGCGCAGGCTGAAGGACCTTCCGCTCGTTGATCAGGGCTTTGTGATCCGGCTGACGGCCCGGCGCTTCATCTGCGGGTCGGCGGACTGCCGGCGCCGGACGTTCGCCGAGCCGTTCTCCCGGCTGGCCGCCCCGCACGCACGATTCACCACTCGGCTCAACCACGCCCTGGAGCGAGTAGGGCTCGCCCTGGCCGGGCGGGCCGGCGCTCGGCTGGCGGCCCAGCTGGGCTTCGGCGCGGGAAGGATGACCTTGCTACGCAGGGTCATGGCATTGCCCGATCCACGGTTCAGTACTCCGCGTGTGCTGGGTGTGGACGACTTCGCGATCCGCCGCGGCCAGATCTACGCCACTGTCTTGACCAGCGTCGAAGACCATCGCGTGGTCGATGTGCTCCCGACGCGTGAAGCCGGGCCGCTGGCCGCCTGGCTGATCCGCCACCCCGGCGTGGAGATCATCTGCCGGGACCGGGCGGGCGCCTACGCCGAGGGGGCCCGGCGCGGTGCCCCCGACGCTCTGCAGGTCGCCGACCGGTTCCATCTGTGGCAGGGCCTCGGCCGAGCTGTGGAGACCTGCGTCGCCGCCCACCGTGACTGCCTGCGTGGGCCCTCGCCCGGCGGCATGCTGCCACAGGCCACCCGACTGGCTTCCGGTCGGCCGCAGGACAACTTGGAGCCCGTCGGCCGACGGGCCGAGCGGAAGAAGGCCGCGCACGCCCTGGTCCACGAGATGCTTGCCCAAGGCCACTCACGCCGGGCGATCGCCCGGCACCTGGGCTGGGGCCTCAACACCGTGCTCCGGTACGCGGCCGCCGCCCGCTGGCAGGACACCTTCCGCGAGAACCTGCCCCGGCCCAGCTGACTGGACCCCTACAAGCCTTACCTGGAGCGGCGATTCGCCGAGGGATGCACAAGCGTCACCCGACTGCACAGCGATCTGGTTGCCGAGCACGCTCCTGTCACCTACGCCATGGTCCGCGCCCACATCGCCACCTTGCGCGGGGCTCCGTCCGCCGCACCGCCCCGGCCACCGACGGTGCGGCAGGTGACCGGCTGGCTCACC
>NZ_JBIVON010000077.1:0-1408 GCF_044754145.1 Streptomyces sp. NPDC093149
CACTCCGCATTCGTCAGATCCCCACGTCCCATCCCACCACCCTGACCTCAACACCCCACCCCTGTCAGGAGATCCGAGAAACAGACCCTAACCCTGTCGCCAACCGTCATCGGATCTCATTGGATCTGAGTCACCGTCAGGCCCCCGAATCACCTGGTTCATTGGACGCGTGCGGTGCCTGTCGTCATTGGAACGTTTGACGACAGGTAGGGACAATGTCGAAGCGCTCGACAGAGCGCCTGTCCTGTGCCATCGGACCTTGGGCGTGTGTCACCGAAGTTTGACCGGCCTCTCAGAAGCCCCGCTCCCACGGGGCCACGAGACACGGGTCTTCGGCTCTCATGGTCGATCAGTTGGCTGGTGGGGAGTCGTACAGGTCGTGCGTCTCGATGCCCAGGTCGGAACTGAGGTGAAGCCGGCGGCCGCTTTGCTGGATAGTGCCATGCAAGTCAGTCGTCACCCCCGTCAGCCCCAGCGGCCCCACCGGCAGGTCGATCTCGTTGCCGTGCTGCGTGCCCTGGAATGACTTCGGTTCGCTCGACGTCGCCCAAGGGGCTGAGTGGCTTGCCCGTTCCTGGAGCGTGTACGTCCCGTTGATGGGGCCGTTGTCATCCTGAGACGTCCAGCTGAGAATCTCGCGCTGATCAGGGGACGCAGGGTCAATGCCGTAGAAGGTGTGCTTGACGATCTTGTGGGTCGGCGGTGTCGTCTGTGTCGGCTGGCTGTCGTTGCAGCCGGGAAGAACCACCACGGCCATGGCGATGCCGACGGCAATTAACGGGAATCGAGGGCCCATGCGCATTCACTTCCTTGCGTGACGTCGATGACTGCTTCTTGCCCTGACTGGAGCTTCGAGTCGAGCTTCAGGTCTTGCGAAACTTCAACACCTAGGTTGGCCAACTAGTGGGGCCTCTGGCCAGAGCGCTCAAGCTTCGATGACACGAACTTGCGTCCGTCAAGGTTCGGTGGCACGCGGTCAAACTTCGGTGACACCGGACAGCGCCGCTGAGATTGGAAGGCAGCCGGAATACGCCGGAAACGTGCCATAGGCCGTCTGCGGTGATGATCTGAAGCCCGCTGGCCCACCGGTGGGTCACCCGTTCGTGAGGGTCAGCCGAGATATGGCCGGACGGGATAGCAGGGCCTGTCGGCCGGCCCCCTGCGCCTGAACCTCGGCGCCCGGGGCCGCCGCTTGTGCCGCGGCCCCGGGCGCCTTCCTCGCAATGCCTTCGTCTCAGCGACGGCGCCATGGCCTCGCACCAGCCCGAGCACTCCCGCCGGGTCTTGCGGTGGCAGGCGCAGAAATTCCGATGCCCCCGCCCGTGCGGAAGCCATCATTTTCGGATCAGAAAGCGATCGGGTCGCCTTCGGACGTGCAGTCGGATCCGATGACAACCTTCGCCGGGAA
>NZ_JBIVON010000078.1:0-1350 GCF_044754145.1 Streptomyces sp. NPDC093149
CCTCGCCGTTTCAGTTGAGGTTGCTGGGTGACTGAGCGAGGTTGTTTGAGGCAGTGTCGGCCGGTGGACATGGCGATGGCCCGACGCGAGGTCGGGTTCTCCAGGGTCCTTGAGTCGGGGGTGGGCAGGACCGCGAGTCAGCCGGCGGGGCGGGGCAGTGCGGCCAGGCGGTGGAATGCGGCTGTGAGCTCATTTCGCCAGGGCCAGGTCGCTGATATCCGGAGGCGGAGGCGGCGGCCGCCCCGGGTGATCCGGGCGGCGACGTGCAGGAGCCTGTAGCGGAGTTTCTTGGGTTCGGCAGCCGAGAGTTCGCCGTCCAGCAGGAGGACGCGGGTCCAGGCCAGGAGGTCGATCGCCGCGAGGCTGAGTTCGAGCCAGGCGGCGTTGACCGGGAAGCGGCGGGAGGGGAAGCGGCCGAAGCCGGTGGTTTTGCCGCACCGGATGTGGTCCTCGACGGTGGCGTGTTGGCGGTGGCGGACCTCCAGGAACTGGGCCGATCCGGAGGTGAACGGGGTGTCGGTGAGGAAGACCTGGTGCCGCATGCCCTCGTCCTGGTCGAAGAGCGAGAGCTGGGCTCCGGGGTGGGGACGTTCGCGGCGGACGATGATGCGGGTGCCGGCCGGGTAGCCGGGGAGGTCGGTCATGCCGGTCAGTTCGGCGACCTCGGCGGAATCGCGGAGGGTGCCGTCCTGGTCCAGGGCGGGGTGCCAGACCTGGTCGGGCAGGGCGCGGATCGCGCGGCGGACCGGCTCGGTAATGGCGTATCCGACCGAGAAGAAGATGCGGATTCCGCGTGTTTGCAAGTTTCGGACGTGGGCGAGGAAGACCTTCGCGGAGCCGGCACTGTCGGTTCGGACGAGGATGTCGGTGCCGTGCCGGTGGGCGTCGGGGATCTGCGCGAGAGCGTCGTTCAGAACCGCGATGTGGTCCGCGGCCGTGTTGGCTCCGGCGTTCCCGGGCCGCAGCCGCCCGGACATGCCCTCGCCTGTGTTGGCTAGGAAACACACCAGAGGATGGAAGCCGAAGCCACCTTTGTAGGTGGGTGCGGCCGCCTCCTTCTCGGAGTGGCAGGTGATCAGCGTGGCGTCGATGTCCAGGACCAGGCCGGGCAGTTCCTGTCCGCCGGCTTTCGCCGCCGGTATGCCGCCGCGAGTCTCGGATGCCTGCAGCCAGGCCACTTCCCGGGCCTGGGCGCGGGCCGAGCGCAGGTGGTCCAGTACGCGTTCGTCGACGTCGGCCAGCAGCCGCCAGGTAGTCGGTGTCGAGGCGACAGGGCCGAACACCTCGCCCTGGTCGCGCAGGACGGCCAGATCCGCGATCGCCTCGCCGCCGTCAGCGAGCATCACCGCG
>NZ_JBIVON010000079.1:0-1299 GCF_044754145.1 Streptomyces sp. NPDC093149
TCCCACTCCGCATTCGTCAGATCCCCACGTCCCATCCCACCACCCTGACCTCAACACCCCACCCCTGTCAGGAGATCCGAGAAACAGACCCTAGTCTGGAGGGGTCACGTCGCCTGCGGCGTATGGGGCTGCCAGGCGGCTCCAGCGAAGTGCTGCAAGGACCGGTCCAGCTGGGCTGGGGTGACCATGACTGAGGTGAGCCCAGCCGCGTGGCACCTGGTTATCCGCACCCCGCCGGACCAGGGCTCGAAGCACTTGCCCCAGCGCCATCTGGATGGAACCGGCGCCCCGTCCCTGAACCAGACGACCAGGGACGCGACGGACTCGGGGGCACAGCCGGGGCGCACTACGGTCACACGACTCACGTCCTGCCAGGCTACGTGAGTACGGCGCCGCCCCGCCGACAATGTGAAACCGTCGCGGCCTAGTTTGAGTTCAAGCTTCGGCCGCAAGAGGAGGGCGAGGAGTGGGGCGCACCCTGTAGCGACAAACCACGGCAGCATGGCGTCGATCTCCCATGTCCATGCCATTGCGCCCCACATCCCGATGGCGAACAGGGCCGCGGGCAGAACCCACGCGGTCAGAGCGGTCGCCGGTCCCGCGAACCGGCCCGAGTAGCATGCCTCCGCATCCGGTACGGCGTGAGCCAGGTCCGATTCTGCCTTCTCGCCCTGCCAGCACGGTCCGGCGAATCTGCGGAAAGCCGCAGAGAACTCCGGCACCGTGAAGTCGATCAGGTTGAGATCCATCCTGTAGGCGCCGGTCGCCGGATCGTAGGGTAGCGGCCAGCCACGGGCCGTGGACGACGTGCGCACTTGGAGATAGAAAACCTCGTGCGACTCGTCCCAGACGAGCCTGATGTCGTCGATGTCCTGCCAAGGTCGGCGCACCACACGATGGAGGAAACGGAGCCGCAGCCCCCAATCGTCGATGTACAAACCGACTGGAGCAACCGTGAAGGCGAGGGTCAGCAGGAAGGGGAGGGTTGTGAATGCCGTGAGCACCCAGGAGCCAGCATCGCGACTCACATACATGCATCCGCCGCCGCAGAGCGCAAGCAGGAACTTGAAACGGGAGGCCGCGTTCCGTCCACTCATTATGCACGCGTTGTTGAGGCTATGACAGGCCGCACGACGTGGCCTGTGCTGTGGGACGGCGTCAGCAGACGTCGCGGTTCCACGCGGGCTCACCCTCAGACAGGAGTGCTAGTGTCCTGCGCCGGAGATTCGTCGTTAGTTCATGCATGAGTGCTTCTTCGGGTGTGCCAGCACCGCGTCGTGGTCCGAAGCTGGAACCGTT
>NZ_JBIVON010000080.1:0-1159 GCF_044754145.1 Streptomyces sp. NPDC093149
TGACCGTGGCGCGGCGCTCAGTGCAACGGGCGAGGCGCTGGAAGGCGTTCTGCCAGGCGTGGGTACGTTCGATGTGCCACCGTCGGGTGGCCTGGATCGGTGCTTTCTGGCCCTTGCGGGCGATCTGTCCGTGCAAAAGTCGCTGGGCGAGCAGGATGCGGGTGCCAGCACTGTCGTAGCCAGCGTCAAGGTGCACGGTGACCTCCTCTGGCAGCGGCCCGAGGGCGGTCAGCAGGTCCAAGGTCGGGGCGAGCAGGGGTGAGTCGTGGTGGTTGGCCCCGGCCAGGATGCGGCCGAGGGGGATGCCGTATCCGTCCACCAGGCCGGAGCGTTTCAGCCCCTGCTTGCCCCGGTCGACCGGCGAGCGCCCTGCGACCTCGCCACCCCCGGGCGCCTTGGTGATGCATCCGTCGACGGTGATCTCGTCCAGAACCAGCCCGACCATCCGGTCGTACGCCTCCAGCGCAAGCTGTTTCAGCCGGGCGAACGCACCCAACCGGATCCACTCATCCCGGCGGGCCCGGATCGTCGTGGCCGAACAGGTCGCATCCGCTATCGCCTGGTAGGAGCAGCCGAACCGCAGGAGTTGCAGCGGCTTGTCGAAGACGACCCGGTCACCGACACGGCGCCGGTGACAGCCCAGCGGATGCCCCGGATCGAAGGCCGGCCGCTTCGGCAGCAACGCCGCGAATTGCTCCCACAACGGCTCACTCAGCCACGACGGCAAAACAGGCACAAATCCCCCACAGCGATCACGGAACATCACCACTCCATGATCATCGAGACCAGTGCCGGTTCTCGCGACCAGGGACCCCCAACCCGCCTATCCGCGTAGGTTCTAATAGTACTTCGTTAGGTTGATTTGATCTTGGTGGTCGTGGCGGTGCATGCTGCGGCTCGTGGATCTTGGTGAGGTGGAAAAGCTCCGCGGGGACCTCGGTGATTTCGTGGCTGAGGTCTTCGCGTCCCTGGCGCGCAAGGACCAGCGCCGTCAAGGAGATTGCTATCTGCGCGGGCTGATGCTGGACGGACGGCGCAAGTCTGTCCAGCCGATGGCCGGGCGCCTGCCGGACGGCAACATGCAGGCTCTGCAGCAGTTTGTCAGCCAGTCGCCGTGGGACCACGTTCCGGTGCTGCGGAAGATCGCCAGGAAGATGAC
>NZ_JBIVON010000081.1:0-1078 GCF_044754145.1 Streptomyces sp. NPDC093149
GTGACGGTGGCGGTGGTGGTGGCAAGGACGGTGAGAAGGCCGTGGGTGGTCTTGTCGCGCTGGCCCTGTCGCAGTTCGCGGAGCACACGACACCGGACCTGAAGTTCGTCGCGGCACGGGCGGGCAAGTCGTTGCAGGGTGCGGTCGATGCGACCACCGCGTATCTGAACGGTGATCTCGACATGGCCGCCGAAGCGCAGCGCAAGGCACTCGGCGCGGTGGATCTGGACCCGAAGAAGCCCGGGGTGCAGTCCAGGTGATCAAGCCCGAAGCGATTCCGCAGTACACCGGCAATCTGGAACAGCTGGAGAAGGACCATGCCGGTCTGAAGACCGACGCCGGGCACATCCGGGACACCGGTTCGTCCGTCCACACCCATTTCCAGGGCCTGTCCGCCTATTACAAGGCCCCCGAGGCCGAGCAGCTGTTCGCGTCGACGAAACCCGTCAAGGACCGTGCCGACGGCTTCGCGGACGATCTGGAAAAGGTCGCCTCCTCGTTGTCCGACTACGCGACGGAGATCCGCCCGCTGGTCACGAAGCTGGAACAGCTGAAAGCGGACGCGACGAAGTTCGTGAACGCGAACAAGGACGACGACGACTGGGAGTACGACGAGGACAAGGTCGACGAGCACAACCAGCTCCGCGACGACATCACCGCGACCGTCGCCGCGTTCTGGGCCGCCGAACGCACCTGCCACAACAAGATCACCGCCCTGATCCCCGGCGGGGTCCAGATGGTCGCCGGGGACGGGTCCGAACGCAAGGACCAGTACGGGTTCAACGCCGACGACCTCAAGAACGCCAAACTCCCCTGGGGCGACCCCGTCGAGGAGAAACACCACGTCTGGGAAGTCGGGCACTGGGTCAAGTCGTTCGTCTGGGACGGACTGATCGTCGACGGGGTATGGGGCACCATCAAGGGCCTGGGCACCCTCGTCGGGTTCGGCGGCTGGGACGCCATGGGCCAGGCCTGGAAAGGACTGGCCCAACTCGCCACCGGCCTCGTGATCACCGCGATCCCCGGCGCGGGCACCCTGTTCTGGGCACTGCCCGACGACAAACTCCCCTCCTGGCTA
>NZ_JBIVON010000082.1:0-1025 GCF_044754145.1 Streptomyces sp. NPDC093149
CTGCCGGACGGCAACATGCAGGCTCTGCAGCAGTTTGTCAGCCAGTCGCCGTGGGACCACGTTCCGGTGCTGCGGAAGATCGCCAGGAAGATGACCTCTGTCATCAGTCCCGAGGCGTGGGTGATCGACGACACCTCGTTCCCGAAATCCGGCGACCAGTCGGTGGCCGTCTCCCGGCAGTACTGCGGTGCGCTGGGCAAGCGTTCGCCCTGCCAGGTCGGGGTGAGTGTCCATGCCGTCACCGACCGGGCCTCGTGCCCGCTGTCGTGGCGGCTGTTCGTGCCGCCGGAGTGGGGCGACCGCGACGATGTCCGCAGGAAGCGAACTGGCCTCCCTCCGGAGGTCGGGCACGTCGAGAAGTGGCGACTGGCGATCGACATGCTGGACGAATCGATCAGCTGGGGACTTGCTCCGCAGGTCGTGGTCGCCGACGCCGGCTACGGCCAGTCCGCCGCCTTCCGCCATGCTCTGCGGTCCCGGCGCCTGAACTACGTCGTCGCCGTGCGCGGGGACGAAACGGCCCACCCCTTCGACGCGGAACCGGTGGCGCCCGCCTACAGCGGCGCGGGCAGGCACCCTCTGCCCCGCTACCGCACGGGCACGCTCGCCCTTCACGAGCTCGCCACCGAGGAAGGCCGCCGGGCGTTTCGGCAGGTCACCTGGCGCCAGGGGAGCCGCGGCGCGATGCGCTCGCGGTTCAGGGTCCTGCAGGTGCGACCCGCCGGGAAGATCCCCCGGACGCTCGCCGCCGCCGACGCCGGAGGATCAGCCACTTGGGACGGCGTGCTGCAGGCCGAGACCCTGCTGGTCGAATGGCCTCCTGGTGAGAACGCACCCACGGACTACTGGCTCACCGACCTCCCGCCCGACACCCCGATCCGGCGGCTCGTGCGCATGGCCAAGATCCGCTGGCGCATCGAGCACGACTACCGCGAGATGAAGCACGGCCTCGGCCTGGACCACTTCGAGGGCCGCACCTGGCGCGGCTGGCACCACCACGTCACCCTCGTGACCGCCGCCCACGC